>JAVRCF010000100.1:0-29317 GCA_034530935.1 Aulosira sp. DedQUE10 | reverse complement strand
CCAAGGGGAGGGGACGTTTTGGCTTTAGACAAAACTGGGGTGGGGTAACGTGGATTTTGATGGTAAGTGAAGGAATTTAAAATCACGTCTTCATAGGGTTTCACGTTAAGTTGACACCAATGGGGGTAATCCCGCCCCTACAATTTGGGATAATTTATTTTTTGGTATTCCCTAGCATCCTACATTTGAGTTCATAGATGCCAACTGAGAACAGATTGTTTCAGCAGCTAAAAATAACAATAATTCCGGAACTTGATTGCTTAGTCCCGTAATTTCAGAAGTCATGATACACTGTCGCATGACTATAGCGCCCAGCCGCTTTGAGTGCTTACTAAGTAGGGAACATTGCCATGACTCTAGTCAAGCCTGCTGCTCAACTCAATTACTCCGCTCACATCTGGGAAAACTTGTTATGGCTATTTTAGATACCAAAGGCCGCTTGTTCGGTAAAATTAACCTCCTCGATTTAGGTGCTTTACTAGTTATTGTGCTAGTTATCTTTGGCATCTTTTTCTTTCCCGGTACTTCCGGTTCTGTGGCCCAAGTCGGCGCTAAAACAGTACCGATAGAAGTAGACTTGGTAGTTCGTGGCTTGAATGTTCGCAACCCTCAGCAGTTATTTGATAAAGGGCTGAAAGCAGGTGGTAAGACTAACGTGATTATCCGCAATCAACCTCACGGTGAGATTGCGATTAAATCCATGCAACAACTACCAAGAACAATAAATGTTCCCCAACCTGATGGTTCTATCAAAGAGTTACCAGATCCAAAAGCTAACAATTATAGTACAGATATGCTGTTGACCTTAGAAGGTAAAGCCACAATCACTCCAAATGGCCCAGTTCTAGGTAACAGCAAAGTCAAAATTGGTATGCCCTTTGAATTAGAAGGTTTTAACTATAACTTTAATGCCACTGTCATCGATTTAAGATTGAACGATAAATAAACAGAGTCAACATTCCTACAAATTTTGACTAACCAATTTTTCCAGCTACAACCCTAGATACTTTGCCTCCAACGAAGTATAAAATTAACTCTTGCTTAGTAGCCCGTGTTATTAATCACTATAAGTTCGTAGTAAACACTAAAGTGCTTCAAAATTCAGGACTGTACTAATTCCCTACGGAATGCTCCGCGAACGCAAAACCCTTAGGTTAGTCCTGACTACGAACTTATTCAACCTCAGAAATAATGACATAAATAACTAGCCGCTTGGCAATAATTGACACATAAAATGTGCCTTAGTTTTGACTATACATATCTAGCAAATCCTATGTGCTAGAAAAAAATAAAAATGTATCAAAGTATCGGAAGTTCATAGAGAAACTGCTGATACAGGGTAGGATAGTACATCGACAATTAGCAATGAAAGTGTTAAAACGCCTTTAATAGACGTAAGTTTAGTAAACTTTTCCCTTTGGTCGCCCTAGACTAGGAGCAGAGAGAGGAGTAAGGTAGAAATCAGGGTTTTCAGCTTCTACTGTTGCAGTAGAGAGGTTAAATCACATTCCTCTGACTCACGTTCAATGAGTTTTCAGGGAAAAATCCCCAAATTTTATTTGGAAAGATTTTTTGTAACTCTACTAACATAGATAATTATTGTTTTTCTTTTATTTAAAGAAAAATTGGAATCAGTAAACGAAGTATTAGAGCCTTGAATAAGCTATTGTTTACAGGTAAATCTTTTCGGTTTATGGCTTTTACCCTCCCGCTATTAATGTGGTTGGGATACAAGGAAGTCAAAAGCCAAATTGTGGAACCGCAAGCTGTCTTGGTATTAGGCGGTTCAACGAAAAATTTAGAGCGAGAAAAGTTTACAGCAGATTTTGCTAAAAGGCATCCAAATTTACCAATTTGGATTAGTGGTGGCAGTCCACCTAGATCTACACAAAAGGTGTTTTCCAAAGCAGGAGTTGATCCTGACAGATTACACTTAGATTACGAGGCAGTAGATACAGTTACTAATTTTACCACCTTGGTTGATGATTTGCAAGCGCACGGCATCAAGAGTGTTTATTTAGTTACCTCCGATTTTCATATGCCTCGTGCCAGTGTCATTGGTGAGATTGTTTTGGGTAGTCGCGGTATTGAGTTCAAAACAGTAGCAGTTCCTTCAAAAAAATCGCCCGAACCACTGGAAAAATCCCTCCGCGATGGCGCTAGAGCGATTCTTTGGGTAGCAACTGGTTACACGGGTGCAGAAGACACAATAAATAAGCGGTGAATTGGGGATTGGGGAAGATGGGGTCCCCTCTGGGGATAAGGGGCGAAGGGGCGAAGGGGCGAAGGGGCGAAGGGGCGAAGGGGCGAAGGGGGATGAGGAAGAAATAATTTAATGACCCTTGACTTTTGAACGCCAGTTGCTACAACGCTCTTAACCCGCGCAACGCACTGGCTCCTTTTGACCCTTGGCTATTGACTCTTGACCTCAAAGTAAATCCCGATGTGTAAATGACTTCGCATTCGCTCCAGTGTAGCTAGCTACAATCTGACCATTGCCAGTCATCTGATATTTGTAGGTTACTAATCCTTCTAAACCAACTGGCCCTCTAGGCGGCATTTGCTGAGTACTAATGCCTACTTCTGCCCCAAAACCGTAGCGGAAACCATCAGCAAAGCGGGTAGAACAGTTGTGGTAAACTCCAGCTGCATTCACTAATCCCAAGAAATTTTCCGCAGAGGCTAAATCTTCTGTGACTATTGCTTCTGTATGGCGAGAACCATATTCGTTAATGTGGGCGATCGCGTCTTCTAATGAATCTACAATTTTAATTGCCAAAATCAAATCGCTGTATTCTGTTTCCCAGTCTTGCGCTGTAGCAGTGGTAATATTATGCAAAATCTTGGCAGTGCCTTCATCGCCTCTTAATTCCACGTGATTTTCTTGCAAGGCTGCGGCCAGGTTTGGTAGATAATCTGGGGCAATACTGGCGTGAACTAGCAAAGTTTCAATGGCATTACACGCTGCCGGATATTGAGTTTTGGCATCAACAGCAATGGTAACTGCTTTGGCAAGATCCGCTGCTTTATCTATATATAGATGACAAATGCCATCTGCATGACCAAGCACCGGAATGCGGGTATTGTCCTGAACAAACCGCACAAACGAGTTAGAACCTCTAGGAATAATTAAATCCACATATTTATCTAACCGCAAAAGTTCTAGAGTTTCTTCTCTAGTTGTCAACAATTGCACTGCATCCGGATTAACAGCAGTGTGGGATAAGCCTTGCTTAATTGCTTTGACAATCGCCTCGCAAGAACGTATTGCTTCTTTACCACCTTTGAGGATTACGCCATTACCTGACTTGATAGCCAAAGAGACAATTTGAATGGCGGCTTCGGGACGTGCTTCAAAAATAATTCCCAAAACTCCTAATGGACTTGTAATCCGCTTGAGAATTAAGCCTGTATCGAGTTCGCGGTGAATCTGTACTTTCCCGACTGGATCGGCTAGCTTACCGACATCTCTCACTCCCGCGATCGCATCTCTTAATTTATGTTCATCCAACTGCAAGCGTTTATAAAGTGGTTTGGCAATCCCATCAGCAGTAGCTGCTTCACAATCAGCGATATTTGCTTGTAAGATTTCGTCTCTTGCCAATTCTAAAGCTTGGGCGATCGCTTCAATGGCTTGATTTTTCGCCTCGGTGGGGAGAACAGCCAACTTACTTGCAGCGTGGCGAGTTTTTTGAGCGATCGCAATCAGGGGAGAAGCAATGTCAAGAATAGTCATAGCAAACAACAACTTTCCAGTACGGCCACAATCTTTGCCTTTTCCCTATCCTACCAACCTTGGTTCATATTTTTAGGCAATACTCTCCCATTCTGCTGTGCGATTTTAACTTGAAAATAGGGGACTATAAGCTAGAGAAGAGATATTTCCATTTTTATAAAGCAAAAAACGATAGGGGCACAACATGGTTCATACGTGTCAACTTAAGCTCAAACACTTATTCCACAGGCGTATTACCCCACCCTCAATCCCCTCCCCGCCTGCGGGGAGGGGACGTTTTGGCTTTAGACAAAACTGGGGTGGGGTGACGCGGATCGTGATGGTAAGTGAGTGAACTCAAAATCACGTCTTGATAAGGGTTTCACGTTAAGTTGACACCAATGAACATGGTTGCACCCCATACAAACGATATATATTCCACCAATTTGAAAATGACTATAAATTTCTTAGTTTCATCTCCAATTCTCAAGACTCAGCGTAAAAATATTCCTAATTTCGAGCACATTATATTGACAAAGTTTTAGGTGAACCCGTCCAACCCACTGGCTCAAATTTTCTCTCCGACACGCTACTCTTAGCTTGCTTCTCCACAGGAGTAAGCGAAATACAAAATTGATTAAATCAACCGTTTTGAACTCGGATTTCAAATTGCTCAAGGGTTTTTTCAACTATATCAACCGCAGAGGAATATATATCATCATGTTCCTGTTGTAGCCAATTTAAAACATTTGGGCATTCCTTAAATGTAAATCTGTCTGAAAATAATTGAGGTTGCGATCACTTGTGACCTTGTTGCACAAAATTAGCTACTAAGCCAGCTAAAGCTTCTTGCCTGACTGGAGCAGGATTTGCTTCCTTATACATGGTTTTTAGACAATTATAAATTGTTGCAATCATCCTATTTCATGTAAGTGACTATTTTGTATCCGTAGTATCACTGAAAGCGAGGCGAGATTACACCATATAATAATGATTAATGTTTATACTTATATATAAAATATGATTTTTGTAACAATATTATTTTATACAAAACAAACAATATAAGTTATAAAATATACAATTAGAATATATAAGGTATTTTTAAAACATACAATTTACACAAAGCATAAATATTGCTACTGTATATTATTAAACGTATTTATATTTGTTTACAGTATTCACCATGTAACTCTATTTACATTTCAACCAGGTGTTAATAGTATTGTTTTAGCGATTGAGAAAGCAAAAGCCAAATCAATCCGAAAACAACAACAATGAGTTAAGGTGCAATCATATGGCAGTCGAAAAAACCAATTCCTCTTCAAGCTTGGCCGAAGTTATTGATCGGATCTTAGACAAAGGTATCGTTGTAGATGCTTGGGTACGTGTTTCTCTCGTTGGTATTGAATTACTTGCTATTGAAGCTCGAATCGTTATCGCTTCTGTTGAAACATACTTGAAGTATGCAGAAGCTGTTGGTCTAACTCAGTCAGCCGCAGTACCTGCTTAATAATTAAGCAGAGTTGATAATATCAGAATTGTTAAGTTGGCAATTCTTACATTTATAATGCTTTTCTCTAATTATTTAGATATTCTTAAACAAGATTTATCCAAAAATAAAAGGAAAAATGCAGATATTGATTGAGCTACATTCGCTAAATATAAATTATTACGTGAATGTAGTTAATTCACAATTATTTTAGTATTATTGCGGAGAATATAATGACTCCTTTAATGATAAGAATTAGGCAAGAAAATCAGGCAATAGCTGAGGAAGTAACTCAACTATTTAAAGATACTCAAGAATTCTTATTTTTTACCACAGCGCAAAGAGAAGTAGAAGTTAAAGAACAAACAAACAATCTGCATAAATTCCGTCAGGAACTTCGGGAAAAAACTAACAAATTCTTAGCAAAAACTTCTAAAGAAAGAATTACTCAAGCTAAAGAACAAGCTGAACATCTATACCAATTCCATCAGGAACTGGAGCAAAACACTCACGAGTTTTTATCGGAGACTGCTAAAGAAAGAATGGCGCAAGCTCAAGAGCAAGCGCAATATTTGTACGAATTCCATCAAAAACTTGAGGAAACAACCAACGAATTTTTAGCCGAAACAGCTAAAGAAAGAATGGCGCAAGCTCAAGAACAAAAGCAACAGCTGCACCAATTCCGTCAGGATTTGTTTGCAAGCATTTTTGGCACATCTATTGGTTAGTAAATGCTCCAAACAAATGGAGTTTATCTGTTGAAGAACGGGGCTAAATAGTAAAACCCCCTCATCTTATAGGTAAAAACTGATAAGACCAGGGGGTAGTCAAATTCAACAATGAGTTTTAGCACGAAATTTAAATAGCATATATTGTTACTGATGACAAGGTTTCAGTATAAAACAACTGACAACCTGTCTTTTACCTCTTTTTACACTAGTGAACAATAAATAACTCTAGCGAGAGTTGATTATGCAAACAATCAATAGAGGCTTATTTGTAGTTTCAAATACAATCTTACCACATTGATGCACAAATAATATCTGATTTTTTTTTGTTTGAAAGTTTATCTTCCCACCATCATGCACTTATGAGTATCACTGAAAATCATAAAAAAAGAGCTGTTCTTCGTGTTCGTCCTGGACAGTTTGTAGTCACACCTGCTCTTGAAAAAGTAGCAATTCGGGCGCTGCGTTATTTGACATCAGGATTTGCTATTCATTTACGTGGTCCGGCTGGTACAGGAAAAACGACCTTAGCCATGCATCTAGCCAATTGTCTAGATAGACCAATTATGTTGATTTTTGGAGATGATGAATTTAAGAGTTCTGATTTAATTGGTAGTGAATCGGGTTACACTCACAAAAAATTATTAGACAATTACATTCACAACGTTCTCAAAGTAGAAGACGAACTAAAACAAAATTGGGTTGATTCTAGACTAACTTTAGCTTGTCGCGAAGGCTTAACCTTGGTCTACGACGAATTTAACCGTTCACGACCGGAAGTAAATAACGTCTTGCTCTCTGCCTTAGAAGAAAAAATTCTTACACTTCCTCCAAGCAGTAATCAGCCAGAATATTTACACGTTCATCCTAAATTTCGGGCTATTTTTACCTCTAACCCAGAAGAATATTGTGGAGTTCATGGAACTCAAGATGCTTTAATGGATCGGTTGGTAACCATTAATATGCCAGAACCGGATGAGCTAACTCAGACCGAAATATTAACACATAAAACAGGCATTAATCAAGAATATGCTCAGTTAGTTGTGCGATTAGTGAAAGCATTTCGCTCTGCGACTGGTGGCGAAAAGACCTCTGGATTGCGGTCTTGTTTGATGATTGCTAAGGTATGTGCAGAACACGAGATTTTGGTCACACCAGAAAATTCAGATTTTCGAGAAATTTGTGCAGATGTTTTGTTCAATCGTACAAAATTATCTGCAAGCGAATCGACAACTGTATTTCTAGAATTACTCAACCACTTACACTTACAGCCGGTAGAGCCAGTCGATGATAGTGATCCGTATGAGGTCGCAGAGGCTGAAATAGGTGGTGAAGCGGAGGCTCGAACAGATGTGATCGCAGAATTCTTCACTCTAGATGAAAGCTTGTTAAGCGACCATCCCAATTGATGCTTTAGAAAAAAGCTTAGTGAACAAAAAAACCGTGTTTATATTATTCAAGAGTCTAATTCATCGTGACTACTACACCCATCCTGCCAACGCGTTCTCAATCTAACTCAAGTCGAGCTATTACTACATCTACACAAGGTTCTACCTTGGCAGATATTCTCGAAAGGGTTTTAGATAAAGGAATTGTGATTGCTGGTGATATTTCTATATCTATCGCCTCCACCGAACTTATTCATATCCGCATCCGCTTATTAATTTCCTCCGTTGATAAAGCAAAAGAACTGGGTATTAATTGGTGGGAGAATGACCCTTATCTCAGTAGTAAATCTCAACGTTTAGTTGAGGAAAACCAACAACTTCAGCATAGACTTGAAAATTTAGAAGCGCAGCTACGTGTACTCACTGCTGCGAATATGAACAATTCAGAGCTATTAACAGTAAATGCTAAAGATGATGGTCAAAGCGCTGAAGAAAATTTCCCATTGCCAATAAATTCTCAACTTGATGGCTAGACTGAGGTTACTCAAATCTCAACAATTAAATCGCCTCAAATAAATTAAAAAAGGTAGAATCATGGCAATGGTTTGCACTCCAGTTGAAAATTCCAACGATTTGCTGGCTACCAATTCTAAAGCTAATAAACAAGCTGGTTTAGTTCCTTTACTATTAACTGTGGTAGAACTAATACGTCAGCTGATGGAAGCTCAAATAATTCGGCGTATGGAACAGGAGTGCCTTAGTGAATCTGAATTAGAGCGAGCAGCAGATAGTTTGCAAAAACTAGAAGAACAAATTTTAAATTTGTGTCAGATTTTTGAAATTGATCCAGCAGATCTAAACATACATTTAGGAGAGCTTGGTAGTCTTTTACCGAGTCCTGGATCTTATTATCCTGGGGAAACTGGAAATCGTCCGTCTGTACTAGAACTATTAGACCGTCTTTTGAACACCGGAATTGTTGTAGACGGTGAAATAGATTTAGGTGTTGCTCAAATCGATCTCATTCACGCTAAATTGCGTTTAGTGTTAACCTCAAGACCGTTGTAGTTACAAATTAATCTTTTATTATGGATTCTGGGCTTTATTTGTACGGTATTTTTTCTGAGCCAATTCCGTCAACGGTTGCTCTCAAAGGGTTGGATTCGCAACCTGTTTATAGTCAAATAATTGAGGGATTTACTTTTTTATATTCAAATGCTAAGCAAGAAAAATATCTGGCTTCTCGCAAAAATTTAATCAGCCATGAAAAAGTTTTAGAACAAGCAATGCAGGAAGGTTTTCGTACTCTTCTGCCTCTCAGGTTTGGATTAGTTGTGAAAAATTGGGAAACAGTAATTTCTCAGCTAATCCAACCATGTGAAAGACAGTTACGAGAACTTTTCCAAAAGTTGTCAGGTAAACGAGAAGTTAGCGTGAAAATTCTTTGGGATACCAAATCGGAATTACAAGCAATGATGCTCTCTAATCCAGAATTGAAGCAGAAGCGCGACAACATGGAAGGAAAAAATTTGAGTATGGAGGAAATTATTCAAATCGGACAATTAATTGAAAGCAATTTGCAACTTCGTAAAGAAGTTGTAATTCAAGCTTTCTTTAATGAACTAAATCCCTTAGCAGAAGAGGTTGTAGAAAGTGAACCCATGATGGAGGAAATGATTTACAACGCTGCTTTTTTGATTGCTTGGGATAACGAATCTTTATTTAGCCAGCGTGTCGAAGCTATTGACCAAAAATTTGGTGAACGTTTACGCATTCGCTACAACAATTTTACTGCGCCTTATACATTTGCTCAGATTGATTAATTGGAGTTGACAATATGCTTGGAAAAATTTTACTATTTCCAGTAATGGGTCCAATTAGTGGACTCATGTGGATTGGAGAACAAATTCAAGAGCGTACTGATACTGAATTTGATGCTCAAGAGAATTTGCATAAACAATTATTAAGTTTGCAACTTTCTTTTGATATAGGTGAAATTTCTGAAGCAGATTTTGAGGAACAAGAAGAAGAACTTCTGTTGAAAATTCAAGCTTTGGAAGATCAAGCCCGTTTGGATGCAGAATCAGCAGAATCTGAAGAGGATGAAGCAGAAGAAACTTACTTTGTATACGAATCTGAAGAAAATAAAGTCCTTGCTGAAGTATTTCTGGTTAATAAAAAAGATGAAGATAATGAAAATTTGGTCTTATCACCCTAATATTTCTAGTAAATTACTTTAATGTTTATGTTAAATTAAAAACCCGCAGTTGCGGGTTAATAGTTGAATTATATGCGTTCTAATATTGGCAAATACATCAAAGCTTTGAAATTTAATATTCTATTTCAAATGCTTGGTAATTGTTAGCTTCAAAAAATATATGAGGACGCTTGGGTAATTGAGGAGGTCTAGAATCAGATAAGCGGAATTTATTAATATTTTTTTCTGTCTCTGCTATCTGGTTTTTGAGAGAACTCAAACGTTGTTTTAAAAGTACTGTGCGCTGCTCTATAAACTGTAACTCCTGTTTAATCCTTTGCTGTTCTGTTACCAGTTTATAAAGCTCTAATTGACTAGAAGCTTCAGATTTACTACGAGGCATAGTAGTTACTTTAGGTCTGATAGAGCCGCGATTACGAATATTCATCATTTAATTTACCTGAACAATTGTTTGTATTATAGCTAAGAAAATAAGATTGTAAAGTCTAAAAATACATTTAATACTTTTTTATTTAATGTCAATATGGATACTCTAAAAACAAACAAAAATCTCACTCATTTGGATTTGCTTGCAACAATGGAGTCATTAAATCTTTACACTTATGCATTTTTTAATACCCCTGATATACCCTTACATTTGCCAGAGGGTAATGCTGGTGAGCTATTCTTGATTCATGGTTTTGGTATTTCAGCCGTTGTAGAACCAGGCATATATTTAGAATCAGTTCAAAACAATGACGAGCAAGTTATCAAAATGGTTTTAGCTCACGATCGCATCATTCGTGAACTATTTCAACAAACCACAGTTTTACCTTTGCGTTTTGGTACTTCTTTTTCTTCCCAAACAACCTTACTCAACCATATAGAGTCTCATGCTGAAGAGTACCGAGAAAAATTATATAAGATTCAGGGAAAAACTGAATATAGTTTAAAATTAATTCCTCGGACTTTTAACGAACCTGTAAAATCCACTGTAGGCGGAGGTAGAGATTATTTTTTAGCGAAAAAACAACTTTTTGAAAATCAAAAAGCTTTCATGATTACACAAGTTGATGAAAAATATAGTTTGATTAATTTAATCATACAAATTTATCAATTCTACGTTATTGTCCAAGACAAAGGAGAAGAAATACGGATTTATCTTTTAGTAAATCATCAAGATAAAACTTTATTTTTAGAACAGTTTTTAACTTGGCAAGCAGCTTCGCCCCGTTGGGATTTCTTTTTAGGAGAAAGTCTGCCCCCATATCACTTTGTTTAATTATTATTTACAAGTTTGCTGGAAATTTCTAGTTTTATTATGAACCACTACGACTCACTAAATTTAGTCATGTTTAGCGGCAAAGGTGGGGTTGGTAAAACCACCATTTCTTGCAGTTTTGCTCGTTATTGGGCGAAAAAGTTTCCTCAAGAAAGAATTTTGTTAATTTCTACAGATCCAGCACATTCTTTAGGAGATGTCTTACTTTCAGAAGTCAAAGATAATGCCTTGCCCTTAGCCGATTTACCTAACTTGAGTGTTCAGGCATTAGATGCACAAAAACTGCTATTGGAATTTAAAGCAAAATATAGCCATTTTTTAGAATTACTTGTTGAGAGAGGCAGTTTAGCAGATGGAGAAGATTTAGCGCCAGTTTGGGATTTGAATTGGCCCGGTTTAAATGAACTAATGGGGTTGCTAGAAATTCAACGTCTGCTTTCTGAAAAGCAGGTAGATCGTATAGTTCTCGATATGGCTCCATCTGGTCACACATTAAATTTATTACGATTAAAAGATTTTTTAGATGTTATTTTAAATTCTTTTGAATTATTTCAACAGAAACATCGTGTGATTAGCCAAAGTTTTACGGGTAGTTATACAAAAGACGAAGTGGATAACTTTTTAGTTGAAATGAAGTTTCAATTAGCAGAAGGCAGACGCTTACTGCAAGATAAGAAATTTACTGGTTGTTTAGTAGTAGCAGTTTCTGAACCTATGTGTTTTTTAGAAACTGAGCGCTTTTTAGCTAGTTTAAAAAACTTAGAAGTTCCCTATGCCGGATTATTCATTAATCGCTTTTTGACAGATGCATCTCTAGAAAAAGACCGTTATGCTGAACAGCAAAATTTTATTAGTAAATACTTACAAATAGCACCAGAAAAACCTATCTTTATCGTACCGCAGCAGCAAGCAGCCCCCTTAGGCGGGGTTTTATTAGATAGTCTAGCTGCCAAAATTAAAACAATTGATCGTGTTGAACTTGCTCCACCACCACTGATTCAATGGCCAAATAAAATTCTTCCTAGTTTTGTTGATTTTTTGGCTGAAGGATGCCAACTAATTATTGTTGGTGGCAAAGGAGGTGTGGGAAAAACAACAGTAGCAGCAGCAATAGCTTGGGCTTGTTCTCAGCATTATCCCCATAAAAAAATTCGCGTAATTTCTATAGATCCAGCTCATTCATTAGGAGATGCTTTTGGACAAACTTTAGGTCATGAGCCTGTAATGTTAACTGCTAATTTGAGCGGTCAAGAAGTGGATGAAACTAAAGTTTTAGACAAATTCCGCTCAGATTATCTGTGGGAGTTAGCAGATATGATTAGTGGTGAAGGAGCACAAACAGATTCTCAAGTGAATGTTGCTTACTTACCAGAAGCTTGGCGACAAATTATGTCTCAAGCCTTACCTGGCATTGATGAGATATTATCTCTGGTCACTGTGATGGATCTATTAGATAGCAAGCAACAAGATTTAATTATTTTAGATACAGCGCCTACTGGTCATCTCCTGCGATTTTTGGAAATGCCATCAGCTTTAGGAGATTGGTTAACGTGGATATTTAAGCTGTGGATGAAATATCAAAATATTTTGGGTCACGTTGATGTAATTGGGCGTTTGCGGGGTTTACGTCAACAAGTTGTGCAGGCACAAAAGAAGTTAAAGAATCCCCATGACACTCAATTTATTGGTGTAATTCAGGCGGAAGCGGCGATTATTGCCGAACACATAAGATTAACGGAATCTTTGGCAAAGATGGGGGTTAATCAACCTTATGTGGTGCAGAATCGCTACAGTCCAGAAGCAGAAATAGACGGCAGTTTATTTCCCGAACAAACAATTATCCATTTACCTAAGTTACCACGTTCTGTAGAGGCGCTGGCAAGAATTCAATGTGCAGCATATCTGTTATTTGAATTTGAAGAATTAATTGCTAATAACAGATGAATGCAACTAAGAAAATAGTGGGATTTTTTTAGTCAACTGTCGGAGAAATTTTATGAGTGAGTTATTTAAGGGATTTGAGCAATTAGTAGAGTTAGTGAAAACTCTAGAAGAAAAAATGGATAAAGGCGAGATTAAGACGGATGTGCAGATTAACTCCCGTTCGATGAGCAATATTCCTCGTTATGGGAATATGCCTCGTCCTAATAATATGGGTAATGATGTTGGGACTAGTCGCTTCCGTACTCAACCTCCTGCTAATTCTGGTGGCGCTGGAAATGGGGGAGCTTCTGACCCCATTGTCCCGCCTGATGTACCTTCTGGTTATAGTCTCAAAGATGTTGGTGGACTCAGTGAAGTTCTCAAAGAACTTAAAGAACTGATTGCCATACCCTTAAAACGCCCCGACCTCCTGGCAAAACTTGGGCTAGAACCTACACGTGGCGTGTTGTTAGTTGGGTCTCCTGGTACAGGCAAAACTCTCACAGCCCGCGCCTTGGCTGAAGAACTCGGCGTTAACTATATCGCCCTCGTCGGGCCAGAAGTTATCAGCAAATATTACGGTGAAGCTGAACAAAGACTGCGAGGTATTTTTGAGAAAGCTGCCAAAAATGCTCCCTGTATTATCTTTATCGATGAAATCGATAGCTTGGCCCCAGACCGCAGTGCTGTAGAAGGGGAAGTAGAAAAACGCTTGGTAGCGCAACTATTGAGTCTAATGGATGGTTTCTCCCACAGCCAAGGTGTAATTGTGCTGGCTGCGACGAACCGCCCCGACCATCTTGACCCAGCTTTGCGCCGCCCTGGAAGATTTGACCGTGAAGTTCAGTTTCGCATCCCAGATTGCAACGGCCGCAAAGAAATTCTGCAAATACTCACCCGTGCTATGCCAGTGGATGAGACAGTTGACCTTGATTTTATCGCCGAACGAGCCGTGGGATTTGTGGGGGCTGACTTAAAAGCCGTCTGTCAAAAAGCTGCTTACACAGCTCTGCGCCGTCAGATTCCTTCGCTTGAGGTGCAAGTTCCAGAGAATATGACGGTTAACCAATCTGATTTTTTACAGGGACTCAAAGAAATCAAACCAGCTGTACTGCGGAGTGTAGAAGTTGAAGTTCCCCATATCGCTTGGGAAGATATTGGTGGTTTGGATTTAATTAAGCAAACATTACGTGAATCAGTAGAAGGAGCGTTACTGTATCCAGAACTTTACCTGCAAACCAAAGCCCTAGCACCCAAAGGGATATTACTGTGGGGGCCTCCGGGAACTGGCAAAACCTTATTAGCCAAAGCCGTAGCTTCCCAAGCCAGAGCGAATTTTATTGGGGTCAACGGGCCAGAATTACTCAGCCGTTGGGTAGGAGCCAGCGAACAAGCAGTACGGGAATTATTTGCCAAAGCAAGACAAGCAGACCCCTGCGTAGTATTTATTGATGAAATTGATACCTTAGCCCCAGCCAGAGGCAGTTACAATGGTGATTCTGGAGTAAGCGATCGCGTAGTTGGTCAATTACTCACCGAATTAGATGGCTTACAGGTGGGAACCACTATCTTAGTTATTGGCGCAACAAATCGACCTGATGCCCTAGATCCTGCTTTATTGCGCGCTGGACGCTTAGATTTACAACTGAAAGTAGATTTACCAGATTTAAGCAGCCGACTGTCAATTTTACAAGTTCATAGCCAAGGACGACCACTGCAAGATGTGGATTTGGAATATTGGGCAGAAATGACTAATGGCTGGAATGGTGCAGATTTGACATTGCTGTGCAATCAAGCGGCTGTTGAGGCAATTCGCCGTTTTCGTTCTCAAGGGCAAACAGTACCTGCTGATATCAAGATTACTACTGATGATTTCAATTATGCTTATCAGGTTTTGACCGAGCAACGACCTGGTTGATAGTGGGGATTAGGGACTGGGGACTAAGGATAAGAGGCAATGGGGAAGAGGGAAAGGATTAAAAACCTTTTCCCCTTTCCCTTTTACTCCTCCAAGGGAACTTGGCGAACTACTAGGGACTGAGTTCTGGGGCAAGAGTGCCAATCTTTAGAGATTGCATCCAAATGAGAACCGATATAATACCAATTCTCCAAAAATGATTTTTTGATTATTGATTAACCAGGATAAACGCCTCTTCAAGAAGACTCGCTTTTTCGGAAAAGCTCTGATTTTCTCTGTATTTATATTTAGCTAGCTTGGCTTGCGAGTTCGATTTTATCCTTTGGTTATCAAATATCTTTTGGAGAATATATGGGTTTAATGACAAGATTGACAGCAGGATTGTTGACTGTTGGAACATTAATGACTGTGGTACTGCCTGCAATGGCTCGTCCGGCAACCTTGACGAGTAGAAGTAATTTGCGAACAAGTGCATCTTTGACAGCAACCGTAGAGGAAGTCTTACCATCGGGCAGTAATGTGGAGGTTATGAATATTACTGGGGGAGATGATGGCAATTACTGGTACTATGTGCAACCAACGGTGGAAGGGACTGCAAGCGGTTGGATACGGAGCGATTTAGTCAGCTTTCAGCCGAGCAAGAAGCGCTATGCAACCATCTCCGGGGAGCGCGGGTATAAAATTAACGTGCGTTCGTCTCCAAACTTAACAAGCAAGGTTCTCCATAATGGGCTTTCAGGTGATTTGGTGACGGTTGAAGATTCTTACCAAAAGGCGGGTGAATATCGTTGGTATCGCATCAAGTTTCCAAGTAATATTACTGGTTGGGTGCGAGAAGACCTGCTATCGATATGGCCGCAAGGATGCATTATCACTTGTCCAGAGCATTAGGCGATGTCTACGACTGGCTACGCCTACGCATCAGCAAAAAAGCTGAACTCTTTCTGTAGAACCCAACAATCAGAAACACTCCCACCTACAAACAAGCCGTTTTGAGCCAGGAATGTTTGCAACCTGACTGCAATAAATCTCACAACTACACCTAATCCCTAGCCCTTTTTGAAGTTTTACGAAATGGCAATGACGAATAGTGGATCTATTGAGTATTGATTGATCAATTACTACTCCTTTACTAAGGAGATATTATGTCATTGCAATCTGGATTAGATGCCTTTAACCAAGGACGTTATTCCGAAGCTGTTGAAATATTGGAACAAGTCAGCCGGAATGCTGTAGACCAAAATTCCTCAGATTATCTTTCAGCACAGATGTGGCTGATGAAAGCCTATCAAGGCACAGGAGAAATTGAAAAAGCGACAATCCTGTGTCAAAGGTTAATGATGAGTGATAATCCTCAAGTGCGGAGTTGGGCAGAACAAGCTCGTCAAACCCTCCCGCAAGCACCAGTCACCCAGCCTAGAGCCATTCCCCAAGCCGGACGTGCAGCGACGGCTGGTGTCAAATTAGCAATGGGTGGTGTGGGCGGAAGTCTAGCATTAGCCTCTGGTGTGACCATCACCTTGCTGTTTGGGATGGTCTTAGCGTTGGGTTTGAGCTTAGTATTTATTTTAGGTAGCGACAATCCAGTGCAAGGATTAGCGATCGCTATTACTATCACTATAGTTTTTAATCTTGCTGCCTTTTTCCTGTCGCCTTTCTTGATGGACTTCACCCAAAGCTGGCTTTACCAAACTCGCTGGGTAGAGTTGGCAGAAGTAGAAGGTCTCAGTCCAGAAACAGCGAGAGTGATTCAGGAAGTCTGTCAACAAAAAAATCTCAAAACCCCACGGCTGGGTATTATCAACGACCAAAACCCTACGGCTTTTACTTATGGCTCATTGCCTAATAGCGCTCGTTTAGTAGTCAGTCAGGGGCTTTTTACTTATTTAGATGATGATGAAATTGCTACTGTCTACGCCCATGAATTAGGGCACATTGTTCACTGGGACTTTGCAGTGATGACAGCAGCTTCTACCTTAGTACAAATTTGCTACTTAATTTACAGCACAGCAAGTAGGTTTGGTCGTGGTGGCGGTGATAGCAAAATCAAAGACGCGATGCAAACTGCTGCCCTTGTTGCCTATATCTTCTATATTGTCGGTACTTACCTACTACTCTATCTCTCTCGTACCAGAGAATACTTTGCAGACCACTTTGCGGCGGAAACCACAGGCAACCCTAATGGATTATCTCGTGCTTTAGTCAAGATTGCTTACGGGATTATAGAAGAAGGTTCGCGGACGCAAGAACCGAGCCGTTTGATTGAAGGAACCCGCGCCTTGGGCATTTATGACCCGAAAGCTGCTGCTTCCACTGGAACGGCCTACCGCATCGCTTCCGACCCGCAAAAAATTGGTCGCGTCTTTTTATGGGATATGTTTAACCCCTGGGGTTGGTGGATGGAGTTAAATTCTACTCACCCACTAACTGGTAAACGAGTCCGCGCCCTTAGCACCTATGCAGAACAATTGGGTTTACCCACTGAGTTTGATATGGGGCGAGTAATTGGTGAAGGTAAGAGTCTCAATAGAAGTAAGCTTTACGGTAATTTCTTCTTAGATGTGGTGCTGTACGGCGCTGAAACTATCGGCTTCTTAGCTGGCTTACTCATAGGCGTGATTCTCTGGTCTAGTTCCCCTCATTCCGGCTTGGTATTTGGCGCACCACTCATAGGCTTAGGATTAGGAATTTTGCTCAAAGCCTTGGTGATGTTCCCCGACTACAAACAAGCAGCAGATACCGATATTTTGACCCTGATGTCAGACCCCTACGCCAGTCCCTTGCGCGGACAACCTGCAAAGCTGGAAGGACAACTCATTGGGCGTGGTGACGCAGGTTCTAAATTTGGTTCCGATTTAAAAATTCAAGACCGTAGTGGAATGTTATATCTGCACTACGCCTCACGCTTTGGCCCAATTGGCAATTTCCTGTTTGGCATGAAGCGAGTCCAAAGCTTAATTGGTGAACAAGTTGGGGCTGTAGGTTGGTTCCGTCGTGGCGTTGCGCCTTGGATGGATTTGATTCAACTTCAGAGTGAGAATGGCACTGTTGTCAATAGTTACCATCGCTTCTGGTCATTTGTACTGGGTGGTGGGGCAATTATTTTGGGAGTGGCCTTGACGATATTTGTGAGTAGCAGTTAGTCTGTTGCCAGAGCATTTCTAATTTTATCCAAGCTGTAATTTGCTAGGGAGGTGGTAAATAACTGCCTCCATTTTTTTGTCTTTTCTCACCCCTTCAGATTCAAATTAAGTAATACCAATTTTAAAAAAGAATGCGACAGATTGTAGGGGCACGGCACTGCCGTGCCCTCTAGAATATATTGATGTGTCGCAAACATTATTTGATTTAGTATAGCAATCCTATATGATTTGTGAGCCTTTGCAGTGTCCAGATCCCCGACTTCTTTGAGAAGTCGGGGATCTAATTTTTCACGAATAATTTAGGACTGCTATATAACCACTCAAACTTATCTCTTGTAAAAAAGTGAATCTGTCTTCCTGTGGCTGAAAACTTTAAAGGAACAATATCGAACCCAAATCCATCCTTGTGGTAAATAAGATTTGTTTTCATTGTCATAATCACTATTTTTTAGCCTATTCTTGCTAATTTTCCCATTTTGAATTAAAAGTTCTTTTTCCAGTTTTATCTTGTTTAATAAAATCGAAGCTGGTTCATCATTTGAATCTTGTCCAACAAGTTTACCCTGTACTGCCAACTGAAAAATCGCCTGACGCAGTTTAGGAATAGTTTCAGGAACGATGTATAGTAAGTCAAAATTGTTGCAAATGCGCTGCCAGTGTTGGCGGAATTCATCGGGATTTTGGGAGGATAGGAGTTGAGCGATCGCACTCTCATTCATCCTCACAATGCTCTCTTGCCTTTGCTGCTGCCGTTTTTCGATTTCGTCGCAAATAGAAAGCAGGCGATCGCACTTTTCTACAGTACCTTTTTGTTCTGCCAGGGGAGGTAAACCAAGAGAGAAATCTAAATATATCTTTTCTTCCCATTCCTGGAACTGTAGAACCAATGCTTAAAGCTTGAAATTTCTCATAGGAAGAAATAATTAATAAATAAACTCGTAGTCTAGAAAAATTGGACGTATTGCCATCAGTTGTCGTCCAATTACTGCCTGCTCTATACTAAGAATATTTGCTTTTCCAACCCCTGCTCCTTTAACTGTTATCAAAAGTTAAGACGACATTTAAATCTTTAATAACGACAATAATGTGTTAACGACGACAAATAAAGTGTTAATCGACAACATAAGTGGGCGATACTGGATTTGAACCAGTGACCCCATCCGTGTGAAGGATGTGCGCTACCCCTGTGCTAATCGCCCGCAAACTATCAATATAACATAAATAATTAAGAGGGGAAAACCTTCAACCTTTTCCCCTTTTTTAATCCCCTTGCGGATATTCATCCCATAAGGTTGTAATTTCCCGTAAACTTTGGTGGTTGCCATTGCCTAAAATTAGATGATCCAGCAGGGGAATGCCCAAAAAATTCGCTCCTGCTAACAATTGACGCGTTAATTCTATATCTTCTTGGCTGGCTTCAAGGCTACCAGAGGGATGGTTATGTGCCACAATCACCCGCGTTGCACCTTGACGAATTACTTCCCGAAAAATTTCGCGGGGGGAAGCTAAGGTTTCAGTAGCTGTGCCAATGGTAATTACTTGCGTTCCCAGCAAACGATTTTTGACATCTAATAGCAAGACAGCAAAACGTTCATTTGTTTGCCACATTAAATTTTGGCTCAGAGCCGCCGCCGCCGCTAGTGGGCTATCAATAGTTTCCCCTTCTGGTCGAGATTGAAAAGCGCGTTTCCCTAATTCAATCGCCGCTAAGATTGTAGTTGCCTTTGCTGGCCCAATGCCAGGAATTTGCATTAATTCTGCTGGGGTAACTTCTCGCAAAACTGCCAAAGGGTCACGCTGATGTTTGCCCAATTCACTCAAAATATATTGTCCCAAACCCACAGCAGATAATTTTCCTGGCCCTTGTCCAGTACCTAGCAGAATTGCAATTAATTCAGCTGTGGCTAAAATTTTTGGGCCATGAGCCATTAACCGCTCACGCGGACGCTCAGTCTCAGGCATATCAGCAATTCTGAGGCAATAGGTCATACAATAACTGCCAGAATATTCGCCATAGTTGGAACTATCTTTATTTATCCCTTGTTTGCTCGATAAATTATTCCTATTTGATAAAATCTTTAATTTTGGCAGGTATTCTCTCCAAAACTTGCAAGGGAAACTGCTGTAAGCTTATGTTTGGTTTGAGCGATCGCAAATATTGCAGCGGGTCATCTAGTCTTTGTATATTTATACTTCCCTTTGATAGACTGTTTGGCAGCAAAACAGCCATTTCAACCTGATTACTGAGTTTTTGCAATAATTTTTTTTACCACATCATGAGCGATAGTCCTGCGGTCAAAACAATTCTCGTACTTGCAGCTAGCCCAGTAGATAAAGCAAGATTGCGCCTAGATATAGAAGTGCGTGAGATTGGAGAAGGGTTGCGACGATGTAAATATCGTGACCAAATTAAGTTGGAATCTCGATGGGCTGTGAGAATAAACGATCTGCGCCGAAAATAGATCGACTGAAACTGATTAAACTACTCAATGATATACCGCCGCAGCAGTTGGATATGCTGTTGTTTGCAGTAGATGCGCCAAATGGTGTAATTCCATCGTTGACTGCTCCCCAAGGCGATCGCGCTGCGGCATTATTAAGATGGGCACAAGGGCCAACAGGTTGCGGTTTGGCAGCACTGCAACAGGAATTAGATAACATTCTTTATCCGTAAATTTACTAGCTAGAGACTTTGTGAAGACTGACATTTTTGTAATCGTCAAAGTATCTTGCTGACCGACATCCCGCCCTACAGTGAACTGTAGGGCTAATAGCGCAAGTCCACTCAAGTGGACTGGAATATGCAGTCTACTTTAGTAGACTTTAGCTATTAGCCTTGGAATTCATTCCTAGGCGATTAGACAGCGAAGCGAGAATTTATTCGTTGTGGATAATCAAGCCTAGAGGCGAGTAGTAGCGTGTATGCTAATGCACCTTGATTTGTTGACGATACCATTCGGAAAATTAGCGTAAGTATTGTTGTTTTAAAATAGAAAATCACTCTTGCCAACCCGCTAATGGCTAATCCCCCACGCGATCGCTCTGCACTGATGCAACTGCTCAATGATATACCCGCGCAGCAGTTGGATATGCTGTTGTTTGCAGTGGATGCGCCAAATAATGTAATTCCACCATTGACTGCTCCTCAAGGCGATCGCGTTGCTGCATTATTAAGATGGACAGAATCACCAACAGGCCGTGGTTTGCAGGTACTCCAACAAGAATTGGCAAAAATTATCCCGCTGCCGAAGAACGAAATTGTACCAGAAGAATTGTGGAATATACCATACCCGCGCAACCTGTTTTTTACGGGGCGTGAAACTGTTTTGCAAGATATGCGAAATGCGCTGTTAGCAAAGAAGTCAGCAGCATTTAGCGGCTTGGGTGGTATCGGCAAAACCCAAACTGCGATCGAGTTTGCTTATCGCTATCGTTAGGAGTATCAGCAGATACTTTGGGTAAGAGCAGCTTCGCAGCTAGAATTGGTATCGGGTTTGGTGAAGCTGGCAGAGTTGCTGAATTTACCTGTCAGCCAAGAAAAGGATGAAAGCTTTGTACTTACAGTAGTTAAGCAGTGGTTAGCAACACATAACGGCTGGCTGTTGATTTTAGATAATGCTGACGAAATACCAATGCTGCGGGAGTTTATTCCCGGATCACATCAAGGTTATGTATTGTTGACTACCCGCGCTCAGGCTACAGGGATATATCAGCGAATTGAGATTAAAAAAATGCGATCAGAAGATGGGGCGCTGTTGTTGCTGCGGCGTGCCAAACTGATTGCAGAACAGGCGGGGTTGGATGCGGTGACGGAAGAAGAACGCATCTTAGCAGAAACAATCTCGCGGGAAATGGACGGTTTGCCCCTAGCATTAGATCAAGCAGCAGCGTTTATTGAAGAAACTCCTTCGAGTTTGGCGGAGTATTTGCAATTTTATCGAGAAGAAGGGGCGAGACTCCTGGCGGAACGAGGGGAATTAGCAATTGATCATCCCAGCGTTACGATTACATTTTCCCTAGCCTTTGAGAAAGTGTTACAACGCAATCCCACCGCCGCCGATTTGATTTGGGTTTGCGCCTTTTTAGCGCCTGATGCGATTCCTGAAGAAATTTTTACCGAGGGTGGGGCAGAATTGGGAGAAAATCTCAGCCGATTAGCAAACAAACCTCTAGATTTGCTCAAAGTTATCGCAGAAGCGGGACGGTTTTCGCTGATTTACCGTAACCCGACGAATAAAACCTTTGATATTCACCGCTTAGTGCAGGAAGTATTAAAAGCCGAGATGGATGAAGATAAGCGCCGTCTTTGGGCAGAAAGGACTGTTTGTGCGGTTACACAAGTATTTCCCAATGCTGAATATGCAAATTGGCGTGACTGCGATCGACTTTTACCCCATGCGAGAGTTGTAATTAATTGGATATCGCAATATCAATTTGAGTTAGAAACAGCGGCTTTGTTACTTAATAGGACTGGCTACTACTTAAAGGAACGTGGTCAGTACAGTGAAGCCGAACCACTGTATCAAACAGCATTGTCACTCCGGCAACGGCTGCTGGGACAAGAGCATCCAGATGTCGCCACCAGTTACAACAACCTGGCAGCACTTTACCGTTCCCAAGGCAGGTACAGTGAAGCCGAACCACTGTATCAAACAGCATTGTCACTCCGGCAACGGCTGCTGGGACAAGAGCATCCAGATGTCGCCACCAGTTACAACAACCTGGCTCTACTTTACTATTCCCAAGGCAGGTACAGTGAAGCCGAACCTCTTTTACAAAAAGCTTTGTCACTCTGGCAACGGCTGCTGGGAGAAGAGCATCCCGATGTCGCCACTAGTTACAACAATCTGGCTCTACTCTACGATTCCCAAGGCAGGTACAGTGATGCCGAACCTCTTTTACAAAAAGCTTTGTCACTCAGGCAACGGTTGCTAGGAGAAGAGCATCCCGATGTCGCCACCAGTTACAACAATCTGGCTCTACTCTACTATTCTCAAGGCAGGTACAGTGATGCCGAACCTCTTTTACAAAAAGCTTTGTCACTCAGACAACGGTTGCTAGGAGAAGAGCATCCCGATGTCGCCAGCAGTTACAACAATCTGGCTCTACTCTACGATTCCCAAGGCAGGTACACTGAAGCCGAACCTCTGTTTCAAAAAGCTTTATCACTCTTGCAAAGGCTGCTGGGAGAAGAGCATCCCCATGTCGCCAGCAGTTACAACAATCTGGCTCTACTCTACGATTCCCAAGGCAGGTACACTGAAGCCGAACCTCTGTTTCAAAAAGCTTTATCACTCTTGCAAAGGCTGCTGGGAGAAGAGCATCCCCATGTCGCCAGCAGTTACAACAACCTGGCTCTACTCTACAAATCCCAAGGCAGGTACAGTGAAGCCGAACCTCTGTATCAAACAGCTTTGTCACTCCGGCAACGGCTACTGGGAGAAGAGCATCCCGATGTTGCCACTAGTTACAACAACCTAGCTTTACTTTACTATTCTCAAGGACGCTACAGTGAAGCTGAACCACTGTATGAAAAAGCTTTGGAAATTGCTGAACTCAGTTTAGGGGTAGATCATCCCAACACAATTACTTTCCGTAAAAATCTACAATTATTGCGCGATCATATTTAAATCTATTGCTCATTCTCAGTAAATTTAGTTTCAACGTCGGCTGTGTTGTCGCGCAGCGCAGGGAAAACCATTGATGGTGCGTTGCTATAAGGCATAACACACCCTACGTTTAACGTGAATTCTAGCGCTCATATATTATCCGTCTAATTAGCCCAATGAAAAAACCTCTCCCTGGTTTTACAAGCTTGATTCAGATCTCCGACTTCTTCAAGAAGTCGGGGCTCTAGACCTCAACTTTTGCTTAAGTAAGCGACATTCTTTTAACGATATGCGATGATTTGTCCCAAATGCTTGAGGATTTTTAGAACCTCATCAAGATTATTACGGTATTGCGAGCGGGTTGCAAACAGGTCAGAAATAGCATATTGTTTACCCAAAGTTTTGAGAAACAAATAGCTGCTACCATTAGCTACCATTCCGTATAAAGGTTGTTCTATTTCAAGATGAGCCGCCATGTATGCCAATGTTTGAGGTATGGCTAGTTCTAAATCAAATGTGGTCTTCTTTGACTCAATTAAAACAATCCATAATCTATCTTGTAAAACCAAAGCATCAATCCGTCCTCGTAAAATTTCTTCATTATCTCCTTGTGCTTCAATTTCTACAGATACTTCAGTTTTAAATTTGTAAGGTGCTTGATAGAACCCTGCAAGCTCAAGCAATGGCGAAAGCACTACCATTTTTACAGTTTCTTCTAAAAGAATTCCATCAGAGATTTGATAAAGATAGTTTTTTTTTACTTGATTTAACCTGACTTGTTCTGCTTCACTCAATGCAGGTAACTCATTCATCCACTCAGTAAAAAACTCGCCATCAAAAGACAGTGTTAAACCTAGTTTTTCCTCAACTTGGCGAAGAGTTTTGATGTCTTCTGCAATGGCTAGGCTGTTAGTCATGGTTAATTTTTGAGTAGTGGCTAATATCAAGATAATCTATCTGTCCACAGCGAAAGTCTTTCAGTGTTCCCTACATTATATTGTTACGCCGGCAATTGAGTTGCATCAATCGGCAATTGAGTTGCATTATCGGCAATTGAGTTGCATCAACCGGCAATTGAGTTTCATCACCGGCAATTGAGTTGCATCAACCGGCAATTGAGTTTCATCACCGGCAATTGAGTTGCATCGATCGGCAATTAAGTTGCATCATCGGCAATTGAGTTGCATCGATCGGCAATCAATAAACTACCCTTTTCTTTACTTCACTGATAATATTTTTGTGATATTGGGTACATTAAATATATGGTTTACCACGTATATTTCTATGCCAGCCCAAAATACAACACGCCGTTTGCGTCGTCAAGTAATTAGTCAAGATATAACTTCATGGCACGGTTTACAAACTGTCAGCAGCTACGACACAACCCGCGCTGATGCATCTGTTGCCAAGTTACAGCAAGCTTATCAAGCGATGTTGGCCCAGCAACAAGCCGAAACCGAGAAATTAACTTTATACCGTGCTGCATCTGATGCGGCGCGATTAGCAGAATGGGAATTTCACAATGCTGTATTAGCGATGAAAGAAGTTATCCGTGGGCAATATGGATCAGATAGCGATCAAGCCCAAGCGGTAGGATTTAAGAAAAAATCAGATCGCAAGCGTTCTAAGCGGAAAAAGTCAGTTGCGATCACAAGTTAATTAACAATGAAAGGGTTGGGGGAACAGGGTTGGGGAAACAGGGAACTACGTCGCCCACAAGGAACGTTAGCGGGGCTAATCTCAGTATGGCTTTAATCTTTACCTTTCCCCAATCCCCGCTTTATTGATGAATTTGCGTCGCCTTGAGCATGTGGTAAGTAATAATCAACTGAGTCAACGCCAGGGGGTAACTTTGGAGTGTTTCGCCAGTTGTACCGGCGATTTTGCCAAGTTCAGGATTACTTTCGCGATCGCATATACTCTTTAAATGCGGCATATCAGAACAGATAATCTGCTCTAGTTTATTAACTTGATCTAAATTGGCGTGACCATCAACTTCCAACACATCTACAGGTTTACTCATATCCCTGTCTAGTCCCAAGCGAATCGCTGACTGAGAATTACCATTGGTCGATTGAACAATCTGGGTAAAATCTGGATGGGGAATTGTCGGACGTAGTACCAGCCGCACATTTAGATGACCATTAGTTTCATCTGTTTCATCTTCCGGCGGATAGAAACTGATGACAATATCAGACCATTGTCGCTGCGGACGAATATACTGATCTGAGTCTGGTTCGCGCTTTTCTAATTCTGCTAGTACTTGTTCTGCGCTGTAACCCCGCTTTTGGGTATCCCGCTTGACTTTCCACTGGGCGCGTAATTCTTCAGGGGGAGCAAGATAAACTTTGACATCATAAGCATCACGGGCCGCACGGGTAGAATAACCAAGTAATCCCTCAATAATGACAAATTTACTGGGTTTAATATACTGTGGTGCTTCAAATGTCCCAGTTTTGTGGCTGTAAACTGGTTTGAGAATTGATTGTCCCGTGCGAAGCAGCGATAAATGCTGCTGCATAATATCTAGATGGTTGCAATCAGGGTGGAGGGCTGTGATCCCAATTTCTGCACGTTGTTTGCGATCGTAGCGATGATAATCGTCTGTACAGATAACAGTGACATTCTCCGGCCCGAGTACCTGAGCAATCCCTCTAGTTAGTGTTGTTTTCCCTGCGGCACTGTCACCGACAATACCAAGAATAATTGGACGGCTCATCATACCCCCCCAAAAAGAGTAAAGTAAGTCTGTTAATAATTGAGAATATTTCTAATTCTAAAGGGGAATTTGTTCAGTAACTTCAGGAACTATGTTGTATGCAACATCTCTACACATATAGCAATTCGATTTTTAATTTTTGAATTGATTTATAAAACAAGGGAACAGGCAACAGTAAAGAAAAATTTTTGTAGGGTGGGCACCCTACGTGTTACTTAACTAGTTACTCAACAAAAAAACAGAACAATAATTTTGGAGGGGGTTTGGGGGACGGTTGCGTCCCCCAATATGCTGGCTTTGAATGATTAAACGAGAGTATAAACTTTCGCTTCCCAAGGGAAGATACCTTCTCTACCTACCCATTCTGATGGCACTATTCGCTCTTGAGTAATTTCTTTCCACTGCTTACCAGATGGGGTTGCAGGCCAGTTGGGAACTCTGTACTCAGAACCTCCGGGGGTGCCGTAGTCAGAGAAATTTGCTACCACAACTACTAAATTATCAGCTTGATTACCACGCAGCCAAACTAGCACTCGTTTGCCATCATTGAAGTCACTATGAATAAACTGGGTATCATTCACAGCCAATGCATCAGAGTTTTTGCGGAAGTGGATTAATCTAGCAACGTATTGGAAAATGCGTTGTCGCCAATCGTCTTTGACGCGGCTGTAGTTAACTGGGTCAATCTGTTTATGATTACCATGCTCATCAGTGAGTCCTAAATCCTGCTGATCTGCGAATTCGTCACCCGCGAAAATCATCGGAATTCCCACTGCGGTTAACAAGCAGACAAAGCCCAGCTTAATGCGTGGTTCAGTACGATCAATACCATTACTCACCAAGTAATTGAAGAAACGTTCGTTACCATAACCGCCAACATCATGGGAAGTTAGGTAATTTACTGCTTGAGAACCATCTGTAAAGCCTAAGTTGCGACAATCAATTAATTTGCGGACACTCCATTCAAAGCTAGGTTCATCCCAAGCGTTCTTACCTAAAATTACCTGGCGGATGATTTGCTTGAACTTTTCGTTCCACAGTCCATCGAGACGATTTTGATGTACTAGAGATAAAGGTACACTTAACTCTTCACCAACTACCAAAAAGCGATCGCCTTTTCCTCCCCTTTTATCCCATAAGGTGCGGGCAAAATCCTTGAACTCTTGCAAAAAGTCAAAGTTGGCAATATTATTCACACTATCCAACCGCAAACCATCCACCCGATAGTATTGCAACCAGTGGGCTATATGAGCTTTCAAGTATTCACGGGCTGGAACAAACCATGATTTTTGCCCTGTAATTGGGTGATAGCCTTCTACCCAATAGTTGTATTTAAATAAATCGCCACCAAAGCCATCTCTGTTACCTTGTTCTGGATCGCCGCTACCCCACTTAAGGTAAAAATCCAGAAAACTCACGTTATGGTAAGGATTATTCCGTGAGAATGCCATCACAATATCAATAAAAAACCGCAACCCATGCTGATGGCAAGCTTTGATCAGATTAGCTAAATCCGTTGAAGCTGTGGGTGCTGATTGATGGTCTGGTCGTCCTAAGTCAAAATCTGCTGCGAAATAATTAGCTGTACCGTAACCCCACTCTAGATTATCATCACTATCTTCTGGGGGTAACAATTCTAGGGCATTGATACCCAATTCCACAAGATGGGCACGATTATTTAAAGTACGTAGTGCAGGAAATGTGGGAGCAGTTGCTTCTGGGATTAACAGTGCTAAAACATCCTGAAATGTCCCATTTCCTGCTTCAATAGCGCCATTTGAGCCAATCTTCGTCCAACGGGTAGGTAATTCATAGATTACCAAACGATTGTTGGCGGGTAGTGTATCTAAAGATGTATCACCTTCCCAATCCACAGTTTCACCTTCGGGATCGCAAGGAATCAGCGTCCCATTTTGATATAACACCACACTTGCGGGATCAAAACTAGCAACTCCTCCTTGTTCTGATGGCGTAGGTGCAGATTTCCGGCGGTCTACAGTCGTGGCTGTGGGATCGGTGCAATAGAGAACTTGGCTAGCATTGGCGGGATCATAAGGGTCTGTATTGCGGACTTTAAACCAGTAAAAATAGACTTGTCCGTCTTTTAGACCGCACTCTTGTGGTGAAACTTCCCAAAGTTCAGGAAAATCTGGCGATTGATGAAGCGGAAATTCCCCGACTTTATTTATTTGACTGGGATCTTGGGGATTTTTGCTGCCAATGTAGAGAGTGGGCGTTGTTTCTCGATAATTGGCACGCCACAAGACAAAGTGAGTCTCTTTACGGCTCAATAGATCAATAATCATTGCAGAAACCTCTAATTGATAATAGTTAGCTAAAGGATGAACTGTAAACTATGGGCTTAGAAGTGGCAAACTATTCATCCTTCCACTTTGTTTGGTCAGTTACGTAGTTGTTACAACACAGTCGAATGTGATTCCAGATAGGAGATTAGATTTCTCCTATCGATTTTTCCTTATGGCAATTGCAGAGATTGTCTATGCAATTAGTCCTTCATGAACTAGATAACACCTAGTTCATGACAGAATGTAGCAGTAAAAATACTGAAGCACAACCTCATCATTCGTCATTGGTCATTTGTCATTAGTCATTTGTTATTTCTCCCCCTGCTTCAAAAGCAATGGGATATTTTTTGCTTAGAAGCAGGCGCACTGGCGGCGCACCAACCGCTACGAATGAAAGAAACACTAGTCCCTAGCCCCTTGTTTCTTGAAAGTTCCTAACCCCTGGCTGCATCTACACCCAAACGCAAATACTCAATTTTAATACAGGCATCCATAATCACATTCAGCCCAGCATTTAAGGCGGTTTGGGCAGAAGCTTGATCCCAGATACCCTGTTGTGCCCATACAGTTTGGGCATTAATTGCAACCGCTTCTTCTATAATTTCTGGCAGATACTCAGAACGTCGAAAAATATTCACAATATCCACATTATCTGGAATTGCTTTGAGGGAAGGATAGCAAGGCTTGCCATCAATTTCTTTAACTAATGGATTGACAGGATAGACAGTGTAACCTGCTCGCCTCAAGAATTGGGCAATTTGATAACTGATACGATTGGGTTTATCAGAATGACCAACTACAGCGATCGCTTTTGCACGAGTTAATACCTCACGTAAGGCATTATCGGCGTTGCATAATGGCGGTATGAATCACTCTGGAACTGGAACATCCCAGAATTTT
>JAVRCF010000099.1:21316-29667 GCA_034530935.1 Aulosira sp. DedQUE10 | reverse complement strand
CCTACTCAATTCTTCTGTTGTTTTTTCACGACTTTTTCAGCAAGCCCTAATTAATGCCCAAAAACTCCATTTCCCTGCGGGTGGAGTTTTTTTTATGAACGATCGCCCAAATTCGATAAACAAGTACCCAAATTCAATATTTCTTTTTACAGAAGAAAGGCAGAGGGCAGAAGGCTTGATGATAAATCTCTGAAATGAACAGGTAGTAATACCAATTCACGAAAAACCTGATACAGATATATTTTCGTAAGGGTTTAGCAATGCTCATTGGTGTCAACTTAAGCTCAAACGCTTATTCCACAGGCATTTTACCCCACCCCTAACCCCTCCCCTTGCCAAGGGGAGGGGACGTTTTGGCTTTAGACAAAACCGGGGTGGGGTAACGCGGATCGTGATGGTAAGCTAGAGAACTGAACATCACGTCTTTACAAGGGTTTCACGTTAAGTTGACACGTATGAGCATTGCTAAACCCCTACCCGCCTATTTGTATCATTATTAAAATGAAATGGTATAAGATATTCATCTGCGATCGCAAACTCGTCAACAAACAACAGAAGCCACTATCGTTAACTCAATAGCGGCTTTCCTCAACTCAATAGTGGCTTTCCTCAACTCAATAGCGGCTATTCTCAACTCAATAGTGGCTTTCCTCAACTCAATAGTGGCTTTCCTCAACCCAATAGCGGCTTTCCTCAACCCAATAGCGGCTATTCTCAACTCAATAGTGGCTTTCCTCAACCCAATAGCGGCTTTCCTCAACCCAATAGCGGCTATTCTCAACTCATTAGCGGCTTTTCTAATGTTTCCTACCTCTTGCCTTCTTAAGATGAGTAATTAGATACCGAAATATTACTGAATATTAGCTGAAAATTATAATACCAATTCAAAATTCAAATTTTTAGAGATTTTTCTGGGGTGGGCACCACCAGATCTTTCGTTTAAACCTTAGTGATATCTAGTGCCCACCCTACAGGTTAACTACTAGTGCCCACCCTACAGGTTAACTACTCGAAGCATTTGTATAAAAACGCAACGCAAACCGCCAAACCCAAGTTCTCTTTATCGCTTTGTTATGCATGGTAGACTGCCGTCCTTGGGTAAGCAAGCAGGCTTATTGTAGAGGTTAAAATTTTTCATAGCCTCTAGCCCTGAGAAAATGCGCCAAAATCGTCAGCAATCAATATTGATCATCTTATCTTTGCTCATCGTGGTAGTGATGGGCTTTTTCTTTAAGTACTATACTGGGCCTGCTCATCAATGGTTTAACAACTACGGAGCAGCAGTATTTTATGAAATATTTTGGTGTCTGTTTGCATTTTTGTTTGCCCGTAGTCGCATAGCAATCAAGCAAATTCCAATTTGGGTTTTTATTATTACTTGTATACTGGAATTGTTGCAACTTTGGCATCCACCACTATTGGAAGCAATCCGCGCCACATTAATAGGTAAATGGTTACTTGGTACAACCTTTGCGTGGTGGGATTTTCCGCATTATCTATTGGGTTCTGTTTTAGGTTGGTTATGGCTACGAAAATTACAAGGAATCCCCAAACCTTAGCCTTGAGATCAGCATCTAAATAATTCTAGTTAGCGAAGCGTAAAGTTAGTATTATTCCTTAATTTTTAGTAAAAAATATTACTTAATTTTTATGGCGCTTCTCGTTTGAATGCAATACATAGTAGGGGCACAGCATTGCTCATACGTGTCAACTTAACGTGAAACCCTTGCCCAGATGCGTAGGCGTAGCCCGTCGTAGACATCGCTCATTTACCATCACGATCCGCGTTACCCCACCCCGGCTTTGCTGACGCAAAACCTCCCCTCCCCTTGCCAAGGGGAGGGGTTAGGGGTGGGGTAAAATGCCTGTGGAATAAGCGTTTGAGCTTAAGTTGACACCAATGAGCATTGCTGTGCCCCTACGAATAGTCTGTATTATATGCAATTGAGAACCGCTAGATAAGAAGTGCGATCGCATCTTGTCCGCTTCAAATCCCAGAAACTCTGCTCAATGGTAAACTCATGGCTAAGGTGCTTAACCTGCTGTTTGATAAGTAAATCAAGGCGGAAATCAACATACCATTCCAAATGGCGCAAAAGCTGAGAATATTAAGTCTTTTGACTTTTGACTTCCTAGAAAAACCGAGTACAGAAAAATCACGATGAATGTTTTAGCACAAGGCTGGGCTGAGATTGCGGCTCAAATACAGATTAATTGGGATCTGGTAAATACCTGCTTGCAGTTTGCTAGTTGGGGATTATTTTCGCTGTTGTTGGCGGAGGTAGTGAGAGACAGCTATCATGCTTTGTGTCACTATGTCACTTGGCTGGGTAAATGGCATAACAAGCACCACATGGCATATCGCCGCAATTTATCGGTAGTTTCTTTAAAAATTTACCAAGAGTCCCAGCTATACAACGACATTGTAGAGTCCACTATACTGGTGGTGGTCTTGATGGTCATGGCTTTACTTCTCCAACAAATGGGTGTTTGGCTGGGAGTAGCTTATGCTTTTACCTTCTTATATGGTGCATCCCGGCGATATTTTCTCGGGAAAATTGACACAGATTATACCCACCTTCCGGGGCCATTAGAAACAATTCCATCTGTTTGGTGGGTAAATCGTTCTTACCACTGGCGGCATCATTTTGATGATGTTAATGCTTATTACAGTGGTGTCTTTCCTTTAGTAGATACTGTACTGGGAACAGGATTGTCTCTTAAAGGTAAAACCATTGCTTTAACTGGCGCTTCTGGTGCGTTGGGGCAAGCATTGACGGCTGAACTGCTCAAGAATAATGCTAAGGTTGTAGCATTAACTACTAATCCCGAAAAATTACAGCAGCAAGAGAAGGTAACAGTAATTTCCTGGGAATTGGGTAATGAAGCAGCTTTGAAAACTAGTTTAGAGAAAGTTGATATTTTGATTATTAATCACGGTGTCAATGTCTATGCTAACCGCACACTGGAAGCGATTCAATCTTCCTATGAGGTAAATACATTTTCCGCATTGCGGTTGATGGATATATTTTTGACAACGGTTACAGGGCCACAATCAAAAGCAACTAAAGAAATCTGGGTTAACACTTCTGAAGCTGAGGTATCTCCGGCTTTGAGTCCTCTTTATGAACTCAGCAAACGTGCTTTAGGTGATATTGTTACCCTCAAGCGTTTGGATGGGGATTGTATAATTCGCAAGTTAATTCTTGGGCCGTTTAAGAGTCAACTTAATCCTTATGGAGTGATGTCAGCAGAGCAAGTGGCTCGTGCTATTTTGTTTTTGGCACGGCGAGACTTCCGTAATATTATTGTGACGATAAATCCTCTCACATATCTGCTGTTTCCGTTGAAAGAAATTAGCACCTGGCTTTACTATCGAATTTTTAGTAAGAAAGCTCAATAATTGAGCAAATGCGCTGTTATTAATAACCTCTGGGTTTAAAATACAACGTATTTCCCGTAAATGAAGTACATGGGTAGGGGCACAACATGTTCATACGTGTCAACTTAACGTGAAACCCTTATCAAGACGTGATGCAAGCGTTTTTTTGCTTCCCATCAAGATCCGCCCTGCCCCACAAGAGTTTTGTCTAAAGCCAAAACGTCCCTGCCCCTAATCCCCAAAGGGGGCCCCGAGTTCCCCGCAGGCGGGGCTACGGTGTACACACATCTCTGTACAAAACCAAAATCCTTGGAGATCCCCCTAAATCCCCCTTAAAAAGGGGGACTTTAAGAGGTTTTTGCCCCCCTTTTCAAGGGGGGTTGGGGGGATCAAAAGGCTGTGGAGCAACTCTAAAAGACTTGTGTGTACACCGTAGCCGCAGGCGGGGAGCGGACTGGCGTGTGGGGTAATACGCTTGTGGAATAAGCGTTTGAGCTTAAGTTGACACCAATGAGCATTGCTGTGCCCCTACGATTATCTGTACCTTATACCAATTCGTAATGGGCTGCGCCCCGCTACGCTAACGTAATTCGTAATTCATAATTACGAAATTCCTAAGAATCTAGGTTTTAGGGTTTGAGTCTGTTGCCGAATTTTAGAGAATTGGTATTGGGGACTTCCAGAAAATATAGCGGTTCTCGTTTGGATGCACTACACCATAGGGCACAGCATTGCTCATACGTGTCAACTTAACGTGAAACCCTGATGGAGGCTTGATTTTACGTTTTCTCAATTCCTATCAAGATCCGCGTTACCCCACCCCAGTTTTGTCTAAAGCCAAAACATCCCCTCCCCGCAGGCGGGGAGGGGACTAAGGGGAGGGGTAAAATGCCTGTGGAATAAGCGTTTTAGCTTAAGTTGACACCAATGAGCATTGCTGTGCCCCTACCAATGATCTGTATCTTAAGCAATTGAGAACCGCTATAAACAGGAAAAGGAAATTGCTCCACTTCCCAAAACTGCATAAGCTCTACTGCTCTGAGAACTATATATCACAAGACAACAAATCTCTCTCTTGTCTGCGCTGCGCCTTTACCTTGTGCCCTTCTGTAGTAATTTCATAATTCATAATTAATTATGCGTTTGTATAAAATTGGGTTAGGTATTTTTATTTGTTTATTGGCTGTTGTTTCGACTTCTTCTGTTCCCAATTTGCCGATGTTAACAGCATCGCGGGTTTTAGCGCAAACAGAAAATGCACGGAAAGCCCAGGCAGACAGACTGTTTAAGCAAGGTATTGAGCAGCTTCAAACCAGTCAATTTACAGCAGCATTGCAGTCTTGGCAACAAGCACTCTCTATCTACCGTGAAATAAAAGACCGTCAAGGTGAAGGTAATGTACTGGGAAATATTGGGATTGCCTACCGTAACTTGGGGGACTACCCCAAAGCTATTGAGTACCTACAACAAGCATTGGCGATTGCACGGGAAATAAAAGACCGTCAAAGTGAGGGTGCAGCATTAGGAAATCTCGGTAATGCTTACTATTCCTTGGGAGACTACAAAAAAGCTATTGAGTACCATCAACAAAGCTTGGCGATTGCACGCTCAATTCAAGATCGTCAAGGTGAAGGTCAATCACTAGGAAATCTCGGTCTTGCCTACTATTCCTTGGGAGACTACAAAAAAGCTATTGAGTACCAACAACAATGCTTGGCGATTGCACGCTCAATTCAAGATCGTCAAAGTGAAGGTAAGGCACTAGGAAATCTCGGTATTGCCTACTATTCATTGGGAGACTACAAAAAAGCTATAGAGTATCTACAACAGCACTTGGCGATCGCACGCTCAATTAAAGATCGTCAAAGTCAGGGTACTGTATTGGGAAATCTCGGTAACGCCTACCATCGCTTGGGAGACTACCCCAAAGCTATTGAGTACCATCAACAAAGCTTGGCGATCAGACGAGAAATTCAAGACCGTAAAGGTGAGGGTGATGCATTGGGAGGTCTCGGTCTTGCCTACCTTTCCTTGGGAGACTACAAAAAAGCTATTGAGTACCATCAACAATGGTTGGCGATTGCAAGAGAAATTCAAGATCGTCAAAGTGAAGGTCAATCACTGGGAAATCTCGGTAACGCCTACCTTTCTTTGGGAGACTACAAAAAAGCTATTGAGTACCATCAACAAGTCTTGGCGATTGCAAGGGAAATTCAAGACCGTCAAAGTGAGGGTACGGCACTGGGAAATCTCGGTATTGCCTACTTTTCCTTGGGAGACTACAAAAAAGCCATTGAGTACGAACAACAATGGTTGGCGATTGCGCGAGGCGCAGGCTCCGCCAACGCACGCTCAATTCAAGACCGTCAAAGTGAGGGTATTGCACTGAACAATTTAGGACGTGCTTTCTATGAACAAGGTAATCTCACTTTAGCAGAGAGTACCCTAACTGAAGGTATAAAAGTTTATGAATCTCTCCGAGGTCGAGAATTAAAGGATAGTGAAAAGGTTTCAATTTTTGAGGGGCAAAGTAACACCTATCGCACTTTACAACAAGTCCTCATTGCTCAAAATAAAACTGATGCAGCTTTAGAAATAGCTGAACGTGGGCGAGGACGTGCATTTGTAGAGTTACTGGCTTCCCGATTATCTGCTAACCCCAAAGAACAATTCCCTACCCCACCAAATATTGCTGAGATTAAACAAATTGCCAAATTACAAAATGCTACTCTCGTCCAATATTCGATTATCGTTGATGAATTCGAAATTGCAGATAAACAACAATGGGAAGAATCAGAACTATATATTTGGGTGATTAAACCTACGGGTGAAGTCTCATTTCATCGCAGTGACCTTAAACCTTTGTCGCAAAAGTTAAATACTAATCTATCCAAATTAGTTGAGGATGTTCGTACTGACCTTGGTGTGGTAGATATAAGAGGTCGGGCTGGCGGTATCGTTGCTGTTGGTAATAGTGGAGATAAAACTAAGCAAAATCAACGCTTAAAGCAATTACATGAGGTGTTAATTAAACCGATCGCAGATAGTCTCCCTAAAAATCCCAATGATCGGGTGATATTTATTCCTCAAAGTTCACTGTTCTTGGTTCCTTTCCCGGCGCTGCAAGATGTAGAAAATAAATATTTAATTGAAAAGCACACTATCCTGACTGCACCATCAATTCAGGTATTAAGTTTAACACGTCAGCAAAAGTTGAAAAATGGAGAATCGAAGTTAGGCAGAGGCGAAGCTTTGGTGGTGGGGAATCCGAAGATGCCGAGTGTAGCTTTAAAACCAGGAGACAAACCAATACAGTTACCATCATTGCTGGGTGCGGAACGAGAAGCGATCGCGATCGCACCTCTACTCAAAACTAAAGCTATCACAGGTATTCAAGCTACAGAAACTGCGATCGCGCAAAAAATGCCGCAAGCGCGATTCATTCATTTAGCGACACATGGCTTACTTGATGATAGCCAGGGATTGGGGAGTGCTATTGCTTTAACTCCTGCTGGTAAGGATGACGGTTTGTTGACGGCGGAAGAAATTTTAAACCTAAAGTTAAACGCAGATTTAGTGGTTTTGAGTGCTTGCGATACTGGCAGAGGTCGCATTACTGGAGATGGTGTGATTGGTTTATCGCGTTCTTTGATTAGTGCAGGTGTCTCCAGCGTCATGGTTTCTCTGTGGGCTGTAGATGATGATTCTACGGCATTTTTAATGACGGAATTTTATCAAAATCTGCAACAAGGTATTGACAAATCTACAGCGTTACGCAAAGCGATGTTGACGGCAAAGGAGAAGTACAGCAATCCTTTGCAGTGGTCTGCGTTTACTTTAATTGGGGAAGCAGAGTGATATAGCGGTTCTCGGTTGAGGAGTCCAATACACTCGTAGGGGCACGGCACTGCCCATTGGTGTCAACTTAACGTGAAACCCTTATCAAGACGTGATGCAAGGGTTTTCTTGCTTCCCATCAAGATCCGCGTCACCCCACAAGAGTTTTGTCTAAAGCCAAAACGTCCCCTCCCCGCCTGCGGGGAGGGGATTAAGGGGTGGGGTAAAATGCCTGTGGAATAAGCGTTTGAGCTTAAGTTGACACCAATGGGCACTGCCGTGCCCCTACAAGCGACAATATAATTTTGTATTGCATTCAACTGAAAACGGCTATAATTCGTAATTCGGAAGAGGAAATGAGGAAGCGATCGCTCTTGTGACTGGTGATGTTTGAATGGTAAAAGCGATGGCGCGGAGCGCCCGCCAAAAGCGATCGCAGATTTTAATTATGCTGTCTCTGTAGGAGCGGCTTTTGCGTCTGCGGTTGATTTTAACCGCGTGATGGTGGCTTTACGAACGCGTAGGCGTAGCCCGCCGCAGGCATCGCTTGTGCGTACCCTGCCGATCATTTCATATTGCCGACTATCTTTGCCATACTTCAACACTACACCACCAATTAAGCGTTCTGAGGCTTCGCGAATGGTCTTTTCCAGAGTTTCTATGTTTTCCTTTGCCGAATCGAGGTGTTTAACATCATATTATATTGATTGAGTTCGTCGCGTAGCTGCTCAGTTAAATCACTCAAATGCCTTAAACTGATGGAATCACCAAAATCGAGGTTAGGATCAATCGATTGAAACCCGATGGTCTGCTGTTCGATTTTTTCTAGTACGGAAGAATTTCTTTTTTTGCGTGGCATTAATGCACACCTTTAACTTAATTTTATCTTTCTAGCGTCGCTCAACAATATAAGAAGTTTGTTCAGTGAAACTAGCCAAAATCAAGCATTTTTTCAAAACAAACTTGGATTGTTAAATCAGTAATTACCGATACTATTTTTAAGGGGGATTTAGGGGGATCTAGAACATTTTGCTACCGACAAGAGACTTTTCAAACATCCTCTTAGCCTACGGCATAACACTTGTCTTCTGAATGAAAGTTCTTGCTTTTTGAATAAAAGTTCTTGCCTTTT
>JAVRCF010000099.1:0-21216 GCA_034530935.1 Aulosira sp. DedQUE10 | reverse complement strand
GAATGAAAGTTCTAACCTTTTGAATGAAAGTTCTAACCTTTTGAATGAAAGTTCTAACCTTTTGAATGAAAGTTCTTGCCTTTTGAATGAAAGTTCTTGGGGTGCATCCCAGTTTTTATTTCGCAACGAGATAATAAATGTCATTGCGTAAAACCTACGGCATAGCTTCTCTACGAGAGGCTTGATCGACTGAGTAGTCCTTCATTCACGATATTGCATTTGAAAGGTTGCTATGATATTCTTTATACCAACACATGCACCTTGAAAATTTCATAAGTAACTAGTACAACAAGGCAAAAGTAAAAAGTCAAAAGTAAAAAGAAAGAATACTTATACTTCAAGCTTTTTACACAAAACCTAATGGTTAGTTTCCTAAAGCCATTTTGTTAAGAAGTGTAACCTGAGGGGGTCGCCCAAAGGCTGAAAAGCTTATTGTTTCGTTGACCCCCTCAGATGGCTTACTGTATAACGGTTTGAGTTACTTGGAGACTGTAGCTGTTGTCAATAATGGCAGTCTGTTGACAGGTAAAATAGACCCCCCTCAGATTTACAGTTCTGTAAGCCTTATTTGGTAAGCTTTCTGTAAGTGTAGGGTTTTAAATCTCTTACCCCTCACGGGGATGGAAAGTTTTCGAGAATCAACTTCATCTTCCATCACGTAAACAGTTTTAAATCTCTTACCCCTCACGGGGATGGAAAGGCTAATGCACGGGAACGAAGGCTTTCGGGAAGCAAAGGTTTTAAATCTCTTACCCCTCACGGGGATGGAAAGAATTAGAAGGCTTAGTTTGTTGATACACACTACCTAGTTTTAAATCTCTTACCCCTCACGGGGATGGAAAGTTTTTTTCAAGGTCTTCCGTTGGCATCGAAAAAAGTTCATGAAGTTTTAAATCTCTTACCCCTCACGGGGATGGAAACTTGTTATGATATCCGTCTGACCAACACATATCTTCTTGTTTTAAATCTCTTACCCCTCACGGGGATGAAAACAAACTTTCTAGCACCATAGAACCAGTTAGGTGATCGGGTTTTAAATCTCTTACCCTATGACTCAATTTGTCCAAAACAGGTGTACTATAAAAAACTAAGAAGTCTTCTGTTAGGTTGCATCCGGTAGTGTCATGCCTAAACGCCTTCTGGTGGTTGAATCCCCCGGTAAAATTAAAAAGCTCAGTCAAATTTTGGGTTCGGAATGGATTGTACGCGCTAGTTTCGGTCACATTCGGGAACTTAGCAATGAAGGTGAGGATTCGCTGGGCTTTATTATGGATGGTAGTAATGTGCAGTGTCGCTATGTCCCCCGCGATCAGCAGGCTAAGGAAACGATTCAGAAGTTAAAGGCGGCAGTGAAGCAAGTACAGGAAGTTGTCTTAGCCACAGATCCAGACAGAGAAGGAGAAACGATTGCTTGGCATCTCAAAGAAGCTTTGGGATTGAAGCAACCAAAACGGGTGGTGTACACTGAGATCACAGAAGCAGCAGTACGCACAGCGATCGCTCATCCGAGAGAATTGGATGCAAATTTGGTAGGCGCGGGATTGTGCCGCGATTGTTTGGATAAGCTGGTAGGTTATAAAGGCAGTCCCTTGGTTTGGGCATTGAATAATGGGGCGAAAAGTGTCGGGCGAGTCCAAAGTGCTACCTTACATTTGATTTGTCAGCGCGAAAGGGAAATTATAACTTTTGTCCCGCAAGATTATTGGAGTGTTTGGGTAGATTATGCTGAAGGCTTCCGCGCTTTCTACAAGGGGATGGTGAATGCACCCAAGGAAGCAGCCAAGGAGGAAACGGAAGTTAATGATGATGCAGCTATTAATAGTACCCAAGCCCCAGAATCTACCCGTGTGCTTGCGGAAGCCGAAGCAAATCGCTTAGTTGAAGAGGCGCGGCGCTATCCTCACAAGGTTGTGCAATTTGAAGGCAAGATTGTCAACCGCCAACCACCGCCACCTTTTATCACCTCTACTTTACAGCAAGCTGCGGGTTCTCGGTTGCGATTTGCACCAGAGAAGACAATGCAGGTAGCACAAAAGTTATATGAGGCTGGGCTAATTACTTATATGCGAACAGATTCAGTGATGCTCAGTCCTGAGTTCTGTGATAGCGCCCGTAAGTGGTTGGAACAAAATGATCCGCAAAATGTCCCACAGCGAACTACCAGACATCGCAGTAACAAAACTGCTCAGGAAGCTCATGAAGCTATCCGCCCTACAGATGTGTTTCGTCCTTCTGTGCAGTTGCGCTTAGAACTGACTGATGATGAGTTTAACTTGTATGTCTTAATTTGGAAAAGAGCGATCGCATCCCAATGCCGGGCGGCGCAACTGAGAAAAACTGTTGTGATTACTCAATCTGGGGATATTCTCTGGCAGGCGAGAGGGCAAGTTGTCGAGTTTTTAGGTTATGCTCGCTACTGGCCAAACCTGAGTAAAGATAGTATTTTGCCTGCTTTGCAACAGGAGCAGATGCTGACTTTAGAAAATGCCGGTCACGAGAAGAAACAAACCCAACCGCCACCCCGTTACAGTGAACCAAAGTTAGTGCAGTTGATGGAGCGTAAAGGCATTGGTCGTCCTAGCACCTATTCTCCCACGATCGCAACTCTCAAGAAACGCGGTTATGTCCAGCTAGCTAAAGAAAGCTTACAACCTAGTGCTTTGGGGTTAGAAGTCGATGCTTTTTTACAGAAAGCCCTACCAGATTTATTAGAAACCGAATTTACTGCCAAAATGGAAGATGCCCTAGATGCGATCGCATCTGGTAAACAACAGTGGCAGCAATATTTGACAAAATGGAATCAGACTTATTTTGCACCAGCCTTAGCAAAAGCCAAAACTATAGTTGTGAGTGCCGCGACTGGGGTGAAAAGTTCTCCTGTAGCTGAACGCAGATTTGAAAATTCCCGCACTCGTTGCCCGGAATGCAAGAATAATTTAGTCAAAATTCCCAGTACTAAGGTTAAAAAGAAGTATTTTCTTAAATGTGTTAGTGGGTGCGAGAATGTCGTGCTGTTTTGGAGCGAATATAGCAAGAGTTGGGAAGCACCACGTTCTCAAGCTGCGAAGGAAGCAAAAGAAGCAAGTCCCCAAAAACCCAAAGCCACCATCTCAAAATATTCCTGTCCAGTATGTCACAAGCCTTTGGAAGAGTACAGTTATGTAAAAGATGGGCAGGATAAGAAAATGCTGCGCTGTTCCAACCCCCAATCGCGCAATGACAAAAAACACAAAGATGTCGCTTATTTCAGCACCCAGAAAGGCTGGTGGAGTCCGAAGTTGGGAGAGTTGAGGGGGTGAGGGCAGGGGGCAGGGGGAGCAGGGGATGAGGGGGATGAGGGGGATGAGGGAGAAAGAACAATGACCAATTACCAATTACCAATTACCAATTACCCAAAACACTTTTGACCAAAAGAATGGGATACAAGCCCCGCCCATAAGCGGGCGGCTTCATGTTATTATAGTATTTGATACCAATCAAACCAGTATCAAACGTGTTTATCTACGAGTACAAAGTCAACCCAAAACCACAACAAATATCCGCCATTAATGAAGCAATCAGGACATCTCAGTTTGTCCGAAATAAAGTGTTGCGTTACTGGATGGATAATCGTGGTGTTGGCAAGACAGAAATGTTTAGATACAACACGTTGCTGAGGAAAGAATTTAAGTTTGTAGAAGACTTAAACTCTCATGCTTGTCAAACTGCTGTCGAGAGAGTTCTAAAAGCGGTTAACCGTTTTTACGACAATTGCAAGCGTGCGATTCCAGGTAAAAAGGGTTATCCCAAGTTCAAGAAAAATACTCGCTCGGTTGAATACAAGGTTTCAGGATGGAAACTATTAGAAAACAGAAAACACATTACTTTCACGGATAAGAAAGGAATAGGCACTCTGAAGCTGATAGGAACCAGAGACTTAAACTTTTATCAATTAGAACAAATCAAACGAGTAAGAATCGTGCGTCGTGCGGATGGGTACTATGTGCAATTCTCGGTACATCTAGACCCTAGAGACACGGTTAAGCCATTAATCCCCAGCCAAAAAGCAGTGGGTATTGATGTCGGCATTAAGTATTTTTTGGCAGATAGTCAAGGTAATACTGAACCCAACCCGCAGTTTTACCGCCAGGGGGAAAAACAGCTTAATCGCGTTAATCGTAGAAAGTCTAAGAAGTACAATAAAGGTAAACCACAGTCAGGGAATTATCACAAAGCTAGAGTTAGATATGCCCGTAAACATTTAAGAGTAAGTAGGCAGCGAGAAGAGTTTGTCAAGAGAGTGGCACTCCGTTTAATCAAGTCTAACGACTTAGTAGCCTATGAAGATTTAAATATCAAAGGCATGGTTAAAAATCGACACCTAGCCAAGTCGATAAGTGATGCAGGATGGTCAAAGTTTCGCCAATGGTTAGACTATTTTGGCTACAAGTACGGGAAGATAACTATTGCTGTTGCTCCCCACAATACCAGTCAAAATTGCTCTAACTGTGGTGAAAAGGTGCAAAAGTCTCTATCAACTAGAACTCATGTTTGCAACTATTGTGGATTTGTTGAAGATAGGGACATCAACGCAGCTATCAATATCTTGCAGAAGGGACTAAGTACCGTTGGGCAAACGGGATCTTATAAGCTTGGGGAGTTCGATCCTCTAGCTCCATTGGAGCAATCCTGTGGGGTTACGATTGGACTGTGAACCAAGAATCCCCGCCGTTCTACGGCGGCGGAGTGTCAAGTACTTGCTGTAAGGCTGCTTGGACTTTGACAAACTCAGCCTCTAAGGGGTATAATTTTTCCTCAACATGGCTGACTCCGGTAGATGCGATCGCTTCTAGTTCATGACAAAGAGTCGCTAATGTTGTTGCTCCCAGATATTCACTACTAGATTTCCAGCTATGGGCTAGTCGGTGCAAAGTCTTAGCATCCCCTTGAGCAACGGCGGTTTTGATTTGTTGCAGCAGTTGCAGGGAATCTTCTAAATAGCAATCAATCATTTCTACAAGAAATGCTGTGGCATCTCTGGCAGTCATTTGCTGAATCTGTTGCAGAGCTTGGATATTAATCACTGCCAAGTCTACTTCTGCGACATCGGCCTGCCACTGATGGGGAATTTTATTACCGGGAGAAGGTTGATACCCCGCCCCTTGCCATGCATTGAGGTTGTCGTTGGCGTAGCCTCTCGTAGAGAATTGTGGGCTGTCTTTTAACTCAGCACTCAGTACTCTTAACTCAGCACTCTTGATCTGAGTGGGTGGGAAAGTGCCATTGTGAGGAGTTAGCGCCACACATCGACTTAAAGCTTGAGCCAATGCTTCAATGCGGATCGGTTTAGTAATATAATCATTCATGCCGGCTGAGAGACATTCCTCGCGATCGCCTTGTAAGGCACGGGCAGTCATGGCGATAATGTGCGGTCGAAAATCGACTGGATATTTACGACAAATGAACTGAGTTGCTTCGATGCCATCCATTTCGGGCATCTGGACATCCATCAAGATTACGTCATAGGATAACTTCTGGATTGCTTCTAAAACTTCCACTCCATTGCTGACAACATCCGCTCTGTATCCCAGTTGTTTCAGCATCAATACAGCAAGTTTCTGATTGACTGGATGATCTTCCGCTAGCAGAATTCTCAAGGGAGAGTTTTCAGCCATAGGAGAATTGACTGAGTGCAATTGATTGGGCTGTGTACTTCTTTGGCTAGCATTTAACTGCACATTAGCGTCTGTGATGACTACAGGAGAAGCAGCTGGGGCGACGATGGTAAAATTAAAAGTAGATCCTTCTGTTACCTGGCTTTCAACCCACATCTTTCCACCCATCATTTCGCTGAGTTGGCGACTGATAGCTAAACCTAAACCTGTTCCCCCATAGCGGCGAGTCGTGGAAGAATCAACCTGACTAAAGGACTGAAACAATCGATTTAGTTTTTCTGGGGGAATACCAATTCCTGTATCTCGAACAGCAAACTGTAGCTGATAGGACATAGCGGAAGAACCAACTGCTAAATCTGTGATTTGGGCTGTAACTGTAACAGCAATACTGCCGTTGGGAGTAAATTTGATGGCATTACTCAGTAAATTAACTAAAATCTGACGCAGACGAGTTACATCCCCAACAATATTTTTAGGCACATCTGCGGCGAAATGATAGCTGATTTCTAATCCTTTAGCTGTGGCACTGTTAGCTAGTAAAGCAATGGATTCTTTCAGGCAGCTTACCAAATCAAATGGTTCTGCTTCCAGTTCCAATTTGCCCGACTCAATCTTAGAGAAATCCAAAATGTCATTAATCAAGGACAGTAAAATTTCTCCACTAGAGCGAATTGTCTCAACAGCATCTTGTTGCTCTGGAGTTAGCTCTGTATCTAATAATATTCCCGTCATCCCAATCACCGCATTCATCGGTGTCCGAATTTCGTGGCTCATATTGGCCAGAAAATCACTTTTAGCTTGAGTTGCTGCTTCTGCTGCTTCTTTTGCCTGCTGCAATTCGATTTCTACTTGTTTGCGCTCGGTAATATCCTCGGATATGCCCATGATGTACTGCGGATTACCTGTACTGTCAAAAATTGGTAACTTCTTCGTATGCAAAATTCTGGTTCCGTGATTTCTGGTTTTAATCAGTTCTTCTGCAATATCCAAAATGCTTCCTGATGCCAGGATTTCCCGATCTTTACCACTAAAGAAATCAGCTTCTTCTTTGGGAAAGAAGTCATAATCATTCTTACCCAGTAGATCTTGTCGGGAATAACCTAATAGTTCCTCTCCGGCTTTATTAATCCTTACAAACCCCAGATCTTTGGCATCTTTGACAAAAATCATGTTAGGAATATTTTCAATAATCGAAGTTAGAAACCTTTGGACTCGTTTAATTTCTGCCTCCGATTGCCTGAGATTGCTAATATCCCGGAAGTACCAAATTCTGCCATAGATTTCACCGCTATGAGAAATTACGCTCGCAGAGTAGCGATCAAAAATGCGTCCATCTTTAAAAGTAATTTCATCACGGCTGGCTTCTTCAGGATGCTGATATAAGTACTCTACCTTTGCCAAAAATTCCTCAGGATCAGCTAGACTAGCCAGCACCAACTCTAATAGTTGGCGATCGCTATTCTCCACAACCTCTGTCGGAATTTTCCATAACTGGCAAAATTGTTGATTATAAGAAACTATATTGCGGTTTTCATCTATAATTAAAATGCCGTCGAGCGCCAATTCTTGCTGTGCCTTTAAGGTGGCGTTTTGACGATGCAAAGCTTTTGTATTCTCCTGAATACCCGCAACCATGCGATCAAAAGCAATGGAGATTTGGGCGAGTTCGTCGGAGCCTAATAAACCTGCACGGAGGCTTAATTCTCCATTTGCTAACCTTTTAGTAACAGCAACCAAATGGTCAACTCTGCGAGTGAGGGTGAGGTCAAAGAAGAACCATAAGGCAATACAAAATAATCCTAAGATGATGCTAGATACTACAGTTCGGCCAGCCACAGCCGCATAAGCTTGCTGCTTTTCTCTCACCAGATCATACTCCAGAAAAAGAACTCCCACCCTTGAAGACCGGATTTCTCCTGGTTGAGCTGGCAAAAGCACAGGATAGATGACTCTGAGGTAGCGTCTGTCTGAAGAAAGCGACAATTCCCCAGCCATTTTTTCGCGCACGCTAGTAAATCTGAATAAATTCGGGGCTGCTTCCGTATCCATTACCAGACGTTTTCGTAATTCATAATGATTCGACAGCAGGATACGATCTTGCTCATTAATTAGTAAAATCAAAGGCAATCGGGGGTTACTTCCCAATTGGCTGATGACAATCTCTGCCTGTTCTACGTCCCCTCCTCTGTACAGGTAATCTAAGATGCCTGCAATTTGACTTCCCAATGACTGCGCGTAGTGAGTCGCGTTTTCTTCAGTTTTGCGGTTACTTTCAGCTATTTCTCGATTAAAAGAAACAAGCCCTAGTACTGTGCCAAACAAAATTAAAACCGCAGGAATTGAAAAGCGTAGGGGAAAGGGGAAGCGTTTCATAGCATACACAGGACATTAAGGGACTTCCAAGTAAAAAGGGGAGCAGGGGGAGCGGGGGGAGCAGGGGGAGATGGGGGAGACAAACCAATAAATGTATCCCGAAGCGTTGCGGTAGTCAAAAATACTAAAAATTAAAAGTTACTCTTTTCTCCCCCTGCCTCCCCTGCTCCCCCTGCTTCAAAAGAGATGAGATTGAAAGTCCCTTAATTTAGGCGGTAAAGTATCTCGCCGGCTTTGGGCACAAGTAAAATGCCTTCATCTTCACGGTTTGCCCATTCTGTTGGTTTAATGGTAGCCGGATCGCGATAGTTCAAGTTATGAGCAGCGCAGCGTTCTGGGGAAATACCAGTGGCGAGAGTTACGCGAATTCGTGCTTGTTCTCCTTTTATAGGATCAAAAGTGCCCATACCTTTTAAGTGAGTACTATGGGCTAACACGCCACCGGGATATGCTTGGAATTTATCCCATTGTTTAATGAAATAATCCCGCACATGATAGCCAATTTGGGCGAGGATTTCGCCGTGTGTATAGCTAAATTCTGTAATATGAGGTGCATAGATAATTACTTCACCACCATTAGCTACTACTGGCTCTAACTTGTACATTCCTTTAGCTGCTGTCCAAATGTCATCATACATTTGGGGCATAACTGAAAGCACTTGTTTAAAAGGCTGAGCTATATATTTAATATGCAGTTTAGCTGATAATTTTGCAGCAGCTTCCCAGGCTGGTTCTGGTTTATCTATATAAAGTCCCGCCAACTGATTTGTTCCTGGTGCAACTACCATCGCCAAGCAAAGTTTCGGGGTGGAAATCAGGCTTGCGGCTCGGTTAATCAAACGCCGAACAGGTGTGATTCCTGGTGTACCAATAATTTCATAACAAGTAATTAAAGCACCTAACCAATGCGATAAATCAATTACTTCCTGTCCACCAATACCAGGAAAAAAATATTTATTTCCCCCAGAGAAACCGACAACTTCGTGGGGAAAGACTGGCCCACAAATCATAATCAAATCATACTCAGTTACCAGCTTGTTAACACGCACTTCAACTTCTTGATGCAGCATTCCACTGCTGATTTCTGCTATTTCCGCAGCCGGAATTACTCCACAAGAAATAAAGATATCTGGTATATTCCAAAGGTGGTTAAAAATTTGAACGTTTTTAAAAGTAGTCTCTCGTTCTTGCGGTGTTACACCCACCAAGCGATTGATTTGTTTTTCACTCATGGGATTATGTGTCCCCAGCGCAATCAAATAATCTAAAGCAGCCACTCTCTTAGCCAACGCCTGATGCAGCAAGCGAAACATTTGCGGGATTGGAGCAGTACGAGTTCCATCAGGAATCAATACCAGGATGCGCTTTCCATCTAACTGAGAATCTGCCAAAGCTGCATGAACTAACTCGGAAACTTGCTCATCTCTAAGTGTTCCGTGACTTACGCCTAGTGAATACATAATGTCAATTTAAAATTCAAAATATTTTTCTCCCCCTGCCCCCAATACGGTTCAGTTAAGGGTTATTGGTGTAAATAATCGGTCTTTGAAGACGCGATAAATCGCGTCTCTACATTAGGGTTTTGGGCTTATCTGAACCGTATTGCCTCTGCTCCCTGCCCCCTGCCTACTTAAACTCCGCTGTAGATACTAAAGCCACCGTCTACAGGTACAACCACCCCGTTGATGAAACTAGAACCAGCACTGCATAGCCAAATCACAGTGCTGAGTAATTCCTCCGGTTCGCCAAAACGACCGGCTGGGGTATGCTCAATGATTTTTTGCCCGCGATCGCTTAAACTACCATCTGGATTTAGTAGTAAATCTCGATTTTGCTCGCCAATAAAGAAACCAGGTGCGATCGCATTCACGCGCAATCCATCTCCATACTTTTGCGCGAGTTCTACAGCTAGCCAGCGAGTAAAGTTATCTATTCCCGCTTTAGCAGCTGAGTAGCCAACCACTCGACTGATCACACGAATAGCAGACATCGAAGAAATATTCACAATACAACCGCGAGGCTGATTTCTTTCCACCATTGCTTGACCAAAAACCTGGCTAGGTAATAAACTACCAACCAAGTTAAGACTGACCACCTGCTCAAAAGCTGCGTGTGGCATCTCAAAAAAAGTAGCATCAGCAGTAATGGTGGCAGCCGGGACATTACCACCAGCCGCGTTGATTAAAATATCTATCTGACCCCAACGCTTTAAAATAACATCTCTGGCTAGTTCTAATTGCGCGCGATCGCTCACATCTGCCAGCACTGCCATACTTTCCTCACCATTAGCGGTAATATCTGCTACTACCGCCTCTGCCCGTGCTTCATTGCGCCCCAGAACAGCCACACGCGCCCCAGCCAAACCTAAACCTCGTGCGATCGCCCCACCCAGCACACCAGAACCACCCGTAACTACTGCTACCTGCTCTTTGAGGCTAAAAAGTTTATGCAAAATCAAATCTCGTTTATTCAATAACTCTGGCATTGATAATTCCTCTGCTCAAACTCTCTTTCAAAAAACTCCGCGTACCTCTGCGTTTACCTTTGCGTTAAAAAAAATACCATTGACCGCAAAGCTAACTATTCCAATTTGTAAGCAATCTTGGCAAGGTCATAAGCTAAAGCATGAGCCATTTCGTAACCTTCCTCTTCCTCAATTAACCCACGCACTACCAACCCCGCTAACCAGTTACAAGCTACACGCCGCCAAACAGCATGGCGGGCGGGAATCGAAACGAAAGCGCGTGTATCATCGTTAAACCCGGCGGTGTTGTAAAGTCCGGCAGTTTCCATGACCTGATTGAAGTAGCGCTCCATACCATTAACGCTATCGTGAAACCACCAGGGCGGCCCAAGCAATACAGCAGGATAATGTCCAGCTAGCGGTGCTAATTCTCGGCTGTATGTGCTTTCATCCAAGCCAAACAAAATTAAATGGAAGTCTTTATTGTTACCATAAGCTGCCAACAACGGGCGCAGGTTTTGCGTCCATTCTATTTGTAGAGGAATATCAGCACCTTTATCAGACCCAAATCGCTCAAATATATTTGGGTTATGGTTACGCATGATACCGCAATGCATCTGCATCACTAAGCCATCTTCTACACTCATCCGCGCCATTTCCATGAACATATGACCAGTAAAATCCTCTGCATCACCTGGATTTAGCTTGCTGGCTAATGCTCTGGCAAAGATAGCTTCTGCTTCCTGGTCAGAAAGGCGTGTGGTATAAGGTGTAGCGGCGCTGTGGTCGGTAGCTGTCGCACCCATTTTTTTAAAGAAAGCCCGACGTTCTTCTAAGGCTTGGATAAAAGCGGCGTAAGTACTAATTTCTCTTCCGACAGCACTTTCCAACTTAGCAAGATTTTCGCGCCATCCGAGAACGTCTAAGTTCATTACTGCATCTGGTCGAAAAGTCGGTCTAATTTGGGTAAAACCTTCTTTGTGTAAGGATTGATGGTTTTCCAGACTATCACTAGCCGCATCGGTGGTACAAAGCACTTCTATATTGAAGCGTTTGAATAAAGCACGAGGTGAAAACTCAGTTAAGGCTAACTGCTTTTCTAGATAATCGTAGATATTTCCAGCATTGTCAGAGTTAAAAGGCTCATCCACGCCAAAGACGTTAGTTAGTTCGTTTTTCAGCCACAACCCAGACGGTGTACCTCGGAATAGGTAAAAATGGTCTGCGAACAGCTGCCAGATTTTGCGATGATCAGTTTCTCTGGATGTACCATCACTGGTAGGTATTCCCAGGTCTTCCAAAGGTACACCCCGACTATAAAGCATCCGGAAAATATAATGGTCAGGGATGATAAATAATTCCGTCGGCGAACCAAAACGAGCTTCTGGATTAGCTAACAAAGCTGGATTCACGTGACCGTGTGGGCAGACTAGGGGTAGAGTGGAGATGCTGTCAAAAAATTGACGAGCCATTTGTCTTTGCACTGGTTCTGGAGCAAAACAGCGATCGCCTGATAAACTGCGTTTTTGAGTTAACATCTTTTTGTCCAGATAAAGTTTATTTTGATAATTCGTAATTCGTAATTAAATAACTCTGGTGAAATTTAGGCTTTAATGTTTGTATCTGTAGCCAAATTGTAGAAAATTGGTATTCGTCCTAGAGAAAAGGGTTTCCACTCAGCTAGCTTTCTAGTATTTACCAATTACCAATTACCAATTACCAATTACCAATTACCAATTACCAATTACCAATTACCCATTCTCTTACTTCCGCTTTGCGGTACTTTCCCGCTCGATTAAATAAGGAGATAACACGCAATTTTTTACAGTTTTATCCTGCAATAAATCGAGTAACATTTGCATAGCCCCGCGCCCAATTTCTAACATTGGCTGGCGGACTGTTGTCAGTGGTGGGGTAATATAACCGCCTAAAGCAATACCATCAAATCCCACTAAACTTAAATCTTGCGGTACTGAAATACCTAATTCTTTACAAGCTAATAGCGCGCCAACTGCTACCATATCGTTGTAACAAAAGATGCCTGTCACACCAGCATTGACTAGCTGAGGTAACATTTGTTGTCCGGTGACAACATCGCTGGTTCTGGTATTATCTTCCTCTCTAATGGCTACCCAATCGTTAATCTGTGGTAGATTAGCCTCACTCAGAGCTATTTGATAACCTTCTAGGCGTAACTGGTTTGACAAACTGCGATCTCCTACACCCAAGTAACCGATAGAAATATGTCCCAGACTGACTAGATGCTCTACAGCTAATCTAGCGCCTAAGCAGTCGTCTATTGTTACTGAGTGAAACATTTCTGGCTGATTTTCAGTTTGGCTATTAATAAAAACTGTGGGTACAGCTATTTGCCCTAGTTGCTTGGTATGGTATTTACTAATTCGTGAATCGGCTACTAAAATACCGTCCACTCTCCGACGATAAAAGTTATCAATAGCTGCTATTTCTTGCTCAACATCTCGGTGTGAAGTACTTAACAACACACTCAAACCTGACACTCTGGCTATCTGTTCTATTCCTTCTACTACCTCCGCAAAAAAGGGATCTGCTATAGAAGTTACTACTACTCCAATGGTATTAGTTCTTTGAGTTTGCAAACTTTGAGCAATCCCATTGGGAACATAGCCCATCTCCCGCGCTAGTTGTTTAATTTCTTCTCGCACTTTTGGGCTAATTAAAGGACTGTCTCGCAAAGCACGTGAAACCGTGGTATGCGAAACGCCTGCTTTGCGAGCAATATCTTCTATTGAGATTTTTCGTTTGCTCATTTATCATCTTACTGCAATTTATGCACACGTGTGCATGATAATATTAATTATTAGGAAAATTGAGATATTTGTCAAATGATCATTCTGGTAATGGGTGTTTCTGGCTCTGGTAAAACCACCATCGGAAAACTGCTAGCAGACTCTTTACACTGGACATTTAGCGACGCTGACACTTTCCACTCACCAGAGAATGTGGAGAAAATGCGGCGTGGTATCCCCTTAACCGAAGCTGACAGAACACCTTGGTTGCAAGATTTGCAAACAGCTATTAAACACTGGCTACAAGAAAATCAAAATATGGTGTTAGCGTGTTCAGCATTAAAAGACAGCTATCGGCAATTTTTGCTAGTGGATAGCGATGGCTGCGCCAACGCCAAGGGCGAACGCATTAAGATAGTTTACCTCAAGGGGTCTTATCAGTTAATCCAAAATCGCTTGCAAGAGCGTCAAAATCATTACATGAGTGCAACACTCCTTGAAAGCCAGTTTAATACTCTGGAAGAGCCATTAGACACTATATACATAGATATTGCAGAGTCTCCTCAGGTAATTGTGCAAAATATTAAAACAGCTTTAGGAATGGGTAATTGGTAATTGGTATGTTAATACTGCTCGGTTAAGGATTTTAAACTGGAATTTAGTTTGGGGAAAAGGTTAAAGGGTAAGGGTTAAAGGTTTTTTCTACCCCTTGCCCTTTCCCCCTTTTTCCCTTAACCGACAAGTATTGATTGGTATGTAGTCTTCCCCATTTCAAGCTAGACTCTCATGGGAAAAACCCACATCTTCTTCTCTAGCCCCTATCAACAATGTAGGTTGCAAAGAAACTTAACACACAATTTATGCACACGTGTGCAATTATAAAAATACAAGTTTATGCACACGTGTGCATAAAGAGCAAAATTACCATTTAATAATTCAATGCAAAACTTCTAAAAATATATGTCTCATGCTCTAAATACAATCAATCAAGCTCAGAACAATCCCTTACATTCGCTGGAAGAATGGGAAGAAGATGTACTGAATCGCTATCCTGAGCCAGATAGCATAGTTAAAGCAGGTAAAACTACCGCAGAATACAGAAATTATGCAACGACTACTAGAGATTCAGTCAAAGAGTTTTATCGGTTAAATCATATTAACCAAACATACGACTTTGTACTCCAGAAAAAAGCCGAATTTTTGCAGTTTAACAAACAAGAAATGACGGTTTGGGATGCAGTAGAATTTTTAAATCAATTGGTTGATGATTCCGATCCAGATACAGACTTAGATCAGTTACAGCACTTATTGCAAACCTCAGAAGCCATTCGCGCTGATGGACATCCTGATTGGATGGTACTGACTGGCTTCTTTCACGATATGGGGAAGGTACTGTGTTTATTTGGTGAACCCCAATGGGCGACTGTGGGCGATACTTATCCTGTAGGTTGTGCATTTTCCGATAAAATTGTTTTTTCAGAATTTTTTCAAGATAATCCTGATTACAATAACCCGAAATATAACACCAAATATGGTATTTACGAGCCGAATTGTGGATTGATTAATGTACATATGTCATGGGGACATGATGAATATTTTTATCACATGATGAAACCCTATTTACCTGAACCCGCATTGTACATCCTTCGTTATCACTCATTTTATCCGCAACATCGGGAAAATGCCTATGAACATTTGATGAATCAACACGATCGCGAAATGTTTAAATGGGTGAAATTATTCAATCCCTACGATTTGTATTCCAAAAATCCCCATCCTCCAAATTGGCAAGAACTCAAACCATATTATGAAGATTTAGTAGCTAAATATTTGCCTGCTACTTTAAAATTCTAAATATTGCCTTTGCTCAAGAATGAAGCAAAAAATTAGATTTTGAGTGTTAGTCTATGGCGTTATACCAATTCTGTATGAAAATGCACATAATCTAGTCCCCCCTTGCCAAGGGGGGACGGCGTAGCCAGGAGGTAAATATATGCAGCTTCATAAAGAAACGGTATTAGATAGAATAAAATAATACGCTTTTGTATTATGTAAGGTCAGGAATAACCCTAAAAACTAAGTTTTCCGGAGAAGCATACTTGAGTCAACTCTGAAAACAATGCACAAGAATTTTCATGTATTGTGCTGTCATACATTTTATAAATGTAAACACTTCTCGTTTTTTAGCGCTGCTTTTGTGCAATAAAAATTCACAACATTTTACTCAAAAAAATCTAGAATTTGACATTAAATCTTTCTCTAAAAGAGTGTTAAATTTTATGAATGCAATTTCAGGAATGACTGTGAATTTGGTTAAATTTAAATATGAGCTAAAAGCGCCTGATTTATCGGAAATACTTCCCTAGATATAGAAAAACTGCATAGTTTTATTACTTTAGGAAAAGTATTACGACGAGAAAAACTGTATTAGTGTTAAAAAGCAGAATTAAACCAAAAAAAGTAATTGATACCAGGACATTCAAAAAAGTTTTACAAAACAATAATGTAAAAATTTGATGAATTGCTGCAATTTGTTTTGACATCCCAAAAATAATTTATACCAATTCGGAATTACGAGATTCAGATTTATATGGGTTTGGTGAATTTGAATCTGTTGCTGAATTTTAGAGAATTGGTATTAGTGGGGCTAATAGTAATAGCTCAAATCACTATGACAAAATTAAGAGATTTGAGAAAAGTTGAGAAGGTAAAAGCTAGTAGCGCCACTCATTTAGGTCTGAAATATACAGCCCTAGTTCAGATTGTGATGACATTGCAGATTTAGATTCTGCTAACCAGACTTAAATTCAAATGCGTGGTTGGGTATAGATAAATTATGAAGAGAATTGCGCTCGCAGCTAGTATCATCAGCCTGATTAGCAGTACTCTTGCAGCTTGCACCAACGTCTCCCGTTACAGCACAAATGCGATCGCGCAAAATCAGGGTGAGCAAAATCCCAAATTGCGATCGCTTGGTGTCAGCCTTGGCGATTTGGGGAATCCTTTCTTCGTGGCTATGGCCAAGGGTTCTGAAGCCCAAGCTAGGAAAATTGCAGGTAAAGATCTCAAATTGAGTATAGTTTCCAGTGGCTTTGATCTGAATCAGCAATTTAACCAAATTGAAAATTTCGTGGCTGCCGATTCTGACTTAATTATCCTCAGCGCGGTAGATAATAAAGGAATTAAACCCGCAATTGACAAAGCAAGACTTGCAGGTAAGACAGTCATAGCTGTCGATGCGGCTGTTGATGCAGAGGTAGATGCCACAATTAGCTCCAATAATCTGCAAGCGGGAGAAATTGCTTGTCAATATATAGGCGATCGCTTGCAAGGTAAAGGCAACGTCGTCATCCTCAACAGTATACCGATGGACTCGGTGATTCAGCGCGTGAATGGCTGTCAGAAGACATTAGCCAAATATCCTGATATCAAAATCCTCTCGAAAGACCAAAACGCCGAAGGCAGCCGGGACGGAGGACTCAGAGTAATGAGCGATTTGCTAACAACCTTCCCCAAAATAGATGCAGTGTTTGCCACCAACGATCAAAGTGGCGTAGGTGCAGACTTAGCAGCTAGACAAGCCAGACGCAAAGAATTTTTTATTGTTGGGGTTGACGGTGGGCCAGACGCAGTTAAAGCCATGACAGCCAAAGACAGCTTATTTGCGGCGACTGCGGCCCAAGATCCAGTGGGGATGGCTGCAAAAGCCGTTGATGTTGGTAACGACATCTTACAGGGCAACAAACCAAGTAATCCCAATATTTTGATTCCAGTCAAGCTGGTAACGCAACAAAACATCAGCAGTTACCAAGGCTGGTAGGAAGGGGTTTAGGAGCTAAGTCAAATTTTAAGAGGAGTCTAAATGAACGTAAACAGGATGGCAATCGCAGCCAGCATATTAGGTATAGTCAGCGCTACCCTTGGAGGTTGCACAAACACCAATGTGTCCCGAAATACCACAAATACGATAGAAGCTAACCGTGGTAATCAGGATACAAAATTACGATCCGTTGGTGTTACCGTTGGTGATTTAAGTAACCCATTCTTCGTGTTGATGGGTAAAGGTGCTGAGAACGAGGCCAAGAAAATTGGGGGTAATGATGTCAGAGTAACCGTAGTTTCTAGTGGCTATGACCTAAACCAGCAATTTAACCAAATCGAAAATTTCGTGGCGGCTAATTCTCAGTTAATTATCCTGAATGCTGCTGATAGTAAAGGCATTAGACCAGCAGTTGATAAAGCAAGACAAGCTGGTACAGTTGTGATTGCGGTAGATACAGCCGTTGAAGCCACAGTGGATGCGACAGTTACCACTAATAACGTGCAAGCTGGAGAAGTTGGTTGTCAATATATTGCCGATCGCCTCAAAGGTAAAGGCAATGTCGTCATCGTCAACGGCCCGCCTGTCACCTCAGTCATTCAACGAGTTAATGGTTGTGAAAAGGTATTAGCTAAATATCCCAATATCAAAATCCTCTCGAAAAACCAGAACGCTGAAGGAAGTAGGGATGGCGGATTGAGAGTCATGAGTGATTTACTAGTAACCTTTCCCAAAATTGATGCAGTCTTTGCCATTAACGATCCGAGTGGCGTAGGCGTAGACCTTGCAGCTAACCAAGCCAAACGCAAAGAATTTTTCATCGTGGGAGTTGATGGTGCGCCAGAAGCAATTAATGCGATCGCATCTAAAAAAACTCTCTATGCTGCAACTGCTACACAAAATCCTAGAGGAATGACTCAAAGAGCCGTTCAGGTTGGGAACGACATCATACATGGCAAAAAACCGAGTAATCCTAACATTCTCATTCCCGTCAAGCTGATTACCCAAGACAACGTTAGTAGCTTTCCAGGTTGGTGAGTCAGGAGTGCTGAGTTAGGAGTAACAAGTAAAAATTATCCTTCCCCTTGTCCCCTGTTCCCTCGCCTTCACCTGTAATTTCAATTTTGCTAACCATTTATGACAACCAATTTACCAAGAATACCCGACGCATCAACCATCACCCCTGTGTTGGAGATGCAAGGGATAACAAAACGATTTAATGGTGTACCTGCTCTGCAAAATGTCAATCTCACGATTTATCCGGGAGAAGTTCACGCCCTGATGGGTGAGAACGGAGCAGGGAAAAGTACATTGATGAAAATCCTGGCTGGGGCTTACATAGCCGATGAAGGCGAGATTCGCATCAATGGTCAACCCATGAAAATTACTAATCCTGGGACAGCGCGACAGGCGGGGATTAATCTGATTTATCAAGAACTGAATGTTGCACCCAATTTAACCGTTACCGAAAATATTTTTATGGGTAGCGAGTTGCAAAAAGGTCAGTTTTTAGACCGCCAGGGTATGGAACGGGAAGCAGCACAAGTGCTGCAAAGCTTGGGCGCTAGTTTTGCATCTAATACTATAGTTGGTACTCTCTCGATTGCGGAACAGCAACAGGTAGAAATTGCCAGGGCGCTAAAAGATAACAGCCGCGTTTTGGTGATGGATGAACCAACAGCCGCCTTATCAGACCGCGAGACTGAGCGTTTATTTGAGGTGGTTCGCAAACTGCGGCATGATGGCATTGCCATTATTTATATCAGCCACCGCATGGAAGAAATCTATGCCTTGGCTGACCGAATTAGCGTACTGCGCGATGGTCAATATATTGGCACTCTCACACGGGAGGAAATTTCTCCCCAGCGATTGGTGCAGATGATGGTCGGTCGTCCCATGCAGGACTTTTACGAACATCAGCGACAAACAAATCTCGGCCCTGTGGTGCTGGAGGTCAGAAATATCAGCGACGGACGCAAAGTTAAACCCGCAAGTTTTGAAATTCATGCTGGCGAGATTCTTGGTTTAGCGGGGCTGGTTGGTGCTGGACGCACAGAAGTATCGCGGTTGATTTTTGGTGCTGATCGCAAAGCCAGTGGTGAAGTATTCCTCGATGGCAAAAAACTCTATATTAATAGCCCTAGTGATGCCATTACTGCTGGAATTGGTTACGTTCCAGAAGACCGCAAAGACCAGGGTTTGTTTCTAGAGATGAGTTCTAGAAAGAATATCGCCCTGAATCGGCTGAAGCAGGATGCCAAGGCTGGTATTGTTAACTGGGGTTCAGTGAATAAAATTGCCACAGACGCGGTAGAAAACTTCCAGATCCGCCTAGCTAATTTGGAAATTAGAGCCGTCGATCTTTCCGGTGGGAATCAACAGAAACTTTTACTGGCGCGTTGGCTAGCGATTAAACCCAAAGTATTGATGCTGGATGAGCCAACACGCGGTGTAGATATTGGTGCCAAAAGCGAAATTTACCGGATTATGAGCGAACTGGCAGCCCAAGGTATTGCCATTTTGATGGTTTCCAGCGAACTACCGGAGATTGTTGGCATGAGCGATCGCGTTTTAGTGATGCGAGAAGGGCAGTTAGTCGGTGAACTTGACGGCCGCCCTGGTAAGGAAATTACCCAAGAAAACATTATGCATTATGCCACAGGAGCAGCGGAGGTACTAGCATCATGAGTCAAACTTTAAGACCTACCCAAAATCGACCTGGAGCCCAACCCCAATCACGCCAGCGTCAATCAATCAACAATTTTCTGCAAGTGGCAGGTATTCTGCCGATTCTGATACTGATCTGTATCTTATTTTCGCTACTGACTCCCAACTTTGCCACAACTGGTAACGCCGTCAATATTTTGCGCCAAGCATCTATTAACATTGTGCTGGCAACTGGCATGACCTTTGTCATTCTCACAGGTGGTATTGACCTTTCCGTCGGGTCAATCTTGGCTGTTTCTGCCGTCGTTGCAGTGTTAGTATCGCTACTGCCGGCTTTAGGTTGGGCGGCTGTACCTGCGGCATTGCTTACAGGATTGCTTTTGGGCTTAGTCAACGGTGCCCTAATTACCTTTTTGGATGTACCGCCGTTTATTGTCACCTTGGGTTCACTAACTGCCTTACGAGGTGCTGCCTATTTAGTAGCTAATGGCACAACTGTAATTAACCCTGACCTCAATTTTGCTTGGGTAGGTAATAGCTATTTAGGCCCGATTCCCTGGTTAGTGATCATTGCCCTGCTGACTGTAATAGCTAGTTGGTTTATTCTGCGGCAAACAGTTTTAGGGGTACAAATCTACGCTGTAGGTGGTAACGAACGGGCAGCACGATTAACTGGGATTAAAGTTAATCGCGTCTTGCTATTTGTCTATGGCGTGAGTGGATTATTGGCAGGTTTAGCCGGAATCATGAGTGCCAGCCGCCTTTATAGTGCCACCGGTTTGTTAGGTCAAGGTTACGAACTAGATGCGATCGCGGCTGTAATTCTAGGAGGTACCAGCTTTACAGGTGGTATTGGTACTATTGGGGGAACCCTTCTCGGTGCATTAATCATTGCTGTTCTCAACAATGGTTTAACGTTGTTGAATATGTCTTACTTTTGGCAACTTGTTGTTAAAGGTTTAGTAATTATTGTGGCAGTAATGATTGACCGACTCCGCAGACGTTCCAAACGCTAATCATTAATTACTAATTCGTATACTCGCCAAAAGCGAGAAGCAAGCTACGTAATTTGTGGGTTTAATCATCCTGGTCTGTTCCATCAACTTTAATAAGTTCGTAGTCAGCACTCAAGTGCTTCAAAATCCAAGACTAAAGCTTTGACTACGAACTTATTCACTCTTCATAAATCATGAATTAGGCCACTATTAACCCGTAGGGTGGGCACAAATATACTTTCATTGAACATTTGATGAGCGTGAATATTCACCCTACAAAACTTACTGAAGACTTTCTCATAAATCAATAATCCAACTTGTATGTTGAGTATCTTACCCGCCATAAGTATGTGACGGTTGAGCATACCCAACCCACAAGAAAATTTGGAATTCTTTTATGTAACTGCGTTTAATAAGCAGTTACCAATTACCAATTACCAATTACCAATTACCAATTACCAATTACCAATTACCA
>JAVRCF010000098.1:0-29776 GCA_034530935.1 Aulosira sp. DedQUE10 | reverse complement strand
ATTACCAATTACCAATTACCAATTACCAATTACCAATTACCCATTACCCATTACCTGTTCCCTTTCTTCTGCCTTTTTCAAAACATGAGGACAAATCTATGCCAATAGAAATTAGAGAACTTGTCATCAAAACCTCGATCAATGACGGGGAACAGGGTCAAAGCAACAATCCAGGAGCAGGAGGGAGCAGTGGTACTGATGACCAAGCTGCCATCATTGCTGCCTGTGTGGAACAAGTACTAGCCATCCTCAAAGAAAAGTCAGAGCGCTAACCTATGACAGGTGAACTCACCAAAATTAAAATCTTGGCCTATAAGGACAAGCGGTTTGAGAAGAAAGTGGGAGAATTCGATCTCCCCATAAATCCGGAGCAGTTTTCTCAAGCCTTTAAAGTGGAATACGATTTAGCCCAGGCGCAAGGTTCCCAAGGCAACGATCCACAATTTAAATTCACGCGTCCTGAAGAATTGAAGCTTGATTTTACCTTTGATGGCACAAATGTAGTGCCAATCAAAGGTAAACCTAACCAATTTCATAAAAATGTAGCGCAACAAGTGCAGGATTTTCTTAATGTGGTCTACACGATGGATGGTAGAACCCACAAACCCAACTTTCTGCGCCTGTTTTGGGGTAACTTTTCTTTTGGCAATAAAAACGGCTTCGACTGCATTCTCAAAGACTTACAGATCAACTACACTCTGTTTTCCCCAGATGGTCAGCCACTGCGGGCCAAGCTTGGTGCTAGCTTTGTTAACTACATCGAGCAAGAACGCCGGGTGCGCGAAGAAGGGAAAAAATCACCCGATGTCACTCATCAACGCAAAGTGACAGCCGGCAATACCTTACCTTTGATGACATACGATATTTACGGTGACCCAACTTATTATCTACAAATAGCCAAGGTTAACGGTCTAATTAATTTTCGTCGGTTAGCTACCAACACAGATTTGAGATTTCCACCGCTTGAGAAAACAGAATCATGAGCGATCGCATCATCCCCACCAATTCGATCTATGATGTCGTCACTTACAAGTTGCTTGCCGATGGTAGGGACATCACCAACAATTATGCAGTGTTGTCCCTGACAATCAACCGAGAGGTGAATCGAGTGCCGACAGCTCGCCTAGTGCTGCGTGATGGTGACGCTGCGGCAGAAACTTTTGCCAGCAGCGAAGGGACTGACCTAGTTCCAGGCAACAAACTGGAAATTTCCCTGGGTTACGATGGCAAAGATCGCTCTGTATTCAAAGGGTTGATTGTCAAACAAGCCCTGAAAGCAGGTAGTAATGGCGACTCAATACTCATCCTTGACTGTAAAGATGCCGCTACTAAATTGACCGTTGGTCGCCATAGCCGTTACTTCAAAGACATCAAAGATAGTGATGCGATCGCACAAATTATCAGCAACTACGGCGGCTTAGCGGTAGAAACTACCGATACTAAAATTACGTATCCGGAAATCGTACAATACTACGCTACTGATTGGGACTTTATCCTGTCTCGCGCCGAAGTGAACGGACAGATTGTTGTGGTGGACAATGACAAGTTAAAAGTGAAACCGCCAACACTCACGGGTAGCCCAATCATTACCCTCACATACGGTGTCAACCTGCTGGAATTTGAAGTCGAAATGGATGCGCGATCGCAGTACAACGCAGTCAAGGCACAGGCCTGGAGCTATAGCGATCAGGCGTTGCTTGAAGCCGAGGGGAAGGAGCCTGAGGTCAACAAACAAGGCAATCTCTCAGGAAAAAAGTTAGCTGAAGTGATTGGCTTGGATGCATGGCAACTAAGGCACAGTGGTCAATTACAAACACAAGAACTCCAAGCATGGGCAGATGCCCAATTGCTCAAAAGCCGATTGAGTAAAATTCAGGGACGGGTGAAGACCAAAGGCTACCCTGATGCTCAAGTTGATGCTCTCATTGATCTCAAAGGGGTTGGTCAGCGTTTTAACGGATTAGCCTATATATCGGGCATTCGTCACGAAGTTATAAGTGGAGCCTGGTTTACCCATATACAGCTTGGTTTGCGATCTCAGTGGTTCTACCAAGAAGCAGAAATCGTCGATAGACCAGCATCAGGAATGCTGCCTGGTGTCAACGGCTTACAGATTGGTGTGGTAGTACAGTTACAAGGCGACCCGAATGGCGAAGACCGGATCTCAGTCAAAGTGCCGACTATCGACACTAAAACCCAGGGAATTTGGACGCGCATCGCCACCCTAGATGCTGGCAACAATCGCGGCTCCTTTTTTCGCCCGGAAATTGGTGACGAAGTGGTATTAGGGTTTCTCAACGACGATCCCCGCGACCCAATTTTGCTAGGGATGCTCAACAGCAAAGCCAAACCAGCGCCCCTAACTGCTGCTGATGAGAATCATCAGAAAGGGTTTTTCACGCGATCGCAAATTAAAGTTACCTTCGACGATGACCAGAAATTCATCACCCTGGAAACCCCAGGTGGTAACAAAATTACCATCTCCGATGCCGACAAAGGCATCGCTCTAGTAGACCAAAATGGCAATACTCTCACCATGAACGACAGCGGCATCAGTATTAAGAGTCCTAAAGACATCACCTTAGAAGCTACAGGCAAACTTACACTCAAAGCTACTGGGGATACCAACATTGAGGGAATGAACGTCAATGTCACAGCCAACGCTCAGTTCAAAGCCCAAGGTAGCGCCGGAGCAGAAGTTTCCACAAGTGCGATCGCAGTGCTGAAGGGATCTTTAGTACAGATTAATTAAGCCGGCAGGCAATTTTGGATTTTGGATTTTGGATTGATCCGTGGACAAGGAGACTAAATGACATGGGAAAACCCGCCGCCCGAATTAATGATATGCACGTTTGCCCAATGCAGACCCCAGGCTTACCTCCAATTCCCCATGTCGGTGGCCCCATCATTGGCCCTGGAGGCATAACTGTCTTAATCGGCGGACTACCAGCGGCTCTCGTGGGTGATAGCTGTGTCTGCGTTGGTCCACCAGATGCCATTGTTATGGGGTCAGCAACGGTGATGATTGGGGGGAAACCCGCTGCCCGCTTGGGCGATAGCACCGCTCATGGCGGCTCAATTATCTTAGGAGACTTCACCGTACTTATCGGAGATTGACATGGATGAAAACGACAATGCCTTTCTAGGGACAGGTTGGGGATTTCCTCCTAGCTTTAATAAAATGTCTCGCAGTGTCAGGCTTGTTAGCGCTGAGGACGACATTAACGAGAGTCTAAAAATTCTCCTGACAACCACCTTGGGTGAACGGGTAATGCAACCAACCTATGGCTGTAACCTAGAAGATTTGCTCTTTGAGCCTCTTAGCCCGACTGTAGCCAGCAGTATCAAGGAGCTAGTACGTATTGCTATCCTTTATCATGAGCCTCGTATCCGCTTAGAACGCTTGGATCTTAACCTCGATGATGAGTTGAAAGGAGTCGTCAACATCACAGTGGACTACATCGTTATCACTACCAATTCTCGCTTCAATTTTGTCTATCCTTTCTACTTGCAAGAAGGAGTTGGCTCGTTAGCCATAACTTAATTAGGGGCATTTTAGTTATGTTGAAAAATGCTCAATATTTATGTTTAGAAAACCGATTCAGTATTTGGTAAACCATAGTAAATCGTGAGGTGGGCACCAGTTATCATCTGGCTTAAAACGAAAGAACTAAAAGTGTCCACCCGACAAAAGTTGTTCTTAAAAGCCTAAAATACTTAATTACGAATTATCAAATTTAAATTTGTTATACCAATCAAAAAAATAATTGCGACAGATGGATTGGCAGAACATCGACAGAGAATTTAATTCTCAATCTAAAATCTAAAATCTAAAATCCCAATGAACATCCGCCCCGAAAAACTTAAAAATCCATTAATTCGCGATGGGGTGAGCCAGCGTCAGCGTCAGGTTCCAGCCTTATCACCTGATTTTGTTAAGGTGGATGAAAACGACTTGGGTGATTTTCTGGTCTATGCCTATCGCCTTAGCAATCAGGTTATTTATTACAATGATCAAAACGAACCTGATGGGCATTGGCAAGAATTCTTTACTGACAACACACCCATACAAATCGCACGGATTAGCAAAACCCGCCCCCAAACAATCAAAGACAAATATAGCCAGCAGTTGCGGGATTTTCTTTCTGAGTTATCTAGTGAAAGCAGCCAATCAAATCAGAAATTTGAGAAATTTGCTCCTTTGTTAGCTACCTGGATTGAGGTACTTCAGCAAATTCAAAAATGGTGCAAAAGTTTAGAATCTTATACCCCTCTCCAGTCTGCGCTCAGAGGTTTGGTGAAAACTAATCTCCGGGAACCTCTATTGCGGATCTGGGCTTTTGAACAAGCTTATGTGGGCACTACTAAGAAGCAAGTATCCTCAGCAAGCTTTTATACGGAATTTAGCACATACTTTTTTGGTGTACCGCTGACTGCTCCAGCCGCCGATCGCACACCTTTCAATGCTACCTCTTTACAAGTGCGAGCCGAATTAGACGCTGTATTTCAGATTCTATTTCAAAACTACTATCAAATTATTCAACAGGCACCGCAGTACTTAACTGAGAGTCTGCAAGCCAGACAGGATCATCAACCCTACCTAGCCCTTTATTTCGCTTTTTTGGAGGTGATGAAGCCTGCGCGAGATGACTTCAATTTGATGACGCAAAGGCATCTCGACTTTTTTTACCGTCAAGTACTGCGCTTGCGCGATCACCCAGCCCAACCAGACCACGCCCACCTGATCTTTGAACTAATCAAGTCTCAAACTGAATTTAAGCTACAGGCTGGCACTCGTTTTAAAGCTGGTAAAGATGCTAGTGGCAAGGATTTATTCTATAGCCTTGATGCAGATATCGTTATTCACAAAGCTAACATTGTCAGCCTCAAAGGTTTATTTTTAGACTTACAAGCTTTTAAAACTGGCGATAAACCCCAACGATCTCCTGGTTTGTACTCCTCCCCAGTGGCGAACTCTTTTGACGGTAAAGGGGCAGATTTCCCCAAAGAACAAACCGTTAAAACCTGGCTACCATTTGGGAATGACCAACGCCAACCAACACAGTTAGGTTTGGCGATCGCTTCTGATGTGTTGTTGTTGCAGGAAAGTGAGCGCGTGATTCAGTTCACCTTCTCCCTGAGTGGTTTGGGGGCAATACTTCCTGAAGATAAGTTGCATGAAGTCTTTGACGTTTATTTGAGTGGTGAAAAAGAGTGGATCAAAGCCAGTATTTTGAAATCAGGCGATCGCGCACCTGAAAATGGCCCAGAAAAAACCGGATGGAATAATTCTGATTTGTCTTTGGTAGTCGTACTAGCTGCTGATATTGACCCTGTTTTGCCTTATCGCCCAGAGAAGCCGATTCCATATAACCCTGATGTTCCTAACTTCCCTCTCAAACTCCAGCAAGCAACACCAGTAGCGCGTCTAGAATTAAAGACTCAGTTTCTAGTCGATAACTTGCCAGCATACCATTACTTTCGTGATGCCAAATTAGAGAAGGTAGCAATCAGCACGCGGGTGCAGAAAGTCCGCAATTTGGTTGTGCAAAACGACTTGGGCGTATTGGATGCTAGCAAACCTTTCCAGCCTTTTGGCCCTAGACCCTCTGTGGGGTCAACATTTTATGTTGGCAGTCAAGAAATTTTTCAGAAAAATCTCTCGGATCTGAAAATTAACATTACATGGGAAAAATTACCCGCTTCCCTGAAAGAGCATTATCGCGGTTACTATGTGAAGGACGATCCTGTACAACCGGACTTTGACAATTTTTCGGCAAAACTAGAACGGTTGACTAAACGCACTTGGTCAGACACAGGTTTAGTTAGCAATCCTTACAAACTTTTTCCGTCAGGCGATCGCACTCTTGTCAACAAGCCAGCCCCGGAAACTCCGCTACCTGGTGAGGAAATTGATAACTTAACCAGCTTTAACAATCAAACCAGCAGTGGTTTCTTACGCTTTGTTCTCAATCAAGACTTTTTGCATGAAGAGTTTTTGAAGAAATATGCTATCCAGACATTGGCTGCTGCTAAGGATTTTGCTGATGAGAAATATGTTAACGAAGCTGTGTATGAGCTAAAAGATAAAAGCCTGAAACGATGGCGGCCAGGTGCGACTGGCTTCACAAAAGGAGAAGTAGCACCAATTACGCTCAACTCACCTTACACACCGAGCATTCAATCGCTTTATCTCAACTATACCGCCATTGCAGCGAAACAGGATTGCACACTGTTCCATCTGTACCCCTTTGGTGGATTTGCAGAATTGGAGGAGGCAAAACCTGACTTTTTACCACAGTTCACCAATGAGGGAGAATTACTGATTGGATTAGAAAAACTCGACCCCCCGACGGCATTACCCTTACTCTTCCAAGTGGTAGAAGCTACGGCTGATCCAGAGTTGAAAAAAGCTGATGTCAAATGGTTCTATTTGAAAGACAATACTTGGGCATCCCTGAGCGATCGCATTGTCAGTGACAATACCAACGGTCTGATTGCCTCTGGTATTATCCATCTGGGTATTCCGGCGGATATTAGTCAAGCAAAAACCACAATTCTCGATCCCAATTTGTATTGGCTGAAGGTGAGTGTACCAGCACGGAGTGGGGCCATCTGTCAAATCATCAATGTTCATACTCAAGCTGCACGGGTGAGTTTCACAGACGAAGATAACGATCCCAACCATTTGGCAAATCCCTTGCCATCTGGCACCATTGCTAAACAACTCAACCCCAACCCAGAAGTCAAAACAGTAGAGCAGCCATATAACTCCTTTGATGGGAAGATTAAAGAGCAGGCTGCTGATTTTTATACTCGTATTAGCGAACACCTGCGCCATAAAGGCCGGGCTGTCACCATCTTTGATTATGAACGGCTGGTACTAGAAAAATTCCCTGAAATTTATAAAGTTCGCTGTATCAATCATGGACGAGTTGATCAACAAAGCCGGAAATTGCAGGAATTGACACCTGGGGCAGTTACTTTAGCTGTTATCCCCAACTTGTCACAGATGGGCATTAGTAAAGACTTAGAACCCAAAGTCAACATTAACCTTCTACAGAAAATCGAGAAATATTTAGTTAGTATCAGTTCGCCTTGGGCAGGGATACAAGTAGTTAATCCTGCTTATGAGCATATCCAGGTAGAATTTCAGGTGAAATTTAAATCTCCATATAATGCCAACTTTGGCTATTATCGCCGCCAACTAGAACAAGCAATCACTTATTTTCTAGCCCCTTGGACAATGGATACTCAAGCAGAAATTCAATTTGGTGGCAAACTCTATCGTTCTGCGATTGTGAACTTTATCGAAAAACAGGAATACATTGACTATGTTGTTGATTTTAAGATGCATCAAGACACTCAGCGAGATATCCGGGAAGCGATCGCCTCCACTGCGCGATCTGTGCTAACTTCTGTATCGTTAAAAACTAGTTATCAAAGCCACATCATTCAAGAATTTCAAGAAAAAACAATTGTTCCTAATCAAAAAATTGACACTGATGTTCTAGGTTATGAATCCCTAGAAAATTTGCAATTGTTGTAAATAAGAGAGAACAAGGTTGGGGGAAAACTAGGTTGCCCACAAGGGGCAGATTTTTGAACATTTATGTAGTGGACTGAAACAGCTAAAGGAGTGCATTAGCAAAAATCTATTTCATCGGCGTTTACGGCGTACATCGGCGGTTTATTTCATCAAATCTAATGCTTCATTTTAGTCGTGTCAGTCTAGTAGGGTGCGTTACGGACTCCGTCCTAAGAGGTTGTTTGAAAAGTGATTGGCTGTGATTTTAGGCACTTTCGATCCCCCCTACCCCCCTTAAAAAGGGGGGAAATACTTCAAAGTCCCCCTTTTTAAGGGGGATTTAGGGGGATCTAAAACGTTTTGCTACCAACAAAAGGACTTTTCAAACATCCTCTAACACACCCTACAATACTTTTTGTCACAAATGATTTAGGAATCGAGCAAACATTTTCCAACCAAACAAAAATAAATAACAGGATGATTACTTATGTTCACAATATCTAACGATACAAATATTGCCAGAAGTCGCAACGAACTTAAGAGTTTTTTCAAAAATAAAAGTCATCTCTCAGAAACCCATTTTGCTGAATTGATCAACTCAATGCTCAACAAAAGAGACGACCAATTTCATGGACTGTGGCAGGAGGGAAAAACCTATCGCCAAGGTGATGTAGTCTATTACCAAGGGGCACTTTGGGAAATGCAATCCACAGCAGAAATCTGCGCCCATGAAGATGAAGCACCAGGCAAAGGTGACCAATGGAAATCCTTGCTCAAAGAACTAGAACAGAAAGTAAATCAGCTTCAACATGATTTGGCAGCGCTGAGTAAGGCATTTACTGAGTATCAAGAGCAAATGAAAATACGTCTGCATCAATTTCTTAGGTATATTACATTACTAACCTTGGGATTAGCGATCGCTTTTGTCTGGTTATTCATTGGCGCTACGCATCACATTGTTACAGGGACGAATTGAGCAGCAGTTGTAATGCTACTATCAGGACAATCAAAAGTTCTGTTTATGGTTTTTTGTCTTCTTTAGGGACTTCCAGAACATAAATTATCCCAATTTCTAGACTCAACACGACTGTTCCTCCCCCTGCCCCCTTTTATATTCTGAACGCACCTGAATTTCATGCTGGAATACCCAAGCATATCGAAACGCCAGCCCCAATTTCCCGATTATTTGAATTTTCAAACCTTACGGGATATTGGGATTAAACACTTACAGGATTTTTCCGGGAAACTTTGGACAGACTATAATCTGCACGATCCTGGGGTGACGATCCTAGAGGTACTATGCTACGCCGTTACGGATCTGGGCTACCGCAACAATCTGGATATCCAAGATTTGTTGGCACTGTCAGATCCTCAGAGTCAAGAGAATAACTTTTTTACGGTCGATGAAATACTAACTTGCAATCCGGTTACAGAACTGGATGTATGTAAGCGTCTGATCGATATTCCCGGTGTGCGGAATGCCATGCTGGAGAAAGTCACAAAGTATGAACCAGATATCTATGTAGACTTTAATAAAAGTAGTCTGGAATATAATCGTCCAGCCGAGCAGCCAAAAGACAAAGCTTTTTATTTGCATCCCCGTGGGCTGTACACTGTTTGTATTGACCTCGACCTTGAGTATAGTAAGAATGCCTGTGGGCAACTTTATCGTTCTTGGGCTGATGTTCTTGATGATGTTAACAGCGTGTTGTGTAAATATCGCAACCTCTGCGAAGACTTTCACGATGTCGTGATTTTGGGTGAGGAAGAAATTGCCCTGTGTACTGATATCGAATTGGCGGCGAATGCTGATGCTGAAGATGTACTGGTAGATATCTACGTGCAAGTACAGTCATTTATATCGCCAAATTTGCGATTTTATACCCTGCAAGAGTTGCTAGACAAAGGTAAAAGTCCCACCGAAATCTTTGCAGGTAGACCTTCAGTTTTGCATGATAAACCTTACAAAAGTCATGGTTTTATCGACACCGACGAATTAGCAGCACTGACTCCGCCAAAAATTATACATACTTCAGATTTATATCAAGAAATTCTCAAAGTTGCTGGTGTCGCGGCAATCAGCAAACTGAGCATCATCAACTATATTAATGGTCTACCGCAATCGCAGCACCCTTGGTATCTGCAACTCACCGATAAACACCGTCCGGTGCTAGGGGTGAAATACTCAAAAGTCAGATTATACAAAGGTAACTTGCCTATTGAAGTTAATATGGCAGAAGTGCAACGCCGCTATTATGAGCAACAGGCGGCACACATCAAAGCCTTGCGCGAAGATCATGAACTAGATTTGCCTGTACCAAAAGGTAGTTATTACGACTTAGCCGATCATTATTCCATTCAGCACGATTTTCCTTTAACCTACGGCATCAGTGAAGATGGATTACCTGATACTGCTTCTACGTTGCGTAAAGCTCAGGCTCGGCAATTAAAAGGATATTTGGTATTTTTCGATCAGTTATTGGCTAATTATTTAGTTCAACTTTCCCATATCCGCGACCTCTTTTCTTGGGAAATAGATGCAGAGGGAGAGCAAAACGGCTATGCTACCCGCAAACGATCGCAGCAATATACTTATTTCACTCAGGGATTGAAGAATTTTCCGGGGTGGGAAGAGATTCTCGGCAAACATGATTATCTCTGTGCCATCAGTGAAGATGTGAATAATACCACTAGAGAAACATACCGCGAACGACGCAACCGTTTTCTCGATCATTTACTAGGTCGTTTTTCCGAGTCCTTTACTGACTACGTGCTGCTTAACTATCGCATCTTCGAGACTCACGAAGACAAAATTAAGCATCAAACCGAGATTATGCAGGATAAGGCGCGCTTTTTACAAGACTATCCGACCTTGAGCCGCGATCGCTTCCGTGCCTTCAATTATTGCAACTGTCAGGAAGTCTGGGACACCAACAATGTATCAGGTTTCAAAAAGCGGGTTTCTCGTCTTTTGGGCATTGCAGATGTGCGTCGGCGCGATCTCAGTCATTATCGAGTTAAGCAAGATCCTGGTGGTTCTATCTTTTCTGTGAATTCTGGCGTTGAAAATCAGTCATTAAAAAGTCGGCAAAGCTACCCTAGTCGAGAAGCGGCTGAAGTTGCCCTAGAGGAGTTTTTATTATTTGCCTTACATAGTAATTATTACCAGCGCCTTTCTTATAGTTACTTCTACCACTACGGCTGGAAAGTAGTAGATAAAACAGGTAAAACCGTTTTAGTTAAGTATGATCGCTACTTTCCCTCGTCAGCAGAAAGCCGAGATGATTTGAACATCCTCCTAGCAGAATTATTTGTGCGGCTGGCGGTGGAAACGACTGCAAATTTCATCCGCATCGAGTTGGATGGAGAAGATTTATATTATTTTCGGTTAGTAATTCCGCCAACCCCACCTGCAACAGGTGAAACTATTACATTCACAGGAGTGGAACGCTATGTTTCTCGCACCATAGCCCAAGAACAAGCGATCGCCAGCTTACAGCAAATTAAAGCGCGACGAAATTACCGTAAAAGTCACTTGGGTGATGATGATGCCAAAAAATTTACCTACTATGGCTATGCTTTGGTAGATAACGAAGGGAAAGTATTATCCCAAAGTAATCAACGATGGTTGAAACCAGAAGAACGCGATCTAGACTTACAAAGTTGGCTCAGTAGCATTCAAGCCAACCAAAATCAATTTAAGTTGGCGGTAGAACTTAGCGACAAGAACTATTGTTTTGTACTAAAAAATCGGACTGACAATCAAACCCTGCTGCGGAGTTTAAACTCATATCCGACAGCAAATGCTGCTTGGCAAGCTGCTGAAGCCTTTGCCGAAAGCCTGCGCTACTTAAAGCGCTACATTACTCCAGCCGCAGGGCAAAGCTATGGATTAGGGATTAAAGATAAAGATGGTAACCTGATAGCTGTTGCGGAAACACAGCAGAATCCAGGGGAAACATTCCAACAACTGAACTCAGTAGAGCCGATGTTGCAGATTGAGCCACAGCCAGAAACAACTTCTGAGTATCGCTGGCAATTGCTACACAAGGGTGAGATAGTACTGCAAAGCATCCCCCTATTCCCAGATGAAAACACTGCCCGCGATCGCTTTTACCGTGATGTCCTGGGTAACATTTTTGAGCCAGGTGCGATTTACCTGACAAACACCAAAGAAGGTTTGGGATTTCGGGTACTGAGTCAACCAGGCAATCGCAAAACTGAAGTTGCTATCCACCCAAAAACCTATAACTCAGAACAAGAGCAAGATGCTGCGGTGAATCGCCTATTTTTCCTGATCCGCACTGCTCGTTTAACCAGTGCCATAGAAACACAAACGGCTGCTTTTGTTGGTGAAATTTACGGGGATAACAAGCAAATTATTTTACAGGGAACTCAACGTTATGAAAAGGAGGAAGATGCTTGGAAACAAGGTAATACCTTAGTAGAACTGGCTCAATCACAGGATAATTTTCGCTTAGTTGACAGTGAAAATAGTGTTTATGGATGGGAACTAACCGACGAAGGCAAAGACCAAATCCTTGCTAGTCAATATTACAGCAGTAAAGACGAGCGCACGAGAGCGATCGCAGCATTACAAGCACGCACCAATGATGAAGGATTTCATGTCCTAGAGCATATTCTGCTGCGCCCCCGCACTCAGCAAACAGCTCCCGTTTTAGACAAATTCTTACCAATTTTGGTGACGGCGGATGATGCCAAAACACAGGCGGGGGAACAACCCCGTTTAACCTGGCAAGATCCCTACTCTTTCTGGGTGACTATTGTGTTACCTTACTGGCCAGAACGCTTTCGGAATATTAACTTCCGTCGATTTATTGAACGAACCCTGCGTTTAGAAGCACCGGCTCACGTCGCCCTAAAAATTGCCTGGTTGGATGTGCATCAAATGCGAGATTTTGAAGATGCCTATCACCAATGGCTAGAGCAATTGGCTTTAAATGCCTGCGATGATGCAGCTTGCGATTTAACTGGGGCACTTAACCGTCTGGTGGACATTTTACCCAACCTTCGGAGTGTTTACCCCAAGGGGATTTTGCTTGACTCCCAAGAAAGCGCTTCTCAAGAGAATCCGATTATTCTCAATCAGACTGCGCTAGGAACTGCTGATGATTAATATTGGGCAGGGCGCAGGGGCTAGATACTAGTATTTTTTACTCAGCACTCAGCACTAATCAGCCTGAGATGATATATGACTATGAATACAATCATTAACAACTTTAGCTACCCCGTTTTTACGCCTAACCAGGTGTTGACTAAGGATGACTTGAATCAAGTTGTCAATTATCTTGATGGGCAGAATCGCCTCACCCGTGCCTTCTTGATTGGGACAGGAATTGTTTCGGGCATGGAGTTGAGCAGTAAATTTGAAACAACGCAGGCTCAGATTCAAGTTTCCGCAGGATGTGGCATTACCTCGGAAGGGTATCTCATCTCTGTGTCAACAAAGACATTCACTCATTATAAAATTGACCAAATAGTCTCCGAGATTCTGTTTAAGCCGACTCCCCAGGAAGGTGAACCAGTAAGCTCTAAACCACCTGAAACTTACAAAGTCATAGAACTATTTGAAACCAGTAACAGCGATGCGATCGCTCTCAATCAAGCTGCCAATAATACTCAGCGCGATGCAACAGCATTCGAGGCTTTTTTGAGTGACAAGGTACTGGTTGTACTGTATGAAATTCAGGATGTAGAAACCGACTTCTGCCTGCTGGACTTTGACAAACTGAGCAATCAGCGCAACTTTAATCTCCGCTTTTTTCTGTTGCCCCGTTCTCAGCAAGACAATATTAGTGCTGATAGTCTCCTGAAAACAGGATATCATCTCGATAAATTGCCAGAACCTTGGCAACAGTTCGCCAATCAATTTGGCACTCAAGCAGTTTTTGAAACCAAGAACCACTTTCTCAAAGAGTTTGACGCACAAATTCAGGACTTTAAAGATTTTGCTCCAAAAATTCAGCGATTTGGTTATGTAGCAGATGGGAAGAAAGTAGACTTAACTAACATTAACAGCTACACTGGCTTTCAGCAAAACTACCAGCTAGTTTGCCAGAATGCGATCGCGGCGATTGATCAAGCTTTCCCCAAACTGTTTCAATTGTTCTCGCCGTTTTTCTCTTCCTTTCACCCTGCTTCTAATAACGACTTTGGTCAGATCAAGCAACGCCTGCAACAGATCCTAGGTAGCTTTCCGAAACCAACAGCAAAAGTGTCAAATGTAACAGTCGAGACTCCCGAAGCTTCCTATACACTGCAATATTTTTATGATTACTTGAGTCAACTAGTGGCTGCATATAATGAATTGGCTGAAGCCGCCTTTGACTTAATGGATGACTCTACGCTTGATACCGAAAGGTTTCCGAAATTTTTATTGTTAGGGATAATTCCCCCACCCAAACCAGAATCGCAGGTAGTTGCAGCACCTTCCGCCTATCGTAGCCATTTCACCCAACCCTCCATCCACAGCGCTGAGCAAAGCCGTGTCAAGCAGGTGCATTACCTTTATGAACGCCTCCTCAAACTTTGCCAACCAGACAGTTTTTGCCTGCTGCCATATTACAATACGCCAATTAAAATCACACCCAGTAAAGACCGCTCGGTAACACTTAGCCAGCAGGCTATCCCTTATTATTTAAAGTACTCGAACGTCTATCGTTACTGGAGTTACGATGCCTCCCGTAAAGGACGCAGTGAGCAGTTGCCTGCTTATTTTTTACCAAAAAATGCTGCTCCACGGGACGAGCTATTGTATCGCCTTGATGCTTATAATTTTTACCGAATAGAGGGTCATATTGGTAAATCTACTGATAAAGCACTGGATCGAATTCAGAAATATCAACAGCAATATAATTTGCCCTTTGATGTCATTACTCTCAAATGCGGTTCCCTAGAAAGTTTTCAGGATTTGAATGTTTCTGGTCAAATTGATGACTTAGAAACCAACTTTGAGCGAATAAAAGATCGGTTTAGCAAGCTTTGGCAAGCACATCCGGAATGGTCGCAAAATGTTTTTATCAACACACTCAAGCGAGTCTTCTTTGATCAGCCGCGTTTGTCTGCGATCGCGGATACCCAGTTAGTGAATCCGATTGTAGAGTTGGCTCAGTCTAAGCCAGCTTATGAATTCGTCGCCGAAACAGGTGGCAGCAATCCACCTAGCAGATACCAGCTCTTTCTCAAGAATAATGCACAGACTCGTATTGCCCGCTACGATTTCCGAGACCCAGCCGATCAAGTAATTGAATTCCTTGACTTTACAGGGCTGACAGCCGAGCAAATTACCCAAGAACAGCAGCGAATTGTTGAAGATTTGTCCGTCTACCTAACATTGGGAACGATTACTTACAGTCTGCGCTATTCGCCCAACGACTCGCTGAGTTATTACCTGCGGCTATCTATAACAGACCAACTCGATTTACCCAGTCCCAGTACGACTCAGCCACGGGGTAAAGCCTCAATTGCCATAATTTCGCTGAATTACTTTACCATTACTCTACAAAACAATGTACCAATCATTAATCAACCAGAGTTTCAAGACTTTGAAAGCCTCTATAGCTTACTGCGAGATCTACCTGAAAATTACGCTAGCCAACAAAATCTGAGTTTCAAGATGAGCGATCGTGCTGCTGCTGATAGTATAGGCTATTTTGAACTCAAAGCTTTGATAGAAGGCTATCGGCAGCGACTGAAACAACTAATGGAGTTGCATTTGTTCCATAAATTTGCTAAACAGCATCCAGGTATGGAACATTTGGGGGGAGTACCCAAAGGCGGCACATTCGTCTTGGTATATGTAGATGGACAAGAAGTTAAAGACATTTTGGCTGGAAACCAAAACCTTGCCATCTATCAATTGCAAACCTTACGCACTGAGACTATCAAAAAAAATGCTGTTTTACCCCCAGATGCGTCAGGAGAAGTAATCAACAGTTGGGACTTGCTGTTAAAAGAATTTCAAGAACGCAAAGATATTGTCGTCGCAGATTTTTGTCTACCTTACCGCTCTAGTAGTGATACTGCCGCAGTTAGTTATGTATTAGCAAGACCACGCCCCATTGTTTTGCTAACACAAACAGATTTCTGTGAAGGTGATACCACAGAATACGAATTCATCTTAGAACCGGAGGGTGGCACGCTCAAGGGAGAAGGAATTTTCTTGAAAGGGCGAAAACATTACTTCAAACCCAGTAATATCACTCAACAGATAGATGCTGAAGTTGCCATTACTTTTACCTACGCAGTAGACGAAAGTTTCGATACTTTCACCGTAACTATCTACCCCCTACCAAATGCCGACTTTCAGGTAGGTAGCGTAGCAAATAAAATGACTTTCTGTGCCGACAATCAGCCAGTATCCTTAACACCCAAGCAAGCGGGTGGTAGTTTCCGCGTGCTGGTTGGGGAAAAGGACATCTCTGCTGAGGTACTTGATACCAAATCCCAGTTGCCAAAGTTGCTTGTCAGTGAAGTTAAATTGGGTAATTTAGAACAGCTAGAGGTGACTATTGAATACACCATTACCAGCGCTCAAGGCTGTACTAATAAATTAAACAAGCAAGTCACCATTTTCGCTCTCCCAGATGCAGGCTTCCAAATTGGCGAAGAATCAAATCAAACTACCTTCGCTGCCAATCATCCGCCAGTATCTTTAAAACCCAAGCAGGTGGGTGGCAAGTTCAAAGTGCTGGTTGGAGAAAAGGACATCTCCGACAATGTACTTGATACAACATCTCAGCCACCAAAGTTTAGTCTGAGAAGGGTAGACTTAGGGGATGCCCAGCAGTTGCAGGTGACTATTGAATACACCATTACCAGCAATCATGGTTGTACCAACCAAACACCGCAAAAGGTGACGATTTTCGCTCTCCCAGATGCAGACTTCCAAATTGGTGAAGAGTCAAATCAAACCAGCTTTACTGCCAATGATCCGCCAGTATCTCTCACACCCAAGGAAGTCGGTGGTAGCTTCCAAGTGCTAGCTGGGGAACAGGACATTTCTGCTGCTGCAATCAATCATGAATCTAATCTGTCACAGTTTATTCCCAAAGCCATCAACTTAGGCAACGCCAAACAGCTACAACTGACTATTAAATACACCATCACCAACAGTAATGGCATTACCAATCAGTCAGAGCAACCAATGACGATTTTCGCTCTCCCAGATGCCAGCTTCCAAATTGGTGATAAGTCAAATCAAATTACCTTTGCTACCAATAATCTCCCAATATCCCTCATACCCAAACTGACGGGTGGTAGCTTCCGAGTCCTAGCTGGCGAACAAGACATCTCTGCTGCTGCAATTAATACCCAATCTCAACCACCAAAATTTATTCCCAGTGCCGTGAACTTGGACAATGCCAAACAGGTACAGGTGATGATTGAATACATTATCACCGATGATAGCGATCGCACTAACCAAGCGCAGCAGGAGGTGACGATTTTCGCCCTCCCAGATGCAGGCTTCCAAATTGGCGAAAACTCAAATCAAACCACCTTTGCTCACAACGATCCGCCAGTATCCCTCATCCCCAACCTGTCAGGTGGTAACTTCCGCATACTAGTTGGCGAACAGGACATCTCTGCCAATGCACTGAATACCGAAGTTGAACCACCAAAGTTTATTCCCAGTGCAGTCAACTTGGGCAGTGCCAAACAGCTAGAGGTGATGATTGAATACACCTTTACCGATAGCAATGGTTTTACTAACCAGGCGCAGCAACCAGTAACAATTGTTGCCCCACCAGATGCGAGTTTCCAAATTAGCAATGAGTCAAATCAAACAACCTTTACTACCAACAATCCGCCAGTATCCCTCATACCTAACCAGGCAGGTGGTAACTTCCGAGTCCTAGCTGGGGAACAAGACATTTCTGCTGCTGCAATTAATACCCAATCTCAACCACCGCAATTGATTTTAAGTGCAGTGAAATTGGGCAATGCTGAACAGCTACCGATCACTATTGAATACAATATTACCAACGACAAAGGCTACACTAACCAAACACAGCAGCAGCTAACTATTTTCGCCTTACCAGATGCCAGCTTCCAAATTGGCAGTGTGCCCAATCAAACCAACTTCTGTGCCAACGATGAGCCGCTATCTTTAACACCTCATCTAGCGGGTGGCAACTTCCGAGTACTGGTTGGAGAACATGATATCTCTAGTGAAGCGCTGAATACTCAATCTGATCCACCAGAGTTAATTTTAAGTGCAGTCAACTTAGGCGATCGCGAGCAGCTACAGGTGACTATTGAATACACCATTACCAAAGACAATGGTATCACTAACAAAAGTGCTAACGTCCTCACAGTGCATCGTGTCCCTGTCGGTGACTTTCAAGCAGAAATTGCCAGTATCCACGCACAAGGATTTTCAGTTCGCGTCTTTGACATTCAACCTGCCACAGAAACGTCTTTAAGCTTTGTTTGGCGACATCCCGGTGGCAACCGTAACGAAAGCGTTTCCGCCAATAGTGAGTTCATCATTAACTATAATTATGATTTTGACAGTTGGGTCGTTGGCGATGAAATAAGTATCACCTTAAGGATCGATACACCAGTTTCTTTAGGTAGCTGTAGCAGCGAACCTGTAAACAAACGCGTTGCCATCCCCTGCGGTGGCGTGCAGGCATTTAATCTACTCACCATCAGTAATAACGAAGTTATTAAGAGAACCCCGCTAGAAAGCGATGTCTCCGACGGGCTACGCCTACGCACTTTTCAGTTATCAGACTTCAACCCGAATAATCAGTACAGCGTGCAAGCCGTGACTATACCAGAAACGGTAGATAATGTAGTTTTCACTTATACTAACCCCACCAGCAATGAGCGTATCCTGCCAGCAGTAAATACTACACCCTACCAAATGCCCGATGGCTTGCAACCAGTTATTGGTATTCATAAAATTCAGGCACAAGCTTTTAGGGAAGTTAACGGTCGTCAGATAGAAGGTATAGCGGCCACTGTAATTATTCGCATTCAGGAAAGTGATTCTACTACTACTAACACTGAGAAAAAGCCAGAAACAACTACGCTGCTCAACCGTCTGCGCCTCATTTTCCCGACACCTGGCAAGGAAATTAATCTAGGCAAAGCTCAATACGGTTCAGTTAAGGTAATTAGAGATTGATTTTTCACTTGTTGAAATGTCACTTGTTGAAAAAGCCAGCAAATTGGGGGATTCTCCCCCAAACCCCCGATTGGGGGACGGTTGCGTCCCCCAAACCCCCTCCAAAATTAGTGGTCTGCTTTGTTGTTAAGCATTTTGTAGGGTGGGCATTAGTACTCTGTCAAGAAATAATTGACGAATAAATTTTCTGTAGAGACGGCGATTTATCGCGTCTCTCCAACCATCAAAATGGGTTTGACAGACCACTAGTTATCATCAGGGTTTGAACGAAAGATCTCGTGGTGCCCACCCGACGATAATCCCTTTACCCAATTACCAATTACCCATTACCAATTCCCCAATCCCCTTATGAGTGAACAACGCCACATCATCGGAAAGACTGTACTGGAAATCGATACCGGGAATCTAGCGGATGTGTGGAGTTTACAGGAAGATATCAGCCGCTTGCTTCAGCAGCAGATTGCTCCAAAAATGGAGCGCCTTTTCGACCAACTAGTGGGGAATAATCAGATTGTGCGGCTTGATCGGGTAGTTGTGGAAGTCGGATCAGTTGATCGGCGATTTTTGGCGGATGAATTTGTTAACAACGTGTTAGTAGCGCTAGAACAAACCCTGCGCGATCGCCTAGCAAATCAATTACTAGCCAGTACAGATACCGAAATGATCACCCGCGATCGCATTGGTGCTGATTGGGAAGTATTGCTGTATTTTTTGCAGTTTGGTCGCTTGCCTTGGTGGGTGCCATCTGGGAATTGGGAGGCTTGGTTTTCTCAATGGACAGCCGTCATGCAGACGGAAACTGCTTGGCGGTTACCTTTGCAGGAATTGCTGGCAACTAACCAGGCCGCGCGGCAACGTCTAATCGAGCAGTTGCCAGAACCCTTCCCTTTCCAGATGATATTGCAGATTCAGCCCGCTTGGGCAATCTGGTCTACCCTTCTAACGCAAGCTCGGCAGCTGATACAATCCCTAGAACTGAGCAGCAGTGCCGTCCGACATCTCGATAGGCAAGCTTGGCTGCTACTTTTGAGCGAAATTGCCCCAAATAACGCATTTATCAGCCCCTTGCCAGCCGTTAATTGGAGTCGCCAGTGGCTAGCCGAATTATTACAGACTTGGCGTTTAGAAACACCAACGGCGCAGCAGCGTCTTGATCGCACCGCACAGCAACGACTCCGCAGCACTATTGAAGCATTACCTATTGCCGAGAGATCCCTGTGGTTGAATGCCCTCGATCAAATAATAAATTCAACTCTAATTTCTCCTACCACTCTGTCAGTACCAGAACTGGAAAACCTCATCCGCGATCGCCTTGGGGCCGATTGGGACTGGACAACTTGGTACATCTTGCTGAAGCAAGCCAGAAGTATAATGCAGTTGTTGAATCTAAATAATGACAGTTGCCAGCAATTGGAACGGCAGGCTTGGCTGCTGCTTTTAGCTGAAATCGAGTTAGATAATACACCAGGAATACCTTTGCCAGCCCCTATCTGGATCTGCAACTGGCTAGCCCAACTCATCCAAAATAGCCCAGAATTGCGAGAAATTCCCAGTCAGATCGCTAGCCAACACCTACGTGATATTATTGGGGAATTACCTATTACCGAAAAATATTTGTGGCAAAAAGCACTTAACCAAGTGCTAAATTCTACATCTGTTGAGACTAATACGCGATCGCTAAACCGCAAGCAAGCTCAAACTTCAGCGACAAACGCCATATCTCGAGAAGAGGAGACAGCCGGATTGTTTGTCAACCAAGCTGGATTGGTTCTGTTACATCCATTTTTACGTAACTATTTTGATGCAGTCGGGCTGTTAGATGGTGATTCCTTTCAGGATGAGTCAGCGCAGCAAAAGGCGATTTACTTACTGCATTACTTGGCAACTCGGCAAACTGATGCGCCTGAATACGAATTGGTACTGCCTAAGTTGCTCTGTGGTTGGTTGCTAAATGAACCAGTAAACCGTGAAATTGAATTACCGGAAGCTGCTTTGATAGAAGCTGAACACCTCCTGCAAACTGCGATAAACTACTGGCAAGCTCTGAAAAGTTCCAGCCCTGATGGTTTGCGACAGGGCTTCTTACAACGCGAAGGCAAACTCACCCGGAGTAGTGATGGCAACTGGAAGCTTCAGGTGGAGCAAAAGTCAATTGATATCTTACTGAGTCGCTTACCGTGGGGACTGAGTATGGTGAAATTGCCCTGGATGGAAGAACTTTTGATTGTGGAATGGAACTAAGACCATGAAAACCACCGAGAATAAAAGCACCCATAGTCAACAGCACGCTAAGGCAGATCAGTCTTCGGTCGCGCAGGAACGAGATCGGGCTTTTTTCTCGGAGTCAGCACCACAGCAGACCTCTTTTTTTGATCCTGGTGCAACATCCTGGGTGCAACCGAAATTCATGGGTGAGCGATCGCTTTTCTTCTCAACGTCTGCCACCGCCACAATTCAACGAAAATCCGCCACCTGTAAAGCAGAGAAACAATCCCCGGTAGGGGCACCATCTGCTGAAACGCCCAACGTTCAGCGAATGCCTGCGTTTGAAAGTGAAAGAGTAATGCAAACAAAACTAGTGTCCAGCGCGGCTACTAGTACCCCCAAAATGCAACTAGCCTCTGACACCAAAGAACAGGAACCACAAGAGCAGCAATCAGCACAAACTTTCACAGTTCAGCGTCAGCCAGCATTTGAAAGCGAAGCCGAAACTGAGAAACTCAGCCATGTTCAACGCCAGCCGATTCGTACCTCCCTTCATCCTTTGCTGCAATTGCAACGGCAACTAGGCAACCGAGCAGTCACGCAGATGATTCAAGCAAAGCTGACGGTGGGCAAACCGAATGATGGTTACGAACAAGAAGCAGATCGCGTCGCAGATACCGTTATGCGAATGCCTGCTCCACCTGTGCAAAGCCAACCTGAGGAAAGGCAAGAAGAAACTGCCCAAATGAAGCCGCAGGTGGGCATGATTACACCATTGGTGCAGCGGCAACCGCAAGAGGAAAACAAAAACGAAAACGCTCAGATGCTGCAACCGCAAGCGGCTGAGGAGAAACAAGATGAACAGTTACAAGCACAAGGAACAGCAGGTGCAACCCCTGAAGTTACCTCTAACCTGGAGGGTGATATTCAAGCCATGCGTGGGAATGGGCAGCCCCTAGACGACTCAACTAGAACATTCTTTGAGTCCCGTTTTGGTCACGACTTTGGGGGTGTGCGCGTTCATAACGATTCCCGCGCGGCGGAAACTGCTAGTCAACTCAACGCTCAGGCGTTTACGATTAAACGAAACATCTTCTTTGGTTCTGGACACTATGCCCCGCAGACAAGTCAGGGCAAATGGTTGCTGGCGCACGAGTTAACCCATACCCTTCAGCAAAATCCGTCCCAGCCCCTCACCGCAAAGCGCAAAATTCAACCGCAGTCAGAGGATGGGCACACGCATCATCCCTTACGATTGCAGAAAAATGGTGCGATCGCCATTTCTCAAAATTCTCACCCCACGATTCAGCGAAAAGAGAGTGGCGGTAAAGCACCCGCTTCTCCAGGCCAAGACTCGGCATTTCAGGCAGTGGTGAAAAAAGCAAAAGCCGCCGCCAAACAACAAAAGCAGCACGCACCTGCAAAAAGTAAAGCTACTGAAACCCAAGCCGCCGCAGTACCTCCCTCAAACGATGTCGGCAGTAAGGCAGCCGGTAAGCAGGTGCAGCAGATGGATCAGCAGCAACCGAAAGCCTTTAACCGCAATGCCTTTAAAGCAGCATTACTTGCAAAAATCGCTGCTAGTGCGCCGAAAAATTTAGAAGAAGCTGACAAATTCAAAGAAAGTGGCAAATTAGGCGCAGTTAAGGGTGATTTGACGGGACAGGTGGACACAACTAAGAAACAGTCCCAGGGAGCCATCGAAGCTAAAGTTAAAGGCACCCCCGATCCGAGTGGAATTGAACCTAAATCTGTCGCACCTCTGCCACCAAATCAGGCTGGCGCGCCTCCAGCCGGAATTAATGCGGCTCAGGCTGCGCCCAAGCCCAAAACGAACGCAGAAGTTTCGCTCCAGGAAGGCAGTCAGTCCTTAGACAAACAAATGGCTGACGCAGAGGTGACGGATGAACAACTGAAAAAATCTAATGAGCCAGATTTTAAAACAGCAGCAGATGCCAAACAACAGGCACAAAAAGATGCAGTTGCGGCTCCCCAGGAATATCGGCAGAGTGAACAAGGGGTGTTGACTCAGGCGAAGTCTCAAGCAGTGACGACGGCTCAAACGCAGCTCACCGGGATGCACACCGTTCGCGGGCAATCGCAAAGTAAAACCACCACCGCGCAACAACAAGCAAAGAAGCAGGATGAGCAGAAGCGACTTGAAGTTGCCAACGAGCTACAGGCAATTTATACACAAACGAAGAAAGCCGCTGAAGACCGTCTTACCCGTTTAGACACGGAAGTCAACCAGGCATTTGATCTGGGGGCTAATGCTGCTCAACAAGTCTTTGAAGATTATGTCAATCGGCGCATGGATGCATACAAAGATGCGCGATATAGCGGCATCACTGGTGCCGGACTGTGGTTGAAGGATAAATTCTTGGGGTTGCCTGCTGAGGTGAATGCCTTTTACCAGGAAGGGCGACAGCTTTACATCACCAAGATGGATGCGGTTTTGGATGGGATTGCCATTCTGGTTGAGAAGGGGCTAAATGAGGCAAAAGACGAAATTGCCAAGGGCAGAAAAGCGATTCAAACCAAGCTAGATCAGCAACCTGCGAATCTTCGTAAGGCTTTACAGCAAGATGCAGAAGCGATTCAAAGCCAGTTTGACCAGTTAGAGAAAAGTGTTGAGGATAAGCAAAATCAACTTGTTGATTCTTTAACTCAAAAATACAACGAGAAATTGCAAGCGATTGATGCTCGCATTGAAGAAATGAAAGCCCAAAATAAAGGTTGGGTGGATGCAGCGAAGGAAGCCGTGGGTGGAGTGATTAAAACCATCCTGGAACTGAAAAATATGCTGTTAGGGGTGCTGGGACGCGCTGCCGCTGCTGTGAAGAAGATCATTAAAGACCCGATCGGTTTTCTGGGCAACTTAGTTGCAGGCGTGAAGCAGGGCTTCATGAACTTTGTGGGGAATATCGCTACGCACTTACAGAAAGGGTTGATGGGTTGGTTGTTCGGCGCGATCGCAGAAGCCGGAATTCGGCTTCCAGAAGGCTTTGACCTCAAAGGCATCCTGAATCTAATTATGCAAGTGCTGGGGGCAACCTGGACGTTCATTCGCGCCCGTGCAGTGAAAATCCTGGGTGAAAAAGTGGTCAAAGCGATGGAAACCACTGCGGAGATCTTCAAGATCCTGATCAATCAGGGCATCATGGGTGTCTGGGAATACATTAAGGAGCAACTCAGCAATTTGAAAGATGTGGTGATTGAAGGCATCAAGTCCTTCGTCAGCGACAGTATTATCAAGGCTGGTGTCACCTGGATTCTTGGGTTATTAAATCCTGCGGGAGCCTTTATCAAAGCTTGCAAAGCGATATATGACATCATCATGTTCTTTGTGGAACGCGGCAGTCAGATTGTCGCCCTAGTAAATGCGGTGGTTGACTCCGTGAGTGCGATCGCCGATGGTGCGATCGGCGTTGCTGCCAAGGCTGTGGAAGATGCCCTTGGCAAAGCTGTTCCTGTGGTTATCAGCTTTATGGCTGCGCTGCTGGGTGTGACTGGTATCAGTAAAAAGATTCGAGAAATTATTGAGAAAGTCCAGGCCCCAATTAGTAAGGCGATCGATTGGCTGATTCAAAAGGCATTTAACCTGGTGAAAGCTGCTGGAAAATTGTTGGGATTTGGGAAGGATAAGAACGGTAAACAGAATGAGCGCAGTCAGGACCAGAAGAAGGCTGATTTAGCCAAGGGCATAGCAGAAGCTCAAAAGTTCTTAGAGGATAAAAAACTTTCTTCAGAGCAGGTTAATAAAAAACTGCCCGCCATTAAATCTAGATATAAAATCACCATTTTTGAATTGGTCACTGATGTCAAAAGTGGGACAAAAGAAACCGATCACATTCATGGTGAAATCCACTCAGATCCAGTCAAATCTGATAGTGATAAGGTGGAAAAGGAGGCATTAAAAGAACCCACGTTTGAACCCAACTTCAAAACAGTAGGAGAGATGCTCGATCATGCCGCTCAAAAGAACAACGGCTTTAAAGATTCGTCTGAGATATCCTGGAGAAAGACAGACGAAGCAATAGGGATTGCACCCCAACGCCGAGGGTTTCTTGAAACTAACACTGGCAGGATACAAGTAAATGAATGGTGGTGTGATGAAAAAGGAAATGAAAAGAGGTACTATTGGACAAGGGTGGGTTCTGAGGGAACACAAACACACAAAAGTTCTTTGACAGAAAAAGATAGACAAGATAGGGAAAAAAGAGAGGCAAGAGGGCAACAGAGAGAGGAAAACAGAGAAAAGCTTAGAGATCTAGGTGAGGATGAGGACACACCTCCACGTGGAAGGACACAAGAGAGACGACGTAGCAGTAAATGGAGAGATGATAGCGACGATTAACCTAAGTGCGATAACTCATTGCCATAGGAAGAGTTAGCGCTAACATAACCCCTCACCTTCACCAAGCATAACTCTTTACCCCCAAAGCAAAATCCGCTGCGATCGCCAGTCAGAATAAACAAAGTAATCGCCAATTGAAGTTGCTGTTTCAGGAAGTCCCCCGCTACGCTCGATCAAGGCAGTTTATCTTGGGACAAGACCATGACTTAGATCGAGTGTTGCAGATTCTCAAGCAACTTGCAGAGATTGTTGGGCAAGAAACAAATTAATTCCATAACAATAGTTTTAGCTATTTTGCCAAACCTATGCAGGATCAAACTGGCCTTGAACAAGAAACTTCCGCATCTTCAGTCGCGATCGCACTTTCCATCCTCAAGCACGCCATCATTTCACTTACCCACCAAGACAGCAAACTCATTGAATGTTGTTTAACTTGCCAGCTTCCTCTAGAAATTTATCAAACAATTGAGAAAAACAGTCTCTTGAATCTCAAACCAGAGTTGTGCAACCAATCCGTCACTTTCTCAGCCAACTCTGAGATTACCTTTAAAGCTACTCTCCACCCCGATCGCTTGTCCGATATTCCTGAAAATGTTACTACTCCTGAAACCGCACTTGATTACCTACAGCAACTCAGCCAAACCCAACCCGAACATCCCCTTCTGAACCTGGATAACTGGTTTACTCTCTCTGCCTATCAAGGTAAAATTTGCTACACTACTCTCTGGGCAACCCTCAACCCCAGTAAACTGGCTGCTGGAACTATCAATGAAGAAGAACTTACCCAATCTCTGAGTCAATTCCTTACTCATCTCACAGAAACTGAACTTACTAAAGCTTCTGACCAATTTTTTCAAGAACTTTTCAGCGATTTCACGAACCCATTTAAACTGGACGATCGCAACAAAGTTGATGAACACCCAATCACCAACGCCATGATCGCGTTTTTCACCAATGATGATTGGACATTTACCAAAATCCAAGGTAAACCGATTCTGCAAATGGGCTACCAAGGGGAAAATGGGCAATGGCTGTGTTATGCCAGAGCCAACGAATCACCTCAACAATTCGCATTTTATTCTATTTGCCCTACCATCGCCCCCGAAGAACGACGACTGGCGATCGCAGAATTTATTACCCATGCCAACAACGGCATCGCCATCGGCAACTTTGAACTTAACTTCAGCAGTGGTGAAATTATGTACAAAACCAGTATTGATGTTGAAGGCGATCGCATCACCCCAACCCTGATCAAACGATTGGTATATGCCAACGTCATCACCACAGACCAATATTTACCAGGTATCCTGGCTGTAATCGAAGGAAGACTGTCGCCCACTGATGCGATCGCACTTGTGGAAAATAATACTAATTGAGAGCCTGAAAAAGGCGATCGCCAATAAATCTATTCAGGTGTAGCATCACGCCCAACTAGAATTTCTAGCTGAACCTTGTTTTCTGGTTTATTCTCAGAGCCATTTTTAAACTTAAGAATTTTTGGATCGCTTCCTAACAAAGAAACTACTCCTGAACCTAAATAGAAATGAGGTTGATCTAGGTCTATCTTGCTTGAATCGTCGATACCGTATGAGAGTTTAGTTTTTTTGTTAGCATCGCTGTATATACTTGATTTAATAATCAAAAAACTGATCCGTTTCCCTTCTGACGGCTGAACTTCTACAGATTTCTCTTTGTCTGGTTCAATCTCAATATCGATTTTGTCATAGGCCTCCACAACTAATTCCTTAGCCTCATTAATCGTTGGCCCTCCAACAACCTGCACTGTCAGCGTTACATTAACTTTTGCCATATTTACCTTCTTTTATTGATAAGTGGGAACATTGGATTTATCACTTTTGCTGTTCGTTCCAACTCAACGTAAAACACTCAAAAAGTGACTTCGCAGAGTTATCTTGCGCCAGTTGTCTTGACTAAGAGTCCAAATCTTCATATGTCCACAGCCTATTTAGCTAAAAAGCCTTAATTTCTCCCAGAAAACAAAAAATTGCTCAATTTAGTAGCCGCTGATGACTGGCAATCTAAATAATAAATCATTAGCGTTCTGAGAACTGATTTATCAACAAGGATTTACATTAGGCAAAAGTGTTACTGCAAAATGATTAAAGTATCTGAGAAATTTAAGATTAGCGAGCGCTTATTTTTAGCCTCAAATCATTAATCTGTATGGAATCTAAATATCTTAAGGGTGAATTTACAAATTAGTAGTTTCTGTGAGATTTATTAAATATTGAATTCCTGGCGTTGCATAATTACAGGATAATTTTGGTATTTGTATCAACAATAATCACCGTATCTCCGCTTCAGCCTGAATTATCCCAATTATTCAACAACGCCGAACTTTCAAAAAATACTCGCCCAAACCCTGATCGCATCTAGCTTTTGATTAATGAAGTGTTTCTTTGCTTCGTAGCGAGGGGATTTAATATTTTTGACTTCTCTCTCGTAAGGCGTTCCTTAGAGATTTCGTACTGATGTTGATCAACGATAGAATATAATTACTTTTGCGATTTCGGGAAATGATAAATTTGCGCTTATTCTTCTCGCTAAAACTGGGGTTTTATTGAGAATGAACAACGAGCGAATCAGCGTTCTAAAAACGTGAGTGTATACTCTCGCAATGTTAAGAAAGATGTTTATCATGTATAGCTTAAAAAGGGGGATCAACAAGTGCCTAAAATCACAGCTAACCACTTTTCAAACAACCTCTCAGACTGCGCTGGCTCACCTTTTGCCCTCTATGTTTGCCTCAACCATCAATATTCACTTCTGTGCACTTAAAAAATCTCATTTAGCTTAAATAATCCCCATTATGGTAACCTTCCAATCCAAACGCCCCCGCAAAGCACCTTCTAAAGAAAACCATGAATCTTTCTTTAAAAAAGAAGGAAGTCATGAAAGTCATTTTTTCGCTAGCACTAAGGGAAATAGCATCCAAACCAAACTCACTATTGGCAAGCCCAATGATAGCTTTGAGCGGGAAGCCGATACAGTTGCTGATGCTGTAGTGAATCATTCCAGTAGCGATCGCAATTCTCAGAATACTCCGTCACAGGCGATCGTGCAGCGCCAAGAAGACACGCAAAACTCCCGAATTCAAAGGCAAGAGGAACCTAAAAAAGAGGAAGTGCAGACTAAACCTGATATGCAACTGGAGGAAGAACCCAAGAAGGAGGAAGTGCAGACTAAACCAGAACTGCAATTGGAGGAGGAACCTGAAAAAGAGGAAGTGCAGACTAAACCTGACATACAACTGGAAGAAGAAACCAAAAAAGAAGAAATACAGACTAAACCTGAGGCAGGTACCCAAACAGCAAACCCTTCCTTTTATTCCCGTCTCCAAAATAGCAAAGGGCGTGGTAATCCCTTACCGAGGAAAATACAAGCCCAGATGGCATCTGCTTTTGGTACAGATTTTAGCGATGTCTACATACACACAGATCAAGAATCTGTGCAAATGAATCGGGAATTAAAAGCCCAAGCGTTTACTCACGGAAAAAACATATATTTTAATCAGGGAAAATTTGATCCAGATTCAGTTACCGGGAAACATCTGCTAGCGCATGAACTGACCCATGTGGTACAACAAAACTCAGACAAGCACAAGACTCAGTAAAGCATTCGATTAGATTGAACCGACAGATGTAACCCTTATTTATCGCTTATTCGAGTTACCATGCCATGAATTTTAGATACTCAATATTCATGATGTAATTCATCAAAAAGTAGAGTATGCAAAGAGGGAGGTGGGAAAGCTTTTCTAAGGTATTGGATTTTAAAGGATGTAAAATGTTAGCTTTTCTATTACTTCAATGAGGTGTTTTATGCTGGAATCGTTGTTTTGGTTTATCGCTTTTCCGTTCGTGTTGGCATTCATTATTGGGTTTATGAGCTATGGCATTAGTGAGATTGCCAACTCTTCAAATAAAGAATCAGGAAAACCTGCAAATCCACTTTCTTCCTGAATAATTAAAGCAGATATTTGCAAATAATTTTTAATTATTTAGATGTCGCGTATCTAACGCCGCACATTTTTTCGTGTTGACTGTTGACTGTTAACCGTCAGCAGTCAACAAATTTTATAAATGATTGTGTCATTTAAAGACGTAATAGCTAACCCAAACAATTACGAATTACCAATTCTTTGCTCATGTGTGATTAGACCAATTTACCTGGTTATACTAGTTTGAAAAAAGAATGCGACGGATGAGTAAGGACAAAGCAATGTTCATTGGTGTCAACTTAACGTGAAACCCTTATCAAGACGTGATTTTGGTTTTTTTTGCTTCCCATCAAGATCCGCGTTACCCCATAAGAGTTTTGTCTAAAGCTAAAACGTCCCCTCCCTGCAGGCCTACGGTGTACACACAAGTCTGAAGTTACTTTTAATAATGAGTATGCCGAAATAGCAAATGAGTACGCCGAAATAGCAAATGAGTACGCCGAAATAACAAATGCGTACGCCGAAATAACAAATGCGTACGCCGAAATAGCAAATGAGTACGCCGAAATA
>JAVRCF010000097.1:0-30326 GCA_034530935.1 Aulosira sp. DedQUE10 | reverse complement strand
AATTCTCTCAAAGCCTCTTGACAAAAGACTTACAGCCTTAACTTGTCACTAATGTGCATTTGCTGACAGTTTCCGCAGTGAAGGTGTAGAGTTTAATATCTTTTCTGGTGAGTTTTATTTACATACACCACTCAAGGAAGAAATTAATCTTGTAGGTGATGGTATTGAAACCATTTGGACTATTCGTGCTTTACAAAGAGTGGGATTTAGGGTTAAACGAAGTGAGAATTTCTCTTTTATCAAAAACGCTACGCAAACACAAATCTCGCTAGAGATTATATCAAACTCCAAACAAGTTTTATGGCGAATCACAAAAAATTGTAAAACTGTGTACACTTGTCATTCATTATATGCATTGATTAAATTTTTAGATTATTTATAAAAGCCTTTTCTCTCCGGGATAATCCCACCTATAAATAATAACTGATTTTGCCAGTAAAATTACTTATAGTAAAAACACCCCATTGCCGCTAAGTTAAAACGTCAATAGAGGTGTTATCTGGATTCTGCTTATTATAATAGACTGAATTGATCAATAGCGGGCTATTTCCGTTGTTGGTAATCTTCAGACGACATCGGATCTAGCTCCCTACGGCGATCATCACGCTCTTCTAACATATCGTTAGTGCGGAGAAACTGCGTAGGCGTTGGCGTAGCCTCTCGTAGAGAAGCCAGCCGGAGGCATCGCCCATTTCTAGCCCTAAGGCTGCTTCTAATTCCCCAGTGACGTTTTGATCGGGAGTGGGAGCAGTACCACCAACCGCTTCATCTCCAACTGCATCTGCATCTTCCCAATAAGCGTCAACATCACCACCAGTAAGTTCGGGGCTGGTTTCTGTATACTCGCGCCGTTCTGCTTGTATAGAGTACCCACCTGTACCCTGGCACCTCTTTGACACCAGTACCGTAGGATTCGGTTATTGCCTGGGGCAAATCATCAGAGTTGATTTCTTAATTATTATTTTCTTCTGCCATAATACTAGACGTTTGGAGCATCTTCCCCATAACCTTTTACTAAAAGAAGCTTGTCTAACTAGGGATGTATTACTTTAGAAATAAAACAATCTATCCCTTGGGAACGAAGTTAATTTCAGATTTGAACCATAACCTTGTAAGTATGAATTCATGGTCAAACCCCGTGTAGTTGAAGTTATTAGTTATGAATAATAAGTTTCAAAACAAAAATTTGGGTTAGTAGCTTATTACTCATAACTAATTTTTATTCAAAAAATTAACGATCTTTTAAATCAATCTTTTTTGAATTTAATTTTTGCTCTCAGCTACCTGAATGTTAACTAATAGCATTGATGGGGAACAACGGAGGTAGAAATTGCAATACGACGAGTTTATTACCCACGTACAAAGCCTGGCTCTATCAAATTCTCGTGCAGAGGCAGAACGTGCTACCCGTGCGACACTAGAAACAATTAAAGAACGAATTGCAGCTGATGAAGCAAAAGAATTAGCTGCACAGTTACCCCAACAGATCGGAAACTATTTAGAAGTAAGTAAGGGAGAAGCTGGACAATCCTTTAATTTACAAGAGTTTATTACCCGTACTAGTCAAAAAGAAAATATTGAACCTACAACTGCTGCAATGCATGTGCGGGCAGTTTTTGCAGTGTTACAAAATGCTGTGACACCAGAAAAATTTGCGGCATTTCACTCCCATTTCTCCCACGATTACGAAGAACTGTTTACTAGCGCACCAACTAGTGAAGTTCATACAAAGAAAATATCTCCCAATTTAGGGAATCAGACAAATTAACAAAAATTTTGACTATTTTAGCTAGTTGAATTCTACAGATATACAGGAAAAAATAGATGGCACACGCTAACAATCATTCTGCCAAGAAAAAGGTTGCGATTCTGATTGAAAATGGAGTTGAGGATGCGGAATTTACGGTTCCTTATAATGGCTTAAAACAAGCGGGGATGGAGGTAGTAGTCCTCGGCGGACGCATGAATGAGAAATATAAGGGTAAACAAGGCAAAGTTAGCATCCAAGCCGATGCTACCACCACAGAAGCGATCGCATCTGAATTTGATGCGGTGCTAATTCCCGGCGGTATGGCTCCGGATAAAATGCGGCGCAACCCCAACACAGTAAGCTTCGTACAAGAAGCTGTGCAGCAAGGAAAATTGGTAGCTGCGGTTTGTCATGGGCCACAACTTTTAATTGAAGGCGATTTACTCAAAGGTAAACGCATTACTGGTTTTAGAGCGATTCGCAAGGACATTATCAATGCTGGCGCAGATTTTAAAGATGAGGCGCTAGTAGTAGATGGTAATATAATTACTTCCCGTGAACCTGGGGATTTGGCAATTTTCACCACAGCGGTTCTCAGCCGTTTGGGTTACGGTGGTAAAGACGCGGCATTGCCCAATGAAAAGGATACAACGGCCGAATGGTGGAAGTTGGCTGATGCTTGGGGTGGCTCAACAAAAGGTGATATCGTTAAAAATTTAAATACTGCTCTGGCGGGTGAGCGTTATTCTCTGGAAGCATTAGAGAAATATCTCGAAAAAGAATCAAATACAGAAGCGCGATCGCTGTTTCAAGAAATCATCGGTACTAAACAGCGCCATATTCAGATTCTAGAAACCTATCTCGACAGACTGGGAGAAAAACCTTCATTAGCTACAAATATCGCCGAGCAATATGCCAAGGTGAAAACTGCCTTAACAGGAAGTGATGACGTATATCAAATACGTTCGGCTTTGGGCGATTTACAAACAGGAATTGGCGATATTGGCAATTTGTGGGCAAAGCTTACCGATCCAGTAGCAACCGCTATTTTCAAAGAAATTTACCAGAATTTGTTGCAATACGAACAGCGATTGGTAGGGCTGTCTCGGACTATGAGCGCTGGAGTTCAGCCTCCTAAGCCTACTACAGGTGCAGCTACGGCTATGTAAGTTTAGTGTGAATCACAGGAGAGGACACTTCCATGCAGGGATTCCCCAAAGTGGAAAGTGTCCATCACGCAAAGAACTAGAGAGAGAAGAGAGCCTTTGCGTCTTCAGTGGTCATTGTACTGTAATCGGGAGATAAAAAAGTGACTGCAACTCCAGGCGATCGGACAAATACCAATCAAGGTGAAGCCAGTGAAGCTGAACGTTGGGCTTCTTTGATCGGTGGTGGAGCTATGGTACTCATGGGTTTAAAGCAAGGTTCTTTGCGAGGCGCGCTAACGGCTTTGGCTGGCGGCGGTTTGATATATCAAGGTGTAACCAAACAAAGCACGATCCAGCAAGCACAGGAAGTTGTGGGGATGAATAAGCCAATTAAAGTTGAAAAGACAGTAACAATCAATAAACCAGCAGAGGAACTGTACCACTTTTGGCACGACTTTGAAAACCTGCCCACATTTATGAAACATCTGAAATCTGTCAAGGTGTACAACGGGACACGTTCTCATTGGATTGCCAATGCACCTTTGGGTAACAGTGTGGAATGGGATGCAGACATTTTGGAAGATCGGGAAAATCAGTTTATCTCTTGGGCTTCCGTGGAAGGCGCAGATGTAGATAATTCCGGTTTTGTGCGCTTTCAAAAAGCACCAGGCGATCGCGGTACGGAAGTCAAGGTAGTTCTAGAGTATAACCCCCCGGGTGGAGCCTTAGCAGCTGTATTTGCCAAACTTTTCGGTGAAGAACCAGAACAGCAAATTGGCGATGATTTGCGCCGCTTCAAGATGCTTATGGAAGCTGGGGAAATCGCTACTACTGAAGGCCAACCCACAGGTAAAGGCTAAAACCGAAACTTTAGTTTATCCCTCCATACTTCATACTTCACACTTCATCCTTATTTATGAAAGCTGTCTGTTGGCAAAGTGCTAATGAAGTCCGGGTAGAGACAGTACCAGATCCCAAAATTCTCAACCCGCGTGACGCAATTATCAAAATTACATCCACAGCGATATGTGGCTCAGATTTACATATCTACGGCGGCTATATTCCCACAGTCCAAAAGGGTGACATAATCGGTCACGAATTTATGGGGGAAGTAGTAGAAGTAGGTAGCGGAGTCAACAATTTAAAAATAGGCGATCGCGTCGTTGTTCCTTCTACAATTGGCTGTGGTCATTGCAACTATTGCCAGCGTGATATGTGGTCGCTGTGTGATAATTCCAATACTAAAGGTTGGATGCAAGAAAAACTATACGGCAATATTACCTCAGCAATTTACGGCTACTCTCATCTATTAGGTGGTTATGCAGGCGCACAAGCAGAATATGTGCGCGTTCCTTTTGCTGATGTGGGTGTCGTGAAAGTTCCTCCCGAGTTACCAGACGAGATGCTGCTATTCATCTCCGACGCTATTCCCACCGGCTATATGGGAGCAGAATTATGTGATATTCAACCCGGTGATACCGTAGCCGTTTGGGGTTGCGGTGCTGTGGGACAGTTTGCCATGATTAGCGCCTACATGATGGGTGCAGAGAAAGTGATCGCGATTGATCGCTTTCCGGAACGCCTAGAAATGGCGAGAAAGTTTGCCAAAGCAGAAACGATTAACTACGAAAACGTTGATGCTGGCGAAGCGTTGAAAGAGATGACTGGTGGCCGTGGCCCCGATGCTTGTATTGATGCAGTGGGCTTAGAAGCACATGGTGTTGGTCTAGAAGATTTCTACGATCAGACAAAACAAAAGCTGAGGTTAGAAACCGACCGTCCCCATGTACTACGGCAAATGATGGTGGCTGCACGTAAAGGTGGCACTCTTTCCATTATGGGTGTTTACGGTGGTTTTGTAGACAAAATGCCCTTCGGTGCTGCTATTAACAAAGGTCTAACCTTCAGAATGGGACAAATGCACGGGCAGAAATATATGCATCTGTTGCTAAACCTCATTTTGGAAGGAAAACTCGATCCATCCTTTGTTGTTACCCACCAATTACCGCTAGAACAAGCACCCCACGGTTACGAGATTTTTCAACAGAAAAAAGACAACTGTATCAAAGTTGTTCTTAAACCTTGAAATAGCTTATAGCTATTGAAAAGATACACATTGTAATACAACAGAGGATGTCTATGACACGTGTTTTTTCTTGGATACAAAATGTACTACTGCGCCGGATTGCTATAGTTTTGCTATTAGGTTTGGCGTTTTTGGGAATGCAGTTTTCTGGCTACAGTAATGGAATGCAGGCACAAGCCGATACTGTAAAAACACCAGAGGGAATCTATTACAAAGGAACACCCGATAACGTTGGTAATACCAGCAATGACAAGAATTTGTTGAACAAAGCTGTAGATAACCTCAAATCAAATTCTGGCGATAATGTCAGACGTAATTTTAATGATGATCGCGGGTATTCTGAAAATAAAGGATACTCTGACAATCGCGGGTATTCTAACAATAGAGGTAACATTGGTGAGACGGTAAAAACACCAGAAGGTACTTACTACAAAGGCACTCCTGACAATAACCTGATTGAGAATAGCAAAAATACAATCAAAGAAGGTGCTGACCATATTCGCGAAAAACTCAATTTGAAGTAGGAACAACTAAAGACATTTGTATGCTGGGTATTTCCTACTACAACACTCAGAGCATACAGATTGCTTAGTTAGGGCATAAAAAAGCCCAAATTACCAGAGATTGTCAGCAAATTATTGATAAGTTGAGACGCGATGATTAGCCTCTCAACTTATCAACAGATTAACGATGACAAACCAAAAAGTTTCAAGACTAAGGTTTAATAATTATGAAAGCAGTTTGCTGGCATGGAGCAAACGACGTGCGGGTGGACACGGTTCCCGATCCCACACTGATTAACCCCCGTGATGCGATTATCAAAATTACCTCCACGGCAATCTGTGGTTCTGATTTGCATCTTTACAACGGCTATATTCCCACAATGCAAAAAGGCGATATCCTTGGGCATGAATTTATGGGGGAAGTCGTTGAACTTGGGAGTAGCGTCACCCATGTCAAAGTAGGCGATCGCGTAGTTGTTCCTTTTACTATTTCCTGTGGTTCTTGTTTCTTCTGCCAGCGCGATTTGTGGTCTCTGTGCGATAACTCTAACCCTAATGCTTGGTTAGCAGAAAAGCAGATGGGCTATTCACCCGCAGGTCTATTTGGCTACTCTCATTTATTAGGTGGCTATGCTGGGGGCCAAGCAGAGTACGCCAGAGTGCCTTTTGCCGATGTCGGCTTGTTCAAAATTCCCGATGGTTTGACGGATGAACAAGTATTATTTTTAACAGATATTTTCCCGACTGGCTACATGGCCGCAGAAAACTGTAACATCAAACCTGGTGATATTGTCGCTGTGTGGGGTTGCGGCCCGGTTGGGCAATTCGCCATCAGAAGCGCATACATGTTGGGTGCTGAACGAGTTATCGCCATTGACCGCATCCCTGAACGCCTACAAATGGCTAAAGAGTACGGTAAAGCTGAGATTTTAAATTACGAAGAAATAGATGTAGGCGAAGCACTCAAAGAAATGACCGGAGGTCGTGGCCCTGACTCCTGTATTGATGCTGTGGGGATGGAAGCACACGGTACAGACGCGATGGCAGTTTACGACAAGGTCAAGCAAGCAGTACGTCTAGAAACAGACCGTCCAACAGCGTTAAGACAAGCAATTGTGGCTTGTGGAAAAGGTGGTCACCTATCTATTCCCGGAGTCTACGGTGGCTTCTTGGACAAAATACCTATGGGTGCTGCTATGAACAAGGGCCTAACTTTCAAAATGGGACAGACTCACGTCCACAAATATCTGAAGCCATTGCTAGACCACATCCAAAATGGTGACATTGATCCGTCGTTTATCATCACCCATCGCTTACCTCTAGAACAAGCGCCCCACGCCTACGAAATTTTCAAGCACAAGAAAGATAACTGCATCAAAGTTGTACTCAAACCAGGAAATTGATGGAATATGAGTGACACAAGCGTTAAAAAAGTAGACTCTAGCCATTCCCCTAAAGGCAAACTCGGCCAAAAGTATCTTGCATCTGGCAAGTCTGTGGCTATGCGTCTTTGGGAAAATGAACAACCAAGCGAAGGCAAACCGCCAACTTCGCGCGAATATGAAACAGTCGGTTATGTAATTAACGGTCGTGCCGAGTTACATATTGAAGGGCAAACAATTTTATTAGAACCAGGGAATTCTTGGGTGGTTCCTAAAGGGGCAAACCACACTTACAAAATTCTAGAACCGTTTACCGCAGTTGAAGCAACTAGTCCACCTGCTCAAGTTCATGGGCGTGATGAGGAATGAGGGACTGGGGGCTAGTATTTTTACTCAGCACTCAGCACTCAGCACTTCTCTCCCCTACCTTTTTTTATAAAATTTAAACCTCAGATCAACGCAGATTCGCACTGATAAATTAACTAGATTTATCGGTGTTTATTTGTGTATATCTATGGTTTTAAATAATACCATTTCTCTAAATCCTTGCTACAGATAATTCTCCCCCTGCTCCCTGCCCTCTGCCCCCCTGCTGTCCATGTGTAGCTTTATTTTGAAGAATTGGTATAACTGAAATTTTTGTAAAATTTTTATCTGACTGGAGATTGATGGAGACAAAACTTTTAATTAGTTTCCTAGAGGAAGGTAAAACAAAAATTACATTGTTGACCTTGGCGATATTCATCAACTAGGAACTATCATGTTTTATCACATTAAGAAATTACAATACTTCAAGCCCCCGACAAAACCCGATCCAATCTACGCGATGAAAATTCAAGAACTCATCGGTGGTACATTCGGTGAAATGACCGTAATGATGCAATACCTATTTCAAGGTTGGAACTGTCGAGGCCCAGCTAAGTATCGGGATTTGTTACTAGATACGGGAACTGAAGAGATTGGTCACATTGAGATGTTGGCGACCATGATTGCCCATCTCTTAGATAAGGCACCAATAAAAATGCAAGAAGAAGGTGCCAAAGATGCTGTAGTGGGTGCAGTTATGGGTGGTACTAATCCACGGGATGTAATTACAGATGTCATGGCAGCTGCAATGAATCCCCAACACGCCATTGTCTCTGGTTTGGGTGCTACGCCGTCTGATAGTGTTGGTTATCCCTGGAATGGTCGCTTTATCGTTTCCAGTGGTAATTTATTGGCTGATTTCCGGTCGAATCTCCACGCCGAGTCTCAAGGGCGCTTGCAAGCAGTGCGTCTGTACGAGATGACAAACGACCCAAGTGTAAGAGACACCTTAAGCTTTATGATTGCCCGCGACACCATGCATCAGAACCAGTGGTTAGCGGCTATTGAAGACTTAGAAAGTTCTGGACTAGAAAGCACTCCAGTTCCCAGTTCCTTCCCCCTCGAATTGGAGAAACGCGAGTTCGCTTATCAGTTCTGGAATCACTCCGAAGGTACCGAAAGTGCTGAAGGTCGTTGGGCAAAAGGCCCCTCAATGGATGGTAAAGGTGAATTCCAGTATGTTTCCCATCCTCAACCACTAGGCCCAGAACCCGAACCACCGCAGCCGCCAACACAATTGCATGGTACTCCCAAAACTCAACAGCAACAGCAAGGACAGGGTAACGGTTCTAGCGCACCCCCTTTAGTTGAGTCTGTCATGGTGAAAAACCCAAAGGTTTAATTTAAGCTGTAATTGATAAATAGACCTCTAGCTTCGCTTTGTAAAAAGCATAAAAAGTTCATTATGTCCCCCTTTTTGTAGAGAATTGGGGACTAATGCTTTCTAAAGAATTAATGGTGCGATCGCCCACAATATTCGCATAAAATTGCATACTTAAAACAACAACACCCAAAGTCCTACTAACTTAATTATTTCCTCTCTTTTCTCACGACTATCCAGGGTTGCACCGATTGAATTCACGCTCGCCGTGTTATTAAACAATCAGTCACATAGCCCTCATTTAATCACTAGTTTGAGGAAATGTAAGTGTTCGATTTGGGTGTTGCTGTCGGTTGACGAGACAGATATTGAAACAGCGTTTTTACCTCTTAACTTATTTTAACTTTTGAACTTTGGCTGTTGGATCTGCCAGGGAAGCTTCTTAGCCTCAATCAATAAGTTATCACTCTGAGCGTGAGTAAATTGTTATTGCAACTAAAGTTTACTTGTATACAAGTTTGCACTTGCATAATGTAAAGTAATTTGAATTTTGTAGCCTAGTGATCTAAATTTTTCATCAAAAGAATAGTGCGTAGTTAGCACTTTAGTCATTGATTTTTAGGCAATAAAGTTATTACTACGAAGCAATAAACTCCCTAATATGCAGTACTGCTTCTCCATGATCTGGAATCCAGGCTATCCACTCGTCTTCAGAAACCGGACACAATAACAGCGCCTCCTCAAAACTATAGGTATTAGGAAGTTGCAACAGTTTCACCCAGAGAGAAGCCGCCAACGTCTGTGGTGGCTCTTGGACGTAGGGTTTGTTGGTAATATTCAGATTTTGCCTTTTGAGTTGCACTGCAAAATTTGGTCTCTCAGAATCTAGTTTCATGCTTAGTGGGCTAATAGTAAATTAATTCTGTATCTAACAATACAAAATTAATAATACTGTTGGAAAGCAAATGTTTTATAACTTTACGTTGAATTGGTGGTAGTGTTTGCTTATGTTCCAAGGGGAAACGTCCCCATCCCCCAGAAAAAGCGACATTTTTGTCAAGGGTCGAGGAATTTTTAGAGCTTTATTGTAAACAAGCGATCGCATCTACTCCCGTTTCACCAGTACACGTACAGCAAATCCTACTGGACAACGTAACTATTGCACCCAATAGCAAAACGACAAAACCATTCGCGTACTTGACAAAGCCTTCGCCCCTGGTTGGGCAGAATATTACATGACTACAGTTTTGTTTGACCACTTACTTACTGTCTTAATAATTCCTCTTCCTCTCGCTTCCCTTGTCTCTGTTTCTCCATCTCTTTATCTGTAGGTTCTGTTACGTTTTCCCCCAACTGATAAAGGTAGAATTCATTTAACCAAAGTTGGATGGAGTCAGAAAACAGCAGCAGAGAGAACAGCTAAATCTTGGGAGTGGATATCCAAGGACAGTTGGTTGTCTTGGTAAATATAGTAAAAAAATCTGCTCATTGGTTAACTAGAAACTTAAGGAAAATGTGATGTTAGGAATCCTCTATTTTGATATAGCAGTTCTAAATGATGCCTGAAATCTTTTCTAAAGGTAATCAATTAACTGGAAAACTCCAGACCACATAAATATCAAAGATTCATGAAATATAGGGCAAAGTTTTTGGCAGATTTCAATTACACCATATCTACAAAAATCATGCCAGTACTTGTCCCTTTGGTTGAGTGACTTTATAGTATAGAGCCATCAAAATTCACATACCACCTCAAAATAAGGCTTAGAAGTCGCTCATTCAATATTCAAAATTCGACAACATTTTATTGCCAGTTATTGCGCTATTTTGTAGACGCAAAGCTATCAATTATCAGTTTATCGCATTAATTTTGATGAGTTTGTCATCAGTACTTAAATACTTAAAATTCAGTGTTAAAGTTCTGACCACAAAGTTATTCAGCTAGCAAAATTAATGGCATCAAGCACTAATTCAATTGCGCTTAATACCAATTCTCGAAAATTCGGCAATAGATTCAAACACAGGAGATCAGATAAAATCTGATTTTTTGAATTACGAATTACGAATTGGTAGAACTCACTTTTTCATTTCTATCAGCAAAATTCAGATAAACGGGCAACATATCATGTCAAGGGTGACTGAGAAGCCGAAGTTAAGGGAGCAGCCACTTGATCAACCTAAAGTTTTTTGGAGCATTGCTGTCGCCCTACCAATAGTAATCGCTGCCGGTTTACTAGGTACAGCTAAAGTTGAACAGTTGAGAAAGCTAGCTTCGTCGGTACCTATTAGGCCGATGACCAATACTATTACTGCTGTGGGTCATGTGGAACCACGTGGAGAAGTAATTAAGTTATCTGCGCCAATGGGCGGAATGCAATCGTCATCGCGAGTTCAACAATTGCTAATTAAAGAAGGCGACAAGGTAAAACAAGGTCAAGTAGTGGCGATTTTAGATAGCCACGATACGCAAGTAGCTGCATTGGAAGAAGCAAAGGCGAAATTGCAAGAATCTCGCGCCAATTTAGCCCAAGTAAGAGCAGGTTCACCAAGAGATATTCAAGCCCAAACATCTGTAATTGCTCGTTTAGAAGCTCAGTTACGTGGGGAAAGGGATGCACAGCAAGCAACGATCGCTCGCGTTGCCGCTCAGTTAAGTGGCGAAAAAATTGCCCAACAAGCAATGGTGAATCGTCTAGAAGCTGAACTAGTAGGGCAAAAAGATACTTTAAGAGCCACACTCACACGTATCAAAGCTGAGCAACGTAATGCCCAAGTTGATGCTCGACGCTATGAGATGTTGTATAAAGAAGGTGCAATTTCGCAGCAAGAACGAGATAGAAGAAGCTTGAGCGCGATCACTAGCAACCAGCAGGTTGTGGAAAGCCAAGCGACTCTCAGCCAAACTATTGCAACTATTAGACAGCAAATTGCGGAAGCTAGAGCTAATCAGGTCAAAACTTTATCCACTTTGCAACAGCAGCTTGTGGAAGCTAAAGTTAACCGCGATAAAACTGTAGCCACTTTGCAAAGGCAAATTGAGGAAGAAACAGCCAAACTCAAGCGATTGATGGAAGTCCGTCCGACTGATATGCAAATGGCACAAGCTCAAGTGAGTAATGCGATCGCAATGGTGAGAAAAGCCGAAGCAGAACTGAAACTGAGCTACGTGAGAGCGCCAATTAATGGTGAGATTTTAAAAGTTCACACCAAATCGGGAGAAGCCATAAATCAAATGGGTATTGCCGAAATGGGACAAACAGATCAAATGTTTGTCATCGCGGAAGTAGCTGAAGATAGTATTGGTAAAGTGCGTCTTAATCAAAATGTCACCATCTCTAGTGATAATGGGGCATTTACTGGCGAATTAAAAGGAACGGTCACTGAAATTGGCAGAAAAATTGGCAAAAAAGATGTCTTGAATACAGATCCAGCAGCCGATGTGGATGCCAGAGTTGTGGAAGTTAAAATTGCCTTGGCTCCAGAAGATAGTACAAAAGTCGCAGGCTTAACCTACGCTAAGGTTGTTGTTGAAATTATTAAATAACTCAAAATCTTCAATATAGTCTTGGCGATGATCTCTGTTAGTTACTAGCTCACTCAGCATAGTTTTTTATCTGACTGTTTTTTACATAGAGGCGCAGATAACACAGAGAAATCTGGATGTCATTCTACAAGAATAAGCTTTATCTAAAATCTAATTTACCTAATTAACGTACGATGTGCATTGCCTAGCATCTCTAAGTTTTTGTGGTAAATACTTTGCTTGAATTTCAAAAACATTAATCATATCTGGCTAATGATTGGTGAAATAATTACTAACTTTTTATCTACCCACACAATGAACAAAAAAATTCCTTTATCATGGCTACAATTGACAAGGGAAAAAACTCGTTTAGCTGTGGCTCTAGCAGGGATTGGCTTTGCTGATATTTTAATGTTTATGCAACTTGGTTTCCGAGATGCTTTGTATTATAGTAATGTACGCTTACATAGTAGCTTGCAGGGCGACATTATTTTAATCAATAGCCAATCTAATGCTGTACTGTCAATGAAAAGTTTTTCTCAACGACGGTTATATAAAGCTTTAGATTTACCGACAGTACAATCAGTACATCCTATATATTTAGACTATACAAGTTGGAGAAATCCTGTCACAGGCCGCCCTCGTAGTATTCTTATCTTTGGATTTAACCCGGAAGTTAATCTTTTTAACTTACCAGGAATGGAAGAAAATTTAGATAAAATTAAACTACCTGATGTAGTTTTATATGACCGTTCTTCTAGGGTAGAGTATGGGCCAATTGCTGCTGATTTTGAGCAAGGTAAAAATGTAACAGCAGAAGTGAGAAGGCGGCGAATCAAAGTAGGTGGATTATTTACCTTAGGTGCATCATTTGGAGCAGATGGTAATTTAATTACTAGTGATGTCAACTTTTTACGGATATTTAACAACCGACAACGCGGTTTAATTGACATTGGAGTGATTCGATTAAAACCAGGTGCAAATGTGATGCTTGTTACTCAGGAACTAAAAAATTATTTACCTAACGATATTAATGTTTTAACTAAGCAAGAATTTATCGACTTTGAGCGCAATTACTGGGCAACTAGTACTGCTATTGGTTTTATTTTTACTTTAGGTACAATTATGGGTTTCATTGTCGGAACCGTAATTGTTTACCAAATTCTCTATACTGAAGTTGCCGATCACTTAGCTGAGTACGCTACATTAAAAGCAATAGGATATACGCAAAATTATTTATTAACAGTGATTTTACAAGAAGCTTTCTTATTAGCAGTTATTGGATATCTCCCTGGATTTACTTTTGCTTTATTTATGTACTCTACTGCTAGAAATGCTACCCTATTACCAGTTTTTATGAGTATTGATCGTGCTATTTTAGTGCTTTTCCTAACTATTTTGATGTGCTTCTTTTCTGGCGCAATTGCTGTGCGTAAGTTACGTTCAGCCGACCCTGCGGATATATTTTAAATTGATTAACTAATTTATGTATAGCATCAAAAAAATTAATAATAAAATAAATATAAACGCTGAATATTTATTAAATATATTATTTTATAATTAATAGTTAATAACTTGTTTTTGTAATTACACCTACGTTGCTAAAATCCTAATCTCTAGTTAATCACTTTATGATGAAACAAGAACCTGTAATAGCTATTAAAAATCTTAATCACTATTATGGTAAAGGCGCACTCAAAAGACAGATTCTATTTGACATTAACTTAGAAATTTATTCTGGTGAAATTGTCATTATGACTGGGCCATCGGGATCAGGTAAAACTACATTACTAAGCTTGATTGGTGGATTACGGTCTGTACAAGAGGGTAGCCTAAAATTTTTAGGTACAGAACTAATTGGTGCTAGTCAAAACCAATTAGTGCAAGTCCGACGCAAAATTGGTTATATTTTTCAAGCTCATAATTTACTTGGGTTTTTGACTGCCAAACAAAATGTACAAATGGCGGTAGAGTTAAATGACGAGATTGCCCAAAGCGAAGCAATTGCTAAATCAGAAGCGATGCTTGGAGCCGTTGGGTTACAGGAAAGAATTAATTACTATCCAGACAATCTTTCTGGTGGTCAAAAACAAAGAATTGCGATCGCTCGGGCTTTGGTAAATCATCCCCCACTCGTACTAGCAGACGAACCAACAGCCGCTTTAGACAAACAATCCGGACGGGATGTTGTAGAAATAATGCAACGTCTTGCCAAAGAGCAAGGAACGTCTATTTTGTTGGTAACACATGACAACCGGATTTTGGATATAGCCGATCGCATTGTAGAAATGGAAGATGGTCTTTTAGCTCGCGATTCTCAAAGTGTAGTTAGCCATTACGATTCTGGCGCTAAGAATCATAACTCCTAAAGTTGAGGGAGCTGCACCCTAAAACCCTTAATGATTTTTAGCAGGGCCTGATTGTTTGGCTACAGACTGCTGTAAATTCTTTGGGGCATTATTTTGACGACTAGTACGAAAAGACACATTTACACCCTCATTTGATTGCTCTAGCACTAACAAAGGAGTAGGCTTGGCCTTTTGATCCCAATGCATATTAGCAATACGACCTTGAATTGTCGGTTGCCAAGTATCTTCATCGTCTGTTGGGCTAAGGTAAGTTTCAATACAGTCAATAATTTGGCTAATAGTTGCAGAACTTGCTTGTGTTGGTAATTTCATTAAGCGAATTTGAACCCGAAACAGGACTCGCTTAGCTATGTTTGGTGGAGTACCAGCTTCATACTCTATATCAAAAACTTCATCTACCTGCCGTCCAGTATTAGTGGCAATCCCTACAGCTCCTTGTTGGGATTGATTTGGACGTAGAGCCTGAGAAAGTTTTTCTTTAACCATGATTTTAACTTGATTAAGGATCGCAAAATGAAATACCTCCTCTGCCATCCGCATTCGCAGATAATCTAAGTTGAAATCCCGGGAGTTCACCAAATCGGGATTTGTTTCCATTTTCCGAATGGTTTCCAGCGCTAGCTTAAACTTCTTCTCAAGTTCTCTGGTGCGGAATTGCTCAAACTTAAGTTTTTTGTCCAGCTGAGTCTTCAGGAATTTGCCATAAACAATCAAAGCAATTACTACTAGAAACAGTCCTCCAGAGGTGAACATGAATATAGGGGGCGTTTGTGGAGGACTTGATGCTACTTCTTGGGTTGCCTTTTTAGCTTTTACCCCTGAAGTTTGGACTGCAAAAATCGAAGTGTACATGATTGGCAAACTGCAAAATTGAATTCCTGATGTCTAGGATGCCCAAATTTGCAGTGCTATCTTGCGGTATTATTACTATTTTTTACAGCTTTTACTAAATCGTATATGTACACACACCTTAACTCTTCTGGTGAAGGTTTTATAAATTCCTTACGATTGTCTGAAGCCACTTCAATTTGTTGGGGTAATATTCGGCTAGTCGCTACAGACATGGATGGTACCTTAACCCAAAAAGGCAAATTTACCAGTCAACTTCTGCAAGCTTTAGAAAATTTAGCAGCAGCAAAAATAAAAGTGCTAATTGTTACTGGACGTTCCGCAGGTTGGGTGAGTGGACTCAGTAGCTTAATGCCTGTGGTGGGTGCCATAGCAGAAAACGGGGGTTTATTTTATCGCTCTGGGAGCGATCGCCCAGTCGCTTTAACACCTATTCCCAACTTAGCAAGCCACCGCCAAAATTTAGCTGCGGTTTTTGGGCAATTACAAAGTAAGTTTCCTGATATCCGAGAATCTACTGACAATCAGTTTCGGATCACCGATTGGACTTTTGATGTCGCTTCTTTAAATCTCACAGAACTACAAACCCTAAGCCATCTCTGTCAAGAAATGGGTTGGGGATTTACCTATAGCAATGTGCAGTGCCACATTAAACCGCAAAATCAAGATAAGGCTATGGGGTTGTTGCAAGTATTGCAGAAAAACTGGGCGCAATACTCCCCAGAACAAATTGTTACAGTAGGCGATAGTCCTAACGATGAAAGTTTATTTGATCGGCGTTATTTTCCTATATCTGTAGGTGTAGCAAATGTATTAGAGTATGCCACCCAACTACAGAATCAGCCTGCTTATGTGACAAGCGCTGCGGAAGGGGAAGGGTTTTGTGAGTTATCTAATTATCTGTTGCAGATCAAGTAATCGTCATTGGGCATTAGGCATTTGGCGTTTTTCATTTGTTATATCTGAACCTGATTTGCATAAAAGGATGTAGAACTATGAAATCTGCTGATATTTCATAGTTCTACGGTATAGAATTTTGCCTTGATTTTATGCTTCAGCAGATGGTTCCAATAACTGAACCTTAGTTGGCGCAGATGATACCTTTACTGACTGTTTTTTGCTAAAAGTCAGTCCAGCTTCACCTTTGTCAATAACAATCGTGTCTCCAGAAATAAAGGTATTCTCCAGTAATTTTGTCGCGATGGGGTTTTCGATTTCGCGTTGAATTGCCCGTTTTAGGGGACGTGCGCCATAAACTGGGTCATAGCCTGTTTCTACTAGGTAGTCACAAGCAGGTGCAGAAATATCGAAGGAAATTTTTTGCTCTTTGAGGAGATTTTCGACGCGTTTGAGTTGAATGCGGATGATATGACGCATTTCCGACCGACTGAGGGTATGGAAGAGAATAATATCATCGACACGGTTGAGAAATTCCGGGCGGAAGTGCGATCGCAGGGCTTCTGTTACCCGACTCTGCATCATTCCATACTTAGAGTCATCACCAGATACATCAAGGATGTGTTCGCTGCCGATGTTACTGGTCATCACAATCACAGTATTGCGAAAATCTACTGTTCTGCCTTGGGAGTCAGTAATTCTCCCATCATCCAATACTTGCAATAAAATATTGAAGACATCGGGGTGGGCTTTTTCTACTTCATCTAATAGCACCACTGAATAGGGATGACGGCGAACGACCTCGGAAAGTTGACCGCCTTCTTCATAGCCAACATACCCTGGAGGCGCGCCTACCAATCGGGAAACCGAGTGTTTCTCCATATACTCGGACATATCCAAGCGTACTAAAGCATCATCAGAATCAAAGAGAAACTGAGCTAAAGCACGGGCCAGTTCAGTTTTACCTACGCCTGTGGGGCCCATGAACAAAAATGAACCGATGGGACGGCCGGGGTCTTTCATCCCCGCCCTAGCGCGGCGAATGGCTGCGGCGACTGCGGCGACTGCTTCTTGTTGACCGATAACTCGTTGATGCAAATGATGCTCTAATTGCAGCAATTTTTGCCGTTCCGATGCCATTAGACGATTTACGGGTATTCCTGTCCACTTGGCGACGATTTCCGCGATATCGGCTTCTGTGACTTGCTCTCGTAGCAGAGTAGCACCTGTGCTTTGAATTTCTAAAAGTTGCGCTTCTTTGGCTTCGCGATCGCGCTGGACTCCCTCTAATTTGCCATACTTCAATTGGGCAGCTTTGTTGAGGTCATAGTCGCGTTCTGCTTGCTCAATTTGCACTCTTAAAGCGTCTTCTTCTTTCTTTAAAGCACTGATCGCCTCCAATACCTGCTTTTCACCTTGCCATTGGTCATTAAATTTTTGCTGTTTGATAGTCAAACTGGCAATTTCTTGCTCAATGCGCTGTAAACGTTCTTTTGTTTGAGCCGTACCTTTATCTTCCCCAGCTAATGACAGCTTTTCCATTTCTAGCTGCATCAAGCGGCGATCAATAGCTTCTAGTTCTGCGGGTTTGGAGGTAATCTCCATTTTCAGCTGTGCCGCAGCTTCATCTACTAAGTCAATGGCTTTATCTGGTAAAAAGCGGTCAGAAATGTAACGCGCTGACAATGTTGCTGCGGCCACTAGTGCGGAATCAGAAATTTTGACGTTGTGATGAACTTCGTAACGTTCTTTTAGCCCCCGAAGAATCGAAATCGTATTTTCTACAGTGGGCTGATCGACAAATACTTGCTGAAAGCGGCGTTCTAAGGCAGCGTCTTTCTCAATGTGTTTACGGAACTCATCTAAGGTAGTTGCCCCAATACAGCGTAACTCGCCCCGCGCCAACATCGGTTTGAGTAAATTCCCCGCATCCATTGCACCTTGCTGACTGGAACCTGTACCAACAACGGTGTGTAGTTCATCAATAAACAACACTATTTGACCGTTTGATTCCGTAACTTCCCGGAGAACAGCTTTTAAACGGTCTTCAAATTCACCTCGATATTTTGCCCCAGCAATTAAACTACCAATATCTAAAGAAATCAGCTGGCGATTTTTCAGCGACTCGGGAACGTCACCGTTTACCATGCGTTGTGCTAACGCTTCCGCGATCGCAGTTTTACCTACACCAGGTTCACCAATCAAAACTGGGTTATTCTTGCTGCGACGGGATAATACCTGAATAACTCGGCGAATTTCGTCATCTCGCCCAATTACTGGGTCAAGCTTTCCGGCTTTTGCCTGTTCTGTCAAGTCTCTGCCAAATTTTTGCAAAGCTTCGTAGCGAGACTCAGGATTTTGATCAGTCACCTTTTGGCTACCGCGAACAGTTTTAGTTGCCGCCTCTAGCTTAATATTATCGACATTTAGGCCTTTGAGTAGTCGCCGCCCAATCCGATCATCTTCGGCAAAAGCCAGGAGTATATGTTCCACAGAGATGAAAGAATCTTTCATCCGCACTCGATTTTCCTCAGCGCGATCGAGTAGAACGTCTAAACTCTTTCCGAGGTAGAGTTGATCGCTTTTACCAACTTTTGGCTGACGTTGAGTAAAAGCTTCTAATTGCTGTTGCAAACGCAGTGGATCAACCTCAGAGCGAGCGAGAATACGTATTGCTAGGCTAGTAGGTTCTTCTAACAGAGCAATAATTAAATGTTCAACGTCTAGTTGCTGTTGTTGATAAGCACGGACTATATCCTGAGATTTGACAATTGCTTCCCAGGCTTTATCAGTAAATTTATTAGGATCTGTAGGTTGCATCTTTATAATTTTCAGGTTGGTATTTCAGATTTTGCAGCCATTGGAAGGGTTTCTCAGCTTGTAGCAAGTGGCGTGATTTTTGATGGATAAATTGACTATTGGGGAAGAATAAAGGTACAAAAAGCGCAAGATACATAGCGATGCAGCCATTGCTATAGCCGAGAATGAAAACTGTAATGCTGCATAATTTATACTTCCTAACTTTCTAGTTTCCACTCCCCAAATCAATATCCAAACATTACCGACATCTACTTGCGTGTATCTCTAGGTGCAATTTAAAGTTGCTAATTGATATTTAGTGAGGCTCATTACCTATTTGGTTGACTTACTCCTATACTGATGCTATCGCATACAGTGTAGGCTTTTCATCAACTCTAGCTATGACTACTCTTTGAGAGCCAGCAAAGCTTACAGATAGTTGATGAGCTTGCAGAAGGCATTAAAATGGCATTTGTTAATCAAGGCATTAGTATAATGCAATATTAAGGTCAACTTGCAGCATTTACATATTCCATCTCTATGACATGGATATCGCTAAATAAAAAGCTATTAATGGTTGAATTTTATTGCAGCTTAGTAAATTGGCTTTCATCAAAGTAATAAGTAATACAAAATACTTCTGAATAATTTTCAAAGATAGCGATCGCAATGCCTGAATCAAATTTTTATAAAATTGATTTTTAGTCCAGGCATTGCTTCACCTTCAAGTCTTTACTTAACTAATTACTTAGCTACCATTGTTTGTGATTCCTGTTTCACTTCGATTCCTAAAGTACCCAATTGAATAAGTTCAACTCTATACCCATCTGGGTCTTCTACAAAAGCAATTACCGTAGTACCGTGTTTCATTGGGCCTGGTTCTCTTACTACCTTACCGCCACGATTTCTGATTTCTTCACAGGTAGCATAAATATCACCCACACCAATGGCAATATGACCATAAGCATTACCTAATTCGTACTTTTCCACCCCCCAGTTATAAGTTATTTCTAAAACTGTATTGTCACTTTCATCACCATAGCCAACAAAAGCTAGAGTAAATTTTCCCTCTGGATACTCTTTTCTACGCAATAATTTCATTCCCAGGACATCAAGGTAGAATTTCAAAGACTCTTCAAGATTGCCCACTCGTAGCATTGTATGAAGTAAGCGCATAATTACCTTTTATCTGTAATCGGTTCAGCTATTGTTCTCTGCCAATATTTTACCTAGAACACCGATTTAGTATTCATAATCATGACAAAAACCCAGTTTCTTGGGCATACAACAAGTAAACTGTAGGGGAGCAAGTGCGTTGGACGGGTTTTTCGGCTTGTACCCCCAAGCTACACGCAGCCTCTCCCCTTCTCCCAACAGGAGAAGCTAGCGCCTGCCGTAGGATGCCCGAACGCGAGTGCGTCTCCTTTAGGAGAAGGGCTGTAGGCAGAAGCAACTGGCGTTGGGCACTAGCTATAATCAGGGTTTGAACAAAATATCTGGCAGTGCCCACCCTACAAAAATTGCTGATAAAATTTCGTGTTATGCTGCTGGCTCTTTTACTCAGTTTAACTGCACCTTATGAGCTTATACATAAATCCGTAGTGCCGCAGATATTTTCCTTTGAGAATGATGTCACTTTTCCCGATTTAATCAAGCAAAAACTTCATCGACAGAAAGTGTCAAATTCAAATCTTCTAATACTGGTAATATATCTTTTCCTGCTAACAAATCTGGTAAAGAATTAGGCTGATAAACTAAAATAGAGCGTTCACTTGGGTCAATCAACCATCCAAGCTGACTGCCATTTCTCAAAATCGGTTAAAGGCAAAAGCGGGTCATCTGTTGGAATAAGTAGCATTTTGAGATCAAGATTGTTCTAGCCTTCTCTTTGTAGTTAAGGTTGAAGCCTTAACTAGTTTTGAGCGCTCGCCAGATTAAATTATCTTTTTTACTTACTTAGAAAACTGCTGTTTTACCCAACTCCGAAAAGCTTTAAGCGTTACATTTCTACCTGCTGTTTTACTTTCTTCAAGATATTGGGGAATAACTTCAATCAAAGGTAAATGTGGAAAATTTAAACTTAACTGAGACTATACATAATTCCCATCTTGTAAAATATTTATTTTTAATATGCTTTTTTCAAAAAGCCATAGTTCTGCAACTTTTAAAGCTTGATAAATATGAGTATGAGTACGGGAAGTAATATCAATTTCTAAGGCTAGATCTGGTGGTGGATCAATTGTTAAATCTAATCGCTTTTTGCCACGAATTAAAGCTTCATTTTTGATATAAAAACATTTATCTGGTTCTATGCCTTGAGCCATAAATTGATTTTTGAATGTGGTAGAGCCAAGACATCTAAATTCAATATCTAATTCTTCCAATATTGCTTTAATTAAATCACTGATAATTTCTTTATCATCTTCATGTTCTGGCAATGGAGCCATAATTTCTAATATTCCCCTGTCATAAGCAATTCGTGCTGCACGATGTTCGCCCAACTCTTCAATAATTGTTTCTAATTCTTGCCAAGTGACATCTTGCAATAATACTCTTTGCCCTGGTGGTAGATGGATGCGCTTTAACTCCAATAACATCTTTTTCGCTCCTTGCAGATCTAAGATTATGCGGCGTTGATTATACTGATTCTAGATGAGTAATCGGAATTTGTTCAGTTCTTTCAGGGGGTTTGGCTCCAGTTGCAACAGCATGAACAGCATGAAGAATATCAGCTGAATAGTACCGATTGCCGCAGGTATCACAAACACCAATCGTCACATCTTCAAGGATGACAAATCCATCTCTATGTTTAAATGCCTCGCGCTTGACAGTTCGGGGTTGAACCGTTCCTTCGCAATACTCACATCTATATCCATACATACGGCTAGCCTTGAGCTTCAGTGACTTCATAAACAGTGATAATCAGATAACATCCGTTGCTTGCGAAACGCCCAACAATCCCAACAGGCGTTTGTCGATATAATTTTGTAAGAGCCAGGACTGCTGTGTATTATGAAATTATAAAACGGAGGTGAAAGATTCATTGATGCAGTTAGTCAGTCAGGAGCATATTGAAATCTCTTCTGATGTGCGGAGTGGAAAGCCCCGCATTGTCGGTACTCGAATTGCCGTAGAAGATGTGGCAGTGATGCATTTAAAGCTAGGATATTCCTTGGTAGAGATTGCCGGTAAATATGACCTGTCACTGGCATCTGTTTACGCAGCAATGGCTTATTACTTTGATCGCCGAGACGAGATTGATTGCCGTACAACAGAAGACGATGAGTTAGTTGAAATGCTAAAGCAAAATCATTCTTCTAGAGTGGAAAAAACATGGTAGCAATAGTTGATATTGGAACCCTAATTGTGAGGACACCTCAAGTTGCTGGAGGTCGCCCTTGTATTGTTGGTACTCGCATCACTGTTCAAAACCTTGTGATGGATTCTCAAGCAGGCTTATCTCCTCAAGATATTGTGACAGAATATCCACATTTATCTCTAGCGCAAGTTTATGCGGCGCTTGCCTATTACTATGCTAATCAGGAGGCAATGGATAGAGAAATTGCTTTATATCAAGCAGAATGTAATGCGCTGGAAACGAAGTGGATGTCAGGTAATTTTGCATGAGTCAAATTCGCTTCTATTTAGATGAAGATGCTGGGAAAAAATCTTTAACTAATGGTTTACGCAATGCAGGGATTGATGTAATGACAACGGCTGAAGCAGATAGATTAGGATCATCTGATGATAGCCAATTAATCTGGGCAATGGAACAGAGACGAGTAATTTATAGTTTCAATGTTGGTGATTTTTGTCGATTGCATAAAGCTTATCTCGAACAGCAACAAGAGCATTCAGGTATTGTACTTGCTGCGAAACAGAGCTATGCAATTGGAGAACAGTTGCGAGGCTTGTTGAAGTTAGTAGAAAGTGTAGAAGCCGAAGATATGGCAAATCAATTAGTGTTTGTGAGAAAATATATTGAAAATTTTTAACCTGCGCTCGCGCTTGGTTTACGCCGTTATGGAATTGATATCACAACAACCAATGATGTAGAATTACGCACTCAAACTGATGAACTCCAGTTAGCGTTTATCCAAGGAACACAAAGAGTATTGTTTACCCAAGATGCAGATTTTTTGATTATTGCAAGTTCTAGGCTTGATCATCCTGGTATTACTTACTGCAAGAAAGGAACTCGTTCAATTGGTGAAATAATTCAAACCTTGGTTTTGATTTATGAGGTGATGACACCTGAAGAGATGGTGGGACGTGTAGAATTTGTGTGAAACGGAAGCAGTACCAAGCATGGCGCGGATAAACTTGAGTAGATATTCAGCCGCTCACTCTATTGCTCTTTATCTAATAACTTGTGAAGTTTACCAGCAATAGAGTGGTGTTTCTGCTTATGTTGTAGGTACTCGTACAAAGGTTTGTGCTGTAGCTGCAACGCCTCAATCTGTTCTTGTGAAAATGTATTATGAAGTGGATCTGCATAATTTTTTGGAAACTCCATAAAATTCCAAATTACGAACAGCGATTTACATGACAAGCTATGTATCGAAGATATCCTATCCTTCGTCCCTCCAATTTTAGGAAGACTGGATTGTTTTGCTGCTTCATCAATATTTAAACTGCGATCGCTAACACCATAGAAGAACGCAGAAGTAATATGCTCGTCATCGGGGTTCAAAATTTCCCAGAGTTGATGCCGATATCGATCTATTTCCATTTGCAAGATAATTTTGTGTTCTTTCTCTGTAATCTTTTCTGAAAGTTCTAAGGATTGCTGAAGTCTGCGAGCTACAGAAATATATTTAAGTCTATCGTTATTCCTGTCACTTAGTAAGTTAACAGCATGATCAAAACCTAAAAGTGACTGCTCAAGAAAAAATTTAGAACGCTGTATCTGCTTATCTGCTGTTCTTGAAGCTTCAGTTAAGAATACACCAAAAAGAGCAGCAAAAGTTGTGGACGGAATGATACTATCAATTCTATTCGGAAAGTAAAGAATAAGGCTTCCAAATGCTGCAAAGAAAAAGAGCCATCCTAATACTTGTAATAGTGACTTAGTGAATTTAACCATACTAATTTAATGCATTACACCCACCACTAAATTGAGGATTCAGTATTTATTATACAGGGCATTTACGTATTGCTAAGAATTGTATTAGTCATTTCTATAAAAATATATAAATTGTATATTGTCGATACTTCCGTAACATACCAATTCTTGTCCAGCCAACCACTATTTTTTTTCCTAATGTAAAGTTTGCCTGCTGAAATATCTATACGTTCAACTTCTAACCAATGTAGTGTAGCATTTTTAGCTTTTATTCCATGTTTACTGATTGTTATTTCTCCAAAAAAAACCTCTTGTCCTACATTATAGTTAAACTTGAGGCTAGGCATCAGGTGTTTAAAAAGTTCATAATTTAAATATTTACCTAATTCCTCATTAGCAATTATTTCATCAATAATTATTATTTGACCATCTTTAGTTTGAATAGTGTACTGATAAGTTGTTCTACCATTAGGAATTATAAAGTATAGATAATATCTAGCACTGTACTGCCATAGTGCCACAATATCACTAAAATTTATAACTCTTGTTTTATTACGGGACTGATATACTAATCCTTTGTCATATACGAATAAACGGTCTTTTAATATATTTATAATTATGTATACCAAAACACCAGAAACTAGAAGACATCCTAATCCTATAATTAGGTGGAAACTTCCTTGCGGCAACCCAACTATAAATAATGGAAAGACACCGAATACAAAACCAAAGTAAATAAAAACTAAGGTAATATTAATAGTCGTACTCAGTTTTCTAGAAAATCTTGGTCTAAATTCTTTGACCAACTTTCCTAATATAGGATGATTTAAGTGCTGCTTACTCTGGCTCATGTGTAATATACATCAAATATTATTAGACCTATATTTATTGTTATACCCATTTTAAAAATGATTGTTACACACCTAGCAAACAAAAAAAGCCTGCTGACGCAGGCTTTTTTTGTGATGTTATTAACGAAGTGGGTAGGGAAAAACGACCTCTAGAAATTACCGTTTAACCAACTTCTTCGACATCTTCCGCAGACGAATTGATTTGGGTGTGACTTCCACCAATTCATCTGGGCCAATGTATTCCAAAGCACGTTCTAGGCTCATGTCTATCGGTGCTTGCAGTTGCACTAGTTCATCGCCACCAGCAGCCCGGTGGTTGGTTAACTGCTTGGTCTTACAGATATTTAGTTCCAAGTCTTGGGGACGATTGTGTTCTCCTACAATCATGCCTCTGTAAACCTTTGTACCGGGAGTAATAAAGAATGCTCCTCTATCTTCAGCGTTTTTCATGGCGTAGAAGGTAGAAACGCCTTCTTCAAAGGAGATTAAAACGCCTTTGTTACGGGCTTCAATGTCGCCACTGAGTTGACGGTAGTCCAAGAAACTGTGGTTCATGATGCCTTCGCCACGAGTCATCCTCATGAATTCACCCCGGAAACCAATCAAACCACGGGCGGGAATGACAAACTCTAACTGAGTGCGATCGCCACTACCTGGTTGCATATCTTGCATTTCGCCTTTGCGTTGTCCCAGGCGTTCAATACAGCTACCCACACCATCAGCCGGAATGTCTAACACTAAAAGTTCGTAAGGTTCACAAGGTTGTCCGCTGACTTCGCGGTAAATTACCTGTGGCTGAGACACCTGAAACTCGAAGCCTTCCCGGCGCATGGTTTCAATTAAGATACCCAGGTGAAGTTCACCACGACCGGAAACGAGGAATTTATCGGGAGAATCAGTTTCTTCAACCCGTAAAGCAACGTTGGTTTCCAGTTCCCGGAATAGGCGATCGCGCACTTGTCTTGATGTCACCAACTTGCCTTCTTGACCTGCAAAGGGCGAATCATTCACCCAGAAGGTCATTTGCAAGGTTGGTTCATCCACTTTAATTAGTGGCAAAGCTTGCGGTTCATTTGGATCAGTAATTGTTTCCCCAATGTATGCATCAGCGAAACCAGCCACCGCCACGATATAACCTGCGGTTGCTTCTTCCATTTCCACCCGTTTCAAGCCTTCAAAGCCCATCAACTTGGTGATTTTGGATTTGACAACTGTGCCATTTTCTGTAATTAAAGCCGCTTGCTGTCCAGCACGGATAGTGCCGTTGTGAATTCTGCCAATTACAATTCGTCCCAGGTATTCCGAATAATCTAGGGTTGTGACTTGCAATTGCAGGGGCTTGTTGATATCGCCTACTGGTGGTGGAACGTGTTGCAGAATCGCATTAAACAGGGGTTGCATATCTACCGCTTCTGCTTCCATGCTTTCCTTGGCATAACCTCCCATACCGGAGGCAAACAGATAGGTAAAATCACACTGGTCTTCATCTGCCCCTAATTCCAAGAACAGATCCAAAACTTTATCAACAGCAACGTGGGGGTCAGCTTGGCCACGGTCAATTTTGTTGACAACAACGATGGGGCGCAGACCTTTTTCCAAAGCTTTTTTCAGTACAAAACGTGTTTGGGGCATAGGGCCTTCATTGGCATCAACAATCAGGAGACATCCGTCTACCATGCCAAGTACGCGTTCAACTTCACCACCAAAGTCAGCGTGACCAGGGGTATCAACAATATTGATCAGCGTTTCTTTGTAACGAACTGCTGTATTTTTAGAGAGAATTGTAATTCCCCGTTCTCGTTCCAAGGCATTGGAGTCCATGACGCAATCCGGAACGTCTTCCCCTTCGCGGAAAATGCCGGATTGTTTAAGGAGCGCATCAACCAGAGTGGTTTTACCGTGGTCAACGTGGGCAATAATGGCGACGTTACGAATTGGGAGCGTCATAGAAGCTTTACTGTGAACTTTAGAGGGGGTTATTAGGTGTACATCTCGATGCTAGGATTCTAGTACTGCTGGGCGGAAGTCAAAAGAAGCCAGTGCTTACAGCAACTGGAATTCAAGAGTCAAAAGGAGCCAGTGCCTTGCTTTGGTCTCAAAGTTTGAGCAACTGGCGTTCAAAAGTCAAAAAGCTTATAGCATAGGCTTTTCGTGGGTTTTGAATGGTTGCTTTATTTGCGCCATGCTGTACTAGGCTGTTTTAACAGAATTGAAGATGAAGTACAAATTCTGTAAAGAACCTTTAACAATTCTAGCGTAATCGTCACAATTGCGGCGAGTTTTGCGATCGCAAGTCTTAACTACGGCATCCTAGCTATAAAGTCTCCCTCTAGAAAAGGGTAGGGCGAGTTAATATACAACACCAAAAAATAATCAAGGAAATTGGTTGACGATATTTTATGAGTACTGTTGAAGAGATTTAAGTGACCAACCAGTTTTAGTCATGATGTCAACAGCATCATAAAGAAGCTTACTACGTCCCAAAGCGGGATCGGATAGCGGAATATCTTTAACGTAATGAAAAATAGCTTCCCATGTATAATCTTCTATCGACCCGATGACTGGTGATGCAATGCTTGCAATAATAGCTTGCCTTAATCTTTCAACTTCATTGTTAGTCAGCACTTAAAGATTCCTCGACAGCTTGTAAAAATTCGCTCATTTTCATACCCAAAGCATTGGTAATATGACTGAGTACTCGAACGGATGGGCTTTTTAAACCTCGCTCAAGCTGGCTAATGTAAGTTCTGTGCAGACCTGTCATTTCTGCAAGATACTCCTGTGACCAACCTTTCTCAGTACGATGACGCTGTAGCTCTAGCCCTAAAATCTGATCTAGTTTGCTGGGCTGCATGATAGAGAAAGATTAGTATCATGAATACAAAAGTTCTACAGACTAAAGTATTCAAAATAGATGTATCTAGCTGAAAAACATTAGATTTTGCAAACCAGAGGCTGCTTTGATTAGAGTATTCTTTTGGGGGAATGCTTGGGGTTGGGCTAAGTCTACTGGGTTTGTAAACAGAATTAACATCTTTTATACTTTTGAGACGCACGCTCTAAAATCTACGACCTCTACCCATGAAAAGGAGACAAAAAGATGAGTACTATCACCTTCTTACAGAAATCCTGTCTGTGATCGCCTAGTTTTTCCGCTACAGTGCGATCAATATAGACTCTTTTAAATACAATGCTTTCCGAACGCTTTACCGCCGCCCTTACCTACGCCACCGAACTTCACGCCAAACAAGTACGTAAAGGTTCTGGTGTCCCCTATATTGCCCATTTGTTAGGTGTAGCCAGTATCGCCTTAGAATACGGCGCAAATGAAGATGAAGCCATAGCAGCCCTGTTACACGATGCGATCGAAGATCAAGGTGGTGCCGCTACCAGGGAAGAAATTCGCCGCCGTTTTGGAGATAATGTCACAGCAATTGTGGATGGGTGTACGGATGCTGACACTACACCCAAACCACCTTGGCGAGAGCGTAAAGAAGCATATATTGCTCATTTACCTACGGCATCGCCATCAGTGCTACTAGTGTCAGCTGCTGATAAAATTTACAACTCTCAGTCTATTCTCAAAGACTATCGCGATTGCGGCGAATCACTTTGGCAGCGTTTTCAAGGAGGTAGAGAAGGTACTCTGTGGTACTATCGGACGCTTGTTGATACTTTTAAGAATACCGGGCCAACTGCGATGGTTGATGAATTAGAAAGGGTAGTCTTAGAACTGGAAGCCTTGGCATCTTACAAAAAATGAAGGCTGAAGGATGAAGCCCAAAAATTTCTGACTTCATACTCCATACTTCACAGTTGTTTAAGCAAAAATGTAACAGCCGTGACAGTCCTTTTTTTGCTAGCGGAACATACTACTTACTGAACTATCTTCGTGAATCCGCCAGATGGTTTCACCGAGTAGATTAGCCACTGAAAGCACTACCAGTTGGGGAAAGCGATCGCTTTCTGGTATGGGGATAGTATTGGTGACAATCACTTCCTCAAATAAGCCACTAGACAACCGCTCAATCGCAGGCGGAGAGAAAACTGCATGAGTTGCACAGGCATATACCTGACGCGCCCCTTCTTCCCGCAGTAACTTGGCTCCTGCGGCAATTGTGCCACCAGTGTCGATCATATCGTCTACCAAGACTGCCGTTTTCCCCTTCACGTCACCGATGACGTTTAACACTTCGGCAACATTGTGAGCTTGGCGACGTTTATCAATAATCGCTAATGGGGCATCGTTCAGCTTTTTGGCAAATGCTCTTGCCCGTGCGACACCACCAACATCAGGGGAAACAACCACCAGATCGGGCAGTTTTTTGCTCGCTAGATAATCTAGTAAAACTGGCGAACCGTAAACATGGTCAAATGGTATGTCGAAATATCCCTGAATCTGGGCTGAGTGCAAATCCATTGCCAGAACGCGGTTGGCACCAGCTTGAGTGATCAGGTTGGCAACCAGTTTAGCAGTGATGGACTCTCTTCCTGCCGTTTTCCGGTCAGCGCGGGCATAACCATAGTAAGGAATTACTGCTGTCACCTGTCGTGCAGAAGCTCGACGACAGGCATCAATCATAATCAGTAATTCCATTAAATGATCGTTGACCGGCTTAGAAGATGGCTGGATGAGATAGACATCACAACCCCGGATCGATTCCTGGATTTGAATATAGAGTTCGCCGTCCGCAAACCTTTTACGGATCATTGGCCCTAGATCCATACCTAGGTAACGAGCGACTTCTTGAGACAGTTGTAAATTGGCAGAACCAGAAAAAAGCCGCAGGCGATGATTTTCAGTCAGTCCTGTTGCAACTGGCTGCACTTTAGATAAAGTTGCAGAACTGAGCACAGCAGATCCTCGATGTGCATTCATGGCAATCTTAACATCAGCAATTTAGAAAATTTAACCGAAATAGTGTTAAAAAATATCTGCAAAAGTTAAAACATTTCTCCTAAAAATTATGATTTGCTAATTTTTGACTAACTTTAGTAAACAAACCATTGATAGCTTAACTGAACATCCAGTATGTTAACTAGGCCTTTTGTTCGGATCTTTTGCTGTGTCGAAGACAAACACCAGCTTTCCGAGTATGCTTTGGGTGATTGCTGCTTATACGCAGCTATTTTTGGGACTAAAATAAACTTTTTACCATCTCAGCGAAATTACACCAGTACAGTACGGCGTAAATAGCGCAAAGTTGAGCCAGTCGTGTGCGGAGAGTGCTGTTGTGGGGACGGTCTCCGTCCACAAAACTTCGGAGGGTTCCAAAAGTTGAGCGAACTGGCGTTGGCGGTGTCTGTTTGGGCCCCGAAGTTTGCAAGGGCGCTCTTTAAGAGCGCACGCAACTTCTATAAAGCCAAACTTTGTAAGACAACCAACCATCTAAAATCCGGGAAAAGCCTACAAAACA
>JAVRCF010000096.1:0-30606 GCA_034530935.1 Aulosira sp. DedQUE10 | reverse complement strand
TTGGTCAGATAATCTATATATTGTCAGCTTCTTTTTCTTTTTCAGCAACCCCTACGTATGGTCGAATGATCTTCATCAAAAATTACATCCTTGAACGGCAGTCGCCTCTCCTGTCGGAGACGCTACGCGAACAAGTCGGGAAACCCGCCCACGGCGCTGCCTCCCCAATGAAGACGATTCTCAATACCCCAATGTCCGCGAATACATGAAGGCAAAATCATTCAATTCCAAATTTCGAGTGGCAATACACGACGATGGCGTTTTACTCTCGTCCCCCCATGCACGGTATCCTACGTACCCACTCATTGTTCCCATAATCACAAACCGCAATACCATCCACAGTTGATGTCTTTGCCCATCTTTGACTCGAAAATCTTTTACTTGCCGTAGTTGTTCAATTAGAGAAGCACCCATTATTTTCATCCCCTCGACGCTTGTCATTTTACACCTTTTAGGGGATGAAACAGCCCTGCCTATACAGGGGGAAACCGGAATCAAAGTCTCCCTTTTTAAGGGAGATTTAGAGGGATCTAAAACTTTTGATACCAACAAGAGGACTTTTCAAACATCCTCTTAAGGTTAAAGCGATCGCACTGGCTTTGACAGATGTTGGTAATCCTAGAATAGAGATGAGGGGGATGAGGAAGCAGAGGATAAATAACAAATGCCAAAGCGCAAAGTCTGAGCGGAGGCTTCCTCCGAACAGAACTTTGTAAGAGAGGACAAACGCCAAATGACAAATAACAAATCATCAATTATTCGTTTAGAAAATATCTTTAAAATCTACGGTAGTGGTGAAACGGAAGTTAAAGCACTTAATGATGTGAATTTAACTATCGATGAAGGTGAATATTGTTCAATTATGGGGCCTTCTGGTTCCGGTAAATCCACAGCTATGAATATTATCGGTTGTCTAGATCGCCCTACCTCTGGGAGTTACTATCTAGATAACGTTGATGTGGCGCAAATGGACGATAAAGCGTTAGCGCACATTCGCAACATCAAACTAGGGTTTGTTTTCCAACAATTCCACTTGTTACCTCAATTGACAGCCCTAGAAAATGTCATGCTGCCAATGGCTTATGCTGGAATCAATGCTAATGAAAGACGCGATCGCGCTACAGAAGCTCTGATTCGAGTAGGCTTAGAAAAGCGTCTTAACAATAAACCGACTCAACTATCAGGTGGACAACAACAAAGAGTAGCGATCGCTCGTGCCATTGTCAACCGTCCTGTTGTCCTCCTAGCTGATGAACCCACTGGCGCACTCGATTCCCGTACAACCCAAGAAGTCATGGATATCTTTAGCGAATTAAACGCCAGTGGTATTACAGTCGTCATGGTTACCCATGAACCAGATGTGGCGCGTCAAACCAGACGCATTGTTTGGTTCCGCGATGGTGAAGTTGTCCACTCCTACCTCACCCCAGCGGATTTAAGCCACATGGCGGTATCTTAGCGACAAGATATCAGCTTACAAACTTGATGTTTTGCCAGTCTGTGCCTGAGTTTCAATCGGCTTGACATCACTGTAACCCATATTGCCTACGATCGTTCGCAGCACAGAAATTTGTTCTTCAAAATCTAATCCTTCAACTTGGGAAAGCAGACTCTTAATTGCATTTGTAGACTCGTAGTTGTTGGGCATATCAACTACTTTCTTCCCCATAGCTACAGCCCAAGCATACCAAACCAACAGCTGATTATTTTCTTTTAAAGCGCCATAGGCACGAGAATAATCACTAGCCTCGCGATTAACAATTTGGCGCATAATTGTTAATTGCTCTTCATCTGATAATTCCAAATAGTCTTCTAGCAAGATTGGCGCTAAATTTGGTTCCGCAGCAGCAGGTGCAGCTGGAGTCACAGAATCACCCATTTTTTCATAAATAAAATACAGCCATGCTAATTTAGCATCGGTATCTAAGCCATTAAAAGCTTCTACCGCTTTTTGAGTTTCATTTGTCAAAGCTTGAGAAAATGTTTTATCTTGGCTAGCTGTCATGATTTGTCTCCAAGGCAATTTAATGTATCAAACTTAGGCTTAACAGAGTTCAAGAATAAGAATCTACTCCCAAGAGTAAGAGATTTATTAATTTTAATTTGCGGTTTTTATCTATCTTTTAATAGAAGTAAGAATATCTCCCAGGGTACCAATGATTTAGCGGCTCACTTTGATACGATGACCTCAACAAGTGAAAAAATACCTAGGAGTGATTTATGCCTGATGAAGTGAAGCCTAATGTCAACGAAGCTCCTACCCATGACGCACAATTAGCGGCTGAAAACATAGCTGCTGGTGAAGAAAAAGCGCCAACGGTAGATTTTGAAGCTGATTATGCTGCTGCACAGCAATTTAGTGTCAGTGATATTGATCGTACAGGTGAAGGTGCCAAAGCAGCCGAAGCAGCAACAGCTCCGAAACAACAAGTTTCCAAACCACAAGAAGTTAAAACACAAGCCCAAGCAACTGGTAATCCTGATGATTATGCAGATATGGCTAAAGACGTTGGGGGTGCTAAAACGGAGGGTGCAACTAGCATCGATGACGATCTAATGAAAAAAGCTTTAGAAAAGGGTGAATCAAAAAGTTAATAATTCGTAATTCGTAATACTCACCTCCGACAAGTATTACGAATTACGTTTACTTAAAACCGTCAAAAGTTCGCTGGGATGGTGAATTAAAAAATCTGGGTTTTGTTTGGCTAAAACTTCTGGTGAATTAAAACCCCAAGTCACTGCAATTACCTGGATATTAGCTTTCTTTGATGCTTCTATATCTCTGGTTTCGTCGCCAACATAAATGACTTCGTGGGGTTTTAGCTGCTTTTGCTTTAATACATTATTGATGATCGTCTTTTTGCCAAAAATTGTAACTCCTGAGTAGATAAAATCAAATAAATTATTTAGCTGATTAATGTTGAGGAATTCGGTCACATTATCTTTAGAATTAGAAGTAATAATTCCCAGGTTATAACCTTGAGATTTGAGTTCTATTAAAGCTTCTTTAATTCCGGGAATAGGTTTAAATTCGTGAATCTTGTTTTTTAATTCTCCTTTAACTTTCTTTACTAAAAAAGGTATTTTAAATACAGAGATACCTGAGTACTTAATAATTTCCCTAGACGTTAAGTTTTTTAGGAGAGCTAACTCCTGTTGCGTAATTTGGACATAACCAAACTCTAAAGCCAAACGATTAGCAATACTTACAAGAGCGTCTACTGTATCTGCAATTGTGCCATCAAAATCAAAGATAATTACTTTCTGCTTCATTCTGTTGCCTAGATGCGTCAAGATTAGCACGGGCATTACGTCGTAACATTTCTGGTTTAATCCGCCGCAAGGCTGAGGCTGTAAATTGTCTCTCCCACTCCTCATCTGAGATTTTTGCTAATTCTATCAGCTTCGGCGCAAGATTCCCAGGATAAGGATTAAATTCTGCCACATCCGTACTCTGAGCAAAACGTTGATTCCACGGGCAAACATCTTGACAGATATCACAACCTGCAACCCAGCCTTGTAAATGGGATTTAACTGTTGCAGGTAATTGTTCTGCCCGATTTTCAATTGTATGATAAGCAATGCAACGGTTAGCATCTACTATATAGGGTTGAGTAATTGCGTCAGTAGGACAAGCTTCCAGACAGCGCGTACAAGTGCCACAATGTTCTGTAGATGCGCGATCGCTCTCTAGTGACAAATTTGTGATAATCTCACCCAAAAATACCCAAGAACCATATTCCCGTGTAATCACATTTCCGTTCTTGGCAATCCATCCAATACCAGCTTTTTGCGCCCATAATTTATCTTGTACTGGGCCTGTATCTGCATAGTAACGAGCCTCAACACCTTCGCCAAGAGATTGTAGCCAAATAGTCAATGCCTTGAGTTTTTTGTGGATCACCTTGTGATAATCTCTTCCCCAGCCATAACGAGAAATCTTGGCGTATTCCTCACCTGAAGGGCGTTGATGTGATGTGTAGTAATTTAGCGCCACACAAATAAGCGATCGCACTTCTGGCATAACTAAGCGAATATCTTGACGCTTTGGGTTAGCCATCCATTCCATCTGGGCGTTGTAACCCAGTGCTATCCATGCTTGCAAACGCTGCGCTGCTGTCTCATCTACCTCATCTACAGCAGCAATCCCAACTTTGTGAAATCCCAACTCCCTAGCCTTTTCTTTGACCACATCACTTGTGGTTCTGGCAGAGTTTGTCATTTATTTTATCTAAATTTGGCCCAATAATTGGCTCTTCAATTTTATTCTATACGGCCAATACCTATTGTTTTGGGGAAAAGCCAAAGGTAAGGTTTCAAGGTTTTTCTTTCTCCTTAACAGACAAGTAATTACCTCTATCCAGAGTAAGACTTATCCGAAACTCAGCAATATATACCAATAGCAGCTTTTTTTTTGCCTGCTTTTGCCATGAAATAGATTGCAGCTAGCTTAATAAAGGTAATTCTATGACTGCTGCTGAATTTGAAGCGACAACACAGCCAACTGTTACGGCGATAGAAACAGAGGAATTTTCAATAGAAGGAATTACAGAACCCAGCATACTGCGTTACTTTCAAACCTTGAACGCTGGAGAATTTGCCGCCACAGCCGCCTTGTTTGCCGCAGATGGTGTCATGTATCCACCATTTGAATCGGGTTTTGTGGGGCCAGATGCGATCGCAACTTATCTACAACAAGAAGCTCAAAATATTAAAGCTTATCCTGATAAAGGAATGATCGAGAACGGGGAAAATGACCAAATTCAAGTTCAGGTAGCAGGTAAAGCTCAAACTTCCTGGTGTAGTGTTAACGTCTTATGGTTGTTTATCCTCAATCAACAACGGCAAATTATAGAAAGCAGAATTAAACTTTTAGCTTCTCCCCAAGAGTTACTGGCTATGCGTCGTGATTAAGCCGCCAACAGCCAGGGGACTTCCAATGTGATGGCGCACATTGCCAATTGGCTTGTGCTTTCATCAACAAACTATGGAATTACAGAAATGAGAAAGCAATATCTGCTTTTGCTTGCTGAATATACCGAAATGAGAAAGCAAACCCCAGCTTGAGAAAGCAATATCTACTTTTGCTGATTAAATTTTTTTTAGGAGCAACCGCCGCACAGGCGGCGCGCCACCTGCTAAGTTTGTTAACGGCGGGTTTCGAGAATGACTAAAGACCAATGACTAATGACAGCCCCCGCTAGTTATTTTTAATTACGCCGACTTACTTAGCTATTTAGGGAGATGTCAGCAGCTTATGTTGTCATCTAGCGTGGGAAGGTCGAATAATTTAATTTAGACTTTCCATGATTAACCCCACTGCTATTTCTATACCCGAACCTCAAATTCCCAATCCTGGGCCAAATCCCCTACCCAGCCCTGAACCCATACCAGCGCCAACGGTTCCCCAGCCTCTACCGGAGCCTGTACCCGAAACTGTACCAGCGCCCATTCCTCAAACTGTACCAGGCCCAATTCCGCAAACGATTCCTGAACCTGTTTGAACTATCTTGGTAATGTAAGCCAAAATCTAAAATCTAAAATCCAAAATGCTACGAGCCGGAATTGTCGGACTTCCCAACGTCGGAAAATCAACTTTATTTAATGCTGTAGTTGCTAACGCCAAAGCCGAAGCTGCTAACTTCCCTTTTTGCACCATTGAACCGAATGTCGGCGTTGTCGCAGTACCGGATGAGCGCTTAAATGTACTTGCGAAAATTGGCAGTTCAGCACAAATCGTCCCGGCGCGTGTTGAGTTTGTAGATATTGCCGGTTTGGTTAAAGGTGCAAGCCAGGGTGAGGGACTAGGTAATCAATTTCTGTCCCACATCCGGGAAGTAGATGCAATTGTCCATGTGGTGCGTTGTTTTGAAAATGATGATATTATTCACGTCGCTGGTTCTGTTGACCCAGCAAGAGATATTGAAATCATTAATTTGGAGCTTGGTTTATCAGATTTAGCACAAGTTGAGCGCCGAATTGACCGCACCCGCAAACAAGCACGTACTAGCAAAGATGCACAATTTGAAGTCACAGTTTTAGAAAAATTAGCTGCGGCTTTAAATGAAGGGAAATCAGTTCGGCAAGTTAGTTTAACTGAAGAAGAAGCCGAGATTATCAAAGGACTAGGGCTACTGACGAATAAACCAATTATTTACGCTGCCAATGTCTCTGAGGATGACTTAGCAACTGGTAATGATTTTGTTGAAAAAGTGCGGCAAATTGCATCTGGTGAAAATGCCCAAGTGGTCATCGTTTCGGCTCAAGTAGAAGCCGAACTAGTAGAATTACCAGAAGAAGATAAAGCTGATTTCCTAGCATCCTTGGGTGTAGAAGAAGGCGGTTTAAAATCGTTGATTCGTGCAACTTACACGCTGTTAGGTTTGCGGACATATTTCACCTGTGGCCCTAAAGAAACCCGCGCTTGGACAATTAACGCCGGAATGTCTGCACCCCAAGCAGCAGGTGTAATTCACTCAGATTTTGAACGGGGGTTTATTCGCGCTGAAACTGTTGCTTATGATGATTTGGTAACAACGGGTTCGATGAATGCTGCGAAGGAAAAAGGTTTAGTGAGAAGCGAAGGTAAAGAATATATTGTCAAAGAAGGCGATGTGATGTTGTTCAGATTTAACGTGTAGTAGCAATGTGAGTAATTAACCGCCGATGCACGCCGATAAACGCCGATAAATTATCTGCGTGCATCGGCGTTCATCTATCCTTATTCATCGGCGGTTTTTCATTATTCACCCACAATATATACAGCAGAACCAAAGTTTTCATCATCAGTAGCAACAATTACACCGCCTGTTGCACCAGAAACAAGTTCTATCGCTTCAATTTTGTGGTAATTAGTACGGTAAAGTGGTACAAGTTGGGAGTTTTGTCTGAATACTATTTTGTTATTACGATATCCCAGAGAACCTGCAACATATACAGCCGATTGAAATGGCCCATTATCTCCAGGATCGCTGGCTGCGCTAATAAACACAACTCCCGATGTGTCTACTTTTATATCCGAAATATGGCGAACATTACCAGACGGGAATGGTACTTTTAGATTTGCATAATCTGTAAGAATGATTTGAGATTTTGTCAAATCCAGCAATCCCCAATAAAGAGTTGCTGGTTGTTCTGCTTCACCTCGATGTGCCCAAACAGCAACTAATTTACCATCTATATCTTGTAGTGAAAATGCCTCAAAATTACTTCCTTGAGAAATTGCTGGTAGATTAAATTCTTTGATAAGCGAGATAGTTTTATTGTCAGACTCTAATTTAATATAATAAGCTTTTCCCGAACTATTTAAAGCTATAAATGATGTATTTTTTGTGCCGGGAATAGATGTTAAAGCCTCTAAATCTGACGGTAATTCGGCGTTACCTGGCCAGGTTAATGCTAAATACTCAGGTTGATTCTTACCTTTAATATTAATAATTGCTATACGACCTTGGTTAGCTTTTTTGTTGTCATGGACAATGAGAAATTCTAGGGAACTGCTTTGTTGCTCAACCAGCGCTATACCACTGATACCAAAAGGGCTACCACCTCGAACAGGCTGCCAATCTTGCGCCCAAACTCGCTGACAGAAGAATAACAGTGCTGCTAAGACTACTAGATTGATGATTAACTTGAGAAACCGACGTGGATTCAGTACTGCTGACAAGCGCATAAATGAGCATCGGTACAAGAGACTGTATTAAGCGATGCTCAATCATATCAAATTCAGGCGATCGCATTTCCAAAATAATTAATATTTTTCTACTTTATTGCTGAAACTGTGATAATAACCAAGCAACAACTTGACTTTGATTTATTTGACGAGTACGACGTAAAGCCTCTTCTAAAAGAGAAATTTTTAATCCCGGTAATACTTGAGATTGAGAAATTTTGCGACTACCACCATTAGCGACAGCAAAAGCAATTACTTGGATATTCTGTACATCAATAATCCAGTATTCATCTACTCCTAATTCTTCATAAAGCAGGCGTTTTTCACCTTTGTCATCTGCTAAAGAAGTGTTCGCAACTTCAATCACTAAATTTGGGGGTGGATATTGATTTAAGTCAATGATAGAAGTTCCCCAAGGAATCACATTGGCATTTTCACCAATGTAATAAGAAACATCAGGCTGTGCATCATTAAAGCCTGTTTTACGGTAGGTACAGTTATCATTGCCATTCATAGGAATGCCTTTGATAGCTGCGTAGTTGCTAGCAGTAAGGATAACAATAGTGTGGTCTCGTGAGTGGTCATTACCTACGGGTAGCATTTCAATCCTCATTTTATGATTGTAGTAGTAGCCCTTAGCTTTTTCATAAGCAGGACTTTCAATTACTTGAATATATTCATCCCAAGTAGCTGTTACCCAAGTGTCAGTTGCTAGTTTTGTTTGTACGTTACTCATAGATAAATTAAATAGCATACCAGTTTATTTTAGACCTTCAGCAATGTCTTATGGTTCGTAGTTGCGCTTTAGCGCCTTCTAAGATTATAAAATCTAATGCACAAATTTAGCCTTGCCACGCCACTACAAATCTAATGCACTACTTTAGCCTTAACCAAATAATTACTAATTCGTAATTCGTAATTCGTAATTAAAGAGGGTACAAGCCTCCACCAAATATGCAGATTTGGTGGTCTTTAATCAGTGGTGGGTTCAAGCCCTCTAGAATTGTAACTACGAATTACGTTAGCGTAGCGGTAGCGAGTCCGCGTTCGCTTTTAGCGTCTCGTAGAGAGCGTCATTATCAATTACGAATTATGTTGACACGCCACTACTGGATTGGCACGACTAAAATAATGCAAAAAAATTGTAGGTTTTTACTATTAATTAGGCGGATCGAAACGATTGACAAATGCTGCCCAAAGAATCATCGGTGAACCTACACCTAAACAGAATAACCACTGTTGCCAACTCAAAGGTGCTGTTTCAAAAACATGATTAATCAATGGCACATAGGCAAACACAATTTGTAAAATAATCGCTCCTAAAATCCCGAAGCCATCCCCCTCATCCCCCTCATCCCTCATCCCCCATCCCACCCTTGCCCACTACTCACACAACTTAGTATGCTGGGCATTACACATAGGGCGGAACTCAGAAGGCGGGTACATTTTGGATTTGTCTACTCCTTTGCAATTAATTGGGCGATCGGCGGAATTTCAACACATTGTAGAAGTGCTGGCGCGGGATGGTGATTTGCTGATTACAGGAGTGCCAGGGAGTGGAAGGCGTACCTTAGTGAAGGGAGCAGCCCAAGAAGTTGGGGCGATCGCACTGGAAATCGACTGTATCCGCGCCATAGATGGACAGCGATTTGTGGAATTGTTGGCGGAGACGATTAGCCAGAATTGGCAACCAGAAAAAATCCAAGGCTGGGTGACTCACAATGCAAGTGAGCTTTTTGTCTGGAATCCTGAGGGTAAAATCAAACTGTTGCCTTCCCTAGATCAAAAACAGTTATGGCAAGCATTTGAAATCTTACTGGCATTACCACAAATCATCGCCTTGGATTTGCAGCAACGGGTAGTGCTAATTTTGCAGAGTTTTCCTCACATTCGCTCTTGGGATCGGAATAATTTGTGGGAAACGACATTCCGGGGAGAAATTAAGGCGCAAACTGAAGTTAGTTATGTCCTCATAGCTACGATCGCAGAGACAAGCCAGCAAGCAGATGAGACTAACTATGCTTTAGAAACCGTGCAGTTACCTCCCTTAGCTCAAGACGTTTTAGCATTGTGGGCGAGGGAGATGTTACATCTACAAGGACTAAAATTTGATTCTCGCTCTCAAGCACTACAACTCTTTTTAGATGCAGTGCAGGGGCATATTGGCGATGCCATGACACTAATTCGCCGCCTGCAAACTTTGCATTATGCTGACGGGTTAATTACTGAACAAGATGTACAGCAAGCTATTGCAGGATTACTCAAAGATTTAACTATTATCTTTGAGTCATTACTGATGCTACTTCCAGCAAATCAGGTACACTTGCTGGAATCTTTGGCTTTAGATGCCACTGAAAAACCGCAAAGTAAAGAGTATATTCAAAAACATGGACTATCAAGAGGTGGTAGCCTTCAAGGTGCATTGACTGGATTACAGCACAAAGGTTTAATTTACAATGCAGAACATGGCTATCGGCTAGCTTTGCCATTATTGGCTTTGTGGTTGCAGCGGCGGTTGATGTAAAAATAAAGTCAACAGTCAACAGTCAAAAGTATTATGGAATAAGCTCTTTAAGGCTTTTGAATGGTCTGCTTATTTACGCCGTGCTGTACTAGTTGGTTTTGTTGATGGCGTAGAACCTTTCGTTTCTCACTCATTGGATAATTTAATTTCAGGAAGCCCCAAATGTAGCGACTGTCTTAAAAGCCAAGTGCCGCACCGTCAAAAATTAAAGGTGCGTTAGCCTACGGCATAATACAATACGGTTCAGTTAAGGGTTATTGGTGTAAATAATCGGTCTTTGAAGACGCGATAAATCGCGTCTCTACATTAGGGTTTTGGGCTTATCTGAACCGTATTGCGGTATAACACACCCAACTAGACGACTGACTTTTAATCAAAAACGCCAAATTTCTCTATTTCGACTGAGTCCTTATTCTCTTCATCTCAAGGGAGAGACTAGAATCGATGAGGCTTTAACTAACACTATTACCTCTAATGGTAATAGCTTTAGGAACGATGTTATTAGTTTCATCGGTTTCGCTGACATTAGATTTGTTATCGCCTGCATATATCAGGTAATAATCCCCAGAGGCAATATTGCTATCTAAGGTGAAGGCCTTAGTCTGAGAGATATACTTATTAGTACTCACATGGTTAACCGAGTCTTCACCTAGCAAGATGTCACTACTATTCCACTTATCGTCTTTGGATAGATAGAAACCGACACTGTGTGCGCCTGCATCTCCACTACCAAGATTTTTCTCTTTGTAGGCAAGCGTAATCTCACTACCTGCTTTTCCTCTTGCAGGTGATTTGTCATTTTCTACTTCTAATCTCAAGTCTGGTGAAGCATTGGTGACACCAAATTTTTCGCTCTCGATTGAGTCTTCATTCCCCTCATCTAGAGGCAGGGAGGGAGTAGGATCGATGGGTGGTTCAATATCGTTGAGGCTTTGGATATTAGTATTACCTCTAATGGTAATAGCTTTAGCAACGATGTTATTATTTTCATCGGTTTCGGTGATCTCAGACTTGTTATCGCCCACATATACCAGGTAATAATCCCCAGAGGCGATATTGCTATCTAAGGTGAAGGTTTTGGTATGGGAGATATACTTATTAGTACTCAAATGGTTGACTGAATCTTCACCGATTAAGATGTCACTACTATCCCACTTATCGTCTTTGGATAAATAGAAACCGACGCTGTGTGCGCCTGCATCTCCACTACCAGGGAAATAGACTCACCAGCCTTGAGACTTTGCACGGTGTCAAACGAGTTCGTCTCTAACAGCTTGTCATTAGTATCCCATTTCTCGTCTTGGGATAGATAGTAACCTACAAAGTGACGACCTGCGTCTTTACTACCAATATTTTTCAATGTAGAGGAGATCTGGATTTTAGTACTTGCGATCGCACGTTCTGGGTTGGTGGCGTTTTCTATTACTAAGTCTGGTAAGCAACTGGTACTACTGCTAGACTTTGCAGTAAATAGATTCTCTGTACTGAGGACGTTTTTATCGTTGCTGGAGCCAAGTACGCTTGCTTGAGTGCTATTAACACCACTGGTATTACTAGTGTCTAAACTATTTGTATTTGTTCTATCTGCTAACCGTCATTGCGACCTTTGGGAAGCAATCCCAAAAATCTGGAGATTGCGTCGTTTAACTCCGTTCCACTCTCTGCGAGATGCTTTACGCAATGACATATTGAGAGTGTTTTGCCAGACATCATATTAGATATCACTGTTGTGACTGGCGATGCTTAAATTGGAAAAGCGATCGCAGATTTTAATGCAATACGGTTCAGTTAGAGCCAAAAACCTTAACCTGCGTAGGTTGGGGAGCCACCGCCGTGGACGGGTTTCCCGGCTTGATGCGAGTGGCGTTTGAGGAACGAAACCCAACATTTTTCGGGGTTTGTTGGGTTTCACTTAAGAGCGGGACGCTACGCGAACGTTCAACCCAACCTTGTATCTTAGGGCTTGCTGAATAAGTCTCTAAAGCAAATCTAGAAGCCACACAGCTTGTAAAATGGTTGTTTCATCGCTCAGGTTCCAAATTTACCCAGCGCTCGCTAACGTTAGTGCAAGTGTTTTGAGACTCTAGATGTTATAACCTTGCACTTGCTTGGTGTAAAAAGGCTTGAATTCCTTATCTGGACTACCTTACACTTTTATTAAGCAAGCCCTATCTTAGAAATAGTAGTAGACCGTCCCAACCTTGGTCATCATAGACCGTAAAGTGCACGGGTCACTACAACAATCTTCTAGACAGAACTCGAACAGTCGCCAGGGGAAGAACTTTTAAATACTGAGATGAAAGTAGACATTCCGTATCGGGCAAGGATGAGTGAAATCAAGGGGATGAAAATCTACCAAAATAGACTCAATCTGTGAGAGTGAAAAATGGAAAATATTGCTCAATGGGTAGGAATTGATGTGAGTAAAGCCACTTTAGATGTTTATCTGCGTCCAATGGGTAAAGCGATGAAAGTGGCAAACACAGAAACGGAAATATCAAAACTAGTTGAGCAACTCAAATTATACAATTTAAATCTGATTGTAATAGAAGCAACAGGAGGACTAGAAACAGAACTAATTATTCAATTACAGGCTTCCCTTTTACCATGTCCGTGCATCTCTTTATATGGGCGCTGTCGTTGCTATTCGTCATAATAGAGTCATCAAAGCTTTTTACACTCGCCTTGTTGAGCGTGGTAAATCCAAAAAATTGGCTCTGACTGCTTGCGTTCATAAAATGTTAGTCATTTTAAATGCTCTGGTCAGAGACAATTTACCTTGGCGTACTTCTGACAACTGTCACACAATTATTCCCGTTTAGCCATCGCGATTTTTTATACTCTTAATTAGTCTCCCAGTGAGCGATCGCTATTTCTGGGATATATTTTTCATGCTCTTTTTTTGCCGACACGCCAAATCCAGCAACTCTTAAAGATTCGGTGGCGTAGCGGAGTGGCTGGTGCGGGCTGTAACTGTCTTGGCTACCAATGCACAATCTCTTTGCCCGTACCAGCCACCACCGAATCAGCGAAGCGGTTCCTCAGTTGCGTCAACTACACTTTTTCTTTTGCGATCACTTGACTTTTAAGACAGTCGCTACAATTATCCTTAACACCAAGCGTATTGGATTTTAATGATGTTGACTCTGTAGCAGTTGCTTTTGACAAAGCCCTTACCTTTTGAATGAAAGTTCTTGCCTTTTGAATGAAAGTTCTCACCTTTTGAATGAAAGTTCTCACCTTTTGAATGAAAGTTCTTACCTTTTGAATGAAAGTTCTTACCTTCTGAATGAAAGTTCTCACCTTTTGAATGAAAGCTCTTACCTTCTGAATGAAAGTTCTCACCTTTTTAATGAAAGCTCTTACTTTCTGGATGAAATTACTTATGTGTACACCGCAGCTACGACTTGTGTGTATACCGTAACAGCACTTAATAATACTGCAACTGAGATTGTAGGAATGGAAAATTGAGAAGAGGAAATATTCATAGTGAGAATTTTAATTTTAGGTTTTACTTAAGCCATTATGTTTATCTACAGGCATTTTTGTATTTGTTAGACAAAATTTTCTGAGTTTTAGTTTTTTTGTGATTTTTACCCAGGAGGAATTCGATGAAAGCTTACATACTTCAAGGTCATGGCGGAATTGATGCACTGACATTAAGCGATCGCACACAACTCAAACCAGGTGCGGGACAAGTTTTGATCAAAGTCAAAGCTACAGCGCTAAATTACCGTGATTTGCTGGTGGCTGAGGGGGCTTACGGTTCGGGGGTGAAATATCCTCTGATTCCCATGTCTGACGGTGCGGGGGAAGTTGTAGCGTTAGGAGAAGGTGTGACAAGAGTGAAACTAGGCGATCGCGTCGCGGGTATCTTCTTCCAAGACTGGATTTCTGGCGCTTTAACTAAAGAGAAAATGAAATCTGATTTAGGTGGCGGTATTAATGGAATGCTGGCTGAGTATGTTGTTTTACACCAAGACGGCTTAGTAATATTACCCAATCATATATCTTATATTCAAGGTGCAACTTTACCCTGTGCAGCCGTGACAGCTTGGCACGCACTAGTTAGCAAAGGCAATATAATTGAAGGTAACACTGTATTATTGCTGGGCACAGGTGGAGTATCTATTTTTGCGCTTCAGTTTGCCAAGATATTTGGCGCTAGAGTTATCCTCAGTTCCAGCAGCGATCGCAAGTTAGCACAGGCTCAAGTTTTGGGTGCAGATGAAACAATCAACTACAAAGCAACGCCAGATTGGGAAAAGCAAGTCTATGCATTGACTGATCGCACAGGTGTAGATCATGTAATCGAAGTAGGTGGTGCAGGTACATTACCCAAATCTCTACAAGCAGTCAGAATTGGGGGACGCGTCAGCTTGATTGGCGTACTCTCAGGCAGAGGAAATGAGATTGACCCCATGCCCATACTCTTCAAGAGCATAACACTGCAAGGCATTTATGTAGGCAGTCGCAAAATGTTTGAAGCGATGAATCAGGTGATCCAAGATTCTAAATTACAGCCAGTTATTGATCGAGTTTTCCCTTTTACTCAAGCACAGTCAGCTTACCGTTATCTCAAAAGTGGTTCACACTTTGGCAAAGTTGTGATTGAGATTGATTGATCGTGTCGGGAGCAAATTTTGTGAAACGCCCTCAGGCTATAATACTTGGCGGATAAAGGGAAAGGGGAACGAAAAAATTTTTAATCCTTTCCCCAGCAGCAAATTCCAAGTTGAAAATCCTCTTCCTTGCAGTATTAAGCCTTGTTATTACCTATAGCGGTTCTCAATTGCATAGAATACAGACCATTGTAGGGGCACAGCAATGCTCATTGGTGTCAATTTAAGGTTAAAGGCTTATCCTACAAGCGTTTTACCCCACCCCCAACCCCTTCCCTTGTAGGGAATAGATTGGGGTTCGGTTCCGTACAACTCACGTTAAATTCAACTAGCTTGATTATTTGGCGGTAGTTGTTCTGGTGGTGCTTCAGCTGGGGGAGCAAGTACCGCATCCGGCGCAATTTCTTCAACGGGAATCGGTTCTTTATCCTCAGCCTCAGTATTTGCTTGTGCAGCTTCCACTAATTCGGGAGATGGAGGATTTGGGGGAATTACTTCTGGTAAACTCTCGATTGTAGTTGCGGTGTCGGTAGTAGTGACTGCCTCATCCACTGGTTTTTCTAGTATCCAAGTGGGAGATTCGCTGTCAGTAGTGGTGACTGCTTCTCCTGGTGATGTTTCTGGTATTGCAGTGGTGTTGTCGATAATTTCCACCGTTGGCGGAACTTTGGGTGCAGAGGTTGTTGCTGTAGTTTTGGCAACTTTGGAAGGTTTTTTATCAGTTTTTTGGAATCGATTTTTTACACCATTAAGAGTATTGCCAACACCCTGTTGCAACTGAGCCAGGCGTTCTGGGAGCGACAACTTAGTAACCTGCTGCTGAATTGAAGTTTTTACAGCCTCGGAACTGGGAACTTGTGTTTGTTGTGCTTTTGGTGTCACTTGCCGACGTAATGAGAAAGTTTGCCAGCCAAACCAACCCAAAAGCGAGACACTAGCTACATGACCCAGCAAAAGACCGCCATTAATGCGTTGTGCAAAAACCCATAACATCAAAGCGTAGAATAGCCCTACGCCACTCCAGATAAAATCATTCTTACGATGGATCTCTGGGAAAAAGAAAGCTGCTAAATAAATGGCTAAGCTACCAAGGCCTACTGCCAAAGCTAGGACATATGCCAGCATTATTTGGTTTCTCCTTACTGTGTCCTTTAACTAGGGATTAGGGACTAAGGACTAGTACCGATGAGCGGAAATCAAAAGTCAAAAGACTTATCTTCTCAACTTTTGCACCATTTTGTAGACGCAGAGCGTCTTAAGGCAGGGTATGGTAGGTTTATTTCTGCGCCCGGTGTACTAGGAATTAGGGATTAGGAATAATTAAGATTTTCTGCTTCCCTACTCAGTACCTAATCTCTTAACTAAATATTTTAATTTGGCAAATTTTGCAAGCTAAATGTTGATTTAGATACAAATTAAAATTAATTACCTGTGTTAGCTGGGGATTTTTGTCATGTAGATTAAGCCTTTCTTAATGTCTTCTTTAGGAGAGAAGCGAAAATCTCGGACTACCCTTAAAGATAAAAGGATCTGCAAGAGTTAGCCAAACATAGTTTATGACCCTACAAAGCTTTGGTGTGATTGGTTTAGCCGTTATGGGCGAGAATATCGCTCTAAACGTCGAGCGTAATGGCTTCCCAATTGCAGTTTATAATCGCTCCAGAGAAAAAACTGATGCCTTCATGGCCCAACGTGCGCCAGGACGGAATGTCAAAGCCGCCTTTACCCTGGAAGAGTTCGTAGCTGCACTAGAACGTCCCCGTAAAATCTTGGTGATGGTGCAAGCTGGTAAGCCAGTAGACGCGGTGATTTCTCAACTCAGACCCTTGCTGGACGAAGGCGATATCATTATCGACGGTGGCAACTCTTGGTTTGAAGATACAGAACGACGCACCCAAGAATTAGAACCGGCTGGATTTCGGTTTATCGGGATGGGTGTCAGCGGTGGTGAAGAAGGTGCGCTAAATGGCCCCTCACTAATGCCTGGAGGTACAGAAAGCTCCTACGAGTATCTGTCACCAATTTTTAATAAAATTGCTGCCCAAGTTGATGATGGCCCTTGCGTAACCTATTGCGGCCCTGGTGGTGCTGGTCACTACGTCAAAATGGTACACAACGGCATTGAGTACGGCGACATGCAGCTGATTGCAGAAGCATATGACTTGCTGAAAAATGCTGCTGGACTAGACCATAATCAATTACACGAAGTTTTTGCCGAATGGAACACCACCGACGAACTCAATTCGTTTTTGATTGAAATTACGTCCAAGATTTTCCCCTACATTGACCCAGATACAAATCTACCCTTAGTCGATTTGATTGTTGATGCCGCAGGGCAAAAGGGAACCGGGCGCTGGACAGTGCAAACTGCAATGGATTTGGGGGTTGCTGTTCCGACAATGATTGCAGCAGTGAACGCCCGGATCATGTCTTCCTTCAAAAAAGAACGGGTAGCAGCATCCAAGATACTTACAGGCCCTTCTGGCAAGTATGAGGGAGATACCAAAGCCTTTATCAACATGGTGCGGGATGCCCTGTATTGCTCGAAAATCTGTTCTTACGCTCAGGGCATGGCCTTGTTGGCTACGGCTTCAAAAACCTACAATTTTAACTTAAATTTAGGTGAAATGGCGCGGATTTGGAAGGGTGGCTGTATTATTCGTGCTGGATTTTTGAATAAGATTAAGAACGCATTTAACGAAAATCCAGCGCCACCTAACCTGCTATTAGCTCCAGAATTCAAGCAGACGATTCTCGACAGACAAACAGCTTGGCGCGAAGTGTTGATAACATCAGCAAAACTGGGAATTCCAGTACCAGCATTCAGTGCGTCATTAGATTATTTTGACAGCTATCGACGCGATCGCTTGCCCCAAAACCTCACTCAAGCTCAACGCGACTACTTCGGAGCGCACACCTACGAGCGACTTGATAAGCCTGGAGCTTTCCACACTGAATGGACGCCGATTTCTGAAGCATCAGTGCAAACTTCCACACCGAAACCGATGCAAGCTTCACAACCAACTACACCTACAACACCTACAACATCTCCAAATGTTTAGAAAGTAAACTACATCCTGTGATGGCGTAGCAAGATTCAATATTTATTTAGCTAGTGGTTCTGAAAATCAGAACCACTTTTTTAGGACTTACGCATTGACAGAAAAGCCGAAATAGCAGCTATGCTTTTCAGGGCTTTTAGCTAGATTTATCAACTACCTTTTTGCGATCGCAACTAACAAAAGATGGTTTGTAAAAAACTGAAATGACGTATTTACGTTAATACACAAGATGATTCTTTTGTACAGTGCGTAAGTCCTATTTTTTATGAGGGAGACAAGGGATATGAGGGGGATGAGGGGGACAAGCAAGAAATAACCCTTGAACCTTGACTCTTGACTTTTTCAAGTTGAGCTAATTATCTTCAAGATTTTTCAGCCATGTAGAGGTACTGATTACCTTACTAATAAATGTATCTTGAGCAACTAAGGTGGCTCTGTGAAGTTCTTCATCAGTAGCGCTACCTGCATTATTTTTGAAATTCAGAGTTCCTGTAGCATCAGACAGAAACTCGACAGCAAAACCTAGATGGGAAGCTTGTCTAGCTGTGGTATCACAACACATTTGAGTCATGTATCCAGAAATAACTACAGTATCAATTTGCCTCTCTCTTAGCCAAGTTTCTAACTCTGTACCTGTAAAGCTTCCTGGTAATTGTTTTTCGATTAAAAGCGCGTATGGCTGTTTGGCAATTTCCGGATGAAGTTCCCATTCCGGGGTTCCCTGTTTAAATATCGGAGTATTTTCTTGCGGTTGTGTATGTCTGACAACAATCACAGGAATATCTCGCTCATTAGCAGCCTGAAGAACTTGCAATATATTATCTAGGTTTCCTGATGGATAAGTTACTGGCAATTTTCCAGTGAAATATTCATTTTGAACATCAATTACTAATAAGGCTCGTTTCATGTTAATGATTCTCCCTGGTCCACTGTCAAGTCTGATGACTCACAAAGTAATTACGGTTATACATTTTAACCAGATGTATCTTTTTTATCAATAAGAATATATAATATTCATTCTCTTTTATTGGTTTATATGCCAAATAATCTAGGAATTTTGAGAGTTGTTATTACCAAGATATTTACTTTTCAATTCTTCTAACTCATCGTCTATTATGCTTTTACTAGTAGGCTGAGATGTGGGGTTCGGGGGTTTGATTGGATTTTTTTGTGGTTTGTTTCCACCCAAAAATAGAGTTTTCATTTCCTCTAGTTCTAGGTCGATTTGACTGTTAGATTTTGTGGAAACAGGCGGTTGAGATGTGGATGGTGAAATAGTAGCAGGCTTTGCTGATGTTAGAGGTGTGGCAACTACTGGCAGATTTTGATTAAGAGCATTGAGTACTTCATCTGCTGTTTGATAGCGCCGGATGGGGATACTTTCTAACATTTTGTTGAGAATGTTAGTTAACTCATTACTAACAGGAGTTGTTAAGTAGTGCTGCCAAATCCAAGTATCATTATTAATATCATAGGAATCAAAGGGCGATCGCTCCGTTAGTAGCCGAATACAAGTAGCACCTAAGCTGTAGATATCGCTGGCAAAAATCGCTCGCCCTCTAATTTGTTCTGGCGCAACGTATTCTGGACTACCGATACTTGTACCAGTGCGGTTAAGGGAGGTGCTGGTAGCAGATTTAGAAGCGCCAAAATCTACTAGAACTAGTTTGCGATCGCTTGCACGTAAAATTATATTTTCGGGTTTAATATCACGGTGAATTATGTGCCTGGCATGGCAAAATTGCAGTACTGGCAATAAATCATTGAGCAACTGCCGAATCTGCACTTCGTTGAAAGCGCCTTGCTCTACCAATTCCTGCGCTAAATTTTTGCCATCAATAAATTCCTGTACAAGATACTGCCGATCATCTTGGGTAAAATATGCCAGCAACTCTGGAATTTGAGGATGTTGCCCTAATTCATCCAACTGTACTGCTTCTTGAGTAAATAACTCCACAGCCTTTTGCACTGTATTAGTACCTTGGGCTTGTGGGTAAAATTGCTTAATTACACAGCGCGGTTTCGAGGGTTTATCTTCATCCACCGCTAAAAAAGTACGCCCAAAACCGCCTTGCCCTATAGGTTGAATAGCGCGGTAGCGTTCTTTGAGGAGTAACTTATAACCACAACTCAGGCAAAACTTGACATCATCCGAATTTTCTGGTTTTGGGCAACGAGGATTAAGACAGTAGCTCATAGTGGCGCTAAAAATCGCTCTTATTTGTCTTTATTGTGCCCTGCGATCGCTACAAGGGTATTTATATTCGCCAATTATCTAGCTGTAAGCTGTAACCAAGTGCTTGAATGCGCTGATAGTGCGATAAATTACCACTGACTAATATCAAATCTTGCTGTATCGCAATAGCCGCAATCATCCTATCAGCAAGTCCTATGGGTTGTCCTATTCGTTCTAAATCTGCATAAATGCGTCCCGCCAATTCAGCATCACTCAGTTGCAGTGTTAACACTTCAGTTTCCAGAATTTCTGCAAAAAACTGCTGAATCTTATCTTCTCTTTGCAGCTTATGCCACCCTTTGACAACCTCTAAAACTGTAATGGTGCAAATTGTATAATACCCAACACTAGCATGATACGCAGAAGCCCTAGCTGCAATTTGCCGATTAATACCCTTGAGAATTTCAGAAAAAATATCGGTGTCAATCAGTACTTTATCCAAAGCGTTGATTTAATGGGTGTGCGGCTCTATCTTTCATTACTTCTTCTAGCATCTCATCTACTGACTCAGGATCATCAGCGAATAACCCTAATAAACGGTCTTTGGGTGGTTCTGCTACTGCCAGTTGATCAATTGCATATAGAATCAGTTGCGTTAAGTCACAATGGCGTAACTTTGCCAAAGCCAGTGCTTTCTCAAGGGTACTTTCGTCTAGTTGCAGTTCGATTTTTACCATGCTGCCTCGTCTGAAAGCATCTATGATCATTTAATTCTAGCATTTTTGATCTGGCGTGAATCAAGGAGCGATCGCAGATTACCCCAAGGTCAAAATGTCCCTGTTTTGTGAAATCATCTTAATAGAAATAAAAATTCGTCTCAGCATTTTCTGGGTCTTGTACCACTTAAGTAAATTTTTGACAATAAAATTCAAGTTATGACGCTAAAAACCGAAGCTAAATTGGGCACTCAATGACCATTAGCTACGTCAATGATTTTAAATTGCTGAGTCTGCTTCAGGGCTTCTTAGTCCAAGTTTTTCCAGCACAGGGAATGCACAACTACCAGTGAACCAATTTTCTAGTAAGCATAAATGCTTGTAGACTATATGGCAAGTAGATTACTTAACAAAAGCCTGCAATGGCGCGTGTGTGTAGCTAACGCATCATTAAAACCTATGAAATCAATTTTGAAATTAATGTTTTCTGTTCAAGGTTGGCGACGTAGACGCGCGGCGACTTTTCATCAGATATTACGCAAGTATCTTTGCTTGATACTAGCCTTGATATCGTGCCTCACGGTATTCCTGGTAGATAACCTCACCCCTGTTTCCGCTCAGATCCCGCAGCTACCCCGTGAGGAAATTCGCGGGGTGTGGATGACTAACAACGATATGGACATCCTTAAGGAACGATCAAAGGTGCTGGAGGCGGTGAGCCAACTGCGGCGGCTCAACTTTAACACGATCTATCCTGTAATCTGGAATTCCGGCTATGTCATGTATCCCAGTGCTGTGGCCAAGCGTACAGGTATCCAACCCTTTGTTTTACGAGGCACAGATGGACATGATATTCTGGCAGACTTGATTAACCAATCCCATCGTCAAGGACTCCTGGTAATTCCCTGGTTTGAGTTTGGGTTCATGGCTCCGCCAACATCAGAATTGGTAATGGAGCATCCCAATTGGTTCACGCGAAAGCGGGATGGAAGCCAAACTTCCATTAGTGCGGCTGGCGAGGTGATGTGGCTCAATCCTTTCCATCCAGAAGTGCAACAGTTTATCACCAGTCTAGTGCTAGAAAACATTACCCAATATGATGTTGATGGCATTCAGTTTGATGACCACATGAGTTTGCCCCACGAATTTGGCTACGATCCATATACGGTTGCGTTGTACACCCAGGAAACTAAGAAAAACCCTCCTAGCAATCCTCAAGATCAGGATTGGATGCGCTGGCGAGCAGATAAAATCACGGCGTTCATGGTAAAACTTAACCAAGCGGTGAAAGCTCAAAAGCCTCGCTCGATTTTCTCTGTTTCCCCGAATTACTACGACTTTGCTTATAAGTTCCAACTGCAAGATTGGCTCAATTGGATCAAGCTAAATATTGTGGATGAGCTAATTGTGCAAATTTATCGTCCCAATCTTCAAAGCTTTGTCGCCAATATTTCCCGCGCCGAAATACAACAAGCACAACAAATGATTCCTACTGGCGTTGGGATTATGGCAGGATTGCGAAATAATCCCGTACCAATACAGCAGATTAAGGCTCAAGTGCGGGCTGCTCAAGAACGTGGCTTGGGTGTAGCCTTCTTTTATTATGAGAGTCTTTGGGAATCTGCCCCAGAAGAAGTTGCAGAAAGACAAGCTGGATTTCAAACCCTCTTCCGCGCTCCAGCACTACGTGCCAGAATCGAGTAAGCTCTTGGAGATTAATTGACGACAGCAGGGGATGAGGGGGATGAGGGGGACAAACTAATTCAAAATTCAAAATTATGCCTGCAACCCTGTTCCCTGTTCCCTCTTTAAAACATAAACTACGAACGAGTTGAGCCTGAACTTGACTCTTGCATTACATTTGCATCCCAGGTATACAATCCAACTGTGTCTGGGACTCTTGAGAATCTTCCTGTGCGATATCCTCGCGATAATTCATTTAGCACCTTACTTTTAACCTCTCTCAAGTCTTCAGTATCTATTTCTCCATAAAGTCCAGTGATAACTTCCGCAACTGTGAGAATTCTTCCGGAATTTTGCTCTAACAGAGAGGAGATGGCATCAATTAAAAATTGACCCTCAAATTGTCTGAGCATCGGTACTATTTTTGATTTGGGAAGTATTAGAGGTTTCTTCTTTTTCGCTTTGAGAGTCTTAGGAGAACCATTGGTATGATTTGAGGTTAGCAGACTTAAGTCTAGGGTATAACAACCAGGTTCGTCAGGAATTGCCACCCAACTACTCCCCTTACCTTGTGTCAACGAGGATTGGACTCTACCTTTAACTACTTTGAAGACATTTGGCTCTAGCTCTCCATAAAGCGATCGCACAATGAAATCAATATGACACACTGTACCGCGATGTTTTTGCAAGAGCTTTCTAATGGCTTCAATCCGATTGATAGAGTTTTGATACTCAGGTAGCATGGGATAGTCTTGTACCTTGGATAATTGCTCTCTAGGCTCAGGAGTAGAAGGAGGAGAGGCGAACGCTGGTTTTGAACTAGCCGATTGATACTCGTTAATATCAGTAGTGGCGGCTGATGAATTCTCTATATCTAAGTTGCTTGAGTCTGGAAGAAGAGAGGAAGTAGATTCCACTAAGTCGGTATCAGACTCAGAAATGCCATCTGATGAGAATTTTTGCGCTGGGAGAAGAGAAGGTGTTACATCAGCCGACTCAAGTTTGGCAATGTGGTTGTTATCTGATGCTGACCAGTTAGACAACAAAGCTTCTACATGATTGAGATGCGATCGCGCTTGTGTATATAAGCGTTCGTACTCTTCTACAATCCCGGCGTAGTAGTCTCTTAATTCCAACAGTGGCGTGAGGAAAGCTTCAGGAGGTGGTTCTAATTGTCCCTTAAAAGTCATAAAACGTTAATCAATCCAAATCAGTGTTGCTTTTGTAAGTCATCGGTCTCGGTTTAGCTTTTGCAGTTGACTGCTGCTGTCTTTTCGGCGCTTGGGGAGGACGACAGCTTTCGCAATATAAAGGCCGAGGGCCAAAAGTCTCGCGTTTTGTCGTCTCATTGCACTGCTTACAGATAAAGTGAAAAACACGAGTGTGAATTTCTCTTTTATGCGCTCTGACAGTGTATTCTCTAACGTCTATTAACTTACTTGCCATAATAACGAGTGATAATTTCCGTTCTAATCAATATAGCTATTCAAGCAAATCAAATAGCATCAGTGTGTATCAAGTTGCCAGTTTTAGGTAATTTTCTTGCTGACGCTATAGGCTCTGCGATCGCAGCAATCTTGTGGAGTTTGTAAAGAAAAATTGCCTGCTATCTTTAAGAGGTTATCTAAAAAGTCTTTGTTGATACAGCAAGAAGTTGGACATCCCCTTAAGTCCCCCTAAGAAGAGTTTCAGCCTGAAATTTACCCTCTTTCCCAAGTTAGCTTGGAGGTGAGTGAGAGCCAAATATCTGAGCTTTTAAGGTACATACTCTCTTGAGGATGGGGGTTATCAACTGATTCATACTCTATAGGTTTGCTGGTTTTGGATTCAGAATTTTCTGTTTAAACGTTATTTTTTCATAGCGACCCCCCTTGATGCTAGCTTTATGCACAGTCAACTATGTATTACTAGCTATTGACAATAGATGATTTAGTTTAGTGTACAAAAAGTCCAAGCTTTAACCCATCCCTTTTTAGGGGGAATGGAAAGGTGAAAGCTCAAGAGTCATTAGTGATTTCCTCCTTGTCCTCTCTATCCTCTTTGTTAATATTCACCCTGACTAGCTCCTATGACTTGAGATAGATGTAGGAGTAGAGAGAGCATCTGCTATAGTCCAATATCTGAGAAAAAAATAAAAAGTACAATTGCCTGATGAGAGCGATCGCTCTTTTAGGAGTTGTACAGTTGGCGATCGCATATTCTTTACTTTTGAGATTGGCTTTGATGTGATGAGTTTCATTGAACAAAGACAACCGATGGCAAAACTCATGAGTAAAATCTTCGCTACTGGCTATGAAACAGATTAAATATCTGTTACACCAGATGAAAGAACTTGCTCCCGGATCTGTTAGCCAAGTACTTTCAACCCAGAGGAGCAGAAACTGTGACTGCTGAAGTTAAGGCGACTATTCCCCAAGATATCGAACAGGTTTTAGCTAGGATTGGTGATGCTTTTGTCACATTGGATCGTGATTGGCGCTACATCTACGTTAATGACAAAGCTGCCGAACTAGCTCTGATAAATAAAACGAGTTTTTTAGGTAAAAGTATTTGGGAATTATTTCCTGATCTTGTCAATAGTCAACTCTATACAGAGTTACAACGCGCTGTTGCCGAGCAAGTAGCAGTACATTTTGAGTATTTATCACCAAAATCTCATCACTGGTTGGAAAATCATATTTATCCGTCAGAAAATACTGTATCAATCTTAACTATCGATATTACCCAACGCAAACGCACCCAACAGTATCTAGGCGCACAGTATGCCGTCACAAATATCTTGGCTGAGTCTATAAAAGTTGCCGATGCTCTGCCAAAGGTGCTGCAATCCCTGTGTGAACATTTGGGCTGGGAAGCGGGTATTGTTTGGAGTTTAGATTCGCAAATTAATGCCCTGCGCTGTTTGAATAGTTGGCATATACCTGCTTTGAGGATAGAGGATTGCCAAGCATTAAACCAGGACAAAACTTTTGCTGTGAATGAGGGATTACCTGGTAGGGTTTGGGCAAATGGTCAATTAATTTGGGAGCAGGGGGGACAAGGGGAATTAGCAGATGTAATTGGATTTCCAATTGGGCTGGGCAATCAAATATGGGGTGTGATTGAGTGTTTTTGCAAGTCAATTCCTGAACCGGATGAGGAGTTGCTGAAAACGATCGCCGCGATCGCTAGTCAAATTGCTCAGTTCATGGAGCAAAAACGCACGGAATCTTTACTGCATCATAGCGAAGCACGTTACCAGTCCCTAGCAGAGTCCAGCGGAGCGATCATCTGGACTGCGGCCCCTTGGGGGAACGTTGTTGAGGAAATGCTGACTTGGCAAGCTTTCACAGGACAAACTCCCGAACAATACAAAGGCTGGGGTTGGGTTGACGCACTGCATCCAGATGATCGTGCATCGATGGTTGCTATTTGGCAACAAGTCTTTTCTACCCACAACGTTGCCGTTGCAGAGTATCGGCTGCGTCGCCATGATGGCGAATACCGTTATATGAATATACGTGGTGTACCCATACTCAATCAAACAGGCGAACTCCACGAATGGGTGGGTATATGCGTAGATATTACCGAGCGCAAGCAAGCCGAAGAGCAACGCGAACAGTTGCTTAAGCGCGCTGAGGTGGCGAGAGCGCAAGTTACCCAAATTTTAGAAAGTATCACCGATGGCTTTATTGCCTTTGACCGTGAGTGGCGCTTTACCTACCTTAATTACGAGGGGAGCAGGACTTTGGGGCGTTCTTTCGAGGATCTGCGGGGCAAGAACTTATGGAAAGAGTTTCCTGAGCTTGTTGAGACTAGCTTTGGCCAGCTTTATCAAAGAGCAATGAATTTGGGCGTACCACTGGAACTAGAAGATTACTATCCACCCTTTGATGCCTGGTTTGCTGTTCGGGCTTATCCTTCACCTTTGGGGTTATCGCTGTATTTCCTAAACATTACGGAACGCAAGCGCTCACAGGCGGCGCTCCAAGAAAGTGAGGCGCGTTTTCGGCTGCTGGCTGAGAATTCCACTGATATTATTTCACATCATACAGTCGATGGAATTTTGCTGTACGTTTCACCAGCCTGCCGCACCATTTTAGGGTATGAACCAGAAGAAATGCTAGGCCGTCCTAACTATGAGTTTCTTCACCCAGAGGATTTGGCAGAAATTGCTCAGAATTACCCGATGAATGCAGATTTACCTGATGTTTATACTATAACCTTTCGGGCTGCTCATCAAGACGGACATTATATTTGGCTAGAAGCAAAAGTTCGTGCCATCCGCGATCGCCAAACTAGAGAAATTTTAGAAATGCAGTCATCTTCTCGCGATATTACTGAGCGTAAACAAGCAGAAGATAGGCAGCGCTTTCTGGCTGAAGCTAGTGAGATTTTAGTTTCATCTCTAGACTATGAAACAACTTTAGCTAGTTTGGCACAGTTGATGGTGCCGAAAATTGCTGATTGGTGCGTAGTTGATATTGTTTGTGAGAATCAATTGGTACGTCGGCTAGCAGCCGCCCATGCCGATCCGGCTAAACAGGAATTGGTGGAACAGTTAAAAAATTATCCGCCTGATTTACAAACAATCGCAGGAGTTGCTCAGGTAATCCACTCCGGCAAATCACTAATTACTCATTTTGTTCCTGACCAACAGATGCAAGCAGCAACTTATAATGCCGATCACCTAAAACTTGTGCGCGAGCTAAAGCCTAAGTCTGGGATGTGTGTGCCGCTAATAGTTGGTGGACGGGTTTTGGGCGCTATATCTTTGGTATCTGCTTCCAATCATCATTATGACAATAATCACCTGATGTTGGCGGAGGAAGTGGCACGCCGTGCGGCTGTAGCTGTTGATAATGCTCGACTCTACACAGAAGCCCAGGAATCTCAAAAAACTGCTGAACAGGCGGCTGCACGTACTGCCCGATTACAAGCTATTACCGCCGCCCTTTCACAATCAATCACTCCCGCGCAGGTGGCTGAGGTAATTGTGGAACAAGGTATGGTAGCATTGGGGGCTAGTTCGGCTTTAGTGGCATTGGTAACCTCAAATGGTGGAGAATTGGAAATCATCCGTGCTATTGGTTATCAAGAAGAACTAGTAGATTCATGGCGGCGCTTATCTATAAATGCACCAGTTCCACTGGCAGATGCCATCAGAACTGGGCAACCAGTCTGGCGAGAGTCAACAACGACTAGAGTTGCTAGTTATTTACATCTGGCGCAAACTTATGCTACCTACGACTATGGTGCTTGGATTTCCATTCCATTAATGATCGAAGCCCGTGCTGTGGGTGGAATGTCCTTAGCTTTCGCCGATCATCAAGAATTTAGCCAAGACGATCGCACTTTTGTACTGGCATTAGCACAGCAGTGCGCGCAAGCAATGGAACGCGCCCGTCTTTATGAAGCTGAACAAACAGCACGGGAAGCAGCAGAAACAGCCAACCGGATTAAAGATGAATTTCTCGCAGTTCTTTCCCATGAATTGCGTACGCCCCTCAATCCGATTCTAGGCTGGTCGAACTTACTCCAAACCCAAAAGCTTGACGGCAAAACCACTGCTTATGCGCTGAAAACCATTGAGCGGAATGCTAAATTACAAGCACAACTAATTGAAGATTTGCTAGATATTTCTCGGATTCTCCAAGGCAAACTCAGCCTGAATATCTGCCCAGTCGATTTACCATTTGTGACTATAGCGGCAATGGAAACAGTGCGTCTATCAGCTGAGGCTAAGTCAATTACTATACACACAACCCAGGACAGCGAACTGAGTAAAGTTTTAGGGGATTCTAGCCGATTACAGCAAATTATTTGGAATTTGCTCTCAAATGCCGTTAAGTTTACACCTGCGGGTGGGCGGATAGACATCCGACTCGAACAGATAGAAAACCAAGCCCAAATTACAGTCAGCGACACAGGTAAAGGCATCAGCGTCGATTTTCTGCCTTATGTATTTGACTACTTCCGCCAAGAGAACAGCACCACTACCAGAAAATTTGGTGGGCTGGGGTTAGGGCTGGCAATTGTTCGTCATTTAGTCGAACTGCACGGGGGAACAGTCCAAGCCCAAAGCCAGGGTGAAGGTCAAGGGGCAACATTTATTGTTACGTTACCAATAATACAAAATCAAGCAGAGATAAACGATGAAATTACAGAGTCTCAGCCATCCTTAGATTTAAATGGTTTGCAGATTTTATTGGTAGATGATGATTTAGATACCAGAGATTTTATTTCCTTTCTGTTAGAAGATTATGGGGCCAATGTCACCGCCGTAGCCTCAGCAAATCAAGCCCTTGCTGCTTTAACCCAGTCTCAGCCAGATATCCTGTTAAGCGATATTGGAATGCCAGAAGTTGATGGCTGGACGTTAATTCGCCAGGTGAGAATGCTACCACCAGAGCAAGGAGGACAAATTCCTGCGATCGCCATTACTGCGTATGCTGGGCAAATTAACGAACAGCAAGCACTAAGTGCCGGATTTAATCGGCATCTTGCGAAACCAGTTGATCCGACTGAGTTAGTGGAGATGATTACAAGGATCTTGGGATGAAGGGATTGGGGATTGGGCTTTTGTCTCCCTCATCGCCCTCATCCACATAACCTAACACGGCATCAATGCATCAACTCTCCCCAGCACTGCCATATCTTCTGCGTCTAACTCCATTGGGGTGCCACTACGAATTAGTTCGGAAAAATCTTCGTTTGGCACCATAATTGTTAATGTATACAAGCGAGAATCACCTATATTTTTAATTAAATGAGTGCCTGTTGGTGGTACTAATAAACTATCTCCAGCTTTAATTGGAACTCTCTTCCCATCACAAATAGCTACCCCTTCTCCTTTAAGAACAAAAAACATTTCTACTGCCCATTGATGACGGTTTGGTGGTGTTTGCCCACCAACATCAAAAATTTCGACGCAGCAAGTCAGGGAAGTATTAGCATTGGCTGTATCAAAGATAATTGCTAACCGATTAGAATCGTTGGGGCTGATTCGGTAAACTTGGTAATCTTTGGGAGATTTAATAACAGGAATTACACAACGAGTAGCGTACATTGATGTATCTCCTAATTTAGGGTATTGGGGACTGGGGAACTCGGGCCCCCTTTGGGGAAGGTGGGGTCCCCTCTGGGGATAAGGGGCGAAGGGGCGAAGGGGTAATGGGGACTAGGGACAAGGAAGAAATAACTTTTGACTATTGACAGACGCGATTGATCGCGTCTCTACGACTCTTGACTCAGCACTCAGGACTTGTTTTCAGTGCGGTTAAAATTTCTGGGGAATCGCTGACAAAACCAAAGCATTGTTTGACGTTGTACAATGTTGCCAGCCAACAATAATCAGGGGATGTTGTGGCTGTGCAGTCTTTAACTAAGATGCAGTCATATCCTAAAAAGTTAGCATCACATAGGGTAGCCATCACACATTGGTCAGCATTGACACCAGCAAAAAATATTGTCGTCTTTCCTAAGTTCCGCAAGATACTATCTAAAGGTGTATCCCAAAATCCACTCATCCGGTATTTATCTACAAGAATATCTTCGGGTAACTGTTGCAGTTCGTCTACTACTGCGGCTGCCCAACTACCTGCCATGAGTACTTTAGCACCATTACTAGGCAAGGGATGGCCTAAGCCTACGCCTTCGCCTGTGGGGTTGTAGACGTGATGCAAACCAGCACTGATATTGAGTAAATCGGGACGATTTCCCCAATTTAGCCAAATTACTGGTACACCAGCGCCACGCAGTTGGGGAAGTAAATCTTGTAAAGGTGCAATTGGCTGACGGGCTGGGTTAACATCTACGCCAATATGCGCCAACCAGCCATCGGGGTGACAAAAGTCATTTTGCATATCAATGACAATAATGGCAGCTTTTGCCAAGTCAAGGCGCAGGGTTTTAGTTTCTGTTGATAAGATAGCGGGTTGTGGGGTCTGTTGAGGACGAGTAATATCTGCGATCGCATGATTGACTATCCAAGCATTTGGTGCAACTCCCAATGACCGAAAAGGCTGATTCATAAAATAGCAACACCCTACACCATTTTCTCTTTTGTAACCTGAAATTCACTTAGGCGTTCGATTACTTAATTAAGGTTAAAATCGTGAAGTTTACTATCCAGGGTGATAAAAGCCTTCCACAGTGTGCATTGCAAGCACT
>JAVRCF010000095.1:0-30787 GCA_034530935.1 Aulosira sp. DedQUE10 | reverse complement strand
ATTCCAGAGGCGATCGCTAATTTAACCAATCTGACGCAGCTTGACCTCAGTAACAACCAAATAACCCAGATTCCAGAGGCGATCGCTAATTTAACCAATCTGACGCAGCTTGACCTCAGTAACAACCAAATAACCCAGATTCCAGAGGCGATCGCTAATTTAACCAATCTGACGCAGCTTATCCTCAGTGACAACCAAATAACCCAAATTCCAGAGGCGATCGCTAATTTAACCAATCTGACGCAGCTTGACCTCAGTCGCAACCAAATAACCCAGATTCCAGAGGCGATCGAAAGTTTGCCAAAATTGGAAACACTAGATTTACGGGGAAATCCGCTTCCTATTTCACCAGAGATTTTAGGATCTTTTGATCATGTTGGTTCAGTTAAAAAGATTTTCAATTACTTGCAATTACTCCGTAGCGGTGAAGTGCGTCCACTCAACGAAGCCAAACTCTTGCTCATCGGACAAGGCAGCGTCGGCAAAACATCCCTTATCGAGCGACTAATCCGCAATAAATATGATAAAAATCAATCCCAAACCGACGGACTCAATGTAGAAACTTGGAACGTGCAGGTCAATAGCAAAGATATTCGCCTGAATGTTTGGGACTTTGGCGGACAGGAAATTTATCATGCCACCCATCAGTTTTTTCTGACCAAGCGCAGCCTCTATCTCCTCGTTTGTAATTGTCGCACTAGCGAAGAAGAAAACCGCATCGAATATTGGCTGAAACTAATCGAAAGCTTCGGCGGACAGTCCCCCGTGATTATCGTTGGCAACAAAAAAGACGAACAACCCCTCGACATCAACCGCAAGGCATTACGCGAAAAATATCCTAACATCCAAGACATTATCGAAACCTCCTGCCAAGACAATATCGGCATTGATGAACTTCGCACTGCCATTTTGCAGCAAGTTGCCAACCTCAAAGAAGTCTACGACCTTCTACCCCTCTCATGGTTCGAGGTTAAACAACAACTCGAATCCATGCCCCAAGACTTTATCAGCTACAGTCGCTATATCGGCATCTGTTACGAAAACAAAATTCCCGAAGAACAAAACCACGATCAACTGATCGATCTCCTGCATCGACTTGGCTTAGTTCTCAACTTCCGCGATCATCCCATCCTCAAAGATACCAACGTTCTCAAACCCAACTGGGTGACAGAAGGCATTTACGCGCTCCTAAGCGATGAAAACCTCAAAACTAAAACCAAAGGCATTTTCACACCCGCCGATCTGATTCGCATCCTCAATCCAGAACGATACCCCACCGAGCGTCACAAATATCTGATCGGGCTGATGAAAGAATTTGAGCTTTGCTTTGCACTAGAATGTCAGCCACCACAATTTCTGATTGCAGGACTTTTGCCTAAAGATCAACCAGACGAAACAGAACTCGACGGCGAAACCCTCGAATTTCAATACCATTACAAAGTTCTCCCCGAAAGCATCATCTCCCGCTTCATCGTCATCACCCACGAAAAAATTTATAATCAAATCTATTGGCGCAGTGGCGTAATGCTGCGATATCCAGAAAACAACGAAATCCACAACATCGCTCGCATCAAAGCCGATCCCGAAGACAAAAAAATCTTCATCACCATTAGCGGCCGTCAAGAAACCCGCCGCTCATTTCTCAGCATCCTCCGCAATTACTTCAACAAAATCCACAACACCCTCCCCAATCTCGAAATCAGCGAATGGGTTCCCGTCCCCAACTATCCCAAACACGATCCGCTCAAATACTCAGAACTACTGGGACTCGAAGCGATGGGAGAAACCCATAAAGTTATTGGTGAACTCAAGCTCAAACTCGATCTGCGTCAACTTTTAGATGGTTATGAATCAGTAGAATCGCGTCGAAAATCACAAAAAGTTGATCCAGAAAGCGATCGCTTCACAATTGTCAACCAGATTTACAATAACAATCAGCAAGGAGATTTTAAACCCATGACAGAAAACACAAACAACCTTCAAGGCGCAAACATCGGCAACTTTGCCAACGAAGTCAAAGACAACGCCAGTCAGCAAGCCTCTAACTTCAACCAAACAAGCGGCGCAAACATCACCGAAATTTTGCAACTAATCAGCAACCTGCGCCAAACTGCTGCCCAATTCCCACCAGAAATCCACGACGACATGATCATTGAGATTGATGATATAGAAGTAGAAATTCAAAAGCCAGAAACAAAACGCAATTTACCCAAACTCAAAAAGCGTCTACTAGCTTTGCTAACTGCTGCTAGTGTAGTTGCTGCCCCGATCGCAGGTATGACAGATTTTACAAATAATGTTATGGAAATAGGGGAAAAATTAAACATCGAACTACCGCTTCCCTCTGGTAAATAGACTTTTCTAACTCCAGGGGCGATCGCATAGCTTGAAATGATGCTCGCCTTTCATTTGATGAGAATTGAACTAGCGATCGCTTTGCATCAATTAATATTTAAACCTAAAATAAAGCAAACTCCTTAGCATAGCTTACCCTAGCAGGTGGAAAACCCAAAATTATATCTTGATGTGGCACACCTAATGTTAACTTTTTTATTTAATGAATCGCGAATTTTCTCAATAAAGTGGGCGAAAATTTTTAATCTAGAATCGTATTATACTTGGCGGGTAATATTTACAGGAATACGAAAATAATCAAGACAAAATGTTAAATCTGGAAGATGCCAAAACGGTTCAGGCTTTTCTTCCAGATACTTGAAGTCAACTAACTTTTTCGCTGCTAAATTCGGCTGTCTGACTTCGGCTTGTTCAAGGGCACAATTTCAAACTCAAAAGCACCAATCAGACGGTCATCAATATAGACTTGGATCTTATATTTACCATCTGGATCTCCAGGAGCGATCGTCCAAAAGTTCTTAATCATACCATCGGTAGTCATCTGTGTGCGCTTTGTCACTGCTTCTTTGCCATCTGGAGAAATTGAAAGGTCTTGTCCAGTATCTACACCCCAGGTTTCTGGACGTTTTGGCAATCGCAGGATTTCTCGCCATGTCACTGCACCCTTGTAGTTCTTGAGTTGAATTTGCCAGCCGTATTTGTTTCCCTGTTGAAGTGGCACTCTAAAGGTGGGGATAAAGGTAACTTTCTTTTGGGAGTCAACTCGTTGTACCCCAAACTCAGCCTTATTAACAATAATTGGTTGATTTTCTTCTCTTTGTTGAGTTTCCCTTTGTGGAGAAGCTGCTACAGCTTTGATTGGTTCAGCAGCTATCACCCCAGTTATTAACCAAGAAGAAGCCAGTACAACAGTAACAGCCCAAATTCTCATCAACATAATTTTTTGGTCGGATCTTTTGGTATTTATTCAAGTCTTCCGACCTATTTTCCGGTTGAGGTTGCTTACAATTCGACAGATTTGTTTTTATTTTAAAATTTACAAAACCAAAGCTAAAAGTTAAATTTTAAACACTAGGTAGATCAGGTAAAAATAAGTTTCTCGGATAAGAAACTGCATCTGACTGTAAAAACTGCGGTAGCGGGTTGTAGGTGTAGGTGATGGATAAGCGTTCATTCCTAAATTTTGTGCCATCAGTACAGCTCGTTTCATGTGCAATGGATCGCTGACAATGAGAAGCTTATTTAATTGGTAATTAAATGTAACTACCTGAGCATTTTTAAGATTTTGGTAAGTTGTTCTTGATTCAGTTTCAGTCAGAATATCAGTTAATTTTACTTGTTTTGCCAAAGCATAGCGTTTGCCAACTACAGCTTCGGCAGGTTCATTACTTTCGCCAACCCCACCTGTAAAAATTATCTTACTAACATTCTGATTTTTATACAGATTAATTGCGTGATTAATTCGTTCTCTAAAAACCGGAGATGGTTCTTCTCCCCAAACTGCTGCCCCTAAAACGATGGCTGCTTCTGCTTTTGTATCAGTAGTTTTGTTACCGTACAAATAAATACTGATGGCTGTTGATGTTATTGCTAGCAATAGGGCAGATATCAAAGTTAGTAAAATTAGATTCAGCCATTGGGTTTTAAATTTTGTCATTTGTCATTCTTACAAAGTTCTGATGCCTATCTTGAAAAGTTCAGTTCGCCCTTGGCGTTGCCGCAGGCATCGGCGAAAGCCGCCGCTCCGACGCCAGTCGCCACAAGTCGGGGAACCCGCCCAAGGCGCTGGCTCGACTTTTCGCTGCGGCAACCCCTGCTCTTAACGGAGGAAACCTCCGCTCAACGCCAGTTCGTTCAAGTCGGGAAACCCTTTCGGCAGTCGCTCATGGGGGGCACCCCCAAGACCGCGCTGCCTCACCACACGACTGGCTCGACTTTGCGCTTTGTCATTTTTCCTCTGCTTCCTCATCCTCCTTGTCTCCCCATTAGCGATTACCGATTACCGATTCCCTATAGACTTTCTAGCAAAGTCCAGAAGTAGCCATCGGGTGCAGTGAAGGAGAAACTCATCTCGCCAAATTCATTGGCGATTATCTGAGTTACATTTTGGGCTGAACTTTGGTGAATGCGATCGCTATATGTCTGTATTCCCCGCACACGATAGGTATATAATGACATTCCTAAGCTACCTGGTTGTGCTGCCTCAAACCGTGATTCTAAATTCATAGAATCTGGGAAGCGAATAATGTAAAGCCTTCCACTACGCGCAGCCAGGAAGTCAGACACAGAGGAACGCGGGTCATCAAAGGCGGTAACAATAAATTTTTCACCTGGTTTGAGGTCAAATAGATCTCGGCCTGCTAGTGAAGATTCGTAGCTAGTCTCGACATCATCACGCACCCGCAGCAAACCCAAAACGTCTTCATAAAATTTCAGAATTTCTTTGCTGTCATCCTGAACAATTAACCCCATGTGGGTAAACTGGCTAGTCTTAAAAGCAGCATTTTGGTTAATTTGCCCGTAATTTGGCAGTGTATAGCCAAACCGTTGAAATAACACTTGTCTAGCAAAGGGTTGCAATAACAACATTTCTCGCACCCCAATCGCCGAATCGATAAAGGGACGGCTTTTTCTTTCTTTGTTGTAGATAATTTCCCAGTAAGGATTACTGTACCTGATATCCCAAAGAGCGGCTTTTGCTTGCTCTGCATGATTTAAGATACTTAAGGCATCAGCAGTTAAGGTAGTTGCCCAACGATTTCCTTTAACTTTCATCGAACTTGTTCCCAATCCCTGATTTGTATGATTTTGCCAAACCATTAACCGAATTAATCCATGATCGGCATCTTGGTGATCAAGGCGAATTGATTGTAAAGACGAATTTACGCCGTATAATTGCTGGGCGACATCTGCGGATAATTCACCAATTTGTCCTATGCGATAGCCAAATTGTTCCCAATATTGAATCTCAGAAATTGGTTCTGAAATTCCAATGCATACTTCATAGATCCCTTCAATTGCAGTTTGTTGAACCTGAGCCATAATTATTTTGAATATTAGGTTTTGAATGCAGCATCTACCAATTCATGCAAATACCAATTTCTCAATTATTAACCTGCTAATACCAATTTAATGTGAAGTTGCACATATCTAGATCCCCCCTAAATCCCCCTTTTTAAGGGGGACTTTGATAGATGTTTTCCAGTTCCCCCCTTATTAAGGGGAGCCAGCGCCGTGGGCGGGTTTCCCGACTTGTTCGCGTAGCGTCTCCCCTTGAGAGAGGCGACTGGCGTGGGCTAGGGGGGATCGAATTCTATGCAGCTTCATAAAGAATTGGTATAACGACTAAGTTTTTCCGACACTTTGTACAGCAGGAAGTGGGTTATTACGAAAATGGGGATATTTGCTATCAACTTGATGGGCTTTTTTAACGATCCAGTGAAATAAGAAACTAGCGAGCTTTAATTGCCTAAAAATCTGCTGCGGATCGGCAAGGTGAGTTGTTGGTAATTGTTGCCCCATTTCTTTGAAAACCAGACCAATAGGCACATTTATTTCATCTTGAAGTTTGAGAAATCGAATGAAAAGGGAATTGCTAGCTGAAATGAGCGAACCTACCCCACCTCTAGCTTGTCCCCAACCAATTAAATACAGCCTTTTGTAATCTGAGAAAAATGAGCCACCATAACATTGAACTGTTGCACCTTCAACACGCTGAAGTTCTACGGGTAGAAACGGATAGGCGACGTAGTACCCAGTGGCACAAATTATTAAGTCAAATGCTTCTCGACTACCATCAACAAATTCCACTTGCCAACCATCTAAACGACGCACAGCAGGCTTAGGGGTGATTCTGCCATGTTTGATGTAATAAGGCACCTCATTATTCAGAGTTGGGTGCTTGGCAAAAATTCGATAGTTGGGTTTAGGTAGACCATAATCTTTGTGGGTGCCAAACGTCAGGCGAATTATTCCGTAAGCCATGAGCCGTTGAAACCATTCTGGCATCCACCATTTCAGCAGTTCGGCGGTTGGAATTCCAGTAAATGACTTGGGAATCAACCACACTGATTCACGCATACTCAGAACAGATTTCGCTCCTACACGGGCTGCTTCTGCGGCGACATCACAAGCTGAGTTTCCACCACCGATTACCAGAACTCGTTTGCCAGTAAGCTGACTTGGGTGTTTGTAATCTTTGGAATGAATAATTTCTCCGTTGAATTCTCCTTGAAATTGAGGAAAACGCTTGCACCAGTGATGACCATTACAAATCAACACTCCTTTATAGATTCGCTGTTCTCCATTAGCAAAAGACACTTCCCAGAGATTATTTTCGACGGGTCGCACGTAACTAACTGTACGATTCAGTTCGATATTTTCACGCAAGCCAAAATGATTGGCAAAGGCGTTCAAGTAATCCCGCATATTTTGAGCGCTGGGAAAGTCGGGATAATTATCCGGCATGGGGAAATGGGTAAATTGGGTAATTTTGCGTGACGAGATGATATGTGCAGTTTCGTAAACGCCGTGATACCAATTACCGCCGATATCGTCACTAGCATCGACTTGATCGTAGGGAATATTAGCAGATTTGAGTCCTTGCGCTATACCTAATCCAACAAACCCCGCGCCGATAATTAAGTGTTTGTCAGTAGTATCAAATGTCTTTTGAGTTTTATGAGAATTACTTACGTTGAGCAACTTTAAACCTCCTGGTAAATGCATTACTAATCCAGTCGAGTAGTAGAGGAGAATATCTTTTGAGAAGATGGACTCTTTTAGCAGTTGAATCAGGAAATACGTGCAGTTGATCGTTAACAATTCCTTGAATGGTTGCACCCATTACTATTGCTGGATCGGTTGCTAGACGTTCTGGAAAGCCTTCCTCAATCAGCTTACCTAAAGTTCCAAAAGTTTCTGATTGCAGAATTGGAGTACGACTAAAAAAAGGATAAACAGCTGTAACTTTTACCTGATGCTCTTTTAGTTCATTGAACAATCCTTCGCTAAATCCACGCAAGCCGAATTTGCTAGTTGCATAATGAGTCATTCCAGCATATGCTGACCAGCCTGCTAATGATGAAATATTAACGATATGACCTTTTTGGCGGGTAATCATATCCGCAGCAAATAGGGCACTTAACCGCATTGGTGCTAGCAGGTTGATCTGCATGAGTCGCTCCCATTTCTCGATAGGAACTTCATCCATGCGACCAAAGAGTCCTATACCAGCATTATTGATTAATATATCTATAGGTACATCAAGTTTTTTAACTTGATTATAAAGAGTTTCACATCCCTCACGAGTAGCCAGATCAATAGTTAAGCAGGCAATCACTTCTCCAGTTGAAATTTCGCTTTGAATTACTGCAACTCGTTGACGCAGAACAGCTTCATCCAAATCAGTTAATATCAGTCGGCTACCAGCCTTTAACAATTGTCGGGTTAGTTCCTGTCCAAATCCGCCAGATGCACCAGTGATCAATACAACAGCCTCATGTAGCTGGGTCATTTCTCTCTTCCATAATTGGTAAAATTATTTTTTTAATGGAATTAATGAAAAATTCCAGGCATATTCATCTAAATTAGGACTTACGCAAGTGTCATATTTTTTTCGTTTAGGTTGTCAAGGGTCAAAAGGAGCCAGTGCGTTGCGGAGAGAAGTTTGAGCGGAGGTTTCCTCCGATCAAAGCTTCGGAAGGTTCCCTCCGTTGTAGCAACTGGCTCTCAAGAGTCCAAAAAACCTTAATTTTTGAACGCCAGTCGCTTCTCCCTTGGCGCTAGCCTCTCCCTTTGGGAGAAGGGGAGACGCTGCGCGAACAAGTCGGGAAACCCGCCCACAGCGGTGGCTCCCCTTGACTCTTGACTCTTGTACCAGAAGATAGGTGTGCCAGTTGCGTAAGTCCTGTAAATCAGCTATTTTTCTTCGCTAGGATACCAGCCTGCTGGAATTACTTCAAAATCCCATATATCTTGGAAAATATATATGCGTTCTAGCATTTCTGATGGAGAAAGTGAATTTTGAGTGCCATCTTTCCAATCTTTTCTATCAACAGTTCCCATTACTTCATAATCATTTCCAATTATTTTCGGGTTTGATTGGATAAATCCGGCAGTCATTAATGATTCAATTTCCTGCTTTTTCGTAATTATTAGGTCACATCTCTCACAATATTTACACTGCTTGTTTAGGATAAAAAGCTGGTGAGGCTTGATGTGAATCACCAAAGGAAATTTGCGAACTTTTGTTTTTGTATCACATTTTGGGCATTTGGTGAATGCACAATCCGAATAGGGATTGAGAAAAAACTTATGTCGCTCTTTTAAATTCGGATTAGGCAATTTCTTAGAACTTTTTTTAGGCATGGCTGTTTTTTACTTTGTTGTTAAAAAAATAGAATATAAGCAAGAGTTCCTCGGAAAATTTACTTTACAATAGATTTTAAATCTTCCAAAACTGCGATCGCCGATTGATAGCGATCGCTAAAATGATAACGCACCATCTTATCTAAAATCTCTGCTAATTCTTCGCTCACTTGTGCGTGAGAACGCCAGATAATATTCCCTGTTTCTGGATCTGGATGAAGTTCCTGTGGTTGTATACCAGTTAAAGCCTGAATTGCAATCATCCCTAAGGCATAAATATCACTACATAATCGGGGATGACCTGCAAATTGCTCTGATGGTGCATAACCCCGCGTTCCAATCGCTACTGTTGCTAATTCTGTTTGCTCACTATTTGGTGGTTGCATTAACTTGACCGCACCAAAGTCAATTAATACTAGTCGATGATCATCAGCAGATCTAATAATATTAGTTGGTTTTATATCTCGATGAATCACCCGATGCTCATGTACAAATTCTAAAACTTCTAAAACACCTTTGAGCATATCGATGACAATAGATTCATTTTTTACACCCTGTACAGGTGGTAATTCTTCATGTAAGGTATGTCCGGGAATATATTCTTCAACTAAATAAAATTCTTCATTCTCTTCAAAATAAGCAAGCAGTTCGGGTATTTGCTGATGTCTCCCCAACGCTTCTAAAATTTCTGCTTCTGTCTTAAATAACCTGCGAGCAACTTCCAAAAACTTAGTATCCCTACGTGCTGGCATTAACTGTTTAACTACACAGCTAGGATTCCCTGGACGTTGCGTATCATATGCTAAATAAGAGCAACCAAATCCACCAGAACCGAGAATTTTTGAGATTTGGTAGCGTTTACCCAAAAGGAAATCACCAGTTGTTTTTGGTGCTAAAACTTTGGGAGTTTGGTGATAATGTTTGTCTTGAATTATCACATCTGCTTTAGTTTCCTTTAAAAGAATATCTAACTGTTCAATTACCTCTTGTTGCTTTTCAACTTGCAGAATAATCAATCGAGTTTGCTGTTGAGTTTGGTATGTAGTGTAAGTCATCACAGCCATACCAGTAATCACCAAAGTTAAGGCAGGTGGGATGAAAGGAACCCACCCAGAAAACACAAAGAAACCAAAACAGATACCCACCAAACCAATTAATGTTATACCACCCACCACTACTAGTAACAAAGGATGCCGCAGCCGCCATGCTACTATTCCACCTACTACTGCCCAAGCCCATATCCAAATCATTTCAGCCCAGTTAGGCCAATCCCAAATCAAGGATTTACCATCCAATACAGCGCTGATTATTTGGCTAGCTATCTGTGCATGAATGAAAACCGCATACATTCTAGCTGGTTGGTCTGGTGCAGCACTATAGGGTGTATAAAAACCAGAATTAATACTATCAGCAGTAGTACCAATTATGACTAAACGGTCTTTAACTTGTTCAGGTTTAACCTGATTATTCAGAACTTCTGTTAAAGTAACTTCTTGGGCAAAATGAGCCGGGTGATGGTAATTTAAGAGTATTTGGTAGCCTTGGGCATCCAATTTTTCATAACTACCAAAATTACTAGTTAAGGTTGGGAGAATCTTTTTCCCTATAGAGAAATGATGTTTATCAGGAAAGTCTAACTCCAGTCCCGCTTTCTCTAAGTAACTAATTGCCATTAAAGCAGCAAATGAAAATTCTGTGCTACATTTTTGATCTGTAGAGTGGGCAAATAACAAAGCCCGTCGGACAATTTGATCGTTTTCGCTGTCAGAAATCAAATCGTTATAGCCGATATTATCTATAGATATATTAGATGGTGGTGGTATTTCTGGACTGCCTATAGTACTTTTTGAGCAAATACCGATAATATTGTGGCGATTTGGAATCCCCACAGCCAAATTTTGTTGTTCTGGTCGGTATAAATTTAAACCAATAACACGGGGTTGATATGACTCTAATTTCTGTAGCAGCCGATTGACTGTATTATCTGACAACGGCCACTTCTGGCGCTCCAAATCCTGTTGAGTAATGGTGACTAGGAGAATGCGATCGTCACGTGCTTGTAGAGGACGCGATCGCAACATCTGATCGTAAACTTTTAACTCCCACGACTGCAACCATTTGAGTTCACGCACTCCCCAGACTAAGGCTGTCACTCCTACACTACTGAATAGGACAATTTGCAGCCACCTCTTGTTGGGGGAGGTGTCACGGGTAATTTTATCTTTTGTAAACGCAGCCCGGATTTTTTGTAAGATTCCACTAATCACAGAGTTGAGGCAGTAGCCCGAATTTGGTAGATGTGACAGACCTGAAACTTCAGATTATAGGCTGTGGGTTAAAACTGATTAACCCACGCTCTATTTAATTTAGCAATTGGGGTTTGTCATTTGTCATTTGTCATTTGTCATTTGGCATTTGTCATTTGGCATTTGTCATTTGTCATTTGTCTTCCCCCTTCCCCCTTCCCCATTGCCCCTAATCCCCAGAGGGGGCCCCGAGTTCCCCAATCCCTACTCCCCAGCCCCTACCTCTTCTCCCACAGCACTGGACATAGTTAAAGACATCGAGCTAAGGGATTGAGGTGTAGAATTTAACTGTGATGGTTCAGGCGATCGCTCAATGGTTGCATCACCGAAGTAAGAGCCAATAATCTTGTCGTAGTTAGACGCAACAGCTAAAAACGCCCCACCCAAAATATAGATTGGTAATGGCAGCGTAAATTCCTGTATCCAGTCAAATAGTTCTGCCAAAGCAAACAATACAAAAAAGCAAGCAAGCCAAACCCTCATTTTTTCCTCTCCCGCGTGCAGGTAACTCTATTAATAGGGTAGACAACTTGCATGATACTTGATGTTCAATTGAACATCTCTGTCTCTGTTTTCTACCCCATAGCCTTTGTTACCACTAATGTATTTTATTTTGCAAGGTTTGTATTCTCAATATCGCTTTGAGTGGCTCTATTAACTATAAGGTGTTGCTGAATTGGAATTTTAACTTTTAAGTAACCAGACAGAATTAATTACACAATGTCATTGCGAATGGAGCGTTCGCGTAGCGTCCCGTTCGCTCGCAATGACTGTAAATATTTTTGTCCGATTACTTATCCCTTGTGCCTTGGCAACAGACATTTTGCTAAAGGCGAGGAAACTCACTCACGCAAGTGCCCTTACCTGGGTACGAAGCCGATTCATATTTTTAATCAGCAACGCCAAGGCACAACGTAAAATCCATCAGATGATCCCGCATTTGTCCAATGCTCAATACGAGTCATCATCATATAGCCTGCCGTCAATAACTATACAGTTAATATGCTGGCGAACTCAGCAATATTTTAGTGTTTTGTATACAATAACTTTAACCCGATCAAAACTGTCCTAGGTAGTGTTTTCTTTGCTATCTCCACTGACAGCACTGTAGTGCTTGTTTGCGATACTTACGTATGACAGTTTTATAAGTGGTTTTAATGTGATGACAACAAATGACAACTTCTGTATTTTGATGTATTGATATATTATTGTTGTCATAGTGTTGCAGCTAAAAAGGCAGCCCTTGTGTTTAACTTGGGTACGAATTTGTAAATACGCTTTTCTCGTCAAAATCAAAGCTGAAGACAAAGGAGTAGTAAAGTAATGTAAAGGGCTTAAGCAGCCACAAACCTTAGCTGAACAACAAAATAGTCTCTGGTCTTCAATAAGAAATTATTGTGATATTTCTTTGTTTGAAGATTAAAGAATCTAGCGAAGAAAAACCTACGCTGTATAGCATCGCCCTGCTTTTAGGATGATGAAATATGGTTAGGTACATATAAATATTTTCTATCGTTTGAAAACCATGTATGCATTTTGTGATTTAAATGTGCGTACATTATTTTCGTGTGCAATTGTGCTGTCATCATTAAAAAAAAAGTAAATAGTATTGTTTTCGCTGATATATATCGCTCAAACTTTCTATTTTGAATTACTCAATCATGGTTAAATGAGAAAGTATCCTGCAAGTTCTGCTTAGGGTACACATTCTGATAAGATGTCTTAACAACCAAGTAATTAAAGTTTTTGTAAAGACACTAGTCTTGCGTTCAATTTTGTGAAAGGCTAGATAGCCTTAACTGTTTTAGCAAATTAAAGAATCAAACAAATGCGGGTTTTTAGTTAAAAACTCTCAAATTTAAGAAAACTACTGTTATCGCTTGATGCCTTCCAATGACATCTACCTTCTTATGGTTGAGGTCTAAGAGCCTCTTTTTTGCATTTTTTTCTTTGGGTTTACTTGCTGATGCAAGTATGCCTGTTATTGCTCAGATATCTGTCATTAGAAATACTGCTGGTGCGGGTGCAAATAATCTGCCAAGACGCAGTTCAAACGAAGTTAGACTAACTGCTTCTCAAGCTGCTTTAGAGATTATTAAAACAGGTGATAGAGCCGCCGCAGAACCAGGTGATACAGTACTTTATCGCCTTGCTATTAGAAATACTGGGAGATCACCTGCAAGAAATCTCACAATTACAGACAGGCTACCTTTAGGATTGCGATTTATCTCCAGATCGCTCCAAGGTTCCATCGGAAATACATCAGTTTCTGTTACTGCAAACTCTGGCGCTAATCGAGCGGTAACAATTTCATTGAACCCCGCCACAGAACTACAACCAAACCAAACCTTGAATGTAGTTTATGCCGTTGAAGTAACACCAGATGCAATTCGCGGAAATGGTAGAAACTTAGCACAAGCACAAGCCGGAACTTTGACTAGTAACCAAGCCAGCCATTTGTTGCGAATTCGACCAGGGATTCTATCTGATTGTGGCACCATTATTGGGCGGGTATTTGTTGATAAAAACTTTGACGGCGAACAACAACCAAATGAACCTGGGATTCCCAATGCCGTAGTTTACATGGATGATGGCAATCGGATTGTCACCGATCCCAATGGATTATTCTCCTTGGCAAATGTGATATCAGGTTATCGGTCAGCAACGTTGGACTTGACTAGCTTACCGGGCTATGCGCTGGCACCTAACAACTACTTCATCGAAAGAAATAGCCAGTCACGCATGGTGAAATTAGCACCGAGTAGTTTGGTACGAGTCAATTTTGGCGTTACGCCTGCGTTTTCGGGGGATAAGCGATGAAGACTAGAAAACAAAGAGTGATTTATACCATAGATTGGAGTGTGATTTCTAAAATCAAATGCACCTTGCCGCTAAGGGATAGCGTCCAAACACAAAAATTATCTATTTTGCGCTTGGCTTTGCAAAGCAAGGGTAAAAAAGTTATATTACTGGCTTTTTTGGCATTCATCGCCCCTTCTTTTTTTGGCAACAAGACCACTAGCAACCAAGCCTTCGCCACAGAACCAGAAAACAACGAATCACAAACTGTTGCTCAACCCGAAGCAGTCAAGGAAGAGACACAAACAGAAATTGATCAGATAGTTGCTCAAACTTTCCCATCAACTACCACGCCTTCCCCAACCGATCCAGGCGCGATATTTCCACCAGATCCAGCCACCCAATTTCAGCAAAACCCAAACTCTCCGGTTACTCAACCACAGACAATCCCGATACCAGTCCCTACACAGTCAACTCCACCAATTACACCTACTCCTGTACCGCAGAATGCCAAGAGTAAAGTAAAAATCGAAATTATACCTGTTGGCGATCCCCGAGTCCAAGCTGATGGACGCTCTACAATCAAGCTGCAAGGTCAAATTACCGACGATCAAGGTCAACCAATTACTGAAGAATTACTAGTGACTTTGACCTCCAGTGCTGGTAAATTTGTCGGTATAGATCAAGATAAAGACCAAGGCGGGTTTCAGGTACGAGCTATAGATGGGGAATTCACTGCAACTCTGCAATCAGATATTAAACCCCAACAAGTGCGGATTAGGGCAGCTGTAGAGAAAATAAAAACGCTATCGCCGGAAATTAAACCTGGAGATTTGGCATTTCCGCAACAAACAGATACCTCTCTCCTGGACAAAGTTGGCGAATCACCGATTGAAGCTTACACTCAAGTCGAATTCACTACCTATTTGCGTCCTTCCCTAGCCACAGGGATAATCAATTTACGCATTGGTCCCAGGGGAACCAACTATTGGGGCAGTTTTGGGGACTTTCTCAATCCAGACAAACTAGGGGGAACCCAAGTCGATTTAACAGCTGCGGTTTTTGCCACAGGTAAAGTCGGAGATTGGTTATTTACGGGAGCATTTAACAGCGAACGCCCAATTAATCAAGATTGTGAAGGTAGAAATCGTTTATTTGGGGGAATTCAGTTCTGCGAACAGCAATATCCCGTCTACGGCGACAGTTCCACTTTTACATCTACCACCCCCTCAATTGATAGTTTTTATGCTCGCTTCGAGCGTAGTTCCTCAATCCCAGGAGCAGACCCAGATTATGTCATGTGGGGGGACTACAGCACCCAAGAATTTGCCAGAGAATCCCAACTCTATACAGCTACCTCCCGACAGTTGCATGGCTTTAAAGCCAACTACAACTTTGGCCCTTTACAACTTACTGGGTTGTACGCCAACAATATTGAAGGCTTCCAACGAGATACGATCGTCCCCAACGGCGTAAGTGGGAACTACTTTCTCTCCAAGCGGCTGTTGGTTCCTGGTAGTGAAACCGTTTATTTAGAAGCAGAGGAAATTAATCGCCCCGGTACAGTAATTGTGCGTCAACAGTTGTATCGCGGCCCAGATTACGAAATCGACTACGATCGCGGTACACTTTTATTCCGCCGTCCCATACTAGCTACAGAACTCAACCCCTTTGGAGCTACCTTAGTTAGACGCATTGTCGTCACCTACCAAAACGAAGGTGGAGAGGATACCAAACTTTATGGTGGGCGACTGCAATATAACTTATCCCAGGATTTAGAAACCAAATCTTATGTAGCTGGAAGTTATCTGCAAGAAGATCAAGGTAGCCAGGATTTTCAACTATATGGCACAGACTTTTTATTCTCTTTTGGCAACGCTGGTAAGATTGTCGGGGAATATGCTCGTTCTAATAGCAACCTCCTGAATGGCCAAGATGTCAACGGTTCAGCTTACCGCTTAGAAGCCTTGGGCAAAATAGGCGATCGCTTATTAGGTCAAGCCTACTACCGCGCTGTAGAACCTAACTTCGCCAACAACTCCACCTTTAGCTTTACACCCGGACAAACACGCTACGGGGCTTCGCTTCTCGCTAAAGTAACTGACACTACTAGCTTTAGCCTTGGCTACGACTTTGAAGAAAACTACGGCACAACGGCTGCCGGTTTCAATAGTTTGCTCGGCTTTTTTGACTTATTTGATCCTCAACCCCAAAGTCGTCCCGGAGAGACAGTTAACAACACCCTCAAAACCTTCCGGGCAGGCATATTGCAAAGAATTGGCCCGGCAGATGTGAGTTTAGAGTATGTCAATCGTTCTCGCGAAGACCGGATTAGTACTCGATTTAGTGGCGATGCCGATCAATTAGTCTCTCGTCTGAAACTGCCTTTAACACAATCTTTGACCTTCCAAGGGCAAAATGAACTGAATTTGGGAAATAGCGACCCCCTATATCCCAACCGCACCACCTTAGGTCTAGATTGGAAAGCCTATCCAGGTGTGACATTCCGGCTAGCTCACCAATTCTATGACGACAGCAGCTTAATTCCCGGTAATTCCATCACCACCCTAGACACGATCCTCGATCGCAAATTGTCAGACGACACCAGTTTGACCGGTCGCTATTCAGTGCTATCAGCATTTAACGGCCTCCAAGGACAGGGTGCTGTAGGGTTAAATCATCGTTGGGCGATCGCACCGGGATTGCGCGTTAACCTGGGTTACGAATATATATTCAAAAACATCTTTAACGGCACAGCTGCTGGTTCCCAATTTGGTCAATACTATGCAGTCGGTCAAACCGCCTCTACCCTAGGGCTATATTCTGGTTCAGTCTATAGTGTGGGATTTGAGTACACCGATAACCCCGAATTCCAAGCCAGTACCAGGTTTGAATATCGTGATGGCGATGAAAGCAACAATCTCGTAATTTCCGCCGCCGCCGCCGGGAAACTTTCACCAGCGTTAACAGCATTAGTCCGCTATCAACAAGCTGGAGAGGCTAACGTCTTTCTTCCCTCTACCGTTGGTGTCGTTGCAGAAGGCGTGAGATTCCAAGAACTGGGCGATACCTCCAACCTGAAAATCGGTTTAGCCTACCGCGATCCCAGTAACGATAAATTCAACGCCTTATTGAAATACGAGTGGCGGCAAAACTACGACTCAATTCCCGAAACGCAATTAACAGGTAGTACTGCCACAGGAAATATCTTTTCCGCTGAAGCCATCTACGCCCCAAATTGGCGCTGGGAATTTTACGGCAAATACGCCATGCGTAATGGTGTGACATTTTTAGATGGCGATCGCTACGACGCTAATGTCAACTTAGGCCAGCTACGGGCAACTTACAGACTCGGTTATCGTACCGATTTAGCGGTAGAAGGGCGCTGGATTGGGCAGGACTCCAATAGTGGCACCAACTACAACGAATTTGGCATAGCTGTAGAGTCTGGGTATTATTTAACCCCCGATTTACGAGTAGGTTTAGGCTACAGCTTTGGCAGCGTCGATGACCGGGATTTTACAGGGTATCGTTCCGAAGGTGGTGTTTATCTCAATATCAGCTTAAAGCTGAACGAACTTTTGGGCGGCTTTGGATTGCAAAAACCTGTACCCAAGCAACAGCAAGAATCGGAAGTACAACCCCTGGCGCAAGCACAGCCTACATCCCAAACTCAACTGATTAATACTCTCAAACAAGCACAAGCGCTTCCCAAAGCCACTGGATCAGACACATCCAAAAGTCAACTCATTAAGCGTCTGAAACAGCCACAAGCAATGAACTAGCAACACAGTCGAGATTCAAGGTGTATAGGAGTGAGTGATGTCCAGTTTTAAAGTCCGTTGGTTACGAGATTTTCCATTGGGGAAAGTAAAAGATTACAAACAACAAACAGAATTTAGCAGCCAAAAATTACCCGCTAAAAGCTTTACAGAGGTATTCACACAAAATCTCTCTCAAACTCTTCTTTCTTCTCTGCGAGACGCTGCGCGAATGCGCCCTACCCTGCGGGAAGCCGCTAGCGCGTCTACGCGGTTCGTTTTCCCTCTTACCTTCTGCCTATTAACTTCCGAAGTTGCATTCAGTCAAACACCCACTTTACCTTTACCCATTTCTCTACGGGTAATAGTCAACAGCAACCAAGATGGTAATATCCAGCCAGATGAGCAGCTAACTTTACGTGAAGCCATCGAACTGGTAAATGGTACCCTCACAGTTGCCCAACTCAGCAACGTCGAAAAAGCCCTGGTGCAACCTGCCAGCAGTTCGCGGATTGAATTTAATTTACCTCCAACCGCCACTACCATCCTGTTACAAACACAATTACCAGATTTAGCTAGTCCGGGGTTAGTTATAGATGGCGCTACCCAGCCAGGATACAATGCTGACCGTTCCGCTACAGCCGAAATTGCCATTCCGATTCCTGTCGTTGCGATCGCACCTGCACCAGGTAAAGAAATATTTCGCGGTTTAACCGTCGTCGCCGATGGCGTGACAATTCGCGGTTTGAGCCTTTACGGTTTCAACGCCAACGCCATTAAGCAGCAATTAGGAAATCTGCTAATTTACGATGGTGTTCCCAAACCTGTAACTTTAACAACACCCCCTGGAGATATTGTCATTTCCCATCGCCTCCCACCTCCCAATACCACCCAACAGCAACCACCTAATAGTAACTTCCCCTTCTACAACCGGGATGTGCCACCAAAAAACGTGGTAATTGAGAACAATTGGTTAGGGCTAACCACTGAGGAAAAAGTACCAGAACAAACTTCTGCATTCGGGATTTACGTATTCAACTCCCAAGGCTCAACAATTCGCCGCAACCGCATCTATTACCATGATGGCAGCGCCATTATTACCTCAGTCAGGGGTGAAAATACCTTAGTCCAAGAAAACATCATTGTCAGCAACGGCTTGGCTGGAATGCCCGATGCTTTACGCATAGAAGGCGTTGTGAACAACTCCCAAATTACTAGCAACTTAATTTGCGCTAATGATGGGGCTGGGGTATATTTATTTAAACCAGAAGGTAACGTCCAAATACGTGATAACCGCATCACTTATAACGGCAGACGATTACGGCGGGCAGCAGTTTACTTAATGGGCAGTAACCATCAAGTAACAAATAATGAAATTTCTTATCAAACTGGCCCTGGGGTGGTAGTAACAGCCTTTCCCCAAAGTCAACGCAACATTATTCAAAATAACTCCTTTTTGGCATTAGAAGGTTTAAGTATTGACCTCAATGCCCAAAGAGATTTAGATGTGAGTGACTGGCAAAGAGGAGATGGGCCTAATCCCAAACGCAATTCTGGTAATCGCCGCCTGGATACAGGTAACGCGGCAATTAATGCACCCGAATTTACAACGCGGGAATTTTTGCCTACAGGTAATAGTGTCACCTTGCAAGGTAAAGCCGATCCCGGTTCTGAGGTGACAATTTATCGCCTGAGTGATTATCAACAAGGTAAGCAAGCAATTTATCAAACAGGTTATGGGGCACTGAGTCAACCTTTAACCAGCGCACCTGTGGATGAAAAGGGCAATTTTAGTATTACAGTGCCAAATTTGCAAGTCGGAGATATCGTAAGTGCGATCGCCACCGATCCCAAATACGGCACATCGGAACCTGCGATCGCAGCTTTCATTGGCAAGAGAAGTCCTACACCCAGCCTACCACCTGCAAGCAGGCAAAACCCAGTGCCTCAATGTACTTCTAGGCCAGTACCACCTCAACCGCCAACCCCAACCCCACCAACTTTAATTCCACCCACCCCGATCAGAATCCGGGTACCACGGAACGTTCACTTTGCCTTAGATAAATCTTTTATTAGTCCAACGAGTGCGACAGTTCTTGATCGCGTAGCGGAAGTATTGCGGCAATATCCCTTCATTATTATCGAAATCCAAGGTCACACCGACCCCCGCGCCAGCAATGACTATAACTTAGCCTTGGGCAGAAGAAGAGCCTTAGCTGTGAGAAATTACTTATTACGCCAAGGCGTTCCTCCAGAACGGATGACCATCCGCACCTTAGGTGAAAGTCAGCGTGTCAGTGATGGTAGTAACCGCGTAGATTACGCACGCGATCGCCGTGCCGAAATCATCTTTAAAGACGTGAGAGGCGTGGAAATCATCATTGAAGGCCAAGAACAAGACCTGCAATTAGAACCAGCCCGAGGCAACAGGTAGATACTGGGCATAGGGCGTAGGGAGTGCTGAGTGCTGAGTCCTGAGTAAGGAGTAAGGAGTTAAAAGTTTTTCATTGTCCCCCTTCCCCTGCCCCCCTGCCCCCTGCCTCCCCTCACTCTCGGCTTTTTTGATCAAAAATTTTACAACTTGTTTAGGAAGCCAATAATGAAACCTTTATTTAAAAATGTAGTTAAACCCTTAAGGGGTACATTTCTGACATTACTGTTTACTGTGCCGCAGATTCCCCTTGGAGGAAGCTTTGCAGATAAAAAAGTGTTGGCGCAAGCACAACCAAGTTGTCCTACTGGTTCACAACCAGCAACTTTTGAATGGACACCTACCAGCAATCTGGCACAATTTCTAACTCAAAACCTGATCGCTAATGGAGTTAAAGCTACCTTTGAGTTTAGCGATAACCCTCCACCTCTGGGAACAATCACTGACACCGCAAATTTCGATCCCAACTCAGATAATCAAGTTACAAGAATTGATCTAGGCGAATACGGCAGGATCATCGGACCAAATCTGCGCTGGAATATCGGTTTGGGTAAGAACCCTACACAAGGTAATTCCACACTCACCATCACTTTTTCTCAACCAGTCACCTTGGCAAATCCTCTAACCTTTATGGATGTTGACCGAGATGGGGTGCGAGATTTCGGGAGAATCTACCAAGATAGAATTACGGTGACAGCTGCCAATGGAAATGCATCTGTGCCTATAACTGGCACTGCATTCAGTCCGACTAATTTGAGAGTTACTAATAACGGTAATAACGTCATTGCAGAGGGGGTTAACGAAAATGCCCAATTCTTTGAACAATTTGGCAACGTTAATATTACACCATCTGGTGCTATTACCCAAATCCGGATACGCTATGAACCAGGACAAGAATTCGGTCAACCTGGGCAAGATGAGACTATAGGTCTAGCTAGAATCAGTATCTGTTCACCACCAGCTTCAATTGGTGATACTGTCTTCAATGATACCAACGGCAACAACCGCCAAGACCCAGGCGAACCAGGAATCAGTGGTGTGCAATTAAATGTCAGAAACAGTAGCGGCACTGTAGTTGGTACTGCCACTACTGATGTTAATGGTAGATATACAGTTCCTAATTTAAATCCGGGTCAATACACAGTTAGTGTTGCACAAACACCTAGTGGCTTTGCACCCACTCTCACCCAGCCCAATCCCATTACCTTGACTTCTGGGCAAAATTACGACCAGGCTGATTTTGGCTTTAATCAACAAGCACAAGGTACAGGTTCAATTGGAGATTTTGTATTTAGCGATACCAATGGTAATAATATTGCCGAGCCAGGAGAACCAGGAATTGCTAACCTCAATCTTGTACTTAGGGATACCAACGGGAACGTAGTTGCTACAACCAAAACTGATGCCAATGGAGTCTATCGATTCCTCAATCTCCCACCTGGCACTTACACTGTTGCAGTTACCAATCCTCCTAGTGGCTTCACCCCAACTCTTAGCCAACCTAATGCCATTACTCTTGCTAACGGGCAAAATATTGATACCGTTGATTTTGGTTTCCGTCCACCTACAGATGGGTCAATTGGGGATACGGTTTTCACTGACACCAATGGTAATGGTACACAAGACAATAACGAGCCAGGAGTTCCCAACACCACAGTAACGCTGACATTGCCAAATGGTACTACGCGAACTGCCACCACCGATGCTAACGGGAAATATAGCTTCCCAGGATTGGCACCTGGTAATTACCAAGTCAGAGCCAATCCCCCCCAAGGTAATATTCTCACCACTGGCATCAACCCCTTTAATATCAATCTCCTACCAAGTCAACAACTAAATAGCGCTGACTTTGGCTTCCGTACAGGTGGGTTTAATGGCGATCGCGGTTCTATTGGTGATACAGTATTTAATGATACAAACGGCAATGGTATACAAGACTCAGGTGAAGCGGGAGTTCCCAACACTGTTGTGACGCTGACTAATCCAGGGGCGGATGGTATATTGGGCAATGGTGATGATACCACCCAAACAACTACGACTAACGCCAACGGTATCTACAATTTTAATAATTTACCAGCCGCTAACTATCGAGTTACAATTACTCCGCCTTTCAACTTGCCACAAATTACCACTGGTGGTTCTCAAGTCGAGGTGAATCTTCAAGCAGGTCAATCGCTGACTACTGTTGACTTTGGCTTGCGGCGACCACCTGGGAATTCTTTAGGTGATTTGGTGTTCAATGACCAAAACGGCAATGGTAGACAAGACCCAGGCGAAACCGGAATTCCCAATATCAACTTGACTGTGAGAAACCCTAATGGACAAATAGTTGATACCACTACTACCAACAACAACGGTAACTATCTTTTTACAGGCTTGCCACCAGGTAACTATACCGTAGAGGCCAGCACACCTCAAAATTCCACAGCCACAACTCCAACCAGCCTGCCAGTGAATTTAACTGACGGCAATACTGATATTATTAATCTAGACTTTGGTTTTGCTCCTGGAACAGGCGCTAGCGGCACTGGTTTGCAATTAGTCAAACGCATTACTGCGATCGCCAGAACAAATGGTCAACGTATCCAATACAGTACTTTTGTTGATGACCCCAGCGATCAAAATGATAATGTACTCAGACCCGCGCCTCTGGGTCAATATGAAGTTCAGACACCCATAGAAAGCGGTGATGAAGTAGAGTACACAATTTATTTCCGCGCCGGTCAGTTATTAGAAAATCTTAACTTATGTGACTTGATTCCTGCGGGGACAACTTATGTACCTAATAGTATTACCTTAACTGGCAGTGGTACTGGTGCAGATCAAGGAAGATTTTTCTCACCTCTGACATCCTTAGAACAGATTCCTGAAAGTACTACTTGCGAAAATCGCAACAATCCTAACGGTGCAGTAATTGTCAGGTTGGGCAATATTCCCAATGGTCAATCTGGGCTTGTTAGTTTCCGCGTCAAAATCGATTAGCCAATGAAGGGGGCAGGGTGCAGGGTGCAGGGTGCAAGGGGGAGAACCCCATACACGGGCGAATAAGTCGGTGATCTAAATCCTGCTTAAGTTAACTGACATTCATCTGTAGGGTGGGTGAGACGCACGACAATTTAGAAATTTATGCGCTTGGAAAGCGTCGTAACCCACCATTCTTTTGTAGGTTGTTTCAATTTGTATAGGGATAAATGACACACAAAAAGTGACAAAAAGATTACTAATTTTTACCTGTTATGACTTAACAGGGGCTGTACTTACAACACCTCCTATTTGCGAATGTTTTGATGGCAATAGATTCCACTGTAGACGATATAGTTGTAAGGGCTGATCTTGACCTTTAACTTGCACAAGCGGCAGTTTTTCTAAAGGTAAATTTAAAGCTTGGAGCCGATCAAATGTTGTTTGAGATATTACTATCTCACCAGCTTGGGCGACGTTGCAAATTCTACTGGTAACATTTGTTGTATCACCAATAGTAGCGTATTGAATCAGTTTTTCTGAGCCGATATTTCCCGCTGCTACTTTTCCAGTATTCAGTCCAATGTGAATTTGAATTGGTTGCTTACCCTGCTGTACCCAATGTTTATTTAACCGCAGTACTGCCCACTGCATATCAATTGCTGCTTGTATGGCTCGCTCCGTATCATCTGCTTTGCGATAAGGAGCGCCCCAAATAGCAAATAAAGCATCGCCAATATATTTTTCTAAAGTGCCTTCATAGCGAAAGACAATCTCTTCTACCATCACCTCGAAATATTCATTTAGCATCGCAATCACTTGACGCGGCTGCATGGTAGAAGACATTTTTGTGAAATTACTAATATCAGCAAATAGAGCTGTAACTTCTGTATCGACAATACCCAAGTTTGCTTCTTCCTTGAGCTTTTTCCTGACAGCTTCGGGAAAGAAGCGCTCTAGTTTATTACGCATCACGGCTTCAGCTTCAATTTTCTTGTATAGCTTGACGTTATCAATCGCGATCGCAGCTTGATTAGCCAAAGCAGTCAAAAACTCTACATCTTCGTCAGAGTAAACATCCGACATAGATAAATTATCAACATATAATACCCCAATTACTTCTTCTCTGGGTTTGAGAGGAATACACATTGAGGCTCGAATGGCTTGTACAAAAATAGACTCTGAAGTATGGAAGCGTTTATCTAGGCAGGCATCTGTGGTAACAACTGCATTTCCATTTTGATATACATGATTAGTAATATTTTTACTGTAGAATTTATGTTCACTAGAAATTCCTGAGCGTAACTTCACTACTCTTTGTTCGAGTTGCTTGGTTGTTTCATTAACCATTAGAATAACTGCTCGATCTACGTTTATAATCTCGAACAGCAAATTAAGAATTTTCTCTAAAAGTCGATCAGGTTCTTCGGGAGAGGAAAGCTGCTTGCTCACCTCAAGTAAGATTTTTAACTTATCTACCGTCCGCTGATTACTACCACGTTGTGATAGCCGCAAAAGTGAATCTCTTCTTCCTGGAGATTCTAGTAAGTCCTCTATTTTAAAGCGACTTTGTTCAGTAGAAAATTGTTTGATGATTGTCTCAGGAATCGATTCTTCTGGAGAACTATCAGTACAATCATCTGTGGATGTGGCGCTAATTTTCTCAACAAATTTGAACTCCACGTTGCCACAATAAATTAAGTCTCCGTCCTTAAGTTCGTGTTGATCAATCTTGACCTGATTGACAAAAGTGTGATTAAGGCTCTGCAAATCTTTAATAGTAATGCGATCCTCCGCAATTGTAATCTCTACATGGTAACGGGATAGGCTCTCATCCCCGATCACAATTGTGTTGTCCCCACTGCGGCCGATAGTGTTCATCCCCAAAATCAACTGATGAACTCTTTCTTGGGGAGTTTTAGGAGCGTAGATTAAATATGGCATATTCCGCCCTCACATTTCCACCTTTCTTGAAAATTGCTTTGCTGAATCAAAGGATGAACTCCACGACCATTACTAGTATTAAATTCACTATGTTCCCCAGTCATTTCGGATTTTTGAGATATGTATCTATAAAATTTGTGATCAATGCTTAGGGAAATTACGCAAGTAGCCGTTCTCAACTGTATACACCAGAAAGCATAAAAAATTGACAACGCAAGGAAAGGGCTATGAGGAAGAAATGGTAAATGCCAAATGACAAAATATTTTCATCCCTCCTATTTCCACAGCTCATAACAACTACTTGTGCAATTTAACGATGAATTTATCTTAGGATCATATAAATTTTCAAAAGCTACGTTAGCAGCCTTCCCAGTAAAGCTATCTTTTACTTTCTGAGCATGATGGACAAACTCCAACTTAGAAAAATTGTGTGTTTTATTCAACCTGATACTACTTTAGGTTATAAGTAGCCTGGTGTAAATATTTGCCTTTTAGTTCAGGAAGCAGGTGAAAATAGAGAATTTAAGCCTCATTCATTGAAAACTTACGGCTCTTGGGTCACTGTTATACTGGACTTTTATTTAGGAATGGGAATTTGATTGGAAAATCAAGGTCAGAAACCGAAATCTCCCACTTAGGTAGAAAATGCTAATAATAATGACTGTTATTATTTCCTGGCAACATTTTTCAGCTGTTCTCAGGCTGATCCAGTATCATCAATAATCAAGAGCCAAAATTATAAATTATCGCGGTTACTTTCTGGATTGGAGTTATTTGTTTTTTCTTTATTTAGCAGATTATTAATATCCTTTTTCTCAAGTTGACTTAGCCCTTGCTTGGCTATATTTTCAGCAGCTTGTTTAAATATCGGTTCTAACTTATCCTGCCAGTATTTGATATTAGGCAACTTTTCTGGATGTTTTTGATAATCTAAAACTTTATCCCATTGACCTTGTGCCAATGCCGTATTTATATCATTAAATAAAGCATCTGCTTTAGCCCAATCTTGTTGCCACTGGGCAATCATCGCGGCAGTTTCTTTAAAATCAGAAGAAGCCTTTCTAGGAACAGATTTTAGCAGTGTGATCGCTCCTGGCAAATCTCCTGATTCATATTTCTTTTTGGCTTGTTCCAAAAGCTTAGCGCTATCAGTACCAGACTGTGATTGCTCCGATTTGTCTGAATCAGAAGTAAACGGTTCTGAACTAAATGGGTCAGATTTACTAGGTGATGAAGTTGCTACAGCGCTAGATTGAGGTTTTGGCTTAGGCAGTGGTCGAGTAGCAATCAGGGTATTATCATCTACTGTATTAATTGCAATACCTTTGTCTCGTAAGCAAGAAAGCCATTGTTCATTATTGGCTATCACATCCGAGTGTGCCCAAGCTACACGCCCAGAGTTTGCTTTCACTTCCACCCAACCCTGTTTTGTTCGCTTGCCAGTAACCTCAAATTTAGTGTTACTCCTAACTGTCTGCACAATACTGTCAGAATTGATTGAACTAGGTTCAGAACGAACATTGGAATTGCTGACAACAATAGCTAAGCACTTGTTCTGTAAAGTTGTATCATTACCAGTTAAATTAGCAGCTAAATTTTTCACGCTAGGATAAACATTTGTTACTAAAGCAGCAGCACCACCTGCCAATAAAAGACCAATTATCAGAGGTAATGGGTCAGGTTTGTTAGCAGAATCTTGACGCACAGGTTTCGCACTAGCTTTATTAGCTGGCGCAACTGCGATAGTTTGTTGCCGAGATCCTTGAGATGAAGTTTTGCTTTGTTGGTGACTCGAATTTTGGCGTGACTCTTGTAGCTTAGAGGCTATAGCCACAGCAGGCGTTAATTCTCTACAAGCTTGCAATGCTTCTGCTGCATTTTGGTAGCGGTCTTTAAAGTGATAACGCACCATCTTGTTCAAGACTGCTGCTAACTTAAAATTTACTGGAACTAAATGCCGCCAAAGGAGTTCGCCTGTATTGGGGTCTTCTTGCAAAGCATTTGCTGCTACTCCTGTTAAAGCTTGAATAGCAATTATACCTAATGAATAAATATCGCTATTGGGGCGGGGTTTACCTTGCCCTTGTTCCGTAGGCATATAGCCGGGAGTGCCAATTACTACTGTAGCTGTAGGTTGTCCTCCTGGCGTAACCAAGTTTGTCCGCAGTTGCTTAACTGCCCCAAAGTCTACTAAAACTAATTTATTGTCAGCAGCCCGACGGATAATGTTATCTGGCTTGATATCCCTATGAATCACGCCTTGGCTGTGGACAAATTCTAAAATACCCAAGACTTCCTGTAAGAGTTGCACAACCTGATTCTCACTCCAGCGCTGATCAGGTAAAAGCTCTTCACTCAGGGTATTTCCTTCGATAAATTCTTGTACTAGATAGAATTCTTGGTTTTCGTCAAAATAAGCTAAAAGTCGAGGTATTTGGTCGTGCTTACCCAAAACTTCTAAGGTCTCGGCTTCACTATTGAACAGACGCTTGGCTGTGTCAAAAACTCTAGGGTCAGAAGTAGAAGGTTTGAGATGCTTGACAACGCAGATGGGGTTACCTGGCCGCCTAGTATCTTGAGCAATGTAAGTTTGCCCAAATCCTCCCATAGCCAGAACTCTAATTACTTGGTAACGATGGTCTAGTAGCTTGCCAATCATATTCTCTCCCCAGTGTTAACACCTAATTTTTCAGATGCTAATCAATATCTCCAAATTTTCCTGCATGAAATCCGCTATCTTGAGAAAAGATTTGAATTAAAAATGCAGTTTTTTAATAAATGCAGATTGTTAATTTTTGTTTAAGCATCCTTTTTGATTAGCAATGCCACCCAAAATAAACAACTCTGTCGCATGGCAGCAGGCTGAAATTCTCATGCAGCCAGCCTTCATCCGCGTGGTCGATAATCTTCGCAAGCAACTAGATGTGTCTTCCTGGAAAGGAACTTATCATGATGTATTGATTTGGCCTGCTAGTACCACCGATCAGACAAAAGCAATTGTGACTCAGTTGTTGCAAGAAATAGAAACTGCAACATCAGAAAAAGCAGATGAAATTAGACAAACTCTTTCCCATCTGCCAACGCCCCATCCAGGATATCATCTACGTTTACAGCGTCAAGAGCAGCAAGTAAATATCGATCTGTGGGAACTATGTTATCAAGTGTGTTTTCTTGACTACAGTCCCGATAACCCCAATTCCGCAGGCGCTGATATCGATACTAGTTTATTTGATGAAATGGGAGAAGTAGATTGGCAACATTTGGAAGCCAAGACTAGGGAGTTAGTTGAGCAAGTGTTTGCTGATTTGCCTGACTAAGGATTGGGGACTGGGGAAGGTGGGGTCCCCTCTGGGGATAAGGGGCGAAGGGGTAATGGGGATTGGGGATTGGAAAGATGAGGGAGAGGAGGACAAACACCAAACACCAAATGCCAAAGCGCAAAGTCGAGCCACTGCGTTCCTGAGCCACCCCCGTGCGGAGGTTCCCTCCGTTGAGGGGAGTGGCGTGTCGCCCTGCGTCGGAAAGCATGTGGCGTTGGGCGGAGGTTTCCTCCGTTAAGAGCAGGGGTTGCCGCAGCGAAAAGTCGAGCCAGCGCCTTGGGCGGGTTCCCCGACTTGTGGCGACTGGCGTCGGAGCGGCGGCTTCCGCCGATGCCTGCGGCAACGCCAAGGGCGAACTGAACTTTTCAAGACAGGCATCAGAACTTTGTAAGAATGACAAATGACAAACACCAAATTTATGCTACCAGTCATTTATTCTGATGAGTTTTTGGATCACAAGACTGGAAACTACCACCCAGAATCACCACAACGTTTAACTGCTATCGTCAACGCCTTAAAGCAAGCGCATTTTGCAGAAAAAATTATCTGGCGATCGCCTACACCAGCATCAGAAAACCCATCACTGATGCCGATGCTTTTCAAAGCTCATACTCCAGATTACATTAACAAAGTCAAGAATATCGCCGCGACTGGAGGCGGTTATTTAGATGGAGATACGCCGATTTCCCCACGTAGTTATGATGTAGCATTGTTAGCAGTCAGTGCTTGGTTAGATGGAGTTGATACAGTATTGACAACAGAGAATCCAGCTTTTGTGCTAGCCCGTCCACCAGGACACCATGCAGAAAGTAATACGGGCATGGGATTTTGCTTGTTTTCTAATGCTGCGATCGCTGCCTTCTACGCCCTACAACAACCTGGAATTCACCGTGTTGCTATCCTAGATTGGGATGTACATCACGGCAATGGTACTCAGGCGATCGTGGAAACTGAAAGGAAAATTGCCTACTGTTCTTTACATCAATACCCTTGCTACCCTGGGACTGGTAAAGCATCCGAACGCGGCTTTCATAATAATGTATTAAATTTACCCGTACCTCCCGGTAGTACTCTTCAAGTGTATCAGCCGCTATTTGAGAACAAAGTAATACCCTTTTTAGCCAATTTTCAAGCAGATTTATTAATTATCAGTGCTGGCTACGATGGAAACGCCGCAGATCCTTTAGCAAGTATTAATTTGCAACCAGAAGATTACGGTTCCTTCATGAATTATTGTTTAGGGAATACTCGCAAAATTGTTTTTGGCTTGGAAGGTGGCTATGATTTGCCAGCGCTTTCCCAATCAGTTGTATCTACAATCGAAGGCTGTTTGGTATAGAGCTTTGTCAAGAGACGATATTGATGAGAGTCGCCTTGGAATTTGCGATCGCTCATCGTAATGTAAAGAAATATGTATCTCACAGATAAGCAGTTGGGTCTCATACCTGATATTAGAGGAGATTTTTGTAGCAAATGCCACTAAATTCAGCTATAAAAGCAAAAGCAATCTTTACAAGTCAGAGGCTTAGGAATTAGTCTGTATAGGATTTTTCTCTCAGTTTTAGTCCCATTCAATTTTGTCCTTCATGCCATTGAGAAGTGCGATATTGCCCCTTCGGCAATCTAAAGCTAAATAATTTCATAAATAAAGTTTTAGGAAAGACAAACAGACACCAATATCTAGTAATTTTCTCAGTATAAAATTAAAATATGTCTTTTGAACTTTTCCTCTCTATTCCTTATTATATAAGCTCTGTCCAAATATAATCCTACACAAAAGCTCTATACATATCTTTTTTCTAATGTCATTGTAAAAACTTACGCACTAAGTATTATTCCTGAAAATTAGGGCAGTATTTTTTTGACATAAAATGATTTGCAGTATTGTATGAAACAAAATACCAACAAAATTCATGGAATCTTCAGAAAGAAAAACTTTGAGATGTATTCTGAAAGAGCTAAAGTTTTGTTAAGATGCAAATGCTAGGAGCTTTTCAACGGAATACACCCCTCAGGGTGTGGAGAGATAAAGAGCACTAGCAATACAGAGTTATAAAGGTGAAGCATAATGACCACCTACATTTTTTTCAATGAAGCCCTCCAAATGCTTGCAAATGCCTATTTAATCTCAGCAGTAGTGCTAATTGCAGCCTCTGGAATAGGGTTAGCAGTAATAGAAACGATGGAAAAGACAGGAGAACGTTAAGTTCTCACTGGCTTTTAGTTCTCACCGAAAACCTATTAAGTGTAAGTGTTAGTCGTTAAGAAATACTGGGAACACTAAACCATAAAAGTCTCATAGTGTTGCAGATTCACCTGAAATTCATCCAACAACCAGGGGACTGCTCCACTATTGAGGACTCAGTCCAGGAACGTACTACAATAGGTTTATTAGAAACGGTATTGGGCACAGAAAGCTAGACTCAAGCAACATTTAGTTCATCTGCTGAGGCTTTTAGTCTTTCTATCATGTCCGTTCCAATAACGAGGGACGAAAGCTAGGGGAGCGAATGGGATTAGATACCCCAGTAGTCCTAGCCG
>JAVRCF010000094.1:0-32532 GCA_034530935.1 Aulosira sp. DedQUE10 | reverse complement strand
TACCTACTCAATTCTTCTGTTGTTTTTTCACGACTTTTTCAGCAAGCCCTAATTAGAGATTGATTTGTCACTTGTTGAAAAAACCAGCATCTGTTGGGGGATTCTCCCCCAAGCCCCCGATTGGGGGACGGTTGCGTCCCCCAAACCCCCTCCAAAATTATTGTTCGGTTTTTTGTTGAGTAACTAGTTTTTTGGCTTTGTTGTCAATTAATTTTCTTAAATTAACTGTATTGCTTTATACATAATGTAAATTCATCAATTGTCATGGGTAGGGGCACAAACACTGTTGTGCCCCTAAATTATGTTTCATTGATTAAGCGAATTTTGGCAAATTTAAATTAGATTTTGACAGCAGCTAATATTTCCTGCGCTCGGTCAATATTTAAACGTACTGCCTGAGCAGAAACACGCAAAGCAGCTTTTTCTTCATCGGTAAGATTTAATTCCAATACACTCTCAATCCCACCGCAACTCAAGCGACAGGGAACGCCAATCACAATATCTTCTAAACCGTATTCACCTTGAAGATATGCCGCTACGGGCAACAAACGCGACTGATTGAGCAAAATCGATTCCACCATCACACTGACAGCAGAGGCGGGAGCAAAAAAAGCACCACCTGTTTGCATCAATTCCACAATTTCTGCTCCACCATTACGGGTTCTCTCTACTAAGCGTTCAATGGTGGCTGCATCTAACAATTCTGTGATCGGGATGCCGTTGACATTAGCATAACGGGGCAAGGGAACCATTAAATCGCCGTGGCTACCGAGTACCATTGCTTTGACATCGGCAGGCAAAACCCCTAATTCTAGGGCAATGAAGGTTTCAAAGCGGGCTGAGTCTAAAACGCCAGCCATGCCCATAATGCGATGTCTAGCGACAAGCCCCTGCGGGTCTACGCGTGTTAAACCTGTAGCTTGCCCAACTAAATAAGTCATCACATCCAAGGGATTGGTGACGACAAGAAAAATAGCATGAGGAGAATGAGCGATCGCATTTTTGGCTGCTTCCACCACAATCTTGGCATTGATTTTAAGTAAGTCATCTCGACTCATGCCTGGTTTACGGGGAATTCCAGCGGTAATCACCACAATTTCTGAACCAGATGTATCTACATAATCATTGGTGCCAATAATCTGACGATTATGTAGTTCAATGCCTCTGGATTCAACTAAATCCAGTGCCAATCCTTGAGGCATTCCAGGGACAATATCTAATAAAACGACATCTGCAAGATTTTTCTCAGCAATTCTTTGGGCTAGGGTACTGCCGACTCTACCGGCACCAATAATGCTGACGCGGGGAAAATTACACAGAATAGGAGGATCAGATGAATCAAACATAAGCTGGGGTAGGTAGTGCAATTTTTTATAAACAATAATTTGTAGTAAGCACTTCAGTACTTAAAACCAGGACTTAAAGCCCTTACTACAACGTTAACTTACCCCTGAAATTTCGGTTTTACTTAAATTCCTCTAGCTGATCCAATCGCAACCAAACATTTGGTGTTGGGACTTTCCCAAACTTCACTAAGGCGTAATCACCTTTGATATCTACAATTTCGCCTTTGCTGTCGAACAAGTAAGGCGGAAAGCGAGAATCACTTGCTTGTGCTTCTAAACTATTTTCTAACTTTTCGCGGACAGCGCGCACCATATCTCCTCTTTTAACTGGCATGAGATTCCCTCTGTTGTTTGTAAATTGTTTTATACAGGATCTTAGCTTGCGCCAATACACAAAGATGCAAAGCTACTATTGGGATGTTTTGGTGTTCAGGCTCAACTAAACTAATGCTGACACTGCGGGCAAAAATGACTAGATCGCCCCGCTAACCTAGTTCGCTGTATCAAACTACCACAAACTCGGCAAGGTTCTCCCATGCGGTTGTATACGGACGCTACACCACCATAGTTGCCGTTCACACCTTTGACATTGAGAAAATTACTAAAAGTCGTGCCACCAGCGGCAATACTAGCTTCTAATACTTGAATAATTGCAGTTTGCAAAGGCTCTATTTGCTCTCGTTGCAAATTTGTACAGAGGGTTTCTGGTAAGATGCCACTCTTGAAAAGCGCTTCATCAGCATAAATGTTACCTAATCCCGCTACCACTGACTGATCTAATAAAGCAGTCTTAATAGGACGGCGGCGATTTTGCAGCTTTTGCGCCAAATATTCAACTGTGAATTCTGGTGAAAATGGATCTACTGCCAATTTTCCTAACCCAGTGATGATACTTTCCACCGCCACATTTGGCGGAACCCACCACATTTGACCAAAAGTACGCTGATCGACAAAACGTAATTCCTGCTGATCCCCAAAAAATAATCTGACTCGCGTGTGCTTGTGTAGTGGTTCATCGCGATGCAGCCATAGTAGTTGACCGGTCATTCGCAGATGCACCCCTAGCCAAGCAGATATGGGAGATGAGGGAGAAAATCCACTATGTTCTCCTTGCACTTCGGTGTGGGGATCAGAAATCAGTTGCGCGAGGAGATACTTACCACGACGATACCAACTGGTAATGGCACTCCCTTTAATTCCATCAATAAACTCACCGACAGAAAACGGGTAGGCAATGGTGCGATCGAGCAACACATCACCACCCGTAATTTCTTGGTTCAGGGTCAATTGATTGAGACCCCTCCGGACTGTTTCTACTTCAGGCAGTTCAGGCATTCAAGCTGATTAAGCAAGCAATTTGCTTTCTTGAGGATCAAAGGAGCAGAGAGTAGGAGGTAGTTAATTACCTTTAAAGTTCTAATGGTTGGCTTGTAACCTTAGAACTCTTCTCTATCATCCCATTAAAGAATCCCCTTGTAGCTTAGCTGCTTACTTTTTCGCTTTTGCTGCTGGAGGAGCTGAAATCTCTAATAATTCGTCGGCAGCAAAGTTATTGGTGTTGATGCCTGAGTAATTGACCTTATCAAACCGGACAATCACTGAATACTTGATACCGCTTTGGTCAATAGACGCTACGGTTCCTACATCTTGATACCAGTAGGACTCCGGTCTGAGAATACGTACTTTAGAACCACGTTGAACCATGAGTTTTTTTCCCTTTTAGTTATCAATCGCCAATATATAAGGCTAATTGATTTCACTCTACAACCTGACGGACGTAGCAAGAAGCTTTGTTAAGTTATTTTTCTACTGGCAGTTTGTCAAGAGTTAAGAGTCAAGGGTCAAGAGTCAAAGGTCAAGGGTTATTTGTCGGCGTTTGTCCTTTGTCTCCCTCATCCCCTTCATCCCCAGTCCCCATTACCCCTTCGCCCCACCTTCCCCAGAGGGGGCCCCGAGTTCCCCAGTCCCCATTTTTATAAAAAGGTATGACGGAATGCTTGACAAAGGGCCCGTAATCGCTTAAGTTCGTCTCGTTCGCACATACAACTTCAAGAAAAGCTCACACTTTGCTTAGTACAAATACACTCCCCTCGTTACCTCGACCTATCCGTAGATTGTTATCTAAATAAGTGATATCCAACCATCCTTGTTGTCTATCACTGTTAATCGCAGTATCAAGTGCCGTAAATTTATTACCAGCTTCAATTTCTTGAATAAAATTTTCTGGAGAATTGTAACCTAATAAACGTTGCCAACCAATGATACTTCGATTAAATTTGACTTGGACACGACGACCTGAAACTGGCTCAAATTTGGCGGCAACACTGACCAATCCTTCAAGATAAGGTAAGCCATATATCTCGGCTATATTGTAAACGCTAGTATTTGCTACGCGGATATACTGATATATTTGTCCGAGTTTACAAAAAGGTAATCGATCCAGGTTTAATAAGGCCTTACTTGTGGTGTATATTAATCGCCAATTGCCATCAAGCAAGCCAGTCGCTTCGACAGGAAGTGGTGTAGGATTTAGGTCTTCTAAAGTGGCGATCGCCGCCAATATAGCCTGTTTCTGTTGCTCACTAGCCAGTAACCCGCGATTAGTACCAGCGATCGTATCTAAGAGAGCCGTTTTTCCAATCATCGTTTATCACCTCAAAAATCATCAGGATGAAATCAGCATTAATAAATATATATAAATGTCAAATGTATAGAGCCTAACTAGATCAATATTAAACTCCTGTCATCTGTCATAAGGTAATTAAATAAATCTCTTTTGCTAGATGGCGGATTATTCAACTATTGAGTTGAATTAATAACTAAATTACCTCGTATCCAGTGATAGACTCTAAATGTCTAGTTACTTGAATGTTCTCGTTCATTTTGCGATATGTTGAATTCTCCATTACGTGAAGAACCCCGCAACCAGCGAGCTGCTGTGATTCCATTAAAACAAGAGACATCTCTTTTAGACTGGTTACAATCCAGCGGTCGGATTATCGCGCGTGACGTTCATGAACCTGATTTTCAGGATGAAGAAGAGGAGATATCAGAGTTTCTCGGTGGAGAAGACGGTATTGCTGATTTCGATGATGACGACGACGATATCACCATTGCCGAAGATTAGTCTGTTCCAGCAGAGGACTTTGTGACATATGGCATATATCGTCACTATTGTTCAGTTTTGTAAGTGTGGAGTGAAGGGAAATTTCCGTGGACGCTAAACTATCTCCTGACCAAGGGTTAAACTTTTCTGGAATCAGTATCGCTTCTTGTTTGGCTATCGGGCTAGGCGGAGCAGCATTGATTTTGGATTCGATGGGTAATAGATTGCCTTGGCAGGGTATGTCTCTGACCCTGCCACTATTATTGGGTGCATTTGGTTCAGCAGCCCTAGGCTTCTGGGTGATCCCGCTGCTACAGGCACTCAAAACTGGGCAAATAATCCGTGAAGATGGTCCCCAAGCCCATCTAAAAAAGGCAGGTACACCAACGATGGGGGGTATATTCTTTATTCCCGTTGGAGTGCTTCTTGCTTGTGTATTGTCGAATTTTGCCACACCAGTGCTTGCGGTTTCCGCATTAACACTTAGCTATGGGTTTATTGGCTGGTTAGACGATTGGCAAATTCTCCGTCGTAAGTCTAATAAGGGTATATCCCCTAAGATGAAACTTGGTTTGCAGATTGGTTTTGCAACACTGTTTTGTCTCTGGCTAATGTTTAATCAACCAACAGGTATTACAAATATTGCTTTACCCTTGGTAGGTGTTTCAATTCCCTTAAGTTTTATCTTCTGGCCCCTAGCTGGTTTTGCCTTAGTTGCAGAGAGTAATGCGACTAATCTCACTGATGGCATTGACGGCTTGGCTGGTGGAACAGTCGCGATCGCGTTTTTGGCACTTGGTGCCGTGATTGCACCCACCTCACCAGAATTAATGATTTTCTGTGCTGCTTTAAGTGGCGGTTGTTTAGGTTTCTTAGCTCATAATCGCAACCCAGCTCGTGTTTTCATGGGAGATACTGGTTCTTTAGCTTTAGGTGGCGGTTTAGCGGCTGTAGCACTGTTAACTAACAGCTTAGTTATGCTGTTCATTCTCAGCGGTATCTTCTTTGTAGAAACCCTTTCTGTGATGGCTCAAGTAAGTTATTACAAAGCCACTAAAGGCCCCGATGGCAAAGGTAAGCGCCTCTTCAAAATGGCACCCCTACACCATCATTTGGAACTAACTGGCTGGTCAGAATTACAAGTAGTCTCCGTGTTTTATATCATCGCCGCTTTCTTGGCTACAATCTCAATGGCGATCGCTTAATTCTCAACCTGTTTAAGAAAAACATATAAAAATCACTCAACCCCGCATCTAGTGGGGTTTTTTTATGGGGGGTCAAGCGTCAAGCGTCAAGCGTCAAGGGTCATTAATTATTCTGTCTATCCCCCATATCTCCTATATCCCAATACGGTTCAGATAAGCCCAAAACCCTAATGTAGAGACGCGATTTATCGCGTCTTCAAAGACCGATTATTTACACCAATAACCCTTAACTGAACCGTATTGTCCTATATCCCCCAGTCCCCATTACCCCTTCGCCCCTTATCCCCAAAGGGGACCCCACCTTCCCCAGTCCCCTCATCCCCTCACTTGGCTGACTAAATGAACCAGTTCTGGCAAAATCAATTTTTCCATACCCAACCGCACGGCGTTACTAGAACCAGGAAGAGAGAAGATTAATTTATTTTGATAAACACCAGCTACAGCGCGAGAGGCGATCACACGTGAACCAATTTCTTGATAACTTAAAAAACGAAACAATTCGCCAAATCCTGGTAAGGTTTTCTCCAGCAATTTTTCAATCGCATCATAGGTGGTATCTCTGGGTGCAATACCTGTGCCACCATTGAAAATCACCACATCTAAGTTTGTAGCTTCAGCCAGCAGTTCTATCTGTCCTTGAATTTGTGTGGGTTCATCTTTGATAATTTTGTAGGCTGCGATCGCATGATTAGCAGCTAGAAGTAATTCCTGAATTAGCTGGCCACTCTTGTCTGTCTCTGGGGAACGGCTATCGCTGACAGTTACAACAGCACAATTTACCGCCATTCCCGGTGCGTCTGGGTGAGGTTTTTGCGACATACCAATTTCTCAAAATGATGGGCATGGGGCATGGGGCATTGGGTACTGTGTATTTATTATTTCTCCCTCATCCCCTTTGACCCTTGACCCTTGAGTACAGACGCGATTAATCGCGTCTCTCCGACCTTTGACTCTTAAGATTTGCTAAATCCCAGATCGTTTTGATCGGCGTACCGTTCCATGAAGCGCATAAAGCGATCCCATTCTTCGGCAGATTTCATCAGGTAAATTGCTTCTAATGCTTCTGGTCTGCCGTTGACAAATCTTGCCTTAACTTCACGGGTGGTGATTTCCCCTTCTTGATCAATCATGTACATCCCGGTGATATCCTCGGTAGTAGTTTGAGCTAAAGCTTTGGGATTGACAAAAATAAATGTTGCAGTCCCACTATCACCACTACGCGATCGCGTCAGGCGGACTTCAGGAACTACATCTTCGTCTATACCTCTAGAAAACTGGATTTTCGCCATGATGAGTGAACTTAAAGTTTTGTAATGTTTAATTTATTATTCTCTCATCATTTTAGAACTAAGCAATCTAGCTATTACCGAACTTCTTTATTTACCGATAAATACTTAAGTCGCTTCTCGTTCTAGTAATAAAGTTACAGGCCCGTCATTTTCAATTGCAACTTGCATCATGGCACCAAATTCACCAGTTTCTACTTTTAAACTACTGGTACGCAACTTGGTAACAAATCGGTCATATAAATCTTTAGCTAATGGCGGAATAGCCGAACGGTCAAAGGAGGGACGGCGACCTTTGCGACAATCACCATAAAGTGTGAATTGACTCACCACCAGCAACTCACCACCAATTTCTTGCACAGATTTTTGCCAGCGAGCACCTCCTTCTTCATCAGGAAACAACCGCAATTCCAAACATTTACGCGCCATCCAGTCAAGTTCAGCATCGGTATCAGTATTGGCAATACCTACAAGTAAGTTGAGTCCGCAACCAATTTTGCCGACAATTTCACCATCAACAGTAACTTGAGATGATTTAACTCGCTGGATGATAACGCGCATAGTAGGGATGAACGATAAAGTATAAAGGATGAAAAATTAATCACATTAAATTATTTATTTCATACTTCATACTTTATACTTCATCCTTTCCCAAACCCTTTACCTCGACTCACAGATGGAATACAAAGGCACTTTTCTAGTTGACTGAGCAAAGTATCGCTATCTAAATCTTGACCAATTAACACTAGCTGGTTTTTGGGTTGACCTTTCCACTCATCATCATCCATTGTGAAGCGTTTACCACACAAGTGGAAAATGTGGCGTTTGGCACTTTCCTCAAACCACATAATTCCCTTCGCACGAAATACATTAGTGGGTAGCTGATTATCTAAGAAATATTGAAATTTCCTAATAGAAAAAGGCTTATCGCTTTGGAAAGATAATGAGGTGAAACCATCATTTTCCAAGTGGTCGGAATGATGGTGATGATGCTCATGTTCATGGTCATGATCGTGATGGTCATGACCGCAGCTAGAATGATCGTGATCGTCATGGTCATGATGCTCATGCTCATGGTCGTGATGCTCATGTTCATCTGCCACAGTATCAAAATACTTGTCAGTCTCAAACAGACCAACACTCAAAATTAAAGGAAGTGGCACTTCTGAACGCGTGGTTCTGAGAATTCTAGCGCCTTCTCTAACTTCGCCAATTTTTCTTTCTAATTCATTTAAAGCAGTTTCATCTACTAAATCTGCTTTATTGAGAATAATTACATCACCATAGGCAATTTGACTATATGCTGCCTGAGAATTAAATAAATCTAGGCTATAATTCGCCGCATCGACTACAGTAATAATCGAATCCAACCGGGTTAAATCCCGCAGTTCTGTGCCGAGAAAGGTTAGGGCTACTGGCAATGGATCTGCCAGTCCAGTTGTTTCCACAACTAAATAATCTAACTTTTCTTCTCGTTCTAGAACTTTGTAAACGGCATCGACCAAATCACTATTAATTGTGCAACAGATACAACCATTACTTAATTCCACCATGTTCTCATCGGTGGCTACAATTAATTCATTATCGATGCCAATTTCACCAAATTCATTGACTAAAACAGCCGTTTTCAAACCCTGTTGATTAGTCAGGATATGATTAAGTAAAGTCGTCTTACCACTACCGAGGAACCCTGTAATAATGGTTACAGGGATACCTTGTTTTGGCGCATCCATTGCTTGAGATTCGGGAGTAACTGCTGATTGCATAGCGCTCTTATCAAAATCAAAAAAGTCAAAAACTAGGAGTGTAGCGCAGATAGTCCAGAAAACACTAGCATAGGGATGCTGGACTATCATCCCAACTGCTTTACCCTATTATTACGTATCTACTTATTGCAAAATTACTGTATTAGGCAGTCCTTGCTTGATGTTGCATAGAGAGAAGTAGCCAGGATGCTTGGCAGATAATGCTTTTATCATTTTGAATGTTGAATTTTAAATTTTGAATTGCTTATGACCCTCACCCTTTACAATACCCTCACGCGTCGTCAGGAACCCTTTGAAACAGTAGAACCAGGCAAGGTTAAGATGTATTACTGCGGGGTGACGGTATACGACTATTGCCATTTGGGTCATGCTAGAGCTTGTATTGTTTGGGATGTGGTACGTCGATACCTCCAGTTTAGCGGCTATGAAGTTCGCTACATCCAGAATTTTACCGATATTGACGACAAGATTTTGAATAAAGCAAGGCTAGAACACTCATCAATGGAAGCTGTTGCTGAACGGTTCATTCAAGCATATTTTGAGGATATGGCTAGACTGGGGATTAAAGAAGCTGATGAGTATCCCCGTGCTACCCATACAATGAACGGCATTCAAAGGCTGATTCATGATTTAGAAAATAAAGGCTATGCTTACCCAGCCGATGGCGATGTTTACTATACTGTGCGGCAATTTTCCGAGTATGGTAAGCTTTCTGGGCGGAATCTAGAAGATATGCAAGCGGGTGCTAGTGAGCGCGTCAATATAGAAGATGCCGAATACCAAAAAAAGAAAGACCCCTTTGATTTCGCTTTATGGAAAGCAGCAAAACCTGGTGAACCATCATGGGAATCACCTTGGGGTGCAGGCCGTCCCGGCTGGCATATAGAATGTTCCGCAATGGTGCGCGATCGCCTGGGCGATACCATAGATATCCATGCTGGCGGTGCTGACTTAATTTTTCCTCACCACGAAAACGAAATTGCCCAATCGGAAGCGGTGACAGGCAAACCTTTATCTCGTTACTGGCTGCACAACGGCATGGTGAAGGTAGATGGTGAGAAAATGTCCAAGTCTTTGGGCAACTTTACTACCATTCGCGATCTGCTGGATCGAGGGGTGGAACCAATGGCAGTGCGGTTATTTGTGCTGATGGCTCAATATCGGACACCGATTGATTTTACTAATGAAGCAATGACATCCGCTACCAACGGCTGGCATACCCTCAAAGAAGGTTTACTTTTTGGTTACCAATACGGTCAACTCCTGGGTTGGCCATTGGACGCAATAAATAATTCCTTACTTAAACCTGAAGGTCAATTCTTTGAAGGACATGCTGAACAAATGGGTTGGCCATCGGATACAAAATTTAATTCCACTTTCCATCCTTACGCTGAACTATTTTGCATAAATATCAATGATGATTTTAATTTTCCTGGTGGGTTAACAGTCTTATTTGAAATGGCCAAGGAACTGCGGCGGCAAAGAAATATCTTGATGCATGAAGGGAGAATCGAGAAACCATCTGATGAATTACTTCAGATATGGCGAACCTTAGTTACCTTGTCTAATATTCTAGGTTTTACTGCGACACAAGAAGTAAAAACGCCCATAGCGAGTAATGGTTTAAGCGATGCAGCAATAGAGGATTTGATTGCACAACGCCAAGCAGCCAGAAAAGCCAAAAACTTTGCCGAAGGCGATCGCATTCGCAACGAACTACAAGCCCAAGGTATTACCCTAATTGATAGTAAGGATGGCACCCGTTGGCACAGGGGCTAGAGGCTAGAAAAAATATTATTTTCTAATCCCTTTCTCAGCCCCTAATCCCTAATCCCTAATCCCCAGTCCCTAGCCCCTAGTCCCTAGTCCCTAGCCCCTACTTCTTATGTGGTCAGAATTAACAAAAGCGATCGCGCATATTAATGTTCCTGCTGATTGGGTAGGTATCAGAGTTGTTAAAGAAACAGCCTCTAGCCGCCATGTTCGTGATGGTTTACCCCAAGCTAACGGCAAATACTCCACAATGGGAGCAATGCTGGAAGTCTTGGTTAATGGCTGCTTGGGTTATGCTGCTACCAATTCTCTAGAACTTGCCAGCTTACAAGCTGCTGCGGAAATAGCGTATAAACAGGCACTTGTAGCCAGCGAATGGCGGATTTATGATTTTGGTGTAACTGAACGTCCTAAAGTGGTTGGGGAATATAACTCACCATTTTTAGAACCATTAGATGCGCTCAGTCCTGGGGAAATCAACGATTTGCTGGTTCGGATTTGCCAAACGCTAAAAGTCAGCGACAAAATAGTCCAGGCTACAGCCAGTATTACCAGCAGCGAGAAAGAAAGTTGGTTTGTCAGTAGCAATGGCTCCCAAGTGTACCAAAAGTTTATTTCATTTGGTAATCATTACGGAGTTACTGCCCAAGATGGTGCGATCGTACAGCAGCGCACCAACAACGGCTCCCACGCTAACTGTTACCAAGGCGGACTGGAACTATTAAAAAGAGACGGCTTATGGCAGCGAGTGCAGCAAGTTGGCGAACAAGCAGTTGAACTATTGACAGCAGAAGAATGCCCAACTACACGCACCAATTTAGTGTTAGCACCAGACCAAATGATGCTGCAAATTCATGAAAGTGTCGGGCATCCTCTAGAAATTGACCGGATTTTAGGAGATGAGCGTAACTACGCTGGTGGTAGCTTTGTCAGCAAGAATGATTTTGGCAACCTAGTTTATGGTTCGCCACTGATGAACATTACTTTTGATCCCACCGTCCCTGGTGAATTCGCCAGCTATGGTTTTGATGATACTGGTGCTTTAGCCACACGCGAGTATGTAATTAAAGAAGGAGTACTAAAACGGGGTTTAGGCAGCCTAGAAAGCCAAGCCAGAGCAGGTGTAGCAGGTGTAGCCTGTGCCCGTGCTTCCTCATGGAATCGTCCTGCGATTGATCGGATGGCTAACTTGAATTTAGAACCAGGAAATGCCACCTTTGCCGAAATCATCGCCGACATAGAACATGGTGTTTTTATGGAATCTAACCGTTCTTGGTCAATAGACGATCGCCGTTATAAATTTCAATTTGGATGCGAGTATGCGAAATTGATTGAAAAGGGTAAACTTACCAAAACCCTGCGTAACCCCAACTATCGAGCCACAACTCCCGAATTTTGGCAAAGCTTAACTAAAGTAGGTAATGCCTCAAATTGGCAAATGTACGGTACTCCTTTCTGCGGTAAAGGCGAACCAAACCAAGCTATTTGGGTAGGACATGGTTCACCTGTTTGTTTATTTGCTAATGTCGAAGTATTTGGCGGCGGTAGTTGAAAAAGGATGAAATGGGAACATCCACGCCAGTAGGGTGTGTTATGCCGCAGGCTAACGCACCTGAAAGTGCTTACTTTCAGGGACTTCCAATTAAAAAAATACCCCAATTGTAAGAAACGTAGAGCAAGAGATATGTTTCGCTGAAAGTATTTGGTTGCTGTGCCCTTTATGGCAGTTGTTTTTATTTTTTGGAAATCCCTATTTATTTATGGTGCGTTACGCTGAAGCGATAACACACCCTACAATTTAATTTTATTATTATAGTTGTCAATATTATTCCTGCTTTACTTATCTCCAGTAAATTTTAAAATTTTGAATTTACCAAAATGCCCATGAAAATTAATGAATTGTCTGCTTTAGAAGCTAGCTTTAATCAACTAATCGAAACATTAATAATTAAAAAAACTGCAAGTGAAGAATTCACTGTAAAACTCAGCAGTGAAAGAAGTCAATTTACTCGATTTAACCACGCCAAAGTGCGGCAAACTGGTTATGTTGCTGATGGTTGGATTGACTTGACATTGATGGAGAATCAGCGCAGCAGTTTTCGGCAGTTTCCTTTTACTGGTAATTGGGATACTGATTGGCAAATAGCATATAAATCTTTACAAGAACTACGCGAAGAGATACGCTTGTTACCTATCGATCCATATCTTGTTTTGCCATCAGGAAATGCCACGAGTAGAGAAATAAATTCTGGCAAATTATTGACAATCGAAGATGTAGTTCCAACAATTATAGAACTAGTTACAGAATTAGATTTTACTGGTATATATGCTGGGGGAATAGTCATTAAAGCTTACGGCGATTCCGTAGGGCAAAAACATTGGTTTGCCACAGATACTTTTACCTTAGATTATTCTTTATTTACGCCCTCTGGACAAGCAGTTAAAGGTACTTTTGCAGGTAGTAATTGGGATGAATCTGCTTATGTCCAAAAAATAAGCCAAGATAAAAAACAATTAGAACTACTAGCTTTTGCTCCTAAAGAATTACCGCGAGGACAATACAAAACTTATTTTGCACCCGCCGCAGTAGCAGATTTATTAATGATGCTTTCTTGGGGGGCTGTGAGCGAAGCCGATTTGCAACAAGGTAACAGTGCATTAGTTATGCTATCTCGGCAAGACAAAGTACTGTCCCCAAACTTTAGTTTAAAAGAAAACTTTAAACTTGGGTTAGTGCCACGGTTTAACGCCTGGGGAGAAATGGCAGATCCAGAGTTACCTTTAATCGAAAAAGGACTTTTAGTAAATACCTTAATTAACTCTCGTACTGCCAAAGAATATCAAAAAACTGCGAATGGTGCGAATAGTTCAGAAACCTTACGTGCCCCCGAAATAACTCCGGGAAACTTAGGATTTGAGCAGATTTTGCCAAACTTAGATACAGGTTTGTATGTATCTAATTTGCATTACTTAAATTGGAGCGATCGCCCCAATGGTAGAATCACAGGTATGACCCGTTATGCCTGTTTTTGGGTAGAACATGGAGAAATTATTGCCCCCATAGAAAACCTACGTTTTGATGAAAGCCTCTATCGCTTTTGGGGAGATAAATTAGTTGATTTTACCAATTTCCAAGAATTTATCCCCGAAGTCGGAACATACGAGAGTCGCGAACTCGGAGGTAGTTTAGTTCCGGGAATGCTAGTAAAAGATTTTACATATACATTGTGATGAAGGATGAAATTGTGTCAACCTGTAGATGTTAGCGAAGCCAAGTGTAAAATTTTAGCTGGATTTATGGCTGCATGAGAATTTGAGTTATAACGCTCAAATTCTCATGCAATCTCTGTAACCATTTCTAGCAAAAGATTTTAGCAGTGGAATAAAATTAGTTTTTTAAGCCAAAATTTAATTCTCCCTCAATAGGGATTGAAGCAGTTTTTAATACTTTAGCTAACTGTGAACCAAAATTTTCTAAATTATATTTTTGTTCAGCTAATAGCCGCCCACGTTTTCCCATTTCTTGAGCTTCTTCAGGATGTTCCAACAGGTAAGAAATTGCTTGTTGCCAACCTTTAACATCACCTGGTTCTACCCACAAACCAATTTTTTCCTTTTCGACATCAATATTCGCTTGTCGATGTTTAGTCATGATTACAGGTTTACCCATAGCCATTGCATCTAAAAGGCTTGTTAGCCCATACAGAGGAGTTGTATCTATTCTGTGCGGAGGAATATACAAGGGAATAGTAATCGCATAGGCTTTAGCATATTCTGAAAGTAGTTCTTTCCAAGAAATAGCTTTCCAAGCCAGAGCTAAGTTTTCTCGTTTACTATATTCAATTGTGATATTAGGGGAAAGAGGAGTTACAGTAGGAGCCGACTTACTAGAACAATATAATTTTAGAGAGCAATCTACTTCGCTAAAAGCCTGGACAAGAGTATTATAATCTCGACTCTCATTTCCAGCACTGACAAATACTCTCTGAGCGTTTATATCATTATCGAGAAATTCATAATCATCATAAGATGGTAAATCTGTCCCCCAATCTAATAAAGCCAGTTTGTTTTTATTGACTCCAAAATCATTTATCAATCGATTTTCTGTTTTACTACTCAAGCAAAGAATTTTATCGTGCCCTTTGGCAAACAGTTGGACTAATATCTTATTTAATGTATTTTTTTTAAATGGACGTTCTAGCTTGACAACAAGTGGCGTTTTGAAAATTCCTAAAATGCGTAGTAATGCAAGAACCAGTGTACTTGTCTGGCATGTAGAGTAAATTATATCGTACTTATCGGCAATGAAAATTACTCTTAACTGTTGATCTAAATCGCCAAGTTTCAGTTTTTCTCCTATTTGTTTAATCAGTCGGAATTTTTCATAAGGCAGAATATCAACATCAATGCCGTACTTATAAAGATGGGTAATTCCCCAAAGGTGATGTTCAGGACTCTCCCTTTCTTGTTTATTTTGCCAGCGTTCCCAACTACGATCTGCGGAAGCATAATCAAAAAGACATAATATCTTCATAAATTTGCTCTATAAATAATTTGCTTGTGAGAATCATCAAGACTAAGATTTGTGCATTAACAGAAAACTGGCTACGTAAAATTTCTACTAAGCGCGTACTAACCGTATATTTGGATTCTGCTAATAACAATAGAGTGTAAATGTTTAAGAGAATGTTTTAAAACTTCCGGAAGGTATAATCTTGCCGTTCTTCACTGGGTTAAGTGCAATGAAAAATTAAGTTTTTGGCAGTTAGTGCCCTACTTATGTAATTCATTGACCTGATAAATGCTGTATTCTATCAACTTTCTTTACTTGTTGGATACTTTATTTTTTGGTATTCCCTAGCATATTCAATTAGGAAATTAGAATCTTAAAAAACCCGATAAATTCTTAGTTATTAAAGATTCTTGTTTGCGGCTAACTCCTCAACAGACTTTATTAATTTCCGCACAGCAGCACTAGCTACCAGAACACTAAAGTCTTTACAATTCCTTTATTAGTTAAAAAAGTTTTGCTCAACTTATGACGAATCAAGCTCCTATCCCAGTTATTGTCAACGGTGCTGCTGGCAAAATGGGCCGCGAGGTAGTGAAAGCTGTGGCGCAAGCACCTGATTTAAATCTAGTCGGTGCAATAGACAGCAGTCCGGAACATCAAAGTAAAGATGCTGGAGAGTTGGCGGGTTTAAGTGAACCCCTAGAAGTACCAATTACCAATCAATTAGAACCAATGCTGGGGTACGTGGCTGGTGACAGACAAGCGCCGCCGGGGGTAATAGTAGACTTTACCCATCCCGATTCAGTTTATGACAATATTCGCAGTGCGATCGCCTACGGTATTCGTCCGGTTGTGGGTACTACTGGCTTAAGTTCAGGACAAATTCAGGACTTGGCAGACTTTGCTGAAAAGGCTAGCACCGGTTGTCTGATTATTCCCAACTTCTCTATTGGTATGGTACTGCTACAACAAGCAGCGATCGCCGCATCTCAATATTTTGACCATGTAGAAATTATTGAACTGCATCATAATCAAAAAGCCGATGCGCCTAGTGGAACTGCAATTAAAACCGCGCAATTACTAGGAGAACTTGGTAAAACTTTTAACTCTGCTATTGTAGAAGAGACAGAAAAATTAGCAGGAGCCAGGGGAAGTTTAGCAGAAGAAGGGATTCGGATTCACAGCGTCCGCTTGCCCGGACTGATAGCCCATCAAGAAGTCATTTTTGGCGCACCTGGTCAAATTTATACATTAAGACATGATACAAGCGATCGCGCTTGTTATATGCCAGGAGTACTACTAGCAATTCGCAAAGTCTTACAGCTAAAGTCGTTAGTATATGGATTAGAAAAGATAATATAAACTTCAACAGCATGGGGTATGGGTCAAGAGTCAAAAGTAATTTCTTCTTTGTCTCTAAATCCCCATTACCCATTACCCATTACCCATTACCCAATCCCCGTCCCTCTGAAAATCAGCACTCATGTTAGTTCCACTGACCCGACAGAAATTTGAACAAGTAATCCCCTTAATTGCCAGTGGTCTCCAGTACAAGTACTACTGGGGAAAGTTTTCTAACTTCATACAGAGGCTATTAATTTCTGTAGTCGCTATAGTTGTGATTTTGCTGGTCAAAGTCTTTTTTAAAATTGACTTTGATTTAATAGTATTTGTGCTGGGGATAGTCGGCGCGTTTTTTTGGTTGTGGTATCCCGTGTTTCAGGCAAGTATGCGGAATGTAAAATGCCGCCGTTACAAATACAGCGGCTTTTTCCGGGGTCGAATACTCGATTGGTGGATCACAGACCAGTTAATGGGTAAGCAGGAAACTGTTAATAGCAAAGGTGAGTTAGTAATTGTAGAAAACCGAGAAAAGCGGATTAATTTAGAAATCGGCGATGACACAGGATTTACCATTGAGTTTGATGCACCACTACGTTCCGCCTACAAAGTAATTAATCGTGGTCAAATTGCTGAAATGATTGTGATGTCAAATAGTCGAGATTTAAGCAGGATTGAAGAATTCAGCAATATCTACATTCCAAACCGTGACTTGTGGGTCAGCGATTATCCTTTTGTGCGACAAGATTTTTTTGGTGAAGTCAGTCGCCGCCTGCGTGAAGACCCAGATAATAGACCGCGTCGCCGTCGCCGTCAACAAGAACAGAGAGACGAAGACGATTATGAATATTGAGTGCTGAGTGCTGAGTACTGTTAGCGGTAGCGGTAGCGGGGCGTTTAGCCCGTGCTGAGTGAAAAGTTATTTCTCCCCGATTACCGATTACCGATTACCCAATCCCCAGTCCCTTTTTTATCTTCCTCTATTCTGATCTTGCCCATAGGCTTGCCAAGCTAAGTCTACCAAGCCATCAACGATCGCAGCTGCTATAACTGCATTACCTTTGCGACCATCAATTGTAATGTGTGGAACTAAAGAATCTTGCAAGCGTTGTTTAGCAGCATCTACATTCAAAAACCTCACTGGTGTAGCAATTATTAAAGCCGGACGAATTTCCTCAACTTCAATTAAATCAACTAGTGCTGTTAGTGCTGTTTGCGCTTGACCAACTACAAAAATCCCCTCTGGATAGCGTCTAGCTAGGGTTTCTATTCCCCCGGCTGCACGGGTTTTTTCTGTTTGCGGGCGTGTGACTGTTTCAAAGCTACAATATACCGGATTGGCAAAGGTATTTTGGATATCGTAGCTAATACCTACTTGTACCAATGGCACATCTACCACAATAGTAGTACGCGCTGCTAAAGCTGCTGCTCCAGATTGCAACGCATGTTCAGAAAACTGAATTAAAGACTTATACTCAAAGTCGGCTGTGGCATAAATGACTCGCCGAATAATCTCATATTCCGCTGGTGAAAATACATGATCGCCAATTTCACTATCAATGATTGCCAAACTTTGAGCATCAGTTACATGCCATTCCATCACTATTTAGCTCTAAGATCTCAGCTTTCAGCTTATCAGCTTCAGAGCTTTTCTAGTACTAAGTAATGAGTAATAAAGCACTGCCAATTCCAAAAATATCCAATATTCAGTAGGGTGGGTCATGGCGAAACGCCTAACGCACCGCCGAGAAATTAAGATGGTGTGGCGTTGCTACGCTTGTATTGTCGCAGACGAACCAGGGGCATGAACACCTCTAAGTTAACGCACCTTACCTACGAAATATTGGATAATTTATTTCTTGGTATTCCCCTCAGAACTCAGCATTGGAAGAAGACCGATTGAAAATAGGAGATAGATAGGCAACCAAAGCGCCAATCAAAAACCCAGCGATATTACGAAATAGAGGTAACCACTCACTAGTGCGTGTCACTACTGGTCCAATACCGAAGGCAATAAACAAGATTCCCCATAAAGGCGAGAAAATTAAAGCCCATTGCCAAGAAAAAATTTGTCCTTCACGCTGGGGCTGACCCGCAAATCCACAAACCACTCCACCGATAACGGAGGTAATCAAAGTGAGAATCCATTGTTCTTTTGGCAATCCGGGAACAACTTTGCAACCACCTTGAAGTAAACAACCCTTAACTGAATTTAAGGCTTGGAGAATAGCTTGGTCTTCACCTTGTTCTCGAACAAAGTACAAATTCCCAAAACGTGTTTGTAGTTCTATCCAGAAAGTTCGGGGTAAAAGCTCATAAACCGCATCGCCAACGCTGAAGCTGAGGATGTTTCCACCACGAGAATCAGCCACTAGCAAAATGCTTTTATCATCCAAACCCCAAAAATTGATCACTGCCCGACCAGGTGTACGGTCATATTGAGTCAATACTCGCAGTTTCCAACCAGTATTAACTTCAAAACGCTCTAAATCTTGAACAAGCTTTTCTTCTTGTACGTCAGTGAGAGATTTGGCTAAGTCTACAACTGGAGTTGCCTGCTTAGGGAGCAACTCAGGATTGTCATAAGCAAGAGCTGGGGGAGAATGCATTACCCAAATTGACCCAGCCAAGAAAAATACTGCAATAGATACTAGAAATCGTCGCCAAAAACAAGACTGCATGGACGTTTTTATACAAATATAAACGGTAGAAGTGAACAAGTTGTTTTAAAAGGTACGGTAAAAGAGATACTTCTTTACACTTGTTTACTTTACTCTAATCTAAGGGATTAAATCTATAAGGATCTGAGCAAAACATGAGTTATGCTTTCTCAGATTTGTCAAGAGTCGGAGAGACGCGATTAATCGCGTCTGTACAAAAGTCGGAGAGACGCGATTAATTGCGTACTCATAAGGTCAAAGGTCAAGGGTCAAAAGTCAAAAGTTATTCTCCCTCATCTCCCTTCTCCCCAGTCCCCAGTCCCCATTCACAACTAGTCTTCATCATCAAAACTGTTGTCCCAGCCAGGAGCTTCGCTGTAACCATCATGAGTACGGTAAACTTCTGATTTAGCGCGGCGATTTTCTGGTCTGAGTGGTTCTCGTTCTCGTGAAGGGAGGGATGTTTTTTCAGGGGTTGGTAGACGATCGAGCGATCGCTTCGGAGATTTTTGGCGCGTGAAGCTTTTCCAGGCAGTTTTGACACCCACAAAGATGCTGCGTGTGCTTACTTGAATGTTTTGAGCTTGTTTTCTGGCACTCTCTAGGCTTTGATCAACTTGTTTAACCACTTGACCGGCACTTTTAACACCTTCACTGACATCATCGGTTAAATCAGTAATTTCTAAGCCTGTGGCACGAATGGCATTGAGAGTGGGTGGTAACTCCCGCGAAAGAGTGTCAAATAGCTTTTCTGCACTACGCGCTGCGCGTGCTAATTCCCGCAAAGCCGGTATAGCCGCCACTAAAACAGCAGTCAGACTAGCGGCGACTAAGAGTATGGACAGTCCCAGCCAAAACAGGGGATCGATCACGGTTATTCTATCTATGAACGTTCTAGTTGCTGGGCAATAGAATCTGAGTCTTCGTCGGTTTCAGAATCAGCCCTGCGGGTTTCTACGACGTTTTGCCGCTTTAAAACTTGACTTTCTCGGAGACTAGCATCAACACCTGCTGCGATCGCTTCCCGCAGTCGGTCTAAAGTTTCATCCCAGTTACGTAGTGCGTTGGCAGAGAGACGATCTGCTTGGATCTGCACACTTGTTGATAAATCTTCTGCCAATTCTGGTAAAGCATCGGCAGATTTTTTCAAGAGTTTACGCGTTTCGCGCCCTGTGCGTGGAGCGACGAGCAAACCTGTCAAGGCCCCGATAGTTGCCCCTAGCATCAAACCGCCAAAAAATACTCCAGAACGGTTGTTAGACATTTTAATATTGTTTCTCTCCTTTACACCCATTTTAGGTGGGTTTTTTCCTATTGCAAGACTCAAGCAATTTTAATTATTTAAACTTACAGTGACTATATTATCTAACCGAAATTTTGCTTGCTCTTTGAAGAGAGAACAGTATGTTTCTTCTTTTGTCTACTCCCAAGGGCTTAGTTATTTTACTATTGTCTTCTTCCTATTTGTAGAGTTTAGTCTGGGAAAAGAGCGCCGCAAAACCTGCCTTCCTAGAAACAATAGACTGACAATTTGCCGCACTTGTTGGATTTGCACTTCTAGTCTTTGATTTCCCTGTCGCAGGTTATAAATATTTTTCTGGGCAGTAGAGATGTTTTCTGGTGCTGTATAAAGTACGGCATGGCTACAGCGTTCATAGTTAGTGAATCTATCAGCTATTATGCCTAGCTGTTGCTTCAGCTGCCACACTCGCCAAGCTACATAGAGTAGCATCAGCGAAATTAGGGTATTAAGTACGACAACTACTGTTACCATTGTTTACCTTTAAAAAATCACCAATGCTAGCTTTGAGGAATTTTTCTATCTGCTGCTGCTTTGGCCAATGATAGCGTTGACACTCTCCAGATGATCCTATGAGACAAGCCAAGGCGATCGCAAGCATTTTTAGGTAGTCAGGAAAGGTGAGTTCGATGAACCTCTGTTAAGGAAATAGCACTTAACCCTGCTGCAGTCTCTTCCAGAGGAGACAAATGAAAATCTTGGGTGTAGGTATTCCCAGATACTATACAGCTTTAAATGTGCTAGAACTTACAAAAATAGGGAAAAAATTTACTGGAAGTATCAAGAAAATGCTTACTATCGAAAATCTTCAGAATGAAAGGTTCTTAACCATCCATTACAACTCAAAGTTGTCACTAAAGACAATCGAGAGATTGAGCCTGAGCATCTAGTTATGGCTGAAAAACAATAAGGTCAGTGGGTTTTTGTGGCTACTCTCCGTCCGTTGGAAAGCTAGCACCTGTAATTGCCCTGAAAAGTTGGGATTGTAGTCAAGTACCTGGGCACAATTAATTTCTACACTCACTCTTGGCTGAATGAGCGTTTGAGTCAATTTTGATGGGCAATTGGATTTGCATCACTATATATGAATCAAGAGACTTTAGCTAACCAAATCAATCAGCTTCGTACCACCTTAGCAAAAATGGAGATTGCTCTAGGGAAGGTGGATGAAGCGATTGTCTGGACAGATAGCCAGGGAAGAGTAGAGTGGTGTAATGCCGCGTTTGATCGCCTGGTAGGTCAGCAACACATTTTCATTTTAGGTAAGCAGCTGTCCAATCTATTGGCCTTAAAACAAGCTGGAAAAGATGTGACAACTGCTGCTCATCCCATCTCGATTGCTCTGAAAACGCAAGCTAAGAATCGAGCCTATTATGAATTTCAAAAAGACTCCCAGGAGTTAATTTTAGAGATTTCTGCGTCTCCCTTAGAGTTTGAAAACACCTCACAGGCTGAAAAATGGCAGGGGAGTGTAGTTTTAGTGATTCGCGAAATTACTGAGTATCAGCGAGAAAAGGCTCTGATCCAAGCGAATCAATACTTAGAACAGCGAGTTGAACAGCGTAACCAAGAATTAATTCTTGCTAATGAGCAATTACAGGCAACAACATCACGCCTCAGTACCCTGATTCAAAACCTACAGGCTGGCGTTTTGGTAGAAGATGAGTCAGGAAAAATTGTCTTAGTCAATCAGGAATTCTGCCGCTTGTTTGGTATTGCAACAACGCCAGAAGCTTTAACTGGAGAGGATTACTTGGAATTTGCCCAAGGTTGTCAGCTGCTGTTTAGTGAACCGGAACGCTTCATTGAGCGCGTGGCAGAAATTCTACTCAACCAACAAACAGTTACAAATGAAGAACTACAATTGCGAGATGGGCGGACTTTTAACCGGGATTACGTACCGATTTTTGTCGCAGATCATTACTATGGTCATCTGTGGCTGTATCAGGATATCAGCCCTCGCAAGCAGGTAGAAGAAGCATTAAAACGTCAAAGTCAGCGATCGCACCTTTTTGCTGAACTCACGCTGAAAATTCGTGAATCTCTCCAAATCAATGATATTCTGCAAAACAGCGTCAAAGAAGTGCAAAAGCTGCTCAAAGCTGACCGTGCATTAATCTTGCAAATCCAACCACATGGAGCTTTAACGGTGGTTCAAGAAGCAGTGCTTCCGGGCTTGCCTGTAGTTATGGGACAGAATATTAATGACTCTTGTTTTACAGAGAACTACATCCAAAAATTCCGTCAGGGAAGAGTTAGGGCGATTACGGACATAGAAAAGGCTGATATCCTACCTTGCCATGTCCAATTACTGCAACAATTTGCTGTCAAAGCCAACCTAGTTGTCCCGATAATTCTCAAAAGTGAACTTTGGGGACTGCTAATTACCCATCAATGTTATTATCCCCGGCAGTGGACTAGCTGGGAAACTGAGCTTTTGCAGTCACTAGCTGATCAAATAGGTGTAGCGTTAGCCCAAGCCCAACTACTAGAAGCAGAAACTTTTCAGCGCCAAGAACTCGAAATCGCTCGTCAACAAGCTGAGATGGCATCTCTTGCCAAAAGTATGTTTTTAGCAAACATGAGCCATGAAATTCGTACCCCGATGAACGCCGTGTTGGGGATGACTGGTTTACTGTTAGAAACTCCTCTGAATGCAGAACAGCGTGATTTTGTCGAAACAGTTCGTGTGAGTGGAGATGCTCTTTTATCTTTGATCAACGAGATTTTGGATCTATCCAAACTCGAAGCTGGGGAGATGCTTCTGGAAAATCTCGATTTTGACTTGTCTACTTGTGTAGAAGAAGTTTTAGACTTGTTAGCTCCCCTAGCTCATAATAAGAGATTGGAAATTGCGGCATTGATCCATCGCAATGTTCCTACTCTTCTTCAAGGTGATACTAGTCGCCTACGGCAAGTTTTAATGAATTTGATCGGTAATGCCATCAAGTTCACTGCCACAGGGGAAGTAGTAGTGCAAGCAGAACTAAAATCAGAAACCTCTACTCAAGCTACTATCTACTTTGCCATTATCGATACTGGACTGGGCATTACTCCTGAAGAACAACGCAAACTCTTTACACCATTTACCCAAGTAGATGCTTCCAATACTCGCCAATATGGTGGTACTGGTTTGGGATTAGCTATCTGCAAGCAAATAGTGAATTTGATGGGTGGAGAAATTGGGGTACAAAGCCATCTCGGCAAAGGATCGAAGTTTTGGTTTGAGGTTTCTTTCACGAAGCAAACGCAGCTGAGTTTCCCAGTCAAAGAACGCGAACTGCTCAACCATCGCCGCTTGTTAGTGGTAGATGACAACGCTACTAATCGCAAAATTATTCACCACCAAGCCAGCAGTTGGGGAATGCAAGTGGATGGGGCTGCTTCTTCTGCTTCGGCGCTGCAAATCCTAGAGGAAGCAGCCTTACACAGAATACCCTATCACGTCATCTTAATAGATATGCAAATGCCTCAAATAGATGGCATGGCTCTGGCACAACAAATTAAATCTAATCCTGTTATTTCTGAGATCCCGTTGATTCTGCTCACCTCTACTAATCAAAAGAATGAATTAGAAAAAGCACTTAGAAGCGGATTTGCTAACTATTTAATCAAACCTGTAAAGCCATCCCGACTGCTCGATACAATTTTAAATGTCTTGGGAAGCCAATCAACTGTTGAGCAACAATCATGTCCGTTGCCGATGAAAAAAATTGCTAGCTCTCCCAAATCTAAGTTAAGAGTGTTGCTAGCAGAGGATAATCGGGTAAATCAGAAAGTTGCCCTCAAGCAGCTTCAGAACTTAGGCTACGAAGCTGATGTAGCTGCCAATGGTGAAGAAGTTTTGCAACTTATCGAAAAAATTCCTTACGACTTAATTCTTATGGACTGTCAAATGCCGATTCTTGACGGCTTGGAAACTACCAAAGAAATTCGTCGGCTACCAGAAAATTACTTTGCTAGCAATTCCCAACCTATAGTAATTGCGATGACAGCTAATGCGATGGCAGAAGACAAACAGCTGTGTCTGAATGCAGGTATGGATGATTATTTAAGTAAACCTGTAGTCAAAGACAAATTGGCTGCCGTGCTAGAGCATTGGAGCCAAATGATACTTACACCACCAGAGGAAATTGTTCCTGAACAAACAGTTGCCACCATAGATGAGAATTTGCTGGAATTTCCGATTGATTGGGAAGTATTACATCAAATATCAGCGAATAATACAGAATTTGAGTTTTATCTATTGCAAATATACGTTAAAGATTGTCTGTCTCATTTGGAAGAAACCAAAGTTGCGATCGCATCTCAAGACTTTCAGCAAATGGCACGCACAATTTCTCAGCTAAAAATGTCTAGTGCCTATATCGGAGCTATAGCCATACAGCAAACTATAGAAAATCTAGAACAATTAGCCCACAACCAAGAGCTTACAGATACATTTAAGCACATACAATCTTTAGAGAATTTTGTCAACAGAATTCAAGATTTTTTAATTAGGAAACAGCAGCATTAAGATAATGCTTATCAACTAAGGACACCCAACGAACGCGGACATTACCTCATTGCCCCTTTAGGGGTAGAGTTGGGAATCTGGCAGGAATTGTATCAAAATGCTGGATTAGAAACCCTACGAAATATGCGATGATGTATTTTTTTGTATTTCCTTACTAATAATACATCTGTCTTCAGTAGGGTTAAAGCTCTGTTTAAATTTGATACTTTTGATTGTGAAATTTTATTTTTAAAAGCAGAGTTTGTCAGCTATAAATGCCTAAACACTGTATTATTGCGAGATTTTAGAGAATATTTTCCGAAATTTATATACTTCTATCTTCAGTAGGGTTAAACCACAGATCTAACTTTGTTACGGTTATCTAAGTAACAGAAAAATTTTCAGCGGAGTTTGTAATGACATACACCCAAACCAACGATCCAACTATCAGAGAACACGTTCAAGCTTGGCAAAAATTGGATGTGGATCAACAGCTTGCTTTGTTTTGGTTTATCTACAAAGAAGTGGGTGGCTCAATTACACCAGCAGCGCCCGGTGCAAGTACTGCTTCCTCAGAGATTGCAGAAGGTTTATTCAATCAAGTTAAAGAATTATCTCACGAACAACAATTACAAGTCCAGCGTGATTTAATTAACAAAGTTGACAATCTAATTTCCCGTGAATACGGTTCTTTGGGCGAGACTACAAAGTTACTGTTTTGGTATCGCTTATCTCAAGGTATGGATAACGCTACTATCATTCCCGTACCTTCAGATTACAAACTGCCCTCAGAAGCTCAAGCTCTATTAAATAGGATTAAACAATTACCTTTTGAGCAACAGATTACTCTTTTCCGCGATTACGTTGCGCCAATGGGTGCAGAAGCAAAATCTGGTGCAGGGATTTAAATTTTGATTAAATTTTGAATTTTTGTATCTGCTGTAGTGTTTAACTAATAAGATTCCCGACTTTTAAAGAAGCCGGGAATCTTGTTTTTGATTGCGGGAGTTGAGGTAGTTTAGTCATCTTCCCCGCAATTTTAAAGCAAAACAACTTTAATAATATAAGTAAGAAAATAGAATATTCAATTTTCCTAGCCAACTTCGCATACCCATACTTCTAGGTTGAGTAAGATTTCTCCTGGGAGGCTTGTTCAGTATTAATGATTTCAGCCAACAACAGATTCAATAGCACGTACTAATTGTTGTTTGGTGAACGGCTTAGTTAAATAAACATCTGCTCCTTGCCTCATCCCCCAAATCCGGTCGATGTCTTGATTTTTAGAACTACAAATAATAATTGGTATTTTCTCTGTTGTCGAATTTTTTTTCAATTGGCGACAAAATTCAAAACCGCTAAGTCCTGGCATAACTACATCAGTAATAATCACATCAGGCTGGTGATTAATTGCTTGAGTTAGCCCATCTTTAGCATCATAAGCTTTAAGGACGATGTAACCACTATCTCGCAGAAAACTATTAATTAATTCCAATTGAGATGGAGTATCTTCAACAACTAAAACTGTGGGCATATTATTAATTCCTCATCACAATCCAAAGGTACTATAATCTTTATTTAATCAAGCCAAATGCATAAAGACAAGCTTGAGTAATTCGGCGCGCGTGAAAGGTTTAGTTAGATAACCGGAAGCCCCTACTAAATTTGCTTTGACTTTATCTACAAGTCCTTTATTTCCTGTAACAAATATGACAGGAACATTTTTAAACATAGAATTATTGCGTATAATCCGGCACAATTCATAGCCATCAATACCTGCCATATTTAGATCCAGTAAAATTAAGTCTGGTTTATGCCTAATAATTGACATGACAGCTTTGAGCGGATCGTCAATAGTAACTACAACAAAATTTTCCTCTTCTAAAAAACGACTAATTTCTTTAAGAATAGTAGGACTATCATCTACAGAAATGATTTTGTAAACCTTTTTAGCAGTTGCAGTAGCAGTAGTTACTCTTTCAGATGCAGAATTTATGTTATTTGGTATTGTTAATTCCTGATAGTTGTCTTGAGAAGGAGAAGAAATATATGAGAATTCCTCAAGAGGAGCGATATTCTCTAAAGGAATATATGGGGGCGCTTTAGCAGAGGTATTACTTGCTTCTACGACTGTATCAACTAATCCCGATTCAATTGGTTCTGTTATGTATTGGGTAGAAGATGAAATTTGGTTAAATGTCTTTGGTAATTTATCAAATGGTGGGTCTGCTTCATGCAATATAATTCCGCCATTGACAATGTAATGGTATAAGTGTTGAGCCAGTTGTATTTCATCTTGGTTCATAATTACGGCAAGATGACGTAGGCTAAAACCCTTCATCCAGGAAGTTAAATTTGGTTGCAGATCTACAAATATTTGGTTCTGGATTGATTTGTTAATAAACAGGTAAGGACGCTGATAGGGAGAAGAAATATGAGGAGCAAAAGATTGCCAACGCTCTAATCTTGTTTGGCAACGTTCAAGAATTTTTTCTACGTCAAGCCTGCAAATTTTTGGCACACTAGGCGGTAAATCGTTTAATTCATAGTTTCCTACTTTAATTAACAGCAGGGATTCAATCACTTCTTTGACTAATTCTTGAATCAGTACTGCTGCTTGTGTAGAGTGCAAATGTCCTTGATTTACAAGCCAAAGAATCGCTTGATAATCAGGTGGTTGGCTATCCGAATTCCTGTGCTGTTGGATAATTTGACTTGCTGAGTCAGCTTCAAACATCAGACGTAATTGGACACGAGTTTGACTTGTAAGCAGGGGAATTTGATGGCTGAGACGACGTAAATGGCGTTCTAGTCGATCAAAGGGTTCGACTGAGTGGGTAGCATAGGTTATTTTCCCCTGATCCAGGTAAATCGACCAAGCGACAGAGTTGCTAAATGCTCGTAAACAAGTGCTGTCAGAACTTTTAGATAACTGACTTAACAAACTCTGGGGACGTAGTTTGGAGAATGAGCCAGAAAGATTCATACTTTTCGAGTTTTCCGGAAAATCAACGTGAATCAAAGTAAATTTGAAATAACGATAATGAAACGGTTTCTTAGCAATAATTTTTCTCTAAAAACAAATTATTGCTAAGAAATATCTACATCCCTGACTAGCCATAAAAACCACAGTATAGCTCGTTTGTTAAATTTTGTACGCTTACTGGAGCCTGGTATTTTTACGGTGCTTTTGACTCACAGTTGACATATTGAGCGGAGAATAATTCTGATGATGATGCTTGTGATCCCGATGGGTTTATTTTTTTTATATAAAACTACTGCTTTCTACACAGAAGCTTTAAACTTTATTGTAGGAAAATGCAGGTATTTATTGTATTGTGGGTTTACTAGAATTATAAAGTTCCCTAAATGGCTTAATGAGATTAACGTAAACTATAGGTAATTTCCTTTTTACTCAACTGGCTATTAGTTAAGATTTTCTTGAATATGTAGATAATTGAGTGGGAATAATCTCATTAATAATGATTAAGTGATCTACAAAGAAAATACTTATAATTGTAGTTTTTTTAACCCTAGAAACTATATACTTTGAGTAAAAGGAAAAAAATACTTTGAATTATAACATAACACACAACGTTATGCATGATACATTAAGACTTGATGAAGTAGTAGAATTTGCGGAAAATCCCGAACCTCGGTGTCCTTGTGTACTATTACTAGATACATCTGGCTCGATGCAAGGAGATCCTATTGAAGCTTTAAATCAAGGTTTGTTGAGTTTAAAGGATGAATTAGTCAAAAATTCCTTAGCAGCTAGGCGGGTAGAGGTAGCCATAGTCACATTTGACAGTACTGTTAATGTAGTACAAGACTTTGTGACTGCTGATCAATTTAACCCACCAATCCTAACAGCGCAAGGATTGACCATCATGGGTTCAGGAATTCATAAAGCATTGGACATGATTCAAGAGCGTAAATCTCAATATCGTGCCAATGGTATTGCTTACTATCGTCCTTGGGTATTTATGATTACCGATGGCGAGCCACAAGGTGAGTTAGACCAAGTGGTAGAGCAAGCAACTAAGCGTTTACAAGGAGACGAAGCCAATAAAAAAGTAGCATTTTTTACGGTTGGAGTGGACAATGCCAACATGACGCGCTTAAATCAGATAGCTGTACGTACGCCCTTGAAACTTAAGGGATTAAATTTTATTGAGATGTTTGTATGGTTGTCAGCTAGTATGTCAGCTGTTTCTCATTCACAACTAGATGAACAAGTGGCACTACCACCAATAGGTTGGGGTACTGTTTAATAAAGATTGCAGCTTGATACTAACACAGCTAGCTGTTGCAAAAAAAATCTATGAATATGTCAAAACAGATACCTCAATGGCAGGTAGTAGCTGCATCAGTATGTGGTACTAGCCATTTAAAAAACAAACAGCTGTGTCAGGATGCTCACCACTGGCAGTTATTATCGGATAATGTGTTAGTGGCAGCAGCAGCCGATGGTGCAGGTTCAGCAAGCCAGGGCAAAGTCGGAGCGATGATTGCTGTAGAAACAGCGATAGAGAACATATCTATCAAAGAAGTCACTCGTGATTCCCTAGCTGATGATGAAATTGTGCGATCGCTGTTGACAGACGCGATGTTAGCCGCTAAAAAAGCGGTAGAAGACGAAGCGACTGCCTGTAATAATCAGCTTCAGGATTTAGCAACTACCTTAATTGTTATGGTCGCCACACCAGAAGTGGTAGCGGTGGCCCAGATCGGTGATGGGTTGGCAGTGGCGAAAGATAGTATGGGTAATCTACTGGCATTAACTATGCCTGACAGTGGTGAATATATTAACGAAACCACTTTTTTGACTTCGCCAGGAGCCTTAGAAACAGCGCAAATGAAATTATGGCGTGAATCCATAGTCAACGTGAGCGTTCTCACTGATGGGCTACAAATGCTGGCTTTAAATATGGTTGTTGGAGAACCGCATAAACCATTCTTCTTTCCTTTATTCGACTTTGTGGCGAATACTCAGGATAAGACGGTGGCTAAAGAACAGTTAGTAAAGTTTTTGGGATCTGAGCGGATTACACAGCGTACCGATGATGATTTAACACTCATCATAGCTGCACTGAGCAAACCGTAAGCCAAGATTCCGCCAGATTCAGCATTTTTAAGTAACCCCCGTTAACCGTGACTTTATTATGCAGGTACTACGTTGTCTTCCTAAACAGGAAATTCTGAATCTTAACGTCAGTTTAGGGCGTGGTGGTGAAGCTTGTATCTATGCAGTGCCATCTCATAGTAATTTAGTGGGCAAAGTTTATCACAAACCCACAGCCGCCCACGCTTACAAACTTCAAGCAATGCTGGCTAATCCGCCAGAAAACCCCACAGCTAGTTTAGGGCATATCTCAATTGCTTGGCCACAGGATGTGTTGCGAGCAGTAGATGGTAGCGATCGCATTGTTGGCTTTTTAATGCCGCGTATTCGCGGGATGCGTCCCATAATTGACTTTTACAATCCCAGAACCCGCCGCCAACATTGCCCTTTATTCAACTATCAGTACCTGCTACGCACGGCGCGAAATCTGGCAGCTGCTTTTGCGGCTTTGCATAGTAGTGGATATTGCATTGGCGATGTCAATGAGTCAAATATCCTCGTGAGTGACACAGCACTGGTGACCTTAGTAGATACAGACTCCTTCCAAGTACTCGATCCAGACACTAATGCTGTTTTCCGATGCCCTGTAGGGAAACCAGAGTTTACTCCACCAGAACTCCAAAATAAGATTTTTTCACAGCACGATCGCGAAATTACTCATGACCTGTTTGGCTTAGGGGTGCTGATTTTTCAACTCTTAATGGAAGGGACTCACCCATTTTCGGGGATTTTTCAAGGTGCTAATGAGCCACCAGCCTACGAATCACGTATTGCTTCCGGTCATTTTAGTTACAGCAAAAAGCGACAAGTCCCTTACCTTCCTACTCCCATAGCACCAGCTTGGGAAATTCTCCACCCCAGCTTGCAAGAACTGTTTTTGCGTTGTTTTGAGGATGGGCATAACGACCCACACGTGCGTCCTAGCGCCCAAACCTGGATGCTAGCAATAGCTGAAGCCGAAGAAAGCCTGATCACTTGTAGTGTCAATCCCCAGCATATCTACAACGACCACCTACATGTATGTCCTTGGTGTGAACGTACCAGACGATTAGGTGGACGCGATCCTTTCCCATCACATCGCGCCATAGCAGCTAAAGAACATCTCAAACCCCGCATCCCAGCCAAAACGCGCTACAACCAGCCGACTCAAAGACCACAGCCTGTAGCTTCCTTGCAAACTAATCAATGGCAACCAACGCAACCAGCATTTAACTACAAAACTCCTGTTTCTAATGCTTCCAAACACCGGAAATGGTACCCAGTGGGATTGTGCGTGCTCGGTTTTGGATTGTTAGGGTATTTAGATGTCATGGTGAAATTGACCAGCCCAGTTGTTTCCCAAAATGCCTATACTCAGCAAACTTTGATGTCTAATCAGACAATCAAAAACAAAAACCTCAGCTTTGACGATTACTATAAACAGGGTCATGCGGCTTACAAAGTGCGAGATTATGGGCGAGCAATTGAAAATTTTAACCAAGCTATAGACAAAGAACCCAACCACGCCAAAGCTCATGTCAACCGGGGTAATGCCCGCTACAACATGAAAGACTATGAAGGAGCGCTCACCGACTACACCGCAGCTTTGCAACTCAATCCTAGAGAACTCAAAGCTTTTGTGAATCGGGGTAATGTTCGCTATATGCTGGCTGACTATAGCAACGATCCCGATCGCGAATATACCCTAGCGATCGCTGACTTTAATAATGCCCTGCGTCTGAATAATAAGGAAGTTGAAGCCTACATTCGGCGGGGTGTTGTCCGCGCCCAAGTTGCTAAATATAGCGGCGACTCGCAACAAGATTATCAGCAAGCAATCAATGATTTCAGCCAGGCGCTTAGTTTCAACCCCACTCAAGCAGAAGCTTACTTCCAACGGGGTATTGTGCATTCCCAGATAGCTCAATACAGCAACGATTATGCTCGCGAGTACAACAAAGCGATCGCTGACTTTAACGAAGCATTACGCATCAATCCTAAACAGGGGAAAGTCTATCTCAAACGAGGTATGATTCACTACGAGCTTGCACAATATGGTAGTCAAAATGCAGAGGCCAATCGTCTCAAAGCAATTGACGATTTACAAACATCTGCCAAAGTCTCTCTTGAGCAAGAAGATATGGACAACTACCAACAAGCACTCAGCAGCCTCTGTATTGTTGTAGAAAACAAATGTGATGCTTTATTCCAAAGTTCAAATATCATGGATTCAGCGGACACAAAGTGAAAGTAAACAGGGAATGAAGCAATGAGGTGTTTGTTCTATTCCTTGCTTGCCCCTATACTTAGAGGCTGATATCTTGCACCATTCTCTATAATCGTAGAGGAGGCAGTGTGTTGGTATTCGCGTAGCATCCGGCGTTGGGCAGTGCCCACCCTACAAAAATCGCTAGTTAAAAAAGTAAATTTTATTACTAGTTAATTAGTTGTAAATTATTAGTAATAATTAGGGAATCATCCGCAAAATCGGGTTTAGCGCGAGCTACATCCGATTAATTTTTTGTGTTATATTTCTGGGAAATCAAGTAATTATAGCAGTTCTCAATTGCATAGAATACAGACCCTTCGTAGGGGCACAGCAATGCTCATACGTGTCAACTTAACGTGAAACCCCTATCC
>JAVRCF010000093.1:0-33054 GCA_034530935.1 Aulosira sp. DedQUE10 | reverse complement strand
CCTCTGCCCCCCTGCTGTCCATGTGTAGCTTTATTTTGAAGAATTGGTATAAGAACATTATTGATGAATACCGTCTGAAGTTATCCCGCTTTTGTCAGAGTGGGAGAATCCAATCACCCAAACGGGTACAGAGCTTTAATTTCCACTTTTTGTCTATAAATTTTAGTTTCTGTTAGAAAATAAAGACTCAAAGCTAGATTCAATCCAAGTTTCAGAATTTGGCTTCGATTATTGTTTTCCGAGAGTGACAAAACAGGGATAGTAGTTGCATTGTTTTTTTACAATACATTTTCCGCAGCCGTTGTGATTTCTGCCATTGCTGTCGCGCTTCCTTGTGCAATCGTTATTCTTTAGCACTATCCCTAGTTGAGCGGATCGAAACGCTGCAAGATGAGAGCGATGAACACTACTGGCAAACCTATACCCATGCAAATGAGAGCTTGAGTCAATGTCAAAGGTGTGGTGTTAAATACTTGATTCATCATGTTCCACTGACTGAACAGAAATTGTAAAATCACTACAACCACAATTCCGATCGCTGGAGCATAGGCTATGGGTGTGCGTTTACCTTGGATTCTGGTAACTAGAGATGGTAAAAGCTGGGTAATGCTTAATAGGTAAAAGATTTCTGCTGCCACCAACCCATTAATCGCCATCGTGCGAGCTAAGGCTTGATTGCCTGTAGTTTGAAGTACCCATTGAAACACTCCGAAAATTACCAGCCAATTGAAGACAGAAATCGCTAAGATGCGCTGGAGTAAACTACCTGATAAAAGCTTTTCTCTAGGGTTGCGTGGTGGTTGCTGCATCACTTGTCCAGATTTTGGCTCAAAGGCTAAAGGAGCAATCAACCCTACTGAACTGACCATGTTCAGCCAGAGAATTTGGATTGGTAAGATGGGAAGTGCAGTAGACAGGAGAATGGCAATTAAAATCGTCATCGATTCTCCGACGTTGATCGGCAGCAAGAAGGCGATCGCTTTTCGCAAGTTGCGGTAAACCCCTCGCCCTTCCTCCACAGCAGCTTCAATTGAGGCGAAGTTATCGTCAGTTAGAAGCATATCCGCCGATTCTTTGGCAACCTCTGCCCCGGCTATGCCCATCGCTACACCAATATCTGCCTGCTTGAGAGCGGGAGCATCGTTGACACCATCTCCAGTCATGGCAACAATTTCGCCCTTGAGTTGCAACGCTTTCACCAGATGCAACTTTTGTTCTGGGGCAACTCGCGCAAATACCATGCCTTGCTCGGCCGCTTGGGCGAATTCTTTTTCATCCATCTGAGTTAATTGCTGTCCGGTGAAGACCTGTTCTTCTGTCGAGCAAATTCCCATTTGGCGAGCGATCGCAGTTGCTGTTAGCGCATGATCTCCAGTGATCATCTTCACCTGAATCCCCGCAGATTGACAGGCGTTGACTGCGGCGATCGCTTCCTCACGGGGCGGATCGATTATGCCTTGAAGTCCTAAAAACACCAGTCCTCGATCGATATCATGGCGATTTAAAGAGCGTTTAGCCGCAACTTCTTTTCTAGCAAAAGCTAGCACTCGTAATCCTTGGTTTGCCATGCCAGCAACTTCCTGTTCCACTGTGGCAGGATTGAGCGCAGCCTGTTGCCCTTGAGCATCAAATATGCGATCGCATCGTTGGAGAATTGCCTCCACAGAACCTTTGAGATAAATCACATTCAGCCCTCGCTTTGCATCTAATTCATGCAAAGTCGCCATGTATTGGAATTGGGACTCAAAGGGAATAGTGTCTATTCTAGGTAATTCTTGCTCTAGATTCTCTTGCGTCAATCCCGCTTTATTAGCAGCCGTAATCAATGCTCCCTCGGTTGGGGTTCCGACTAAGTTCCACTGTCCGTCTCGCCATTCGATGTGAGAATCATTGCACAGCAATCCCGCTTCCAGAGATTCCCAAACAGCAATATGTGCATTTTCATTGAAATCAACAGGCTGCTGATTCATGAGGATTTCACCGTCTGGGGCATAACCAATACCACTAACGGTGTAGTGTTGCCCACCTGCATAAATATTTTGAACCGTCATCTGATTTTCGGTCAACGTACCAGTTTTGTCAGAGCAGATAACGGTTGTACTTCCCAATGTTTCCACAGCAGGTAACTTGCGAATAATCGCGTTCCGTCGTGCCATCCGGGAAACCCCGATCGCCAACGTGACTGTGACAATTACAGGTAATCCTTCTGGAACCGCGCTGACTACTAGAGCCACTGCCGCTTTGAAAACATCAATCCAAGATTCATTTTGTCCTAATCCAACTGCAAATGTCAGACCAGCCAAACTCAAGATGACGTAAAGCAGGGTTTTGCTAAATTTGTCAATATTTCGCGTCAGCGGTGTTTTCAGATTTGTGCTGCTTTCAATTAACTGCGAGATCCGACCGGTTTCGGTGGCATCTGCGATCGCTACTACAATTCCTTCTGCCTGTCCAAAGGTGACGAAACTTCCTGCATACGCCATATTGCTGCGTTCGGCTAATGGTGTTTCGACAGCTAGCGATGGAGTTGCTTTCTCCACCGGAACGGATTCACCTGTTAAACCAGACTCGTCAACTTGTAACCCACGCACACTTAATAGCCGCAGATCCGCAGGTACTTTATCCCCAGAAGCTAGCAGTACCAAATCACCCGGAACAAGTTCTATCGAAGCCAGACGGGTTTTTTGACCATCACGAATCACAGTTGCTTCGGTAGTCACGGCTTTAGATAGAGCTGCGATCGCGCCTTCAGCTTTCGATTCTTGAATGTAGCCGATGATCACATTAATCAGGGTGACACCAAAAATTACTCCGGCATCTATCCAATCTCGCAACAGCAGCGTTACTACTCCTGCCGTCAGCAAAATATATAGTAGTGGTTGATTAAATTGCTCTAAAAATTTTAGCCAAGGACTTTTGCCATCTTTAGTAGTTAGTTGATTTGCACCCATCTGTTGATGCCGCGTGGTAGCTTCTTTATGAGTCAAACCTGCTTCTGGATGGCTGGCTAAGGTTTGCAAAATCTGCTGTTCCGCCAGAGTATGCCATTCATAGTTGAGTAAATCTTTTGTGGAATCAGCAAAAGTATTTGTAGCGATCGTATTTGTTGCCATCTCTGTCTCCAAATTGAAGTAACCGTTAAACGAATTCGTAATTAAGATTCATCAGATTTAATCTGGATTTCTCTGTTTGAATCTGTACTTTTCTTTTTTTCAAATTGGTGTTATTACGAGAATCTTTTGCTAAGTTCGTAAATATGCCACTCTCGCACACCCCAGTAACGGAGAATCGATTCTGCTTGCCATATTTCATCTACTGTTCCCTCTACCTTCACCAAAAATTCTTCTTGTAAGGTAGTTGGCTCATAGAGTCTAGGTTGCCTTTCGGGAGCAAACCAACCTTGAAAAGCACCATACACACTGCCAAAAATTGCACTCGCTCCACCCGCCAGCAGTGTACCCAGCACAGATTCAACCGCTAACGCTGGCCCAAAACCGGGAATCACTAATACACCAAGTCCGGCTGTGAGTGCCAGGAAGCCCCCGGCTGTTCCTCCTGTAATTGCGCCTGCTTTAGCACCTTCAATCGGAGTCATGGTATGTTTAACCGCATTAGCATCCTCGTGCAACTTTTCGTGTTCAGAGTCTAAAGTGAACACAGAAATTTTCTGCATAGGAAAGTCAATTGCCGTGAGTTCATCAAGCACCTGTGTTGCAGCTTGACGGGTAGAAATAATGCCTATTGCATTTTTAATTGGATGGAAATTCATCACAATATCTCCTATAAAAATAAGTAAGTTAAAAACCAAGATTTATTAATATTTAAATACTATGAAGCTAAAGTTTTTTAGTTTGATTGTGAGCTTTATTAGGTCGCTTATCTGCTTCTATTTCAGGATTACTGATAAATGTGAATGAAAAGTGAATAAATCATTTATCGTACTCACCTTTCATTTTTGAATCACATTTATCCCTCAAGCTAAAAGACAAGCGCTGTGTACCTTTCTTACATAAGAATGGCTTTTGTCACTTTATAAACTGAAAATTTATTGTATAAATAATAAATAATTAAATAATAATCTATTAAAAGCCTAAAATAGCTGTATCAACTTCTGTATTAACAAATTATAGTTACAAATATATCGTTGATTCCAAGGAAAATATACAAAGTCACCACTACTGAAGGTGAACCATTAGAAGATTGGACATATAGTGAACATACTGGTAATGCCTGGATTTTCTATTTAGCATCTATACCTGGTACAGCAAAGATAATAGTAGAAAACACATCAATAGAAGGATTGAGATTTAGTTAATCATTACCATAGGTTTTTTAATCTATTCTACTAATTCAAGAATATGGTAATCTACTTCTCAACAAGGAGGGGTAGATGGCTATTTAATCAATTACTAACATAGTATTCGAGTGATTACGCTTTTTTTCTTTTATTAAGGATTTCCAGTAATTGAGATGCACATTTTTTAGCATTTTCAGGTGTGCTACATTGACTTGCTAATACCCGTTCTAAAATAGCTTCCTCCCTCGTGAGCATAGTTAAACGAGTATGGGCTTCCGCAGGCGTTTCTCGATGAACAGTATCACCATCAACTTCGATAATCATTATTAGTCCATCTTTAATAATTACAAAATCTGGTTCAATACGGCGATAATCTTTACCTCCTCGAATAAATACCGGAAGCGGTGCAAAGGAAACACCAAGAGCCTTAAACGCCTGATACAAATATATTTCGGGTTGAGACCGGAATAACAATCCATCACATGACTTATTTGCAATGTTGTCTGAACGTACACGACCTTGATTAGTGATACCTTGCCCCTCTATCCATGCTTTTGCTTTTTCTCTCCATTGAGAGTCACTTGATAGCGTCGGTGATATAACAACGCTATTGATATACCAATTTGTCATATATGGTCTTAGCACATAGCATGTCTTTTCCAGAATTTCATTCTCTAAGTTCTCTTGATCATCAGTAATTTGGCTAACTAGATAATCAGGAATTGTTAAGTAGAAATTATAAATTTCAGTTCCACCGTTCCAGTTGTCATAATCTATTTGCACAATCTTGGCCGTCGCCTCTGCAAGTACCGCTACCTGTTTTGCACAGCCAGCGTTCGCAAAAAGATTAGTTAAAGTCGCTAATAATGGCTCTAAATTATTAAAATCAAATTCCATTGTTATAAAAAGTAAGCAACTAAAGGACAAGGAATCAGCGTGCAAATTGGGAAGGTGTTCAATCGCAACTATTATTATGTTATTCCACAACTTCATAGCGCACTAACTTTCTAACATCCTGAAGTGGTAAACCTAATTCTTGGGCAATTGTCGCTTCTATTTGGTTGAATTCTATCGTTGGAAGTTCTAATTCCAATCGCTTCAGAATGGGATCTGCTGTTTCTACTTCAACTTGGGTAATTCTCTTAGTTCGGTTGACAGCAGCGTTAATCAGCAACACATTGACTGATATCCGGGCTTCGAGTTGGGTATCTGACTGAAGTTTATTTTCCGTAGAATTGGGTCGGCTTAACTCTTGGGCAGCTAGGAAACTACAGCCAATCCAAAATACAACTGCTACCACTGGTAGAGGCAACCAAAACTCTAATCCCAGCCCTTGCAGCCAACGTTTACTAATATGCCACACACTACACCTACTTCTAATTTTGCTAGGTCACACTCGATCTATATCCGAATAGGATAGACAATCCTCTGAAATCTGACTGATGAAAGACGTTGAGATTGCTTCAATGCATTATTGTAAACAACCACGAGTGTATAAAGGTGATGAAAATCTTACTGGTAGAGGATGATCCAAAGCAATTAATGCCACTGCAAATGGTTCTCTCTCAGGCTGGACACAGCGTCGATGGTGTCAAAGATGGTGAAACCGCTCAATGGCTTTTAGCTGAAAAAGAATATGACCTGCTGATTTTGGATTGGATGTTACCTCGAATTAGTGGAGTGAGTTTGTGTCAACAGTATCGGGCGGCGGGAAAAACATCTCCTGTATTAATGATCACGGCAAAAGATACCACACCTGATAAAGTCATCGGCTTAGATGCGGGAGCTGATGATTACCTAGTCAAACCAATTGATATTATAGAGTTCATGGCACGGGTGCGGGCATTGAGGAGGCGATCGCCTCTCTGGCAAGGAGACACCCTCCGCTTGGCAGACCTCGAACTTCACCTCGATACACTAATTTTGGAGCGCCAAGGGGCGACTGTATCCCTTTCCAGCCAAGAATTTCAGTTGCTAGAGTATTTCATGCGTCATCCCCGCCAAGTCCTGACTCGCAACCAAATTGAGCAAGCCGTATGGGAGTGGGGTAGTGAGCCAGAAAGCAATGCAATCACCGTTATAGTTCGTAAACTTCGCCAACGTTTGCAAACATTAGCAGCAGCAGATTGGATTGAAACTGTCTATGGTATGGGTTATCGTCTCAACCCACCAGAACCAACTTGAGATTTAAAACGCCTGAGACCGAGAATAGGCAGTAGGCAGTAGTGTAGTTCAACGACAAGTCTTGTAATTACGAATTAGCATCAGTTGTGTTTAACCGCAGTCGTCGTAACTTAGCTCGTTGGTTTACCCTTTCAATGGGGTGCATTCTCATTCTTTTTGCTGGAGTCATTTATAATCTTGAGGTGAAAGATAAGCTCAAAGCATTAGATCAACTGCTTTATAAAAGAGCAGAGCTAATGGCAGCCAGTTCACAATATCGGCTGTATCAAGGACAAAAACAAGTCGATCTGAGCAGTATACCGCTATTGGGTAGTGGTTCTCACCCTGCTGATATTGAACTGGTCTATGTTCGCTGGTATAACCCGAATGGCAAACTCAAGCGGTTTTTTGGGACTCCACCTCCAGAACAGTTAAAAACATTATCTGGGTTTCTCACGATTAAGTCCGTTGATCCTTTTACAAACAAAGTGCTTTGGCTGCGCCAGCTCACTCTGCCTGTTCAAGGAGGAAATTCGGTGATCGGCTATCTGCAAGTTGCTATCCCTCTGACAGAAACTCAAAACGATCTCAGACAATTTCTGTTCATGTTGACGCTAGCTGTACCTGTAGCACTGGGGTTGATTGGACTTACCGGTTGGGTACTCGGTGGCATAGCCATGAAGCCTGTTCAGCAAGCCTATAATCAACTGCAACGCTTTACATCAGATGCCTCTCATGAGTTGCGATCGCCACTTTCGGCGATTTTGACCAACGCCCAAGTTGGGTTACTAATGGCGGCAGACCGTCCCCAAATCCATCCCTCAATGGAGAACATCATCGATAGCGCTAAGTTGATGAGTACCTTGGTCAATAACCTACTGCTGTTAGCTCGGCATCAAGGACAATTAACTCCAGAATCACTCAAAAGGGTAAATCTTAATGGCTTATTGGAGAATTTAGTTGTTCATTACACTACTATTGCTGCAAAAGCATCGCTCAAGTTCATTAGCCATTTGCCAGAACAACCCATTGAGTTGTGGGCTGACCCCGATTTACTCCGACAAGCAGTCGAAAACTTGCTCAACAACGCCTGCAATTACACTCCGTCTGGTGGAACTGTCTGGTTACGCTTAGAACCTCACCCAGATCGGGCAGTAATTCAGGTCATTGATACTGGAATTGGAATTCCAGAGGCAGATTTACCTTACATTTTTGAGCGCTTTTACCGGGTTGACACAGAACGTGCAAGAGAAAGCGGCGGATTTGGGTTGGGATTGGCGATCGCTCAACAAATTGTCCAAGCTCACGGCGGTCACATTCATGTGATCAGCAATGAGGGTAAAGGCTCGACGTTCCAGATAAAGTTACCGCTTATGAGCTTTCCAAGGCTTTGATAGTACTTATACCATTTCTCTAAATCCTTGCTACAGATAATTCTCCCCCTGCTCCCCTGCTGTCCATGTGTAGCTTTATTTTGAAGAATTGGTATTACTTGGATATTTGATAAAGTTTGGATTTTGTCATACTGTTGCTTAATCCTAAGCATTGAATGAATGCGTGCCCGCAGTTCAACAGCATTGACTGGTTTACTAATGAAGTCCTCTGCACCAGATTTTAGACAGTTAGCAGTGTTTCAATGACATCAAAGTTATCGGGTTCATCGTCAATTACTAAAATATAGGCCATCTTTATTTGGGATCTTTTGTTGCAATTAACATCTGTTGAATGGTGGCGGCTAATTGCTTGAGCTTCACAGGTTTACTCAGGTAGTCGTTGGCTCCTGCTTCTAAAGTGCGATCGCGATCGCCCGTCATTGCCAGCGCCGTGAGCGCCACAATCGGAATATCAACCAAGTTAGGATTGAGACGAATCTGTCTGATTGCCTCTAAACCGTCCATTAAAGGCATTTGGATATCCATCAAAATCAAGTCAGGCTGCTGAGTTGTAGCCAGGTCGATGGCTTGTTGACCATTATTTGCCAACATAATACGATAGCCCTTAGCTCTGAGGTAGCTAGAAACTGTACTGATATTTGCTTCGTTATCTTCTACTAACAAGATTAGGGGGGATGCGGTTTCGTCAACGTTTGAGCAGTCCAGTTCTGGAGTCGTGCCGGGTTTATTCTCCGGTGAGCGGGGAGAACCAGGGGTACAGGGTAGCTCGATAGTGAAGCAACTGCCCATCCCTAATTCACTAGTTAGCCCTACCCTACCGCCGTGGAGTTCGACAATTCGCTTCACCAATGCTAGCCCCAAGCCTGTACCGGCATATTGACGATTTAAGGCGCTATCGATTTGGATGAAGGCCTGAAATAGTTTCTTGATATTCTCTGGAGCAATACCGATGCCCGTATCAGTCAGGGCAATTTGCAAGAAGTGTTGGCTTGGGGAATCCGTAGTGGCGATGTTGCGGGAAAGTTCCTTAACTTCTAGGGTAATGCGTCCCCCCGCCGGGGTGAATTTGACCGCATTGTTGAGCAAGTTAATTAACACCTGACGGATGCGTCGTTCATCCACGAGCAGATCTGGTAGATTGTGCTGAAGTTTGATGTCAAGCTGAATCCGTTTTTGCAATGCCTGCTGTTTGATAAACGCCAGACTGGATTGGCAAAGATGAGCTACTGAAATTGAGGTGCAGTCAAGTTTAATCTGTCCGGCCTCAATTTTTGCCACATCCAGGATATCGTTGATCAACTCCAGCAGATGAGAGCCGCTGCGCTCAATGGTTTCCAAAGCTTTCAGTTGTTGCTGATTGACAATGCCAAAAACTTCGTCTTGTAGCCCTTCGGACATGCCTAGAATAGCGTTGAGGGGGGTGCGGAGTTCGTGGCTCATGTTGGCCAGGAATTCATCCTTGAGGCGGGTGGCGCGAGCGAGTTCTTGGTTAGAAATTGCCAGTTGTTGATTGCTCTCGGTGAGCTTTGCTTCTGCCTGCTGTCGTTCAGCGAGTTCTTGCTGTAATTGCTCAACAAGATTCGCTTGTTGAATGGCAATCGCCAACTGGTTGGCAAGTTGTTGGGTAAAGTCAATTTCGGACTGTAGCCAGTGGCGAGTTGTCGCGCATTGATGAATGCACAGCAAGCCCCATAACTCAGTACCGCAAAGTAACGGCATAATCAGATTGGCACGCACCTGAAACTGAGCCAGGATGCCAGTGTGGCAGGTTGTCATTCCACCGTTATAAATATCATCAACAACATAAGACCTACCCAAGGCATAGAGGGATGAATAGTTTTCGCCAAAGCAGTGGTCATGTACCCGAATCGCCACCACTGAGGGAAACCCTTCTACAACCGATTCAGCGACAAATTCGCCGTCATCAAAGTTTGATTCCGGATATAACTTGAAAATGCCCACCCGATCAGCCTGAATCACTTGGCGGATTTCCTGGCAAGCGGTGTCGAAAATGGTCTGGAGGTCTAGGGATTGACGAATCCGCTGGGTGATTTCTCTGAGCAGTTGTTCTCTTGCGACCTGTTGGCGAATTGTTTTTTCAGCTTGTTTGCGTTGGGTAATATCAAAGTTAGCCCCAATCATGCTTTGGGGATTGCCCTGAGCATCTCGCACCACCACCCCATTGGCTTTTATGAAGTGGATGCTGCCATTGGGATGCACAACCCGAAACTCGGTATCGTATTCTGCCTGTCCTAAAACGGCTTGCTGGAGCAATGTTTCGGTGGAGCTACGGTCATCGGGATGTAGCCCCTTTGCCCAAATGTCATAGACCACAGAGGAATCAGATGTTTTTGTGGCACCATACAGTTCGTACATCCGCTCATCCCAAAGGATGGTATTTTGTCCAATATCCCACTCCCAACAGCCGATCGCCCCAGATTTGAGGGACAAAGCCAGACGCTCCGATATTTTCTGGAGTTGCGTCTCTCGTTCTTGGAGTTCAGCCGTGCGTTCTTCGACTTTGGCCTCTAGGTCTTGATTTAGGGTAATATAACGCTGTTCGCTCTCCTGCAGCCGATCTGACGCTTGCTGGCGCTCGATCAGTTGCTCCTGCAATTTTTTGTGGGTAGTAGCTTGGTGAAGGGCGATCGCCAGATGCACCGATAACGCTTGCAGCAGTTCGACTTCTTCCGGCTGCCACTCGCGGGCGTGCTGGCTTTCGGTGGCATTGAGAAAGCCCCACAGTTCACCATCACATAGCAGCGGTACTAAAATTTTGGCCCGAGTCTGGAGGTGGATCAGCATCTCCCTGTGACAATCTGCCATTTCGGTCGTGTAGATATCCGGCACAACGCGAATCCGCCCCTGGCGATAAATTTCCGTGTGGTCTTGGTGAAGGCAGGTATCGCTGACCCCTTCGCCCATCAGACACAGGGAGGAGTTGGTGGATTCTGCGACGACGATGGTTTGCCCATCCGCTTCAACCCGCCAAATATTGACGCGATCGCAGCCCAGTAATTGCCGCACCTGCTCCACGGTGGTGTCCAGAATGGTTTGCAAACTCAGAGACGAGCGAATTTGCATGGCGAGATCGGACACCAGTTGCGCCTGTTCTACCTTAGTTTTGAGGGCGACTGTCCGGGTTTCAACTTGCTGTTCTAATTCAATGGTACGAGTTTCTAGCAGTTGCACCTTCTCCGTCTCTAGCTGCACCACCTTCTTTTCCAACACCTCCGCCAGCTTGTATAGCTCCAAGGGGTTGAAGGCTTGCAGCAAACTGGTTTGAGTAACAATACCTAATATCTCTCCCTGCTCACCTGTTACCGCCAACCGACGAATCAAGCGTTGCTCCATAATCTGCTGCACCACCCACAGCGAATCGTCGGGTCTAACAGCAAAAATCGGCGTGCTCATCACCATCTGAGCCAAACAGGTTTCCAGGTTCAAGCCCAAGGCTTGAAACTGCACAATATCTTGCTCTGTCAAAATCCCCACCGGAATCTGTAGCGGTGCAGCTTGGCTACCACCGGGTTGCACAATCATGACGGAACTGACGCGGTGTGCTGTCATCAGTTGGGCGATCGCCAGCATGGAACTATCTGGCCCAGCACAAATCACTTCACGGAGCATCACCTCAAACACCAGACGCAATCGCAAGAGATCTATAGGGCGAGAGGATTGCCGCAGACTTTCATTGGTTAGCAACCCTATCACCCGATCCTGCGCGTCTAGAATCGGTACGTGGCGAATGCGGTACTGCTGGAGCAGATTCACAGCAAAAAATAAATCGGTGAAGTCAGACTCGTGCAGGGTGACAACTGGATGAATCATCACCTCCCGAATCGCCAAATTCTCCAAGGAACGCTGCTGGGCACACAAACCCACCACGTCCCGCTCCGTGAAGATACCTAGCAAGTGCCCGTCTTCCACTACTAACACGCAGCTCGATTTTGCCTCTAGATGGAGTTCATCGAGTTTAGTGGCATCACAGATAGCCCGCACGCCGCTCATTTGAGCGATCGCGTCCATCACCAGCGTATCCAGTTTAACTATCAGCGGATCGCGGACGATCGCCGACTTCAGTTCTGATGGAGTGAGAGCCGTTGTGCGGTTAAACATTCATCTAAAGGCATTTAATTTAGTTAATTATTCCCGTTAGCAATGCAATATAGCAAGTTACTTAAACCGCGAAATTCTTAAATTTTGAGAGCGTTGGGGTTTTGGGCAGATTCAAATAATTAGACAGTGATTACCAGGTTAACGGGGTTTATGCAACAGGTGTCCTAACTCCATTGCTGGGGAGTGTGTCGTTGCAATCTTTAGCAAGATTAACTTTTGCAAAGCTTTAGCCTAAGAACATTATTGATGAATACCGTCTGAAGTTAGTAGTTGCATTGTTTTTTTACAATATGTGACAAAAGTAATACTGTTCAAAAATTTTATACATAAAAGGAAATCTTTATCTTGTTCTTACGGCTATTTTGCTATAACTATACTTGTTACTATTAATACAGTAATCACAGCTTCTAAACTGACATTAAATGTTGAGACATCTACCTATGAAATATTTACTCTTATTTTTCTTAGTTTTGATGAGTGCGATCGCAGGAACTAAAAATGCCTATGCTCAACAACAAAATGCAATACCGACAATGATTGAACCGGATAATTCTGCTGTCGTAGTACCGATGACAGATGTACCTAATCAAGCGGTTAATCTCATCACAGAAGCTGCGACGATTGACAGTAAGTGGAAAAATGTGATTATTCAACCAACTAATAATCTTATCCCAAATAATAATAGAATTTCTAGATTAGAAGAGCAAGGATGCCAAAAAGTGAATCCCCTGGAATTCTTGAAAGATCCGGCGGCGGCTTTTGAAAAATGTCAGCAGCCAAATAATAATCCAACACCTCAAAGCAGTAGCGAACCAATAGAATATTTGAAAGTGCCTAAGCTTGATTCTGGTCTTAGTGTGACTGTCACGCAATTTTAATAATTCGTAATTGGTAATATCAATAGGGTGGGCACTTGTCATCATCAGGCTTTTAACGAAAGATCTGGTAGTGCCAACCCTACAAAAATTGATACAAAACTTGTTCCCAAATATCGCTGTCATCAATGGCTAGCAAATGGGACTCTTGCTCTCCTTGATCGTTCTCAAAACTATACCTGATTACAGGATGTCCTTAAGGATCGATTTGAAAAACCTTCAAGACAGCCTGCTCTTTTACGAGTTGCTGATACAGTCGCAGCGTATCTTCAAGCATATGTACTTGTGGTACTTTCTTGATCCGAATTTGATCGCCAACGCCTAAATTGCGCCAAGACTGATTTATAGTTCTTCTATTTTATTTATACGAGACAAGGGTTTGGTGCAATACTATAGCGCTTCCCATTCTGGTGAGGTACAGCAATAAAAAATTAACCGCCGATGGAAGAGGATAAACGCAGCGAAAAGTTGAGCCAGTGCGTTGGGCGGGTTAAGAGACTTGAACGCGAACAGCGTCTCCCCTTCTCCCAAAGGGAGAGGCTAGCGCCAAGGGAGAAGCAACTGCCGTGACGATAATTTTGTACTTCACCCTTACGAGGAAACGCTATAAATTATTTATGAAATTTTCTGATTCTTTTCTTGGCAACTTGGCGGTTCGATGAAGCAATTTTTTAGGAATTAGCAGGCGAAAGCATTGCCAACAAACCTAACATTTCCGATGCTAATGAAGCTTCAGAAACCGTGTCTAAATTGGTGAAAATCTCTATCTCTGCTGCTGGGTTAATTGTGCCAATGACGCTGCTTTCATTAATTTGAAGTTGACGAGTTTTCGTTTGAGTAGCGTTCCCGCGCATCGCCACTACATTTAGCGTTAACTCGATGGGCACCTGATGATTAGGTACTGGTAAAGGTACGGTAACAATCTTTTGGCTGGTAGTTTCAAAAGTCGTACTTAGTGATGGCACACCTTGTAAATATGGTGATTTAAATGTCAAAGTTACAATTACCCTTTGGTCGGTAGTACTATTGCTGGGTATGACATTACCTTGTTCATCTAGCAGCATCATTACAATGTCATAGTTTCGTATCCAAGCTGTAGGTTTAATAATATCAGCAAAGTTATTTTGGGCAAAAGCTAGCTTACCTTGATCGGGAATCAGAGGCCAATCAACTACCCGAAAATTTACCTTTGCATTCCAATTAATTTCCACGGAGTTGACATTATCACTAATTACTTGGATGGGTAACTGTCCTCCTTCAGAAGTGAAAATATTTTTTCCCGGTGTACCGCCAGAATTAGGTTGCCATTCAACTACAACGCTTTCAATTGTCGGATGTCCGGCAATAATTAGCTTCGCTTCTAACGAAATTGTGGGGTTTTGAATACTTATGACTTCGGGGCCAGAGTTTGCCAGTAATGCACCTAAAGATACGCTGGAATTACCCTGCTTTACATCAACTCGATTGTTTAACTGAGCGTAGTAACTAGCAGTAATATTACAAATACCAGGAATAGTATTACTGCGGCGCTGTTCTAGCGCATCCTTCCACACCTGTACCCCCAGTTCCGATAATTCAATCAAAAAAGTCACTATCCCTACATCATTGCTTACCGTAAATTGGGGCGATCGCACAACATGATTTGCAGGTAAATTCAGTTCAGCTTGCAAATTTCGCAGGTTCAGGGGTTGAAACTGCCAAGCAGAACGAATTATTTTAATTTTCTCAGGAATAGCTTGTACTTCTATCTGTGGTAAAGGTTTAACAATAATTGGCGGTGTTTCACCAGGCGGAAGTTTACCTGGAGGTTTTGGCCTAGGAAAAGGTGTAGGATTAGGTTGATTACCTCCAGGATAATAACCCGCTGCTGCTAGCGCCTGCGTCCAATTTTGGCGATATAGTTCTAGTGTATTCATATCAGCCTGAGCATAGGCGCTGACATTTAAAATAGCAGTTCCACCTGTAATTTTAATAGTCCCATTTTCGTTTACTTGTTGTACAACCAAGGAAACATTTAACAGCCGGGGAATAGCGAGACTGAAGAAAACCCGACTTTCTGCTATGTCGGGAAACAGCCAAAAATCCCCTATATCTACAGGTTTTCCAACAACTGGTACAGGGTCGATTTCTAAATATAGCTGCTTGGAAAAAATCTTCTTTCGGGAATATTCCTCATTAATTGGGCGCAATTTCACAGTTGAATTTTCAGCTACACCTGCTACTGCAAAGTCATCAATAACTGGCGATAATTTTTCTCTAATTACCACATTATCGATAGGACGAGCAATTGCAATACCATCTTTTAAATGTGAGACATTCACCTCGCTACTTGGGTGGGTAATAATAGATACAGGAATATTTACTATAGGTTTTAACGCAGGCATATTTTTGAGATAGCTTTCATTTTTTAACATATTTTTTACTAATTACTTAAAGAGCAATATCAAATAAAATTATTAATTTTTAATTGTTTGTAGGCAATTCCTACAAAAGTTTTACTAAACCATACAATTCGCTACCAATCACACCAAAAATCAGCTTTTTTTTTGAAATAAAATCTTGGCTAATTTCTGCTAATTGCTGACGTAATATAGGCGAAACTACAGCCACTAACCTTTGATATTCACTTTTGCTAAGAAGCAAGCTGACAATTTCATCATCAGCATAGTTAATTTCTGTGATTTCTGCTGGTGTAAAAATCAGCTTTTCTGGCTCTAAACTTTCCCTTAACGCTGAACGTGGTTGCAATTGGATTAAGTTCATGCGAAAGTTACGGGCATAGCGATCGCCATTCGCATCCACACCTTCTAGATGCATGGGTAAATCAACTATCACTGCACCAGTACTTGCAGGTGGCACACTCACAAAGGTACTCAGGGAAGGAGAAAGTAATTCTGAGGAAGCTTCGGGGAGAATTTCTGTAGTTTCTAACTCTAGGCGAGATGCTTCTACTGTGACATCAATCTCTCTGTCTGCTTCTGATGAAATGGAGGATGTAGAAATTATTTGTGGTTGACTTTGCAAACGGCTAAAGCTAACACCAGATTCATTACTAATAACCACTAAATTTTCAGTGCGATCGCGTTTTGTTTCACTGATGGGTGTTGGTTGTTTGTGGCTGGTAAATTCTAGTTCACTTAATGCCCAAACTGCGACATCAGTTAACTCTTCATTTATTGATTGTGAAATTTTAATTTCCCATTCACCAGCCCAAGTAATGAAATCATCGGTCTTACTTGGAGCAGCAATATTTATTTGTAAAGCAGAATTATTATCTGCTTCTACTGTCATATCTATATAGTCATTTCCTGCAACTAACAGAATCGGGTTTTGTTGCGGACGATATAATTCTATTTGTGATGGTTGTTGATTTGGCGAAAGCTGGATGCGAAGTGTCAAATTTTTGTCAGCATTCACAACTTGAAAAGCAAACCGTTTTACTAAGCTGCTATCATCAACAGAGCTTTGTTTGACATCGACTTTTTGTAAACCACTTGCTTCCGTTATGGTTTCCTGTACTAATGTCGCTAAACTTTCCGCACTTTCAGCTAAACGAAATTCAATTCCCAATTGCCTATGAATTCGCTGTGCCAGAAATGCCAAAACAGGAGGGTAATCTGACAATAAATAGAGTTTACCCTGGAAAGTGAGCATTCGCAGAATTTCCAAGTCTGTTAAAGATATCCGCGTACCAGCACCTACCACCAATACTGCTATTCGTCGCTGATTATCAGATTCCTCCCAATCCAATTTTAGATTTGCTAATGTCTCTGCAAAAGAAAGAGAATTATTATCTTCATTTGCTAACTCTGTCCGATTGTAATTTTGACCCCGCCTTAAACATCCACTTATAGAAATGGGAGACTCAGACTGATTGACTTCGGGGAGGAAACTGTCAAAACTATCCGCTTTTTCTTTTCCCTGTTCTTTATTACTAATAACAACTTGATGATTACCTACAGTTTGCACCAAATTTGCTCCAGCTTGTAAAGCTGCTACAAAATTGGCATCATCTAATAATCCAGAATTCTGTTCTGTTTCTGGCTGAGAACGCGCAACTTTAGCCGCACCCGCTAGCCACCAAGCATCTACATCCTTAGGCTGGGATGGCTTGATATTATTACTTTGTTCATTGCCAGCCTTGGTATTAATATTTTGCCACCAATCAACCTGGCGATCGCGCCGATCGTGATTACCAGGTTCAGCAGTCCAAAAATCATCCGGTTTGTCAGGCTGTGGTTGGCTTTGAGCTTGATTATCTACCCCGACAAACACAGTCCCAGAAGGCGAATTTTTATCTTCGCGGCCATTGGTAATTACTAAAGCAAAATCTTGCTGGGGTGTATCAATTTTTCCTGTCAAACAATTTGTGGTGATATCCAACGCCATCACACTCACCTTAATTGTTTGCTTTGCTTCCCCGGCTGGTAAATAAATATTTTGGAGATTATCCCATGCTTCCCGTTCTGCTGTACCATCAGGATATGACCAGCCATGCTGAAACTGATTACCGCGATACAGCTTACCATCTACCTCCACCCGCAACGCCAATTTGTTGACAATACAAGAAATATCAGGCGTACCGCTACCAATTGCACCTGGTGGATCAGTCCAAGCTAAAGTAATTTTCACTGGCTGTTTGGAATCGGTTACCCAAATTTGCCATGTTTGCACCTCACCGCGACGTTTCAGCATCACAGTTTGGTCGCTGTAGGTATGCTCTACATCTTCTGCCAGAATATTATTCAGGTTCAACCGTCCCCATCCCTGAATTTTATTCGGAATAAACCCACCAGATGCGAGCGCTTCCGCACCGTTAACAACTAAAGCACGCAACATTGCAGGTGAAGGTTCTTTCCCACCATTGTGCTGTTGCCACCATTGAATTAGTAAAGCACAAGCTCCCGCCGTTTTGGGGCTAGCACCTGATGAACCACCACCCCAAGTTAATTGTTGACTAATGTACTCTTTTTGACCAGAGCGTGAATCGTAATTAGCTGATGCTGTCCATTCCCCAGGGGCAACTATGTGCGGACGAATACGGCTATCACCGCAATTACCGTAACTACTAGCTCGCGGGCCTGAATAAACCTCTTGAATATTGTCACTTTGGTCTTTACCAACATCCGGGCGGTAGTTCTCCGAATTCCCAGTCACAATGATATTTTTAGCGGCTTTCGGCCTGGTGAGTCCAGCTGCACCCGAATTTCCAGAAGAGAAGCAGATAGTCAGCGGCTTGGGAATGTTACTCTCTGGGTCAGCATTACGTACCAATTGATCATAAGCTGCTTCTTGTGAACTATAATCCATCGGATTGCGCGTACCCGCACCCCAAGAATTATTTTGGATGCATCCTGCAACTCCATTAGGCGCTTTTTGAGTCACAGTTTCTCGGCAAAGAATAGCCGCCGGGCGAGAATTAGATTGCACTAGCAAATTTGCAGCTGGTGCCATACCTAAACCGTAGATAAATTGATTACCATCCTTTTCTGATAAATAGCAGCCAGCTGCATGACCAGCCACAAAAGTACCATGCCATGATTTTGTACCATCGCCTAAATCTGCAATGCGTCCTGAAAAGGCGGGGTGTGTAACATCTACACCATTATCAACAATACCAATAGTTACTCCCTGACCATTAAGATTATGGTCTTCCAACCAACGCAGATAAGAACCTTGGGGCTGATAACTGGCATTATATTCTCCGGCAATAATTAATCCTGCGACTTCATCCTCTGGTTTTGGTGCTATATATGGTTCTACTGCCATTACCAAACGATGTAGCAAAAGATAACTTTGTCCCTCAGCAGTCACTAAACCACGCAGACGCAGATAAAAACCTATCTGTTCAATCTCCTGTTCTGGATATATTTCTACATCTGGTAAAGCATTTAACTCCCGAATAATCTCGGCTGCTTGCGCTTGGGTTCCTTGAACCACAATCCACACAGGTATCTCGCCCGTCTCCGGTACAGGAGTTTGGGGTTTAGTAGAGTCTGTCGCTGGTGTAATTCGCCACACAAAAGATTGTTCTTGTGCTTGTCGAAAAGCTTCCACAGTTCCGCGACACAAGTAAGAATTTTCTGGGTGATATTGGAGTGGTTCTATCCCCAAATCTCTGAGAGTTTGCAACCACTCCGGTGCAACTGGGCCAATCAATTCCACATAAACTGTGATAATTTCACGATCATTGCCAGCTAATAGTTTGGGTTGGCTATATTTAAATGTCTCAGCCTGGATTCCTGGTAACTTCACACCAAGCTGCACAGGTATTACTTCACTCTCCCCAGCAGACTCCTCTTCAGGTGCATTAGTGCGGATAAGGACATCGCCGTTAGTATAGGTATGCAGTCTCTCTGTGTTGGGAAATTGCAGTATTTTGGAATCTGCTCGAACAATAACAACTCGGTCGCTCATTTGTCATTTGCCAGAAAAGAAGTAGGGTGTGTTATGCCGCTCTCTTACGCACCTGCAATTTTTGATGGTGCCGTACTCTGGGCAATAACACACCTTAGAATTGAAATTTCTTACTTTTGAATTTTGAATTCCGCGTAGCAGTACTATGCTCCTAGCTCAACCAAGATAGACTGAGCATACTCACCGGAATCATCGAGCAGCACTTTGACTTGCTTGCGTCCTTCATCATCAAATGGATCTGCTTCTTTGACGTTGTGTAAGCGCACCCGTTGGCGAGTACCTTCACTTTCAATCCACAGTGCAGCATCTAAAGCATTGTATTCAACGGCAACTAAAGTCCCAGCAATTATCTTGGTGTTACCATTACCATTGCCATTGCTACCTGGCATTGTTTCTCTATCTGTTTCCACAGACTTGATTACAGCATAATGACCAGCTTCCAACAAGCTTTGCGCGAGTGCGTCATCTTCTGGTAAAACACTGTCTTGAGAAACTAGCTGAATGCTATCCTTGCTTGCCAGAATGAACACAGCTTCTTCATCAAAGCTAATATTCTGCTCTTTAGAACGTACCAGTTTACCTTGAATAACACCAAAGGCACTGAATTTAGCTTGGCCGCGATCGCCTGCGGGTGAAAGGGGATAAGCAAATTCCAATGGTTCTAGAGGACTAATCCGCGCCGAATCCTTAACTGGGTTGCGGAGGTGCGCCCCACTGTAAGAAACGTTGGCTACTAAATAATCATCTTCGCTGAGTTCAGACAGGGGTACAATTGTGTCGCCTTCACGAATGAACATATAAATCATGTGGCGACCAACCCAGGAAGAGGTTTTCAAGACAATTTGGTTACCACCGTCGGCTACAGTCTTGCTTTCTTTAGTTTCAATTACAGGCCATTTAGGTGCTTTGTAGCTAATTTTGGCTTGGTAGTTAATCTTAACGTTATTGGCATTTCTACTAGTTACAACGTAGCTAGAAGTACCGCCTGTTTCGCCAAATACTGGTGCTTCGGGTGATTTACCTTCGCTTGCAGACCAAGAAATAGCAGCGGTTTGCAATTGCTCGTCAGGGTCAACGATAATTTTTGCCGGGAAGGATTCCTGAGTTTTGGTTTCGTTGACATAGGAAGCATCAAGCTGTGACAACATCGTAAAAGGTGCATCCAGCTTAGTTGTCAACATTGTCCAACCGTTGAAGGCAATTTCCAATGCTAAATTAATTGCTTCTTGCTCACTGCGCCACTTCAGGGCAAAGTTAGCACCACCAAAAACACCACCACTCTTACCTGGTTCTGCTGGTTGAACTACAGGCTTGGGTTCAAACAGCATCTTGAACCACTGATCTTGGGCACGTTGAGAGAAGGTATTAACTAAATCTTGGCGGATTTTTTCAATTTCGGGGTCAGCTGTACCGAAGAAGTCAATTTTAATAATGCCTTGGCGGGTCATGCTTTCCCACGCTGCATCTATCTTCGCACTGCCACCATACCAAATGCCGTTATAGCTAACATCGAGGGCAGTAGACAAATGCTTAAAGGCACGTTTGGCATCAAGAGTGACTTTCGCTCCTACCCGTGGTAGCAATTGCAGATATTGATATTTCATCAATACTGCACCAGGAACACCAGTGCGATTTTTGATCCCATCAGCCCAAACTTGTGCGCCTAATTCAGTCAGGTTCAACAGAAAAGAACTAACAGAACCAGAAGTACCAATATCTTTGTCACTGTGTGCTTGGTCAAATGTCCCCAATGCTGGGTCGATGACAGGGATAGCTTCACCCTTACGCATACTCAAAGCGATGAACTTGGGGTTTTGACTGCGGGCTTTGCCAGAACCAAGAACTTCTGCACGCCACTGTTCTTGAACTTGCTCAAACGCTTTCGGGTCATATTGAATGGCGCTAGTAAAGCTGACAACAGCTGAACCACCTGTAATTTTAGTGGTGTTACCATCACCTGCTGCGACTTGTTGGTTGTAAACACTGACAGTAGATTGATAACGTCCGTCTGCACCTTTAGCTAAAAGTGCTTGTGCAGGGCTAAAAAGAATAATATCATCACGGCTACTTTGCCAGAGTTTGTAACCAGCTACATCCCATTTGGTTCCAGAACTAGCTACACCCAATTCTTCTTGTAAAAAACTAGACATAAATTACAGCACTCCTTGGCTGTTTCAAAGTTAATTTGTAGATTTTGTAGTCTTAGTTGAGACGTATATTGCACCTTATCTCTGCGTCATGGAGGCAAGGCACACAGTGGTGGTATCAATGTGTACCCCCTGTAATTGGTATTTTGCATTTGTGGACTCGTGAAAAATTTTGCAAAGTTTAATAGTTTAGTCAGGTGGGCATTGCCCAGCCTAATTCCTTCAATTTTGAATTTTGTTAGCGCAGCGTAAAGCCTTCTCTACGAGAGGCTGCGCCAACGGCATAGCTTCGCTTAGAGCGAGTCCGCGTTCGCGTAGCGTCTCGCAGAGAGCGTCATTTTGAATTTTGAATTTGCATTGCCGGATGTGCTTGATTTTCTAACAAGCGCTGTGCTAATTCATCGTCTTCAGATATCACACTTTCTTTACTGACAAGTTGAATTGCATCTTTGCTGACTAAGATATAAACATTTTTTTCATCAGCCTTAATAGTCTGCTGCGGAGTCCGCATCATTTTTTTATTTATTAAACCCAAGACGCTTAACTTTAGTTGACCGGGACTACCTTTAGGGTCAAGTGGAAAAACAAACTCCATAACTTCTTGAGAAGTGATGCGGGCTGATTCTTTAATTGGTATTTGTAAATGCTGTCCTTGATAGGAAACGTTTACTACCAAGTAATCATCCTTATCCAATTCAGCTAAAGGTTGAATTTCGTTACCTTCGCGGATAAAAAAGTAGATTCTTAGTCTATCTATCCATTCTCCAGGCTGTAAGAGAATTCGATTCCCACCTTGAGCAACTGTTGCTGTCTTGCTTGTTTCCAGTACAGGCCAGGTTGCAGATGTAAAACTAACTTTCGCTTGATAGCTAATTGTCACATCCTTTGGTTGCCGACTAGTTGCGAGAAATTCTTTTGTGCCGCCAGCAGCACCAAATATTAATGCTTCTGGTAACTTACCTTCACTTGCTGACAAGGAAATTGCCACGGTGGAAATCATCGGATCACCTTGGACAGTGACAGTAATAGGAAAGGAACTTTCTTGGTAAATACTATTCATATAACTGCTATCAATAGTCTGAAACACAGTATTGATATCTGCATTCATATAGCCTTTAAGCCAAGTCCAACCTTCGACTCTTAATTGAAAAGTCAAATCCAAGGTATCAGTATCTTTCTGCCATTGGAGAATGTATATAGTGCTATTATCTCCGTTATCCGATTGATTGACAGTACCCACTTGGGGTGAAAATAATAAATTAAATAAGCGTTGTCTTGTTTGCTCAATAAAGTTGTTAACTAAATTTTGTCGAGTTGTTTCTAATTGAGCAGGTAAAGTACCGAGTAACTCAACATCAATTGCTTTTTCTTTAACTGCATTTGCCCAAGCTGCTTGAATTTGGCTAGCATTACCGTAATAGTATCCATTTTTACCTAAGTTCAATACAGCAGTAACGGCACTATAAACACGCTTACCGTCAATATGAACGCGGGCGCTCATTGCTGGAAGTAATTGCGGATACTCATATTCTAACTGTACATCTGCGGCTGGAAGACGCTGCAATTTTATACCTTGCTCCCATACTACGCCACCTTTAGCTGTTAAATCTAGCCATAAAAAGTAAGTCTCGCTAGTATCTGGGGTTGTATTATCATCTCCAGGCTGTTTGACTTGACCTAATTCTGGATCGAGTAAAACTTGGGCTGTTAGCTGGCGTATTGGTAGGGGCAAAAATTTAGGTTTAAGGCTACCGGAATACCCTTGTTTGGTAATTTCTTTTAGCCATTTTGCTTGTAATTCTTCCCACACTTGAGGGCTTAATTGAGTTTTTGTTGTCAGTGTAAAATTGACATGACCACCAGTAATATTATCTTTGTCTGCTTGCCATTGATGGAAGATACTCACACCAGCTTGGTAGCGTTTATTTTCTAAATTAATTGCGAGTTTTGGTTGTCGAGGAATATAGAGAATTACATCTGCTTGGGTACTTTCCCACAAGCAAAAGTTATCAATATCCCACTTTAAACCCGATGGTGATACACCAATCTCTGATTGTAAAGTTGATGGCATATTATTGATTGGGTATTGGGAATTTGGGGCAAGGAAGATAAGGAAGAAATAACTCTTGAATCTTAACCCTTGGCTCTTGACCAATAATTTTTATGCGTTTTATATAGCAAACAATAGAATTAGCTGAAATTAAGGCAGAATAATTAATAGCTCTGATGTATCAGAGTTTTAGTTGCTATAATAAAAGCAGTATTGAAACTTTAATTATTTATTAATTTTTGGCTACTGATTTTTATTAGTCTTTAATACTTTTACTTAGTTTCTACACTTTTAATTCTGACAACATTCAAACATCAATACATTACCCTCAAGGGTACTATTTTGGTAGAACATCCAAATCTGTTGCTTCACTGTCAATAAGGGACTTCCAAATAAAAGAATATCCCATTGCTTTGATGGCAAGGGAGGCAATACGGTTCGATTAAGAAATTTATCTGTTGAGGCGAGCTCTTGGAGCTGAGGGAGAGAAGAGCCATTGAACAATAACTCTCTTGCTTCAAGAGCCTCAAGAGCTTATCCGAACCGTATTGGTAAGGGAGCAGGAGGAGAGAAAGTTGTTTTAAAGGAGTGAAATTGGATAATTTATTTTTTAGAGTTTCTTGTATTTTGATTAGATAAATGGAGTTTAGACATTTGTGGGGCGGCGACTTTAGTTAATCGCTGCCCCACAAATATGTTTTCTATGTCAACGCTTGCTTACGCAGGAATCAATACTGTGTCAATGACATGGATAACGCCGTTATCAGCTGCAACATCTGGTGTGGCAACAGTAGCATCATTTATTTTGACCCCATTAGAAGCGTCAATTTTCACATCAGATCCTTCAACAGTAGTAGCTGACTTCAGCTTAACCACATCAGCTGCTAACACTTTACCTGAAACAACATGATAGGTCAGAATTTTCTTGAGCTTTGGAATATCTTTGAGTAAAGCATCAACTGTACCTTCTGGAAGCTTAGAAAATGCTTCATCAGTAGGTGCAAAAACAGTAAATGGGCCAGCACCTTTGAGGGTATCGACTAAACCAGCGGCTTTAACCGCAGCAACTAGGGTGTTAAAAGAGCCAGCGTTTACAGCAGTATCAACAATGTCAGCCATGTGTTTGGAGTAATTTATTTACATTTTGTTACAAAACAAATGTAAAGTTTTTTACAGCCAATGGTATCTATCTTTAGACATATGCCTAAGAATATTAATTACAAATGGCAAAAATTCTAGATTTGAATATCAAAATTTTGTTAACAGAAGATTAACTTCTAATTAAATTTAACTGGAATTATAATACTTATAAAAAATTCTGACCGCTATATAAGAGAAATTGCAGTTTACTTTGTTGCTCAAGCTAACCCAATAATCAAGGAACAAAATACTTTTTGATGGCAATACATAAGGTTATTAATATATTTGAGATGCATAAAATCTCCATATTTGTGAAGAATTTTAGCTGCTTATAGTTAGAGTTGGGGATTATTTCATAAAATCTATGTGAGCAGCTATAAGCATCTGTGCTTGTCTTAAAACACTGCTAAATAAATAGCTAGGGATTTGCCAAGCCGCCACAGTAAATTCTTTATCTATATCCTGTATACTAATTGCTATTAATTCATGCTCTTGAGCATCAAGTTCAATAGCTCCAGACCAAGTAAAAGCTAATAAAAAATTATCGTGTCCAGGTAAAGAAGCAATTAAACATTCTTGTTCTACTGGCTGACAAATAATTCCGTGTTCATTTGCAATTTCTATTAGTTTTTGGAACCTATTTAATTTTGCCATTTCTTTTAGTTGGTATTATAAAACTTTTCTAAAGCTGGAGATTTAACTGATTAGTACCGCAAGGCGGAATTCAAAATTCAAAATTCGTCTTGGAAAGTTTGCTACGGAGGGAAACCCTCCTCTTCACTTTCCGCAAAATTCAAAATTAATACAGCGTAAGCGTTTCGTTGATTTGCAATAGGTGGTTGTCTTACAAAGTTTGGCGAAGAGAAGTTGCGTGCGCGGGTTAAGAGCGTTGAGCAAACTTCGGGGACGGAAACCGACACCGACACCGCCAACGCCAGTTCGCTCAACGGGGGGAACCCCCGCACACGACTGGCTCAACTTTGCGCTTATTTACGCCGTCCTGTACTAGTTAGAGTTAAGAAGAAGTTTTTGCACTTTTATCAGGGTTAACGTCAAAATTTTATCCTAAGCTACTAGGGTATGTCAGCAACAATTGCTACTGTTCTATAAAAAACTATAACTACTTATACCGATTCAAACAATGTTTGCGACAGATAAATCATTCGGAGGGCACAGCACTGCTCATACGTGTCAACTTAAGCTCAAACGCTTATTCCACAGGCGTTTGACCCCTCCCCTTAATCCCCTCCCCCGAAGTTTGCAAGGGCGGGGGGAACCCCCGCACGCAACTTCTCTTCGCCTGCGGGGAGGGGACGTTTTGGCTTTAGACAAAACTGGGGTGGGGTGACGCGGATCTTGATGGTAGGCGATTTGATGCAAAATCAAGTCCTGATAAGGCTTTTACGTTAAGTTGACACCAATGAGCACTGCTGTGCCCCTACCCATTTGTTACATTCTTTTTTCAAATTGGTATTAGATTATCTGCAATGCTTGTCGAGCTAGACTTAAACTTGCTGGAGTAAGAAAAAGGTAAATGAAATGAGAGTTTAAGACTAAACTCTGTAGGCGTGAATTGAGTTAAAGCTGTTGTTAATTGCAGTGCCCATAAGCTTCATAAATGTGTTGCGTAAGGCGACAGCATAACTATTCTCTACTTCGCCCATCTTCCCCGATCGCAAGGACTGTTCCACAATTGATTTAGTCCGGGCAAAGCGCTGTGACTCGTATTGTTGAAAGGCGGATGTTGCATCTGATTGTGTTTGTAAACACTTGGTAATTACAAGTGCGTCTTCCAATGCCATGCACGCGCCTTGACCTAAAGTTGGTAGCATGGGGTGGGCAGCATCTCCTAGTAGTGTAATATTTTGCTTTCCCCAAGGGCGAGTGGGGATGCGATCGTAGAGATCTGTTTTGAGGATATTGGCTTCATCGGTTGCAGCAATCAATTTTGGAATCGAGGGGAACCAGTTGTGAAACATTTCCTCAAGTTCCCTTTTGCGTCCCAGCGCTGAGTCAGGTTGTGCTTCTGGTGCTTTAGCTGCGGCGTACCAATACATCCGATTTGTGCCCAGCATCATAAAACCAAAGGCTTTACCAGAACCAAAGAACTCTCTGATATAGCCAGAACGGTATCCGGTAGGAATGTAATCAGTTAGACCGCGCCAGGTGGTAAAGTTGCGATAAATCGGCGGGTTGTCACCCAATAGTACTGCTCTTACCCGTGATTTCAAACCATCAGCGCCAATCAAAGCATCGCCATCAACCTTCAAGCCTGAGGCAAAATCAGCTTGCACTTTATCTCCCGCCTGGTGAAATCGCTCAAACAGTTGTCCTAAAACAAACTTTTCTCTTGGTACATTACCCCAAAGTAGTGCGTGTAAGTCAGCACGATGGATTCCGAGAACCGGTAAATCGAATCCATCAACATTTACGTTGACTAATTGCTTCCCACTTTGCGAATTAAATTGATAATTTGTGATGGGATTACCTACACGGATCGCATCTTCTAACAAGCCCAAATTTTTTAACACATGAGTAGCATTTGCCCACAGCGCAATTCCCGCGCCTACTTCTCGTAACTCGGAGGTACGTTCGTAAACAGTAACATCAAATCCAGCCTGATGCAGCGCCAGGGCTGTGGCTGCACCGCCAATACCTCCGCCAATAATGATAATTTTCTGGGCTGTCTGCATCATTTCCTTTTCCCGTAAGTTGAAAAAGTGCTAAGTCAAAAATACTAGTTTCTAGCCCCTAGCCCCTAGTCCCTAGCCTCTTCTCTTCAGCGTTTCACGAGTGCAGCGATCGCGGCTACTAACTTTGAGGGATCGGCGGGTTTAGCGATATGCAGTTGAAATCCAGCTGCAAACACCTGTTGTTGTGTAGTTTCTGCGGCGTAAGCAGTTAGTGCGATCGCCGGAATCTCTTTTCCTTGATAGGCTTGCATGGCGCGGAGTTTACGGATCAAGGCGTAGCCATCAACTTCTGGCATACCTAAATCACTCAATAATAAATCTGGCTTTGATTGGGCGATCGCAGTCAATGCTTCATTGGCTGAGGCGGCGCTTGTAACGACTGCGCCATGTTGTTCTAACAAAAAGGCCAGAAATTCCCTTGTATCAACATCATCGTCTACAACTAACACCCTAATTCCTTCTAATGGAGCATAAGGCACAGACAATGGATAAGAATCTTCAGATAAATCGCTATCTCTTTGTGATAATGTCAGCGTCTTTTGCACCGCAGGTAAAGAAACTGTAAATGTCGCACCTTGTTCTTCGCCGGGACTTTCTGCCCAAACTCTACCGCCATGTAATTCTACAAGTTGGCGAACAATTGCTAAACCCAGTCCCAATCCCCCAGATCTGCGGGTGATGCTACTATCTGCTTGGCGGAAATATTCAAATACATGAGGTAAAAATGCTGGGCTAATACCTTTACCTGTATCTCTTACCTGCATTTCTACCTGAGAATCAATCTCTTGTAATTTTACTTCTATTTCTCCACCAGATGGGGTGAATTTAATGGCGTTAGAAAGTAAATTCCAAACAATTTGTTGCAGACGGCTACTATCACCCTTTACCTGTGCAAATCTTTGATCTAAATTGAGATGAATTTGAATTGATTTGGCTTCTGCTGCCAATCGCACTGTTTCTAAGGCGGCTTCAATTGTCGCAGCCAGATTCACTATTTCTAAATTTAGTCCGAGTTTACCTCGCAGTATGCGCGAGATATCTAACAAATCATCAATTAACTGCGCTTGTAATTCAGCATTCCGTTCGATAGTTTCCACCGCACGCAGGGTAGTTGCTTCATTCAAGTTACGTTTTTTCAGTAACTTTGCCCACCCTAAAATCGGATTCAGCGGCGATCGCAGTTCATGAGAAACTATGGCGAGGAATTCATCTTTGATGCGGTTAGCGGCTTCGGCTGCTTCTTGCGATCGCTGGCGTTGTTCTGCTTCTGCTACAGCCTGATCTCGTAATGTTTTATATTCCTGAACTCGGAATGTTAAATCAGTGACATCTTGAATGGAAAATAAAGCATAAAATCCATCGCCATCTGCCTCTACAGCAGTTACTGTTGTGTGTTGTATGCGGTATTTCTCTTGGGGTAACGGTACGGGTATGACAAATTTATGTAGTTGAGAAGAAAAAATTGTGGGTGGCCCGCCTTGAAAAATTTGCTGTATGCGGCTAGTGTAGCGTTGTTGATTGAGATGGGAGAAATAGTCAAGAATTGAATTACCTAAAATGCGACTGCGAGGAATTTTTGTCCATTCTTCTAAACAACTATTCCAAAATAAAACACTGTAGTCTGACTGTAGAACAAAAGCTCCTAAAGTTATTTTATCTAAAAGGGCAAATTTTTCTTGAGCTTGTTCGATTTTGTTCATATTTTCATCAGACTACTGTTAAAATTTTTATTTTTACCGCTCTTGTTATGCTTTTAAAAACCTCTTAAATTTATTCCCCTGTTCCCTCTTTCCACTCATGAGACTCCTATCTCTTGGTTAATTACATGAATCAATGCATCAAATGTATTTAACTCAAAAATTAAAATAATATCTCCAATCAGTTTTAATTGTTCAATTGTAAACTGGGCTTGTGCTAGTAAAATTTTTGACTCGCTGACATTGGCAGATGCTAATAAATTTTCAATGCTATCTTCTAGATAAACGGGTAATGTATAGTCCAGATGCTGTTTTAGCACATTGCTAATCGAACCCATCACTCCATTAATCACAATATTACCAATTTCGCTCAATGTGCCTATTTTGACTGCATCTAAATCAGTTGAATCTGGATCTTCACCAGTCAAAACTGCAACTAATGTGGATGCGCTGTCAGTTGGAAAAATTAAGCCAGCCGTGCCATAAAAGGGGCCTGTAAACCCAAGTCTCACAGCAGCTAAACTATCATCATGAAATCTTGAAGCTAATTCTTCATAGGCATCCGCAGCTGTTAATACTTTCACAAACGGAATTTCTAGACGAATGTGAGAGTTTACCATATCATTGAGTAGACTAGCGGCTCTACCAACTCCTATATTAATTAATTCTTGTAAGGCATCCAGTTCTTCTGCGCTGACATTCATTTATGGTTTATTCCTTACTATTAAGAACTTGCTGGACGGCTGCGCGCAATTCTTGTTCTTTTGGCGGTTTATTAATAAAGTTAACTGCCCCTAACTGATAACTTTGATTGCGTGAGCCTTCTTGAATATCGGCTGAAATGATAATGGTAGGAATTTTTAATTGTTCATTTTGGAGAGCTTGCAAAAATTCAAACCCATTCATGTCAGGCATTAAAATATCAGCTAAGACACAGTTTGGCTGATGATTGTGAACTATTTCTAATCCCTCTCGCCCATTACTAGCTTCCAGGATTTCATAGCCATCTACTTGCAGAAACTTCCGGATCATTCTGCGCGAGAATGCTGCATCATCGATAATTAAAACCAATGCCATCCGCTTTACCCTTTTGATCTGTTATTTCCAGAATTGCGAAATCATTTCCTCGAAATTATATTATTAATGAAAATATTAACTTCATTAATAATTTATTTTTTATTTTGAGTTATTTAAACTTTAATTTAAATAAATTTAAAATTAATTTTTTTACCCTAATCCAGCTAAAATTATGAATACTGAATTATGAATATAAAATTTTTCATCATTCATTGCAACGTGGAGATTGCATTTCTGTGCTTTCTTTATTAAGTGTAGCATCATATTTTCAGCATTTAGTCAGATTAACATCCCTCATGAGAGAGATATATCTTGATTTTTAAATGTTATTAGTATTAGAATAAGGGGTTGACAATCTATCAGCACAATGGAGTTAACAGAAATTGATGATGATATAGAAGCATTTCTCGTTGAGAGCTACGAGAATCTGGAGCAAATTGAACGAGATATTATTGAACTAGAGAAAGGGTCTGGACATGGAGAGGAGCTAGTTCGGATTTATCGCTCACTCCACACTATCAAAGGGAACTGTGGCTTTTTACCGTTTCCGAAGTTAGAAGCGCTAGCTCATGCGGCGGAAAGCTTGCTCTCTAGTCTGCGCGATCGCAACTTAGTAATCACTCCCCAAATCGTCAGCACTTTACTGCAAACAATTGACAGTATCCGCCAAATGTTGTCTGTGATTGCAGCGACAAGACAGGAAAGCGATGCCTGCGGCAACCCCTGCGGGCAACGCGATTATGCAGCACTGATTCAAACCTTAACTGCATTGCAACAGACTCAGCCAGATGTAGCCATGTCGTCATCGCCTCAGCCTGTCGAGTCATTTGATAGCAATTTAGAAGATTCAATTCTCACAGCCTCAGAATCTCATATCCGCGTCAATGTTGGGCTGTTAGATCAGGTGATGAATTTGGTAGGTGAACTGGTGTTAGCCCGTAACCAACTCATGGGAGTGTCTGCGAAGCATCAAGATAGTACCTTTGCAGCGGCTTGCCAACGCTTGAATTTAATTACAGGCGAGTTACAAGAACAGGTAATGAAAACTCGCCTCCAACCAATTAATAGTATCTGGCAAAAATTCCCGCGTGTGATTCGCGATTTAGCGATCGCCTCCGGTAAACAAGTTCAGGTGGAAATGGTAGGAGTAGATACGGAACTAGATAAAAGTATTCTTGAAGCCATTAAAGACCCCTTAACTCATTTAATACGCAACTGCATCGATCATGGAATTGAGTTCCCCGTCGAACGCACAGCTAGCGGTAAATCTGCTGTCGGTAGGCTATTTCTCAAAGCTGCTTACGAAAGCGGTAAAGTCAATATAGAAATTGGCGATGATGGACGTGGACTCAACCCTGAACGACTCAAAGTGCGATCGCAACAACTGGGATTAGTTAACGCCGTCCAAGCATCTGCCATGACTGACGCAGAAGCCGTAAACTTAATTTTTTTACGCGGTTTCTCCACCGCCGAACAAATAACTAACCTCTCCGGGAGAGGGGTTGGAATGGATATTGTCAAGAGCAATATTGAAAAAATTAACGGTAGTATTGAAATTTATAGCCAGCAGAGACAGGGAACAACATTTAAAATCACAATTCCCCTGACATTGGCGATTATTTCGGCATTAATTACCAGCAGTGGCCGCGATTTTTATGCAATTCCGCAAGCGAATCTCCAAGAACTAGTTCGCCTAGAAACAGAGCAGGCATTAAACAATATTGAACTATTTTATGATGTTCCCGTGTATCGCTTGCGGGGTCAACTCGTACCCTTGATTTACCTCAATCAAGCATTGCGAGTTTCAGACAGTGCTACCAACAACGAAACCCTGAGTATCATCATTGTTCAAGCTGAGAACTATCGCTTTGGATTGGTAGTAGACAGCATCGAAGATATCCAAGAAATCGTCGTCAAACCGTTAGGAAAGCAATTAAAGCACATCTCTTTATTTGCAGGAGCCACCATTTTGGGAGATGGGAAAGTCGCATTAATTATTGATGTCATCGGTTTAGCCAAGCAAGCTGGTGTCAGCGCCACATACCAGCAGTTGGCGAATGCGACAGATGCAAAAGACCAAGAAAGCGATCGCCAAACCATATTACTATTTACAGGCCCCCAAGGCGCACATATGGGTATTCCCCTAGCGATCGCCTTTCGACTTGCAGAGATACCATCAACTGCGGTTGAGTCAGTCGCTAATCAGTATGTGGTGCGGTTTGACAATCGAATTTTGCCCTTAATTAATCTGCAAAGTATATTTGGCGATCAAAATTGCGATCATCTAGCGATGGAAACAGAGACATTGGCAATGATCATTGTCTCTCCCTACCCAGAAATTAGTGTTGGGCTAGTAGTCGATCGCATTCTCGACATTGTAGACGAACCATTGACAATCAAAGGTATGCCTAGTAGACCAGGTATTTTGTTCTCTACGGTAATTCAAGGTAAAATTACAGAAATTCTGGATGTTGAAGCGATAATTCGGATTACTAACCCTTATTTGCTGAGTTAATTGTAGCGACTAGTACAGGTCGGCGGAAATAGCGCAAAGTTGAGCCAGTATGTTGGACGGGTTTCCCGGCTTAAAGCAACTGGCGTTGGCGGATGCCTTAACCGTAAGAGAAGTTTGCCGGAAAGAACATCTCCCCGGCAACTTCTCTTCGCCAAACTTTGTAGGACAGCATACCATCTGAAATAGGTAAAAAGCTTGTAGTATAAGTATTCTTTCTTTTTACTTTTGCGGCAAGTCTGAGCGCCGGCTTCCGGCGCTCAGACTTTCCAAGACGACTTTTTACTTTTGCCTTGTTGTACTAGTGCGATCGCCCCTTGGCAAAGCAGCCAAAATATATTGCACAACTAGACAATCTTACTAGCGCCCATACGTGTCAACTTAAGCTCAAACGCTTATTCCACAGGCGTTTGACCCCTCCCCTTAATCCCCTCCCCGCCTGCGGGGAGGGGACGTTTTGGCTTTAGACAAAA
>JAVRCF010000092.1:0-33728 GCA_034530935.1 Aulosira sp. DedQUE10 | reverse complement strand
GATCGTGATGGTAAATGAGCGATGTCTACGACGGGCTACGCCTACGCATCTGGGCCTTCTTCCGCATCAACTAACTCCAATCCATAAAACAATATCAATTGTTCAAGTGTGATGTTTTCCGCAGCAAGAGTTTGAACCATTTTTAATCACCTTCAGCTAGAGTCAGAATCTCCACACCATCTTCGGTGACAGCTAAGGTATGCTCAAATTGGGCCGAAAGTTTGCGATCGCGGGTGACAGCAGTCCACTTATCACCGAGAACTTCTACTTCCCAAGTACCTTCATTAATCATTGGCTCAATTGTAAATACCATCCCTTGTCTGAGACGCTTACCTTTGCCACGTGTACCATAGTGGGGAATATCTGGCGCAGTGTGAAAAACATTACTAACACCGTGTCCAACAAAATCTCGCACCACAGAAAAGCCTTGAGACTCGGCATACTCTTGAATGGCTGCACCAATGTCTCCAATGCGGGCACCTGGTTTCACCTCAGCAATCCCCCGCAGCAGACACTCCTCAGTCACCTCTACTAACTTTTTCGCCTTTGGGGAAGGGGAACCAACTAAGAATGTCTTGGATGTATCGCCGTGGTAGCCATCAACAAGGGGCGTTACATCAATATTGATGATGTCACCATCCCTAAGAATTTGTTTAGCATTAGGAATCCCGTGACAAACGACTTCATTCACACTGGTACAGATCGATTTCGGAAAGCCTTTGTAACCCAGAGGTGCGCTTTTAGCGCCATGTGCTTGCGTCCAACGTTCGGCTTCATCGTTGAGTTGCAGAGTACTCACCCCTGGCTTCACCATTGGTTCTAAATGCTGCAAAAGTTGAGATGCTAAACGTCCCGCCTTCCGCATCTTCTCTAGTTCTCGTTGGGATAAAATAACGATTGTTTCGGTTTTCATAGACTTTGATTATTGTCTTAAATATCTTTCATAAATATAGTTAAGCCTGTCTCGGCGGCTCTTCTGGCAGCTTCCGCAACCTTTAAGGTGTATAAGCTTTCTTCTGGGGTGACATATAAAGGAGTGCCATCAAAGATATGATCTAACACCATAGTAGTGTCTTTGGCAAATAAACCCCGACGGGTACCAACTTCTATCGGTGTTGTTTCCCCGGCTTGCACAAAAAATCCTTGATCGCCATCAAAAACCAACCCGCCTTGTTCACCATGAACTTCAAACTTACGTTCTTGCTGCCAAAGAGTTTCACCTTTGCCGTAGACTACTTGCGCTAACAGTCCACTGGTAAAGCACAGTTGAGTAATGCAAAAACAGGTTTGAAAATAGTCAGGTTCTGTTTGCCAAAAGCGTTGATGGCAGTTAACTGTGAAGATTTCACCAAACAAATCTGTGAAGCGATGTAATCGCGACAGCGCACCCATCAACGGAAAACCGAAGAACTCATGGTTATAAGTCCACTTGCGGGGTGCGGGATGTAGGGGCGCAATTGTGCTGTAGCGGGCATAAAAAATATCACCAACTTTTTCTAAGTGTTGCTTTAACGCTTGATGCAATCCGCCCAAAATTTCAATATGTTCCACGTGTAGCACTTTGTTTTGGGCTTTTGCTAAAGCGATGATTTCCTGAGCTTCTACGACATCCAAAGCCAGGGGGTATTCTACAATTACGTGTTTGCCATGAGTGAGCGCAGCACGTGCGATCGCACCATGATCTCGGTTAATTGTGGAAATAACTACTAAATCAATATCTTCTCGTTCTACTAACTGTTGCCAAGAACTCATGGCTTGGGCTTGGTATTGTTGGGCAAAGGCTTGCGTATTTTCTAATTTATGTCCAGCGATTGCCACTAAATGCGATCGCTCATCATGCAGCAGAGCCTCACTGCGAAACTTTGCTGCATACCCTGTACCAACCAGCCCTACCCGCACTTTTGCTGTTTCTAAAGATGCCTCGGAAGTATACATGACAGTTACTAGTTCTGTTTGTAGTTTTTCTGTATGGGCAAAGCCAATGGCTTTTTGAGTGCTGAGTGCTGAGTGCTGAGTCATGAGTGAAGAAAAAGTACTAAATACTTGTACTTGTACTTGGTAAAAGCAAGTCCCCTTGCGGGCTGTCTTTTAACTCAGCACTCTTTATACTCATTGCGCCTAGAACGCTAATTACATACAGAGATTCTGGACGGCGCAAACAACGATACCATATCCTGCGGGTTGAGCGTGAAGCAATATTCTTGCATGAGTGCTGAGAAAAACGACGCATCTGGACTTTCAACTCAGCACTATGAAATCATTCATCTATTATTGGAATAAATATAAGCTTTTCTAATAATAGTCCTGATAAGTCCCTAAATATATAAGCAAAACTTATTAGGATTAAATAACTAAATTTCATTACTAATCGCGGACGATTTCCAGTTACAACCTTTTGTTTTTCTCGTAGTATCAGAATTGAAGCAAATTTTAAATAGCGGCTCATCCCATAAGAGCAGCCGTGGGCTTTGCCTACCTTTGCTTTAGGATAACTTATACTGCCGTTCGCAAAAAGAGAGGATTACTGAAATGGCAACTTACAAAGTAACATTAATCAACGAAGCGGAAAACTTTAACGAAACCATTGACGTTGATGATGATACTTATATTCTAGATGCTGCTGAAGAAAAAGGTTTTGACTTACCCTATTCTTGCCGCGCTGGTGCTTGTTCCACCTGTGCAGGCAAACTTGTAGAGGGTACTGTTGACCAATCTGACCAGTCCTTCTTAGACGATGATCAAATTGAAGCTGGATATGTCCTGACCTGTGTCGCTTATCCAACCTCTAATGTCACCATCCAAACTCACAAAGAAGAAGAACTCTACTAAGAATTAGCCGCCTGAATCACAAATCTGTTACAAACGTGATCTAATTTCCCCATTCATCTAGTGCTGTACCCAAAGGAGCAGCCTCTAGATGAATACTGGGGCGGCAATACTGTAAAGTCAACAGGGACTAGGGTTTTGTATTTAATGCAAATGAAAAGCGCTATAAACAAATCATTCCAAATAGCGTAACAGCCGAGAATATAAGTCTTTTGAACGCCAGTTGCTACAACGCGGGAAACCCGCGCAACGCACTGGCTCCTTTTGAGTACAGACGCGATTAATCGCGTCTCTCCGAATTTTGAATTCAGCCTTACGGTACTAGGGTTTGATTTCATCACTGAGAATTTTCACTTGAGTCCCAGGATAATAGAATTGCAGGATTTTCGGACTTGACCAACCGAGTTTTGCTAAATTTTGTGCCCCTGTTTGACTCAAGCCAACTCCATGTCCAAATCCCCCACCAATAAAGGCGTACCCCCAAAGACTTGATTGCCCTTTGTTTAGGGGTTGTAAATAAAATAGCGTGCTGATAGGCGCTGCGAAGGCGCTACGAACTTCATCTTTATGTAAATTGAAGACACCGATATCTGATTTAACAGCTAGTTCCAGGATGCGTCCGCTAGATGAGCGTTTGACTACAGACATGGCTTGAATTGTTTTCAATTTACTATAGGGGCTTTTTTTCACCTTCAAAAACTTCTGCAAACCCTTAGTAATCTCTTCTATGCTAGTTTCTTTGCGCCAACGAAACAGATCCCACTCGCTTTCATTAAATCCTTTTTGTAGAGTAATAAATTTTTGAAATTTGTTTTCATCTGCTAAATTCTGTCTAGATAAGTCCCAGATATTAAGAGGCGCATCGACTAGTGGCTTGAGATAGGGACGATCTTCACCATTCCAGATATCACTGAAAGCAGCAGTCACACCGCCTGTAGTAGAAGAATAGAGCGCATCTACTAGCTGGTTTTGATAAGTTAATACCATTCCTCTAGTTGCTGCGATCGCTCGATCTGTGTTGGGAGCTACGCCATTCAGCCCATAATAAACTTGGCAGTGAGTATCAGCACATAATTGATAGTCATCTACGGCAAATCTACGTAAATTTCTTAAAACATAGGTACGCGCCAAAATCGCCTGAGCTTCTAAAGATGCCGTTGGTGCATTCGTCCCAATTTCATAAGGTACAACCCCTCGCAAATAAGTTTCTAATGGCACTTCATTAACTAGGCTATACGTACCATAAGCATTGGGCTGTAAGTTCATCTGACCGACATAAAGACGCGCATTCGCTGGATTTTCGGTTTTATTTACCCGAATCAAATTTTTATCGGTGCTAATTTTTACATAATTTCGGCTGTAGCGGTTGCCATTGATTACCCAACTCACTAGCGGCATTTTTGGCGAAATTTTTGTATCCAGGTATGCAATATTCTGGTCTGAAGCTTGCAAGCTCTGCAATAGCAGCCTTCGCAGTAAGGGAGTGTTGTAAACATCTCGTTTCGCCCAAACTTGCCAGCGTTCCGGCTGGGCGATTTCTACCTCTATTCCCTGAGAACGCCACTTTTGGGCACTATCCTCAGCAGTTTCAAAGGTACGATAGGTTCCTAAAACTACTACCTCATCAACTGCTGGTTGGGGTAAAGCTTGCATTGCTATTTCCAGCTTGACGGGGTTTTGGGTGACTAGAGTTTGCTCCCTGTTACCTGTCTTAAATCTCAGCTTTAAGCGATCGCCTTTGCTTGGCTCTAATTGCAGCTTGGCTGTGGGTTGCGCTCCAAATCTTTGCACAATCCCAATTTTCAATACCACATCCTTGGTTTTGTTCTCAGTCCCTGATGCAGCAGTTAAACCTAATAGGCAAAATGCTATCAGTAGAGTCCGGGGAAAATGCCAGTACAAAATTTTATGAGAAACTTGATGATCCTTCGCTGTGCGGCGTTGGGGCAGATTTGCCCGTTGCTTTGTAACGTATTCGTTTTGTCGCATGAGTGCTCCAATAATACCATTACCAGTTTTGCCCCAAAGGTTGCAAAACAAAGTCATAACGACTATGATTTATTTATAGTCACAGAAGGGAATTAGTTAGAAAAACCCTTATGGTTAAAATCCAAGAAATTCCACTAAATCAGATTAAGCGGCCGTTGCCCCGGACAAACGATCCGCATAAAGTACAAGCCTTAATGGAATCGATTGCGGCGATTGGACAGCAAGAACCTATTGATGTCCTAGAAGTAGAAGGACTGTATTATGGCTTTTCAGGTTGCCATCGGTATGAAGCTTGCCAACGTCTAGGCAAAGAAACGATCTTAGCTAAAGTTCGGAAAGCTCCCCGTAGCGTTCTCAAGATGCACCTAGCATGATTCAATGTCAATGGTTAATCAAAAAAAAGCAACAACAGACAACAGACAATTAATTAAATAACCGATTAGGAGAAAATTATGCCATCTAAACCAAAAACTCTACCTTTAAATATCGGGATTGATGACGCTAGTAGAGCTAAAATTGCGGAGGGGTTGTCTCGGCTGTTGGCTGATACCTATACCCTGTATCTAAAAACGCATAATTTTCATTGGAATGTGACTGGGCCAATGTTCCAAACCTTGCATTTGATGTTCGAGACCCAGTATACAGAATTAGCCCTCGCAGTTGACTTGATTGCCGAACGAATCAGAGCACTTGGCTATCCAGCACCAGGAACCTACAGCGAATATGTCAAACTTAGTTCAATTCCTGAAACTCCTGGAGTTCCTAAAGCTACAGAAATGATTCGCCTATTAGTGGAAGGGCAAGAATCCGTAGCCAGAACTGCGCGATCTGTCTTTCCTGTGGTAGATGAAGTCAACGACGAACCCACTGCCGATTTGTTGACTCAACGGATGCAAGTACACGAAAAGACAGCTTGGATGCTGAGAAGTTTACTGGAAGAATAGGGACTGAGGGCTAGGGACTGGGGATTAGAGAAAATAACCAATGACAAACCCCAAACACCAAACACTAAACGCCAAATGCCAGAGACAAATAATAATTTCACCCATTTGTTGCAAGATTTAATGCAACAAGTGGGTATTTCTAGTTTTAAAGCGCTAAGTCGTGCTTGTGGTGTGTCAGAGCGTCAAATTTTGCGATTGCGGCAGGGAAATATAAAGCAGATGCGGGTAGATGTGCTGCTCAAGCTGTCACAGACACTACAAATAACACTTAGTGAATTAATTACCACTTTTTCGGTGTTAAGTGAGCAAAAAGAACAAAAAATTAACTCATCACGGGCTAAACGCCCCGCTACCGCTAACAGCGCAGCCATGCCCGCAGGACTTTACAGCACTCAGAACTCAGCACTCAGCAATACTGAGCAAAATTTATTACAAGAGATTGCGGATTTAAAAAGAGAGTATGAGCGATCGCAGCTAGCACTAGAACAGCAGCGAGAGTTATTGCAGCAGGAGTTTCAACAGACGAGTTTGCAACTTTTAGAATCATTGTTATTGCAATGGCCCACAGCAGCGCAGAGAGCTAAGGAAAATCAGCAGCTAGCAGCAATTAAAATAGTCCCGTTGGTGCAAAAGCCCCTAGAAAAATTATTACAAGCGTGGGGAGTAGAAGCGATCGCACCTGTGGGCGCAGAAGTACCCTACAATCCCCAGTTTCACCAATTGATTGAGGGAAGCTCACAACCTGGCGAAATAGTCAAGGTGCGTTACATCGGCTACCGACAAGGCGAAAAGCTGCTGTATCGAGCTAAAGTCAGCCCTATCTGATAAAAAGATAAAAATCTTAAAATTTAGTCTCTCTGTGTCTTAGCTATGAACAGTCAAGAAGCATGAGAGAAATCTTGAAGCTGAGATATTTTTCTCCTACTGTATGTAACTTTCTTCTTTTAGGGAGAATCAATCAGGCAGAGAGACAATCTAAAAATTTGTAGATAACCTATTAAACAAATTGCCAAAATTGGGAATTCTAAAATAGAGGCGATCTACTTTCTACCCCATCCGCTAGAGATTTGGGGTAGGAAGTAGGGTGCTTTTGAGGTGTTTGATCTAAAATTTGCACATTACTTAGACGTAAAACTCTTGTATAATGGGCTGATTTTTTACCCTTATTATGTCAATTTCACGTACATTAGCTGATTTAATTTACCCATCAGGTTTGAAAAAGTTGGGAGGCTGGGGCAAGATGGGAAAGAGGAAATAACAAATGACAAAAATGTTTATCTGTCTTGGTGTACGCAATTCATGATGGCTACTTCATTGATTATTTCATAATTTGTAGTTATGGATTCAGATTTTATTGATAGTCATCATTGATAATTTCTTATTCATGAGTCAGCATTCAATGTTATTAGATGAATTATGATCATATAATAATAGAAAATTACAAAATATTTTTTTACAAAAATCAAGGATAAAATATGATGCTAAAACCAGAATTAGAAGTTATTAAGCTCAGTGGAGTTATTAACTCAGCAACATCTCAAGACTTACGTCAAAGTCTTAATCAATTAATAGAAAAAGGTGTAAAAACCATATTAGTTGATTTTCAAGATGTCACATTTATGGATAGTTCTGGTTTAGGAGCTTTAGTGTTAGCTTTTAAAACATTGAGAGCATCAGATAGCAAGCTGGTTATTTGCTCACTCAATGAACAGGTGAGAATATTATTTGAATTAACTAGTATGGATCAAGTGTTTGAAATTTTTCATAGTCAAGATGAATTTCACCAAACTGTGCTTTCAAAAAATTAATCAAAGTTAATTTCCATAATAGATAAATCGTCTTCAAAAGATTCTTGGGAGTGCAAAGCCATTAGGTAATTCAATAATTCATCAAGAGGAGAATCAACGTTATTGCGTAAGCTAATAATTAGCTGAATAAATGCATCTAAACTCCAAATTTTACCATCGGGTTTAGTGATTTCGTAAGCACCATCACTAAAAATATAAAGATTACTGTATGCTTCAATTTTGCAAAACCCATCAATATATTTTGCCTCTGGAAACATCCCAATTGGCATACCAGGGGTTCTCAAAAGTTGAACTTCAGTATTCTTGATAGATTTACCAGATACTAATATTGCGGGTGGATGTCCAGCGGTAGCATAAGTTAACTGCCGCTTGACTCTGTTGTATACTCCATACCAAATAGTAAAATATTTATCGTTTTGCTCATTGATTTGGTAAGTATCATTCAGCGCTTTCAGCACATGGCTTGGTTGATAGTAATTAAGATTACCTAGGGCACGCGATCGCAGCAAATTTAGTACAGAAATTGATGGTAAAGTAGCTCTAAGTCCATGTCCGGCGGTATCTAATAGGTAAATTACCAAAGAATCAGCATCGAGCCAGTAGTAATCAAAACAATCACCGCCGAGTTGTCGCGAGGGGATGAAACGGGAATTGATGCTCAAAGGTTCAGTGAAAGGTAGAGGTAGAAGCGATCGCACATATTCTGCTGCTTCTGCCAACTCTGCTTCTAAAAGGTGCTTTTGGGTTTGCAAATCCCGACTCAAAATATGTAGACGCAATCCGGCTCTAACCCTTGCTTGTAACTCATACTGCTCAATGGGTTTGGAGATAAAATCATCAGCACCAGCATCCAAACCCTTGACGCGATCGGCGACTGAATCCAAAGAAGTTAATAAAATAAAAAAGATGGTAGATAGCTTAGCATCTGTTTTAATTCGATGACATACTTCTAGACCATTTAACCCTGGCATAATCCAATCACAAATAATTAATGCAGGATTGCAAGCTAGAACTTTGATAATTCCTTCCTCACCGTTACTAGCAGTGACTACCTCATAACCCTGTTTTTGTAACATTCTTTTTAGGAATGTTACTATTGAATAGTCATCATCAATTACTAGTATTTTAAACATAGAAAACGGCAAGAAACACTACTTAGTAATTGCTATCATTCCTGAATAAATCTTCGGAGTAAGGATTTTAGTCCTTGATTTTAAGCACTAAAGTGCTGACTACCAAAGTTTTAAAATTAATGAGATAGACTCCCAGTACTTTTGACTCAGTATTAAGTACTTTGTGTAGTTAGAGCTAAGAGGATGTTTGAAAAGTCCTCGGTGATGTAGCAAATACTTTTAGATCCCCCTAAATCCCCCTTAAAAGGGAAGACGTTAATTCTATTACCCCCCTTTTTAAGCTATGCATTACCCACATCTTTCTTTACAATCTTGAAACCCAGGTATTATAACCATCTTAGAGACTGAGGGGTTAGACATACTTGATAAATTTGCGCTTATTCTTCTCGCTAAAACTGGGGTTTTATTGAGAATAAACAACGAGCGAATCAGGGTTCTAAAAACGTGAGTGTATACTCTCGCAATGTTAAGAAAGATGTTTATAATGGATAGCTTTTTAAGGGGGGTAGGGGGATCATTAAGTATCTAAAGTCACAGCCAAATACTCTTAAAATAACCTCTAAGGGGTTAGCAAGTTTGCTGAAGCAATCCTATTAACCCTGTTCTGATCTTTATACTTCATTCTCTGTTAACAGCCATAATATTTTATGGCTGTGAAAGAGGATTTAGCCACAAGAGCATAGCATTTTTGAGTTGATTCAAATCACGGTATACTTCTTGTTTAAACCATTGCCCTAGAGCATCAAACGGCGTGAAAGATGCTCCTGTTTGCCATTTTAAATCTTGTCCTAAGGGTGTAGTATGAGTTCCAGGCAAAGTTTGTACCGTTACCATCTCCGGAAAGCGTTCTTGTAATATTTTGCTTAAAACTGCTGATTGGTCAAGGGTATCATTCCTAAATTTTATCAATAAGTTGCGACGAACGTTGTAGCGTTCTTGCACAAGCTTGTTCGTTTCTAATGGGGTGGGGGTAAATTCAATTGCTAAAGCAGAATTTAATTGTTCCACTAAGGGAATAGCATCTCTAGCTGCGTAGTTGTTGAAAGATATGAGAATATTACCTGCGCGTTCTACGCCCAGTAGGCTACCAATTAATAAGTGGAGTTTGCAACCCATGCTGTGTCCGATTCCATAAATGGGAAAATACAGCTTGCGTAAGGACGAAGCATCGCGGAGGCGTTCTAGGGTACGCTCAAAGTTGAGCAGTACAGATTTAGCGATCGCAGTATGATCCAGGGTATTGACAAAAGGCGTAGCAATTACAACATACCCTTTAGCTGCTAGTTGTTCTAGTACCCAACGGTAAGTTAAATGAGGTGCCGTAGCGACAAATGCACCTCCGAGGAAATGAATTATACCGATGGGATTGCGGGGGATGAGTACCCAGTTACCTTGAATTTCTTTCCAGTCCATGCGGATAGGCGATCGCTTACTTAACACATCTTTATGTTAAAACGGGAATCGCCGTGATGGGGTGTTTTAGAGAAAAAGCTAGGGATTTGGTAATGGGTAATGGGGAGAAATAACTTTTAACCTTTGATCCTTGAACGCCAGTCGCCTCTCCTGTCGGAGACGCTACGCGAACAAGTCGGGAAACCCTTTCGGCAATCGCTCATGGGGGAGACCCCCAAGACCGCGTTGCCTCACCACGGCGCTGGCTCCCCTTGACTATTGACTCTTAACCAATGATAGATGACAAACACCAACCATTATTAATTTTAAGATTGATTCTGCAACCTTTTCATTTCGTGCTGCACATCTAAAGCAATTTGCAAGGCTTCATTGAGTAACCTTCCATGTTCAGTAGCCTGTTCAGTCACTTGCATTGCTGTTAAAGTTGCCAAATTATTGACAAAAAGTTCGCTATTTTTGAGAATAAAATTTTTGTTTTCTCTCAAAATCTTTTCTGTTTTTAGAGCTCGAACTAAATCAGATCTAGTAAGTTTCAGGGCTTCAATAACTCTGTACCTTTGATGAATAGTTACATCTGGATTACCAGCATCTTCTATTTGGTCATTAATATCTATGGCTTTAATAATGGCATTGTATCTATCAACATCATTTAAGAGAATCCGCAAAGAATTTGTCATATTTGCTTTGAGGAACTTAGCTCGTCTTTTCCAAAGAGCATATAAAACTATTTGTGTAACTCCGCCAGCCCATAAACCTAATACAAGAAACACCAACCAAGACGGCACTGTGAGCCATAGGTCAAATAATCTAATAATAAAATCGAATATTAGATAGCAACCAACCAAGATAGAAAAACTAATAAAAACTACAGTTGCACCTTCAGTTCCTTTAATTTTTTCTATAACTTGCTTGGCAAAGCGTCCCAGAGGATTAATAATGTTTATGAGTTCATCTTTAACAGGCAGATTAGTCAGGTTTTGTAGATCTTTTAGACTAATCTCCAACCCTTGTAAATCATCCCGCACAGCTTTCCCCACCTTACCAGAATAGTTATTTAGTACAATATAGCAAGCTAATTTCTATAATGCTAATTAAAGCAGCATTTTGTTTAACAAACATCAGCGAAATATTTGTATCAAAGTAGCAAGTAATTTTTGTACAATAAGATACTCTTTTTTCTAAACAATTTGTGAGACTTTAATAATAGTTGGTACACCAAGTTCTCAAGTTGCAGCTAGAACTAGCGCTTGGTGTTGTTATTACTTCAACTTCCAAGCAGCTGCAATCAAATTGAGTGGTTTCCCAATACAGATATCCCTATAGGGCTATTCTTTACCATTGTAGCTAGCCAAATGACTAGGAGCAATGCTTAGTAAACATCACAGTAAAAGGGTTGGGAAATATCGAGGATTGATACTGGATTTCACTTCGTTCAAACCCCAGTCGCTTCTCCTCTGGGAGACGCTGCGCGTAGCTTGCAGCTCTAGTAGGGGTACAAGTCTAGCGACCGAACCTATGAATGATTAAATTTCATACCCTTTTTGTCTTGGACTGCACTTAGCCGTAACTAAACCTGTTTATTAATAAAGGTTGAAAATACAAAGCATAGTTTAGTTAGAGCATATACAGCAAAGGTTGCTTTCAGCAAGCGAGCAAAAATCAGCAATCTGAGGATTAATGTTTCAGATAATACCAATTCAAAAAATATTTGCAAGACATTAGTTATCTGTAGGGGCGTAAAATTTATGCCCCTAATCATGTATTTATTGCTTTCTTTTTCCAAACTGGTATAAGGTGCTTCTACTGAGTGACAAACACAATTTAATTATTAAATTATATCAATATATCCTTAATTAAACTAGTTATATATTTCAATGTAATACGACGATAGATTTATATCTAAATTCACCGATAATTAAGTGAAATACTATAACTTATAAATGTAATTTTTAATGCTAGATAAAAATTTCTAAATATTATTTTAAAAACAAAATCAAAACTTGTAAAGGTACTGTAATTTTCTGTATTGCCTAGATGCTAATAGTAATATTGATTTTAGTTAATAAGTTAATAATTGTTTAACTTTACAATATAGAATAAGATTTATTAAACAAGTTGGGTCTTGACATATATCCAGCAAACGAGCAGCAATAAAAGTGATGTATTTTCTAAAAATACGCGATCGCACTCTAGGATTTTTGAGGTTACCATGATTGAAATTGACGTTGCATCTGGCAGCTTGTGTTTGTCTGTGTTCATGGTATGGATGCACGTCATGGGAAAACTCAAAAAAAGGCTTTTACAATCAGCCAGAAGGCAAGAAGCTTTGTACAGTCAGCTTTTGAGTTGTTTTTTATCGAATAGTTATTTTTGCCTTGCGGCACTATTACCGTTGCCCACAAATCACAAGACTATCTAAAAAAGCTTAAAAGCCCAGAAAATTGGCATTTTGATTTTTAAATGACTTGGTAGCAATACGAGTCTGGGGCTTCTTGCTCAATAGGGTCTGCCTACGGTGGTACTTATGTCAAGATTAAGGTGAGGACTTAGACAAGTCATACTATGTTAGGAAATTTACTAGACGGACGTTATCAAGTCCTCCAAGTTCTCGGAGGAGGAGGATTCGGTCAAACCTATATTGCAGAAGACACCCATCGACCAGGTTCCCCCAGGTGCGTTGTCAAGCATCTGAAACCCTTTACTCAAAACCCAGAATTTCTCGCCACCGCCAGACGTTTATTTACTAGTGAAGCAGAAACCCTAGAAAAATTGGGTTATCATGACCAAATTCCTCGGCTTTTAGCTTACTTTGAAGAAAACCATGAGTTCTTCTTGGTGCAAGAGTTCATTCTCGGATATTCTTTGAAAGCAGAACTGCTACCTGGTAGACGTTGGACAGAAGAGCAAGTTGTGCAACTTCTGCAACAAATCTTGAGCATATTAGAATTTGTTCATAGTCACCAAGTTATCCATCGCGACATCAAACCGGACAATATTATCAGACGGCAAAATGATTCTAAGTTAGTATTAATTGACTTTGGAGCCGTCAAGCAAATCCAAACCCAGCTACGAACAGCAATTACAGGACACATAGAAACTACAATTGCCATTGGTACCCCTGGATATATGTCTACAGAACAGGGGCAAGGCAAACCCCGTCCTAACAGTGATATTTATTCATTGGGCATTATTGCTATCCAAGCCTTGACAGGCTTGCATCCTAGACAACTTCAGGAAGATCCCAACACAGGCGAAATTTTTTGGCAAAATCAGGCTAACGTCAGCCCTGGTTTAGCATCTGTGCTATCCAAGATGGTGCTATACCATTTTAAAGAACGCTATCAATCTGCTAGAGAGGTTCTAGAAGCGTTACGAAATATTGATATTGATATTGATACGGAAATCGACAATCAATTTACTCAACCTCCATTATCTGCGATTCAGCTGCCCGAAGTTATATTGCCACAAGAAAATACATCTGGGCAGTCAACATCTTCTATTCTGACTCTAGAACAGTCTAAGCATTTAGAAGATATGCTCTTGGAACTTGTCGGGCCTCTAGCGCCGACTTTATTAAGGAGAATGGCTGCATCAGCAAACAGTTATCAAGAAGTCATAGACAATTTGACGCAACATCTTGCTGGACAGCAAAAAACTGAGTTTGAAGAGAAGTCTAGATTAATTCTTCGGGAAACTACTAGTAAATCTGAATCTAAGCCGAGTGATTTACCTAATACAACAACCCCAGGAATTAGCGATAGCTTTGTACGGAAATGTGAGCAAGAATTGGTGAATTTAATTGGCCCAATGGGCAAATTCCTCGTCCAAAAAGCGATAAATTCTTCGCCGAATATTACTCCTCTGGAACTAGTCAATATTTTATCGTCACAGATTCCCGATCCTCAAAAATCGTTACAATTTCAGCAGCGATTATTTTGTTAATTCCAATTTATCTACTTTATTTACTGCCCCTGCTGATTTAGCATATCCATAGCTATTTTTAAACTATATTTCATCCGATTAAATGCTGCTGCTAATCCGCCAATCTCATCTTTATAATCTTCATTAAAATTAGAATCCATGTCACCTGTACTTACTTTCTGAGCTATTTTTTCTATTCTTTTAATTCGCTCGATTACAGTTTTCTTGATTAAAAAGTTAATTAAAACAATCACAACAGCGAAGATAACAATTAACAGCCCCATCAGCCAAACCCAAGTTTGTTGAGCATTATCAAAAACCTCTTCTGAGGGAACAGAGATAATTTGAGCAGCCACAATCTCATTGAGTTTCCAGTTAAAACCATTACTCGATCCATAAGTAGCCAACTGGCTTTTAGGAGCCTGATCTGGGGTAGAATGGCATCGTAGACAACTCTGTTGTGTAATAGCTAAAGGTCGAGCAATATAAAATACTGCGCCTTCAGGAACATCCCGGAAATCAGCAATTTCTTTCAGTTTAGGATTGTTACGGAAGCGCTCCACAATTTTAGTTTCAAAAGGATCGGCTTTATCACGTAAGTTAGTAGGATTCAGTGTTGCTTCTTTATAAAGGAAATTTTTATATTCTTCATTCTGACGCAAATTTTCAAACACTTCTGTCGCTGAGAAAGCTGGAATTGTTTCTGAAATAAACACTGGTTCGGTTTCCAGACGAGGCGCTAGTAAGGGATTGACACGATCCTGTGTGTATTTTCTTACTGAACTCATGGTTTTAATCAGAATTAGTGCTTTCGCAGTCACTTCATTTTGCGCTCTCCGCTGGAGTACACTTGATAATGCAGCGCCACTGACTATAATGCTAATGATAAAAACTATAATCAAAAGCAAGTTAAATTTAGTACCAATTTTTAAGTTTTTTAATTTGTCAAGCATAATTCGTGTTTCTATACAAAATTTTACAGATTAGAGAGTAAAGTTAACCTGGCTAATTATTACTTATAGCTTTACTTATAACTGTTTGATAGCAGATACTTCAAAAGTAAACAAATATTAATTTAAAGTTGGATATGGCTATAATTTAGCAAAATTTAGCCATAAAGCCAGATAATTGTTGATAAAGAAAATTACTAATGTCTGCTAAATTATATCGTCGAATTTTTCTGTTAGAAATGCTGTTTTTGGCAATAAAAGGATGCCAATCAAGACAGCCGCCTTCAGGCTCATTAACAATTGGTAGTATTAGCTACGGTGGTGGTGAAGAATTAATTAACCAGTACGCGAAATTTAATCGCTACTTAGCTGAAAAAACCAAATCACACATTAAACTAGAGCCTGCTTTTAATGAAAATAAAGCAATTGAGCGCTTGGAATCGCGTGCATGGTCTTTAGTATTTGCCCCACCAGGGTTAGCAGCAATTGCGATCGCGCGTTATCAATATGTACCACTTTTTCCTTTAGTAGGTGTGAGTAATTTGCGATCTGTTTTTGTCGTTCGCAAAGATAGCCCAATCGTTGAATTGAAACAACTACAAAATCAAACAGTTGCTTTAGGTCAACCCGGTTCAGCAACAGGATATTATTTCCCCCTGTTCAATCTTTTTGGTCTCACACTCGCTGAGGTACTTTCTGCACCCACACCCAAAACCGTTATGGAATGGGTGGCAGTAGGTAAAGCTACTGCTGGTGCTCTCTCAATTGCGGAATTTAATCTCTACAGTTCACAGTTACAACAGACTCAGTTTCGCATACTTTACACAGACCCACATTATGTACCATCTGGTGTAGTTTTAATTGGGCCGAATATTGAACGCAACCGTCAAGAGTACATCCGCAAAGCTATGAGCGAGTTTCCTTCGGTATTAGCGCAAGAAGTAGGGTATGTACCCAATGGCAAAATACCAGATTATCAATACATGATTTCTGTAGTTGAACGAGTAAAATTGATTACTCCCCAACTCCAAACCAAACCTGTAAGGCTCATTGTTAGTTAATTGGTCATTGGTCATTGGTCATTGGTTCCCATTACCCATTACCCATTACCCCTTCGTCCCTTCGCCCCTTCGCCCCTTATCCCCAGAGGGGGCCCCACCTTCCCCAGAGGGGGCCCCGAGTTCCCCAATCCCGATATGCGAGTTCTCTTTCTTCATAGCAACTTTCCGGCGCAGTACCGCCATGTAGCACTAACTCTTGCCAAAGATCCCAAAAACCAAGTTGTCTTTGGCACTAAAAATCGAGATGTCACTCTACCTGGTATTCATAAGGCTATTTTTGAACCTAGCCGCAATGCCCATCCTACAACCCATCATTACGTTCAATCTTTAGAGAATGCTGTCTTACATGGACAAGCAGTATATAAGCTGACAGAACAACTCAAAAGACAAGGCTTTGTACCGGATGTAATTTGCGGTCATTCGGGCTGGGGGCCAACTTTATTTGTGAAGGATGCATTCCCAAATACACCGCTGATTTGTTATTTTGAATGGTTTTACCATGCTTATGGCTCAGATGCAGATTTTGATCCAGCAGACCCCCTCACCATTGATGATGTAGCACGTATCCGGGTAAAAAATTCACCCATATTAATTGACTTATATACTTGCGATCGCGGTTTATCTCCAACGAATTGGCAAAGATCCCAGTTTCCCCCAGAATTTCACAGTAAGATTTCCGTACTCCACGATGGAGTTGATACAGAATTTTTTCAACCTAACCCCAACGCTAAACTGGTACTACCTAATCTCGACCTATCGGGTGTCGATGAAATTGTCACCTATGTGGCGCGGGGTATGGAACCGTATCGCGGTTTTCCGCAGTTTATGGAAACTATTGCCTATGTCCAGGAACGAAGACCAAATTGCCATGTAGTAATTGTTGGCGCAGATAGAGTTTGCTATGGCAAATCTTTAGCACATGGTATCACCTACAAAGACCTGATGTTAAAAAAAGTCCCGCTCGATTTATCACGGGTTCACTTTACAGGGACTTTGCCCTATGGCCAGTATCTCCAAGTAATTCAAGCATCATCTGTACACGTCTATTTAACAAGACCGTTTGTACTTTCCTGGTCGATGATTGAAGCGATGTCCACAGGATGCTTAGTTTTGGCTTCTGATACTGGGCCTGTGACTGAGATTATTCGAGATGGCAAAAACGGGTTGCTGGTAGATTTCTTCTCGCCGCAAAAGATAGCTGACCGAATTAATGAAGTATTAGATCACCCAACGCGGATGGAGCAAATTCGAGTAAATGCTCGGAAAACGGTACTTGAGCGTTACGCTTTAGCTGATTTACTACCTAAACATCTTCAAATGATTAAGGATGTGGCGAATAAAACCACTGTGAAAGCCAAAAGAGTTTCCAGTGGTTTTGACCGAAAACTTAAATAGCGACAGCGCGCTTGTTTAATTGTAATTCGATGCGATCGCCTGGTAATGGTTCAATTACTTGTGTAGTGAGATTATTCTTTGCTAATAGAGAACGAAATTCTTCAACACTGCCTACAGCTTTGAGAAATTTGGTCAGCAATCCTTCAAATGTGACATTTTTCCCGGCTGCTGTCGGCACCATGATTTGCGGTTGTAACCACTTTGCTACATCTAAGGCACTGTTTGTTCCCTTAATAATCGGCCCCACTAAAGGTAGTGCCAAGTCAACAATCGGCGTAATTATCACATCCACTGGTGCAGCCTGTTTTAATTGGGGAGAATGAGTGCCATGCGGCTCATAGTACAGGGTGAAACCACTTTCCAACTCTTTGAGGAGATAACCATTTTCTACTGCATTCGGCCCGAGAAAGGAGCCGGGAGTAGCTTTAATTTCTACTTGATGATTTAATGTGAAAGTTTCACCGTGAGCCAGGACAGTCACAAAGCTGTACCCCAACCCCTGGGCTACTTTTGCGGCATTAGCCGAAGCCACAACCGGAATTTGGCGGTCAAGCTGCTGGAGTGTAGGCGGGTGAGCATGGTCTTCCAAACCCTGAGACAGCAGAATCAGGTCAATATTCTCTGGTATTGGGCGATTTTGAGATAGAGAGCCTTTAAATAGCCAATCTAAATTACTGAAGATTAACGAACCAACTAGCCAAGGGTCAAGTAAGATTCGTTTACCTGCGATTTCAATCAGCCAACTATTGTTGTCTAACCAAGTTAAATACATAGCACAGTGAAGATAACACCTGCTTTTATTATGAAGCGGTGAAAAGTGACTTTTTCAAAGAATTAACGTAAATCGGTAATCCTTACAAATACCCAGGAACAATTCACAGTCCTGCGGGGATTGCTTTAGTATTACCAGGATACAGGATTTTCACAACCTACCAGGGTAGCTATGACCCTAAACAGAAATCTCAAAATTAAGAAAGCTAGATATCACAAGGGTTTTAGCGTGTGTATCTGTCGCATTCTTTTTTCAAATTGGTATTAGTTGGATGCCTGAGTCAGGAAGGTAATTTAGGTATCCAACTAAGCTGATATGCCATCTTGAGAATTAGTTTCATTTTTAATTAACTCAAAAAATTGTGAAATCTGTTTAATTGAGCGAAGGTGATAAATATTTCTATGGGTTTGGTCCTGCTTGATATACTCACGATATTTTGGTGTCAAATATTTGTGACATAACCAAAGTACGCGGTAGCTACTAAGCGAACTTTTTAATATGGGACTATTTTGCGGCCAGCCTTCTGGTGGTTTCAAGTACCCAGTAATTAGTCGCTTAGTTACCCACCAAAAATGGACATATAGCGGTAAATCGACAAAAATCAGACTATCTGCTTCGTCTAGTCTTAGCCAGAGGGTTTCCATACTACCAAACCCGTCAATAATCCATCTTTGAGTATGTAAAATTTCCTGATGGATACGCTTATAGTCTTCATCTGGAACTTCAGCGCCCCCAGCCTGAGATTTAATTTTGTCCAAAACGTGAAGTGGCAAACCAGTGATTTGGGATAATCTCTTGCTGAGAGTTGATTTACCGCCTCCAGCATTACCAAACACCGCTACTTTTTTCATCGTCACTTTCCTTTTATTGCAATATAGTCAAAGCTGGCACAAGCTTGTTACGAAAGAAGAAAAGTTTTATTTATATTACTTTTATACTACAAAAGTAGTGCAAGAGCTTCCCTCAGCGAGCAGATATGAAAATGACTATAATGTCAACCTTTCCCAGGCAGAAAAGAAATTATTACTTATTTTGTCGCTCTAATTTGGGCAGGCCACTGGCGGCGTTATAGATTAATTAATGTATCTGCAATACCGGACTGTTACTCAGATCGGTCTCAAAAGCAAAGGTTTGGAGATGTTTACTCTATCAGAAACTTCTATCGTTGCGACAATTGTGCTGGTAGCTTTTGCCATTCTGGGTTGGGGCTTTTATCGCGCCAGACCTTTTGGTAAGCTGGGAATCTTGGCCTGGTTACAGTCGGTGGTGTTGATGGCTCCTTGGCTGTTGTTTTTTGGTTTGTTTGCAGCAGGAATCTACATCAACATAGTGGGTATATTGTTCTTGGTGGTTGTTTCCGCTGGGTTGTATATCTATTTAGGAAAGCAGTTGCGCTCAGCTGGACAAGATGCCCTACTTAAACAAAAGGCAACCCAAAGGCTGGCGGCTGAGGTTTCACCTGAACTAAATACCACAGAAAATTCCCAGCCTCCCGCAGGAGTTGCTCCTCTGACAGTTGAGTTAATGACAATTCCCGAAGATGATTTAAACGCCATTAAAGGGATTTTTGGGATTGACACATTTTTTGCTACAGAAACCATCGCCTATCAGGAAGGAGCAATTTTCAAAGGCAATCTGCGAGGAGAAGCGCAAGAAATTCACAATCGTCTGAGTGAGAGTTTGCAGGAGCGACTAGGCGATCGCTATCGCTTATTTTTAATAGAGAATACAGATGGTAGACCTGTGGTGATTGTCTTACCTAGCCGCAATGACCCGCGTCCGATGACCCTAGCACAAAAAGCTTTTGCGGTTATCCTGTTCGCTGCAACCATAATGACTTGTTTGGAAGCTGCGGGGATACTGCTGAGTTTTGATTTATTGGGACAACTAGAGCGCTTACCAGAAACCTTACCTATCGGTATTGGTATATTAACGATTTTGGTGGCTCATGAAATTGGTCATTGGTTACTAGCTCAACGCCACAAAGTGCGTCTTAGCTGGCCCTTCTTTCTACCTGCTGTGCAAATTGGCTCTTTTGGTGCCATTACCCGTTTTGAGTCATTACTGCCCAACCGCACGGTACTATTTGATATTTCCTTGGCAGGGCCAGCGGCTGGCGGCATTGTTTCTTTGTTAATGCTGATTGCTGGCTTGTTGCTGTCTCACCAAGGCAGTTTATTTCAAGTACCAAATCAGTTTTTCCAAGGATCGATTTTGGTGGGTAGTTTAGCGCGAGTTGTCCTGGGTTCGGCTTTACAGTCACCTTTGGTAAATGTCCATCCTCTTGTAGTGATTGGTTGGCTGGGGTTAGTGATCACCGCTTTAAACTTAATGCCAGCCGGACAATTAGATGGGGGACGGATTGTCCAAGCGATTTATGGACGCAAAACCGCAGGAAGGGCTAGCTTGGCAACGTTAATTTTGCTGGGTATAGTATCCCTGGCTAATCCTCTGGCTATGTACTGGGCAATTTTAATTCTGTTTTTACAACGGGATTTAGAACGCCCCAGCTTGAATGAAATTAGTGAACCTGATGATGCTAGAGCCGCTTTAGGTCTCTTGGCACTCTTCTTGATGATTAGCACACTCCTGCCCTTAACTCCCGGCTTGGCTGGGCGTTTAGGCATAGGATAGTACTCTGAGTCGAATGGCAATGTTTATATCTTGGCGGATGATTCCATAGAAGCTGAGGTAACACCAACCGGAGAAATTCTTTGGTTATGACACAACCTAACTTTAAACAAATGCCTCTAGAGCAGTTAAGAGTTTATATTTTGGAGCATCGCAACGATGATGACGCATTTCATATTTACATCGACAGGAAACGTGCCCAATCTTCAAATCATGTGCCAATGACAATTGAGGAAGCAGAGGCTGAATTACAAAGACGGTTTGGACAGCAAGCTAGTTAAAAAAACCGCCGCCGTCAACCGTCAACGTGAAATCCCATCCCCTTTTAGGGATGGGATGAGCTTAATGTTAGAAAAATTAACTCTAAGGTTTCCAGCCAGCTAGTAAATTCGGGTAAGTTGTTTGTGTGGGGAAGAGTTTTTGCAAGCCAATCTGGCGTTCTTGGGGCTTTTCTTTACTCATATTCCAGAGGGATTCATAGAAAAAGAATGCTACCCCGGCAAACTTGCGATCGCGTACTTTTTGCACTTGTGTCTGAATTTGTTGCATGGGTATAGATCTGCCTTTTAGCCCAGATAAAATGCCGATACTCACGGGAATGTGGCTGCGTGCGGCTTTCACTTCTGGATACTCTAATTCGCTCACAAAAACATTGAGGTCATCCCGATAGATCTGCAAAACTAAATCTTCTACAAGTCCCAGGCGTTCCCATTTCTGCCAGTCTGCTAAAAAGAAATCGTAGGAAAAACGTTGGGGATTGGGCGCAACGGATACTATACAGTCTTTTTTAACTGCTTTAATGGCTGTAAATACCCGCTTCATGTAGTCGGTAATTTTATTAGCTCTCCAAGCCACCCACTCTGGATCTTTAAAGTTGCCAGAAGGCGCACGACCACCGTGTTCTTTTTTGTATAGCGCTACTGTGTAAGGATCGTAGCCTAACTCTGAGGGCAAGCCAAAATGGTCATCAAATTGAATACCGTCAATATTGTAGTTTTTAACGATTTCAACTATTAAATCTTGAATAAATTTTTGCACGTCTGGGCGAAAAGGACTCAACCAAACCCGGTCATGAGTCCCTTCCTTAACAATGCGCGTACCATTACTGCGATTAGTTAGCCATTGGGGATGAAGTTTGGCTAATTGGGAATCAGCCGGAGCCATAAAGCCAAATTCAAACCAAGGAATAACAGTTAAATTTTTTTTATGTCCCTCTTCTACTACTTCTTTGAGCATATCTCGCCCTTGTAGCCCTGGTGTTGGATCGAGCGATCGCCCAAATGCTGTAGCGGCGACTTTGCTAGGATACAATGTATACCCCCAATTCCAAACTGTGGGGTATACGGTATTGAAATTAAGTTCACTTAATCGTTGTAAAGATTGTTTCAGGCGATCGCGCTCAAATAGCACATCACTATCAATATTTGTTAACCATACACCTCTTAACTCCGATGCAGGCGATCGCCCAGGAAGATTTTGAGCATTTAAGGGAAACGACAGCATCATACTAGCTACCATGCTTAAGGTAACTATGATGGCAAATAATGCCTGCTTTCTGTTGTGCCAAACCTTCCATCTAGAAAAATTCACTACCCACTCTACAAGTTTTTTGATCATTTGCTACAGGCATCTCATAACATGAACCATGACTAGAATAGCTGGAGAGATGTTGCGTTATCGCTAAATAGTACAGCACAGCGGAAATAGCGCAAAGTTGGCGGATGCCTTAACCGTCCCCGAAGTTTGCCGGAAAGAACATCTCCCCGGCAACTTCTCTTCGCCAAACTTTGTAAGAGAAACCTACCATCTAAAAAGGGTAAAAAGCTTGAAGTATAAGTATTCTTACTTTTTACTTTTTACTTTTGCCTTGTTGTACTAGTCATTTGTTATGTGTCATTCTTAGAAAGTTCTGATCTCCGGTTTCCTCCGCTCAACGCCACATGCTTTCCGACGCAGGGCGACACGCCACTCCCCCCGCACGGCAGGGCTGATTCATTCGACAAGGTATGTATTTTGTCAATACCATTGGCGATAAATATTCGGGCAAAAGTCATGAATTGTTGACCATTTTGATGCCTAATATTGAATGCCAATTGAATACCTTGCTTATTTTTCATCTCTTGAACCCTTGATTTTTAAAGCCTTTTAGGGAATGAATCGGCCCTGCCCCGCACGGGGGTGGCTCAGGAACGCAGTGGCTCGACTTTGCGCTTTGGCATTTGTAAAGTATTATTTGTTATTTATTATTTCCTGCTCCCTTACCCCATCCTCCTTGTCACCCTCATTCCCTTACTCTGCTTATTCTCCAGCCCGTTTACACCGCTGTGGTCTATTTTTAGCAATATTGGTTGATGTTACTTGGACTACATAGGCTAGCATTGATCTTCCGTAAATATGGGGTCACACACTACATACTCAACTTGACAATCTTGCGTAGGATTACTATAGGTCATCAAAAAAATTGTTATCGAATTTACCCAAAAATACTTTGGCTCTTAAGTTGATGAACAATTTAAACTGAAATGGCTAAGGTACTTTTAAAGACCAAAGGCAGGGTTGTATAATGAGCGGCTTCAGTAATTCACAAGATGGTATGGGAAATACCATTGCGGCCACCAAAAGACTCGCAAGGGCCATGATGGTTTCTGCTGGTGCTTTTTCATTGATTTTAGTATCTTGTAACTCGGCTAACAGACAACAACAAGTGCTGAATCTATTAACAGAATTCTCCTCGGCGCAGATCCAAGAGATCTTACTCCCACCTGGGGCGGAGACACTGTATACAACCATCTCAACTACACTGGGCGTTGCCCAACCTGATGTTTTGATGGTACGGGGTTTAGAATCTGTAGTAGATATCAATGAACTCATCGTGAGTACAAATTTAATGCGAGATGAGTTTCGCAAACAATTTCATTGCCCCTTAGTTTTATGGGTAAATGATGAAATCCTCCGGAAACTAGTCTGGCTAGCACCTGATTTAAAAGATTGGGCAGCTAGTACTATTAGATTTGATATGCCAAGCAATCAGCTTATTGAACAACAGGCTCTCAGTGCTTAATACTTTTTTTCGTAGAAATTTGAATCTCTGTCTATTCAAGAATATGAAGGACTAGGCGGCTATTAATCATAAATTTGATGCACCGGACAATCAGCAACAACCCAGTGCTTAATACTTTTTTGGGTTGTACATTTGATATTTTAGTCAAGCTGTGGATGTGGTATGGCTAAGGCCTCTCAGCTAAACTAATAAGATGGGGTTGCTTTGACCTTGTATAAACACTCCCTGTAAAAATTCAGGAACAAATAATAAACGTATCAGCGTCTATCTTCACATCTGCCTCAGAAGATAGACGCTTGTTTAATCTCAAGTAGTTTAGCTTTAGGATTTTATAGTTTTTTGTATGTACAGCAATCCTAAATAATCTTAAGTAGCGTAGGGTGGGTAATACCCACAAAAATCTAGATAAAGTGGCAATGTACAGACTATAGGGATTGCAAAAATCCAATAGTTGCAGACTAGTGATCTGGCTCATTAATTTTGATGAGACATACCACTAGCAATTATTCTACTAATAACTAATTATTACTTTAGTATGAAAAATACTTTGGGTGCTTCTGGTACCACAAATCAAGCACGGATTTTCACCGCCTTAGTGTTGACTGGGATTTTATCTATTGGTAGCGGGTTAACACTCATTAAAAGTAGCAGCGCAGCTGCTATTAATTTGTCAGCAGAAACAACAAATGAAGTCATCAAAGGAAATGTCAGACAGAACCGCTTACCAAGTCCAGTAGTTAATGCGGTGCAACAAGATTTATCCCGTAGAGGGGTAATCTCAACCAAGAAACTGGAAGTTATTGAATCGAGCCAAAAGACTTGGCGCAATGGTTGCTTGGAACTACCTCAACCCGAGGAACTATGTACTCAAGCTTTAGTTCCTGGTTGGCGAGTTGTAGTATCTAATAGTCAACGAAAATGGGTTTATCACACTAATCAAACAGGTTCCGTCGTTAGGTTAAATGAAAAAGCCAGCCAAATCGCTGGAGAAAATGGTAATACTGGCATCATTAAACCAGTGCCCATTCCTAGCAATGAGTTACCACCACCTTTAGATCAAAATGTCGTATTTCGGCAAATCTCTAGCGGTGGTATTGCTGGTAGAACTTATGAAACTGTTTTACTCAATGATGGTAGCTTGATTCAGGTGAGAGTTGGTGATGCTAACGATTCGGAACGTAAAGTTCGCCGCGTTTCTCTTCAACGAGTGCAACAGTTCCAACAATTACTAGCAACTGCAAAATTTGGTGAATTCAAGAATTTGAGTTATCCCGCACCCAGTGGTGCAGCTGATTACATTACTTACACCCTCACCAGTCAAGAGGGAACAGTCAAGTACAACAATATTTCTCAAGCTCAAATACCAAAAAATTTACGGAATGTAGTCAAAGCTTGGAATCGGCTGCGGAATAGTCCCATTTCTAACAACAGTACAGCTGGCGCAGTGCCAATTCCAGCAAATGAATTACCATCACCTTTAGATCAAAATGTCGTATTTCGGCAAATTTCTAGTGGTGGCTTTGCTGGTAGAACTTATGAAACTGTTTTACTCCAAGATGGTGGCTTGATTCGGGTACGAATTGGTGATGCTAATGATTCAGAACGTAGTGTTCGCCGCGTTTCTACCCAACAGGTGCAACAATTTCTGAGATTATTAGAAAGCGCAAAATTTGGTGACTTTAAAAATTTGAGTTATCCAGCGCCCCAAGGTTGGGCTGATTATATTACCTTTACGCTTACTAGCCGAGAGGGAACAGTGAGATACAGCGATATTTCACAAAATAAATTACCGCAAAACTTGCTGGTAGTAGTAAATGGTTGGAATCGGCTTAATAGTCGTGCTAAGTGAGGGAATGCGGATTGGGATAAATAACTCTTGACTCTTGACTCTTGACTCTTGACTCTGAGCAAATTAAGTAGGGGCGCGATAATCGCGCCCTGTTCTGCAAAGTCGAGCCGAGGAACTTGAAGAATTAGAGGATAAAGTTACTAGACGTTAAGCTAGAGGCATTTACTTTTTCCAAGAGAATAAATTTCTCAAACCCGCCAGATTTTGTATTTCCATTTACGTCAAGGCTAACAATCGTATTAGATCCAAATTGTTGGAATTTGACGAAATCACTGAATTTATTGTTGCTGTTGTAAGCTTGGCCACCTAAAATCTGGCGCACGTCGATTTTATCTTGATTTACAGCAAAATCAGTAATGGTATCTCCTCTGTCTTGCAGACTCTGATAAACAAAGGTATCGCCTCCAGCACCACCGGTTAATTTATCTCTGCCTAATCCACCCACTAGGCGATCGCTACCATCACCTCCATTTAGGGTATCGTTACCTTTACCACCCCAAATCGCGTCATTACCGGTGCCACCAGTTAGGACATCATTACCGTCTCCTCCCTTGATTTCTTTACCGATGGTAGGTGTTGGGGTTGGGGTTGGTTGAGAACCTGAGGTTGGGATATAACTTGCAGGGTTGGTATCATTGCTACCAAAGTCTTGAACCCAATAGTTGTTGTGAAAACCAACACCGAGTTGAGTAAATTTAGCATTCAAGATATTTGCTTTGTGTCCCGCACTATTCATCCATGCTTGCACCACATCTTGCGGTGTTTTTTGACCGGCGGCTATGTTCTCTCCCATTGTTTGGGCTTCAAAGCCAACTTTTTTGGCTCTATCCCAGGGTTGCGAACCATCGGGCCCAGTATGGCTAAAGTAATTTTTCTCAGCCATCAATTCTGCATATTTGTCAGCAGCATAGTCAAGTTCTGCATTTTCTTTGAGTGCAGCTAAACCATACTTGACGCGTTCTTGATTGGTAAGCTGTAAGACCTGTTGTTCAAATGTCGGGTTAGTTGTTGCCATCAATCCGTCCTCGTAAAGATTTGTTCAGATGAACTCAGCAGGGGAATTATTTGCCTGCAATTTTTGGTAGAAGCAAACCTGAAGACGTGTCAACAAGGGTAATGAGAGCAAAGCTGTCACAAGCTTGCGTGAAACTGCAAAGTCTTGTAATGGGTAAATCTGAGCTATTTGTTAGAGAGGCTTTCCTCTCCTGCGACTTCCTGAGTAGAGGTCTGGTAAATATGCCTTAGTTCTGGCAGTTGGATTAAGACCCCGTAGTTGGTGGGGAAAAAGATGTAAGTAGTAATACACCAGTCGCTTCCCCTCAGGATAAAAGATACAGTAGCTTTTTTCACACTTGCCTTGTGGCGGTCAATAAACCGTCACATGGGGATAAAAATATATTTTATACACTATTTAAATTTTTCCTTTTTATACATAATTACGGTTTTACAAGTATTCAAGTGTTTATTTATTAGCTAACACTGCAAGTATGGTGTTATGTCATTAGTATAATTTTTGACTAAATATTTTCTAGAAATTCAGTATAAGATAGATCAAGCTGTAACAAATTACTCTAAAAAGCAGATATAATGTAAAGCTTTCGCGAAGTAGGGGGAAAATGGGGCTAAAAAAATTTACAAAGGCTTATTGAAAAAAATCCGGATGTAATTCAGAACGCCTGAACAGAACAAGAGATGGGTCTAAGCACTCTTAGTCTTTTTAGATACGCTGACGGCGTGAGATGTACAGTTATTTGCCCAAACTTTTAGAATGCCTAACGTGCTAGTCAGGAATTATGACGACACAAACATTACAAGTGGGGAACGACATTTTTCAGGCAGAAGAATTGCTGTCTTTGCTAAATCGTTACCAATTGTTACCGCAGGTACTACGCGCCAAAGTGATAGACGAAGCGATCGCGTCCTTTGACTGCACAGAAGCAGAATATTTAGGGGCGATCGCTAATTTCCGTCAACGCTATCAACTCTCCTCCGAAGAGGAACAACAAGTATGGTTGCAAAAAAATCAGCTAACTGAAGCAATCATGCACGAGGTGGCAATTCGCCCCATATTGATCAAGAAATTTCAAATGGAGATGTGGGGTAACAAACTTGAGTCTTATTTTCTGCACCGCAAAACAGATTTAGACCAGGTAGTATATTCCATGATTCGCACTCAAGATGAAGGTTTAGCCCAAGAGCTATATTTTCGGATTGTTGAAGAAGAGCGGTCTTTTGCAACCATTGCTCAACAGTATTCCCAAGGTTCCGAAGCCCAAACAGGAGGCGTGGTTGGGCCAGTTCCTTTATCTCAACCTCATCCCATAATTCAAAAAATTCTCTTTGCCAGTCAACCTGGCCAACTCTGGAAACCCCAGTTAATTGCTGAATGGTATGTGATTATTCGCTTAGAGCAATTATTACCTGCACAGTTGGATGAAGCTATGCAGCAGCATTTGCTAGATGAACTATTTGAAACCTGGATACAAACACAAATTAAAACCCAATTACCGAATTTTAGATTTTAGATTTTGCGGAAAGTTGAGCCAGTGCGTTGGACGGGTTCCCCGGCTTGTACCCCGTAGGGGAAGCAAGCTACGCGCAGCGTCTCCCCTTCTCCCAAAGGGGCTAGCGCCAAGGGAGAAACAACTGGCGTTGCCAGGAGGGTTTCCCTCCGTAGCAAACTTTCCAAGACGGATTTTGGATTTTTAATTAGAAAATTTCCTAATCCAAAATTGTTGGAAAATCTGTCAACCATTGTGTGGAGTATCTGATGGGATGAAGCCAGTTATTACAGAAAATGAAATAGTCGAATTTCTTGCCGCAACTCCCCCATTTACTCAACTTTCACCAGAAACCTTAGAAAGCGTTGCTGCTAAATGCCAACTGTTGCAATATCGTACCGGACAGTGGATGTTAGTCAGGGAAAGAATGCCAGCGCAAATCATGGTGATTTATCAAGGACAGGCGCGGGTATTGGGTTACGATCAACAAACCCAATCTCCCAGTAGTTTGACTGTTGTCGAAAAAGGAGAATTCCTCGGTTGGTTGGGATTGGTGCGAGGCATTAGTTGCGAGGCGGTAATGGCCTCTTCTGAACTCATTGCTGTGACTCTGGAATCTCTGGAATTTCTGCAATTAATGGACAGAGAACCAGAGTTTGCTCAAGCAGTGCGATCGCATTCCCACATTATCGAAGTTTTTGAACTTTTAAATCAAGAAATTCAGCGTTATGCAGATACAACTATCAATACCAAAGATTTAGCACGCGAACTCTGGCAAGACACGGTGGTAGTTAATTTACTGCCAGGAAAAATAAATTCTCTGCAATTTGATAACGATCACTTGTGGATACTCAGTGCTGGCATGATTGATAATATGACTGTTGGCTCTCGATTATCGGCCAGCAATGGCCACTACTGGCAAAGTACAACGGAGGTTCGCATACTTGGTATTCCTTGGGATACTCCTCGCGAAAATCCTTCGCAGTTAAAAATTGCGCCAGCGCCAGAATATCCACCAGATCCCAGCAGCGACAATCTGGCACCAGCACAAACTATATTTATATCGGGAAAAGGCACAATTGACGCGCCTTTGGCCTGTTTCCAAATGTTGAATCAGATATTGGGGGGTTCTTTCCGCCGTGATTTAATCCGCAAAGTCTTAACCAACCAACTAAAAACGCACAAGCAAATTACCTTGCCAGTAGCCGGCGCAGTTGTCGAAATGATGGGTTTGCAAGCCCAATTAGTCAACATTCCGGCTCATGTAATCAACCGCATGAATGCGCCAGCGCTGATTTATTTCCAAGAAAATCTGGCTCTGCTGTACAAAATTACCGAACGAGAAGTGATAGTAGCTGCGCCAGAAACCGGAATATCACGATATACACCCGCAGAGTTTACCAACATTTGGGGACAATCAGGGCCAGTATTAACAGTAGAGCAGGCAGAAAGCGATCGCCCGGAAAAATTTAGTCTGCGCTGGTTCCTACCTTCCATCTCTAAATACCGTCTGGTGTTGATGGAAGTCCTGGTGGCTTCTTTTTTTGTGCAGATATTTGGTTTAGCTAACCCTATCGTTACCCAAATCATCATTGACACTGTATTAATCCAAAAAAGCCTCGATACTCTCGATATTCTAGGAATTTTCTTGCTAGTGATTGGAGTATTTGAGGCGGCGTTAACGAGTCTGCGGATTTATTTATTTGCCGATACTACCAACCGCATCGATATTCGTTTAGGTTCAGAGGTAATTGAGCATCTTTTACGATTACCTCTAAGTTATTTTGAGCATCGCCGCGTCGGAGAATTAGCCGGAAGGATTAATGAACTAGAAAATATTAGGCAATTTCTCACAGGAACAGCATTAACTGTAGTTTTAGATGCCGTATTTTCCGTGATTTATATTGGCATCATGCTGTTTTATAGTTGGGTTTTAACACTCGTAGCTTTGGCAACTGTGCCATTGTTTGCAATCTTGACAACCTTTATCGTGCCGATTGTCCAGCAACAGTTACGCAAAAAAGCCGAACGCTACGCCGATACCCAATCCTATTTAGTGGAGATTTTGACGGGAATTCAAACAGTCAAAGCCCAAAATATTGAATTAAAATCTCGTTGGCAATGGCGCGATCGCTATACTCGTTACATCAGCGCTGGCTTTAAAAATGTCCTCACCTCTAGCACCGCCAACTCGATCAGTGGATTTTTAAATCAATTTTCGAGTTTTGTCTTGTTGTGGGTAGGCGCGCATTTAGTTATTTCCAATCAACTGAGTTTAGGACAGTTAATTGCCTTTCGGATTATCGCTGGTTATGTTACCAGTCCCCTGCTGCGTTTAATTCAACTCTCACAAAACTTCCAAGAAGTAGCATTGTCGATAGAACGCCTCGGTGACATTTTAGATACAGCACCAGAAGTCCAGGCAAGCGATCGCCATAATATTCAACTACCAGATATTGAAGGTGCAATTAAATACACAGGAGTTTCCTTTGGTTTTAGCCCAGATGATAGTTTAAAACTAATCAATATTAATTTGGATATTGCCCCTGGAACCTTTGTAGGCATAGTCGGTCAAAGTGGTTCCGGTAAAAGTACTTTGACAAAATTATTACCGCGACTCTACGAACCAATAGCAGGACAAATCCAAATAGACGGCTATGATATTAGGAAAGTAGAGTTAAATTCTCTACGCCGCCAAATTGGGATAGTGCTACAAGATACCCTATTATTTGAAGGGACAATTCAAGAAAATATTGCCTTAATTCGACCAGACGCAACTACCGAAGACATCATTGCTGCCGCCAAAGCCGCAGCTGCTCACGATTTCATCATGGCACTACCCAACGGCTACAACACCACTGTTGGTGAACGAGGTTCCGCCCTTTCTGGAGGACAACGCCAACGAATTGCGATCGCTCGTACCGTGTTGCAAAATCCGAGATTATTAATTCTCGACGAAGCCACTAGTGCTTTAGATTATGAGTCTGAACAACAAGTATGTCGTAATTTGATGGAGTTTTTTCGGGGGAGTACCGTTTTATTTATCACTCACCGTCTTAATACCGTCAGAAATGCCGACACAATCATCATCATGGATCAGGGTGTAATTGCCGAGCAAGGAACACACGCCGAACTTATGGCAATGAAAGGACGTTATTACTGTCTGTTTCAACAACAAGAATCGCAATTGTGAAGGGTAATTGGTAATTGGTAATGGGTAATGGGTAATGGGGAAGGGAGAATAATCTATAAACCTTGACTTTTGACTTTTGAGTACAGACGCGATTAATCGCGTCTCTCCGACTCTTGACAATTTAACAACCAAGTAGAACTATGCCAGATTTATCTTTGCTGTTAGCTTGCACACAATGTTCCAAAGTTTCGCAAACACCTGCTAACCATTGTCAAGAAATTCGTGCTGATGAGATAACTCCACCAACATCCAATACAAGTGCTTGCGTTAGCCAACCAGAAAGTATGGAGTTAGCATTTTCATCGCCGCTTAATCAAGAAGCTAGTCAAAAAAATTCGGTAGCACAAACACAATCGCAAACAGAATCTTTTGTTAATCAAACTAACAATTCTCAATATAATCATCTCAACCAAATTGCAGATCGCCCATTACAAGTAGATATACTGTTACCAATGGGTGGTTTTTTGTTTTTGCTCATCGTTGGGGGAGTAGTAATCATCTGGAAACGCCTGCCTAATGCCCAACGTGAATGGCAACTTCTTTTACAAGGTGATACAGGTATTTTAAGTTCGGATCTGACTTGGCCTGACAAGAAACAAGAGTTTGATCAGCCTGTCATCTTAAAACAGTCTCGTGCCTGGTCTCATGCTATTGTTTGGAGCATAGTTGGAGTTACAACTTTTGCCCTCGTTTGGGCTTATACTGCCAAAATAGACGAATCTGTCCCCGTTCAAGGTAAACTCGAACCCAAAGGTTTTGTCAAAGAGATCCAAGCGCCAGTAGGCGGAGTGATCGCCAAAATTCACGTCCAAGAAGGGCAAAGAGTTAAAAAAGGCGATATTTTAGTGAGTTTTGATCGCACCACCAGCCAAGCAAAATTAGCATCTCAGCAAGCGGTACGAGCCAGTTTAATGGCAGAAAATAAGTTTTACCAGATGCAGATGCGATCGCTAACGGCTAATTCTAGTTTGAAGGATTTGCAGAAAGTACCAGAATTAGCCGCATTGACAGACAACCGTGCAGCTTTGGTGCAGGAAAATCAACTTTTTCGTGCAGAATTAAACCAAGGTTTAGGAGTACGCGACTTAAACCCCCAGATGAGACAACGCTTACTGAATAGACAATTAGAGAAAGAAACTCGGATTGAATCGGTGCGCTTGGATAGGGAACAGTTAACTCGGCAGTTAAATCAAGTGCAAGTCCAACTGATTAACGCTAGAAGTAGTCTGGCAACAAATTTGGAGATTGCTAATAATCTAGAAAATCTCGTACAAACGGGAGCATTTGCCCGCTTACCTTATTTAGAAAAACGACAGACAGCAGACGCTAGCCGTGCTGAGGTAAACCGCCTGGTGCAGGAACAAGAACGCCTCAGATTAGCGATCGCTCAAGGACAAAAGAAAGTAGAAAATGCGATCGCCCTTTCCCAAGAAGATTTACTCAGCAAAATAGCCGATAACGAAAAACGCATCGCTGATATTGATAGTCAACTCACCAAAGTCATTATCGAAAACAACAAAAAAATCCAAGAAATTAACAGTCAAATTAGCGAACTCCAGTTAAATATGAAATACCAAGAACTGCGAGCTTCCAATGATGGGATTATTTTTGACCTCAAGCCTCGCAACCCTGGTTATGTTTATAACAGCAGTGAATCTATTCTCAAAATAGTGCCGCCAGAAAATCTAGTAGCGCAAGTTTCCATCACCAATAATGATATTGGCTTTGTCAAAGCCGGAATGCCTGTAGATGTCAGAATTGATTCATTCCCCTACACCGAATTTAGTGATATTAAAGGGCACTTGGTGCGTGTGGGTTCCGATGCTTTACCTCCCGATCAAACCCATCCCTACTATCGTTTTGCTGCGGAAATTCGTTTAGACAAACAATCCATCAATATTAATGGCACAGAAGTGCCTTTGCAATCTGGGATGTCTTTAAGCGCTAATGTTAATATTCGTAAGCGCACTGTCATGAGTATTTTCACAGATAAGTTTTTAGGAAAAGTAGAAAGCTTGAAATATACTCGTTAGGGAACTTCCAATTAAAAAATACCCCAATGGTAGGGGCACGGCTTAGATAAAATATCTTGACTTTTCCTCATTTTGTTAAGCCTAAATAACTGCGATCGCTATGAACTTGGCGATCGCTCTCAGTTTTAACGGTTGCCATAATCAAGTAACGCTGCTAACTATAGCGGTTCTCGTTTGGATGCAATACACAATAGGGCACAGCATTGCTCATTGGTGTCAACTTAAGTCAAAACGCTTATTCCACAAGC
>JAVRCF010000091.1:0-34908 GCA_034530935.1 Aulosira sp. DedQUE10 | reverse complement strand
ATTTGATGCAAAATCAAGTCCTGATAAGGCTTTTACGTTAAGTTGACACCAATGACTAGCGCCGTGCCCCTACGGTGTCATCCATTCCAGCCTAACTGAACTGTATTGGGTTATATTAATGCATCGACCTGCAATGCGATCGAGGGCGGCAGAGGCGCAGGTTTTGCAATTTCAGCTTTTGGGTAGCTTGTCCAGATATCCTATGAGCGGTTGCACTATACTAAATGAAAATCCTTGCAGTGTGGGAGTTTCAAGAATGCCATCCCTTTTCTCTGGCATGAATCCCTATCTAGAATTGCCTGCGCTTTGGCACGAGTTTCACAATCGCTTGATTGTGGCAATTTCTGATGCGCTCACCCCCTATCTGCAACCCAGGTATTATGTAGCGGTTGAAACTCGCACCTACTTAGATGACGACAATCCTGAATTGCTGGTGGGAATCCCCGATGTGATCGTGCTGAAGTCTTCAAAAACTCCTATAGTGCAACCTGGGACGACTGCTACACAAACTCGCCCCAAACAAATCCGACTCCCGATACCAGTTGAAGTCAAAGAGCGCTATTTAGAAGTAAGGGAGGTAGGAACTCATCAGGTGATTACCGTTATTGAGGTGCTATCACCCAAGAATAAGCGTAAAGGCGAAGGGCGAACTGCCTACGAAAAGAAGCGACAACGGATGCTGAGTAGTTCATCTCACCTGATTGAGATTGATTTACTTCGAGAAAATACACCCATGCCGATGATTGGGGTAGAAGAAACGAGCGACTATCGCATTGTGGTGAGTCGAGCAAATACCCGTCCAATGGCAGATTTGTATGAATTTCAATTGAGAGAGCGAATCCCCAGCTTCTCGTTACCACTTAAACCGGACGATCCAGAATTAGCTGTCGATTTACAAGCTATTTTGCTCGGTGTTTACGATCGCGGCAGTTACCAATTCCGCATTGATTATAACCAACCTGTTCCGCCGCCAAAACTATCTCCAGCCGATCAGCAGTGGGTTGATGATTTATTGACTCCCATCACACATAACCCTGATGACTGAACAACTTTGTACATTTTTTCTCAACGGTATTTTTTTTGGGATTGACGTACAGCAAGTTCAAGAGGTGATTCGTCCCCAAGTCATGACACCAGTACCCTTGGCTCCTCCAGATATTTGTGGATTAATTAACCTGCGGGGACAAATTCTCACAGTCATTGATTTGCAGCAGCGATTAGACATGGGGGAATCAGCAATGCGAACTACAACACTAAAAGATGAGTTACAGGGGTTTAATATTGTTGTTTCTACTAACGATGAAGTAGTTAGCCTGCTCGTTGATGATGTCGGTGATGTCTTAGAATTCACACAGAACACATTTCAACCCCCACCAGCAACTTTAAAAGGTAAAATGCATCAGATGCTAGCTGGAGCTTATCCACACGCAGGGGGTTTTCTGCTAGTTCTAGACACCAAAAAAATTCTAGATGCTAATTGAGGAGCGCTTTGCAATGGCTACAAGTCGGAGTGGGAAAACAGCCAAAACTCCCTCAGAAAATAGTATAGATGCCCTCGAGAGCGATCGCATTACAACAGATCCGCAATTGCAACCGTTACTCAACGCTTTGATAGCTGCAAAAAACGGTGATTTTACAGTGCGTTTACCAGTCGAGAACAATGGCTTGGGTGAAATCGCTACAGTTTTTAATGAATGGGTGGGTGTCAACCAAAGTTTTACCCAGGAAGTGAATCGTTTAACATCCGAAGTTGGTACAAAAGGAAAACTCGGTTCCCAAGCTGATGTTCCTGGCGCTACAGGTGCTTGGAAAGAATCGCTTGACAATTTAAACCAAATGTCCATCAATCTCAAACAGCAAATCACAAGTATCAATGAAGTAACGCAGGCTGTGACTGGTGGCGATTTATCCCAGCAAGTAAAGGTACGTAATGCTGGCGACTTCAAGCAGCTTACCGATAATACCAATCAAATGCTCGGTAGCCTCAAGTCTTCAATTCAACAAATGGCAGAGGTAGCAACAGCAGTTGCATCTTCTGCTGAAGAATTCACCGCCGTCAGTCAGGAAATGACTACAAATGCCGAACAAACCGCAGAACAAGCAACCTCCGCCTCCGCCTCAGCAGAACAAGTCAATCAGAATACTACTACAGTAGTCACTGCGGTAGAAGAGATGAATGCGAGTATTCGCGAAATTGCCAAAACGGTTTCCCAAGGAGCAAAAGTAGCGAATGAAGCTGTGAAAACAGCCGATCGCACCAACGAAACTATTGGTAAACTTGGTCAAAGCAGCGTTGAAATTGGCAAAGTCATCAAAGTTATCACCTCAATTGCCCAACAAACCAACTTGCTCGCCTTAAATGCGACAATTGAGGCAGCTAGAGCCGGAGATGCTGGTAGGGGATTTGCAGTAGTCGCCAATGAAGTCAAAGAACTAGCCAAACAAACCGCCAACGCCACCGAAGATATTAGCCAGCGAATTGAAGCCATTCAAACGGATACTAAAGGTGCAGTTAGCGCCATCACGCAAATTACAGAAATCATTAACCAGATTAACGACTTGCAAAGTGCGATCGCTAGTGCTGTGGAAGAACAAACAGCCACCACAAACGAAATCGCCCGCAACATCGCCGAAGCCGCCACAGGAACCTCAGATATTGCCAAAAACATCGGCATTGTCGCACTCAACGCTCAAACCACCACAATAGGAGCCAGCAACACCTCACAAGCCGCCACAGAACTATCCCGAATGGCAATAGATTTACAGAAAGTCGTCAACAAGTTTCAATATTAATTAGAGACGCGATTAATCGCGTCTGTACAAGAGTAAAAAGTAGAGACGCGATTAATCGCGTCTGTTCTTTTTCCTTTGTCCTCTTGTCCATCTCGCCTCCTCATCTCCCTCATCCCCCTGCCCCCATTCCCCTATGCCCCTATGCCCAAAATCCGGGTACTCGTAGTTGATGACGCGGTTGTTGTTCGGAGTCGTGTGAGTAAGATTCTGTCCAGCGATCCGGAGTTAGAGGTAGTGGGTGTTGCAGCTAATGGACGTATTGCACTGGCTAAGATTCCTCATGTTAACCCTGATGTGATTATTTTGGATATCGAAATGCCAGAGATGAATGGTTTGGAAACCTTGACGGCTATTCGCCAAATTTATCCACATCTACCCGTGATTATGTTCAGCACTTCAACGCGCCTGGGAGCAACTGCAACGCTGGAAGCTCTGTCTTTGGGTGCTTCTGATTATGCAACAAAACCTAGTAACTTAGGAAGTGTGGAGGCAACTAACCAACATATCCGTGAGGAACTGATTCCTAAAATTAAGCTATTTGGTGCCGGAATTAGTGTATTTACCCCGCCAATGACGATTAACCAGGCAATTGTACCTCCCATCCGCCCGAAAATAGAGCAGGTAGATGTTATAGCAATTGGGGTTTCTACTGGAGGGCCAAATGCCTTAGCTGAAATACTTCCTCAACTGCCAGGCGATTTAGCAGTTCCGATCCTGATTGTGCAACATATGCCGCCAATGTTTACGAAACTATTAGCCGAAAGATTAGCTTCTAAATGTCAAATTCAAGTAGATGAAGCGGTTCCCGGCGCAGTACTAGAACCTGGAAAAGCGTGGATTGCACCAGGAGATTTTCATCTGGTTGTACAACAACACGGAAATGTAGTTAAACTTGATACCCATAAAGCACCCCCGGAAAATTCCTGTCGTCCTTCCGTGGATGTTTTACTGCGCTCCATTGTAGAAGTTTACGGTGGGCGATCGCTTGCCGTTATACTGACAGGAATGGGGCAAGATGGATTACATGGTTGTCAATGTATCTGGGAAGTCGGCGGGCAGATATTGGCTCAGGACAAAGCTAGTAGTGTGGTGTGGGGGATGCCTAGTTTTGTAGTCAAAGCCGGACTAGCTGATAAGATTGTGCCTCTTGATCAAATGGCAATTGAAATTATGCGGCGAGTTCGTTACAATCAAGTTCCTATTTTAGGTCTGTAATGAAACAGACAATGGGTGTAAGTACCACTGATTTTGATTTTCTCCGAGAATTAGTTTATCGTCATTCGGCAGTTGTGTTGTCTGCTGATAAAACCTATTTAGCTGAGCTACATTTACAGCCCATTGCCACATCGGTAGGATTCGTTACAATTGCCGATTTGGTGACTTACCTACGGAATCAGCCGTTCAGCAGCCTTCACAGCCAGGTGATTGAAGCTTTAGTTACTAATGAAACATCCTTCTACCGTGATATTCACCCCTTTGAAGCGCTGCAAAAATTTGTTGTACCAGAGTTAGTGAAAAAACGAGCGATTGAGCGATCGCTCAATATTTGGTGTGCAGCCTGTTCTCATGGACAGGAACCCTACAGCATCGCCATGCTAATTCGCGAATATTTCCCCCTACTTGCAAATTGGTCTTTTAAGCTGATTGCGAGCGATTTTTCCCTCAAAGCCTTAGCCAGGGCCCGCCAAGGACGTTATAACCAACTAGAAATTCAGCGAGGACTACCAAAAAATTTGCGCGATCGCTATTTTCACAAGCTAGATAACGGCTGGCAAATTCATGACGAAATCCTAGGGATGGTAGAATTTCGCCAAATCAATCTTGTCAAAACCTGGTCATCTCTTCCTAAAAGTGATGTGATATTTTTACGCAATGTTTTAATTTACTTTGATATCCCCACTAAAAAAGCCTTACTCCAAAAAATCAAGCAGCAATTAAGTCCAGATGGCTATTTATTTCTCGGTAATGCTGAAACTACTATTAATCTAGATACATCATTCGAGCGGGTTCAATTGCATAAAGGTATCTGTTATCGATTACAAAATTAAGTAATTAAGCGCAATTAAACTGAAATATATAAATTCTTATTAGAGATAAGGATAAATATCAAATTTTTTTACCTTTACCGCTAATCCTTCACCTGATTAATTCTGAAAATCGCTCTCAATAGGAGATAATACCAATTTGAAAAAAGAATGTAACAAATGGGTAGGGGAGCCACTCCGTTCATTGGTGTCAACTTAACTTGAAACCCTTGCCAAGACTTGATATTGAGTTCATTCACTTACCATCACGATCCGCGTTACCCCACCCCAGCTTTGCTAACGCAAAGCCTCCCCTCCCCAAGGCATCGGGGAGGGGATTGAGGGGTGGGGTAAAACGCTTGTGGGATAAGCGTTTGAACTTAAGTTGACACGTATGCACTCCGTTGGGCGGGCAATGCCCGACTTGTTCGCGCAGCGTCTCCCCTTCTCCCAAAGGGAGAGGCTAGCGCCAAGGGAGAAGGATGTGGCGTTGCACAGCAGTGCTGTGCCCTCCGAATGATTTATCTGTCGCAAACATTGTTTGAATCGGTATAAATATATAATTTAAGTAAGTAGGGGTGATGAAAGCAACCTATGTAAAGTTTTGTAGGGAGAAGGGAGAAAGGTTAAAGGTAAACGGGTCAAGTACAGCAGATTGCCGACCTAATTAAATTAATAACAGCTATATATAAAAAAATATGCCTTGTCGCCAAACATCGCTCCCGCTATTACTAACTATTAGCCTAGCGACGATTTCCCTGATCCCGATCCGACCTTTACTAGCGCAAACTATCACTGTACCCCGGCCTTCTAATGCGCCATTGGAACTCAGCTTGTTAACAAAGCCAAAAAGCTCTGTGATTACAGCTAATACCATTAACCAAGGGAACTTGACTATTCCCAGATTATGGTGGGCAAAAGAAAGCTCTGAGAACAAGCTTTTAGATAACTGGATAGCATATCCAGGTTCTCAAAAAGAATCAGCACGAGTAGATTTAGTTGTGAATCAGCAAATTTGGAGTTTATTAGACTATCTAGAACGCTACGACTTTGTAAACCGCTTAGGTACTGCCGCCAGGAGGGATAATTATAACCTCCGAGTCTTTAATTATCAGGAAGAACTTTTGGCAACCTATACTTGTAACTTTAGTAATAATCAGCCTTTATGTAGTATCCAACTATCTTCCCAGAATCAGTTAGGCTGGCGACGCTCTTTGTAGAAAGTAAGTAGGCGCGATCGCACCTAATAAAATTCGGATGTGCGATCGCGGTTTCACTGTATCACTGACACTGTGCCAATCGTGAGGTAAGAGCCGAAAACCCTACCAAACAACCAAATAAACCCACTACCCAACCTTGGCGTACAGTTAGCAAATCGACAACCGCCGCCGCCGGAAAATGACCTAGGGGTGCATCATCCACAAAATTTAGGTCGGAGTAGAACAGCCAAGCATGATTGACGCGCCAGCCGATGCGATCGCCAAATTTGCACCATGTTTTATAATCAGCATCAGGTTGACCGCCTACACTTTCCCAAATCCGCTTTTGCACACTAAAACCAAAACGACCTTTGCTATATTTGACCCAAAGTTGGTCAATGGTGCAAAGGTCGATACAGGGAAATTTATTGATTGCTGCAATATCCAACCAGCCTGCTTCCTCTCGCGCCGCCGCTTTTAGCATCAGGGTGAAAGTTTCTCGATCTGCGGCTTTCCAATCGCCAGCTGCTAGTAATTCTGACAATCGCTGGTAGTCTATTCCTCTTTCTGAAGCGAGGTCATCAATTGCTGGTTCTGAGATGGTTAGTGTTGATTTATGCGGTTGAGTGTAGACGCTGTGCATCTTGTCGTCAGACATCGCCTGCACAGGAGAAACGCAAATAGTTGGATTTGCAGCAAAATTCTCACCGCTTCCCACATATTTAGTAATTCTGGGTATGTCTCTGACTGTATCCTTTTCTGAACTAGGAGTTACCTTATTTGTTCGTATCCATAGCTGCTCTAATTGTGCCAACTCCCTATTGGGATTTACTTCTGTTGGCAAGCTATTTCTTTGATTTTTAGCAATATCATCTAAATTAGCGTATTTCGGTATAATAACTCGGTGCGACTTAGCAACTGGCTCTGCATTCATATCAGGTGTTTGCAAAGGATACTTGTAGTGCGCTAAAAGTTCTGGAACTCGGAAACTGAGATATTGGTGCAACCGTTTCACAGTGGCGCATTGTCCCTGAATCCCTAAACCTTCTAGGACGGCATGGGTAAAGACACCTTGTTGCAGTCCGTCGATTTCAGAAGAAGATTCATCGGGAGTACAAGATAGAATACTGATGAGTCCGGTTTGGCGTGCCAGATGTTGTATTTGTTGTCCAATTCCTACCTTATTTTTTTGGTGCTGATGGCGATTAGCATCTAACATCAAAACAATGTTATCTGAGCCAGAATTGCGGAGGCATCCAGTAAGAAAATTCAGGGAAATTCCTGTATTTTCTATGTCTTCTGGATTACCATCAGCAGGCATGAGGTAATCTTTTTCAGCATACCTCATCCCATGACCGCTAAAGAAAAACCAGAAATTATCTTCTGGCTTGAGGAAGGGATGCTCAAATAACTGCTGTAAGAATCGTAATAAGTTAGCGCGGTAAGGACGAGTTAGTTCACCCCCAATACTGGGTGAGTCATCCGAGAATAAGAAAACCCGCTCGAAACCTGCTTCATTGTGAAGCAAATTCTGCATCAACTCCGCATCCCGCTTCGCATACTTGAGGGGGTGCAATAAGTTGTAATGATTGATACCAATAACCAACGCCCAGTTTTTTACCATCTCACTTTATATTGTTGCCACTGCAAGTAGAGTTTGATTGCTCCTAACCCATTACTTCAGGAAAATTCCTTAGAGTGATTAAACCCCCGCAAGTCATTAAAAATCCTAGATTGACAATCCAGGTTCCATAAATCTTAGGGCTGGGATTAGGAATACTTTGTATTTCGTGCTACATATATTAAGACAAACAACTCTTTCTACGGTTGTTAGTCAGGTCTTTCCGGACTAAGGGGCTAGCAAAAAATAAATTATCCGGGAACTAAAATCAAACACAGGTCGATAGTAGGGAACACGGAAAGTCTCTCAGAAAGACATAAATCTGATCTATGTTACCTACGATTTCTGAAATTGGTAGCAAAAGTCTAAAAATAATCTTAAAACGCCGATATACGCAGATAAAACCGATTTACACAATATATCTTCAATTTTTAGATTTCGTAGTCAGTACTTCAGTCCCGATGCAAGTAATTTCAGTAATTAAATCCAATTGCTATAAGTACAAATCCCTATGACCCAAAGCGGATTCCTATATTTAAGTATTTATCTCTAATAAATATAAAGATAATTTTATAATACGGATAGAAATTACGTGGGACAATAGGCACGGAAAATATTTAATTGACAGCGAATTGGCTTTGAGATTGATTAGTCTGAATTATTTAATTTTACTGATAAAGAATTTTCTAACACAGTCATTTACTGCTATTGGCAACTCAATAAGCATTATGTATGAGCCACCGGATGCTGACAAAGGTAAATTTTACGATAAAAATTTGCCAAAAACTATGTTAACTATTTTATTTTCCATCATCCTATTGACTTTTGGTTATTCTACTGCTCTGGTATTAGTATCCTACCTAGATGTAAATTCAATTTTTACCAAAATATACCCAACTTCTATTCCAGGAATCGACAATCAATTGCAATGTGAAAATAGTGAGCGAATATGGCGTTATAACAAGTGTTGGGACGATAAACACAATCCCTTGTTTTAAAAGTCAGCCAGCTACAGCTTATCAGTATGATTAACTTTCAACCCTAATTTTTTAAGCTTCAGATTTCCGATTCGGAGACTGAACAGTCAACTAAATTTTGGCACCAATGTGCAGGGATTTCAAAATTTTCTGGTAGGATAGTTGTGCGATCGCCTAGTGCTGATTCAAGTTGCTGTGATTCGAGGTTTTCACATCTACTCAAGTCAGATCCAAATACCTTGGCTTTTTGGAAGATTGCTTGATTGAGGTTAGCTCCGGTGAGGATTGCATATTTTAAGTTAGCTTCATAGAAGTTTGCGTCTTCTAAATTAGCTTCATAAAGATTTGCTTCTTGAAGATTGGCTGTACTTAATAATACACCTTCTAAGTTGGCACCAATTAATTTTGCACCTTGCAAGTTACTACCAATTAGGTTGGCCCCTAACAGGTTGCTTCCTTCTAAGTTTGCTCCTTCTAAATTTGTGTCGCAAAGGATAGCTTCTTCCAAATTAGCGTTATAAAGAACAGCTCCTTGCAAATTGGCATCATACAGCATTGCTCCTTGCAAATCAGCTTCATAGAGTATTGCCTTGGCTAAGTTAACTTTTCTCAGCACGGCTTCTTGGAGATTAGCTTCTGGGAGGATCGCCTTGTGCAAGTTGGCTTCATAAAGAACTGCACCGCAGAGATTAGCCTCGGTTAAGTTAGCCCCAGATAAATTGGCTCCTATCAAGTTTACCCATTGCAAATTAGCTCCAATTAAGATGACTTCAGAAAGATTAGCTTCCATTAAGTCAGCGTTACTAATATCTATATCGCGTAAATCTAGTTTTTTATTTGCCAAATCGTGTTGTGAATCACGCCTACCAATAACGGTAAGGGCTGTTTGAATATCTGTAGGAAGTTTTTCTGGCAAACTAGTCTCATTATCCCGGCGCACAGGAGCATTTTCTCGGATAAAAGCAGCGAGTATTTCCATAATTGTCCAATGATTTTTGGGAAAATCGCGAGCAATTCTTTCTAGTTCATATATCGCTGCAAATCTCGTTTCTATTTTTTCATTACCTAGATGTGTGATTGCTTGATAAAATCGTTCTGTATCCAATTCTTTTAGATTTGATTGGGTATAATTAATACCCATTTCTATCTTTTTCTCCCACGCCATGATCCCTGAAAGTATTTGTCCTAATGTACTGTGATCAATGCCCAGAGATAGCCGGGAGGTATTGTAAGCATTCATGGTAATTGCCATTGCCCAAGCAAATATGGCAATGATAGTGATCACCTTAGTTACTGCTGCTATTTTTTCCTCAGTTGGCAGTCCATGAAGACTAAAAAAGAATAAAAGAATTAAAATTAATGACAGAATAAATGTAACTGTGATAGATAGCACCAAACTAGTGAGTCCATTAGTCTTGATCAAAGACATCTCATTAGTCTTCATCTGTGACTCCTTGTGGAATTTAGCTCATCTATAGTATTATTTGTTGTTACCTTTTAATACAGTGAAAACACTGACTTAATTAACCAGTAAATTTGGGGTAAAAAAAATCTATATATATTTACTTACAACTAATAAAAACTGCTGTAATTCGGTGCAATAAAAACCGCTTTCTTTGATCTTAAATAGCAAGATGCACCCAGATAACCAATTGATGGGAGGTGAACTTAACCTGATTGTCTCCAATGTGTTGGAGCTTCCACATAATCTGGTAAGCGAGTTGTGCGATCGCCAAGTGCCAGTGTAATCTGTTGTAATTCTAGGTTTTTCGCACCTGTCAAAATTGCCCCTTCTAATTTGACATCACAGAGATTTGCGCCCAAAAAGTTAGCTCCCATGAGATTTGCGCCGTGGAGGTTGGCTTCATAGAGCATTGCTTTAGAAAGGTTGGCTCCTATCAGGTTCGCTTGATACAGGTCAGCTTCTGCTAAACTGGCTTCTGAGAGATTGGCAAAAAATATCTCTGTCTGCTGAAGTTTAGCAGCATTGAGGTTAGCGCCGCAGAGGTTGGCTCCATTCAAGTTTGCTCCATGCAAGTTTGCTCCAATTAAACCTGTTAGTTGCAGGTTAGCTTTACCAAGCTTTGCTCCTTGCAAGTTAGCTAAAAATAACTTAGCTCCAGAAAGGTTAGCGACTTTTAAGGTTGCCTGTTGTAAGTTAGCTTTATAGAGGTTGGCTCCTTGCAAGTTAGCCGCGCGTAGACTTGCTCCTGTTAGGTTGGCTCCACGTAGGTTGGCTCCACACAAGTTGGCTCGATTGAGATTTACCCAACAAAGGTTGGCTCCACGTAGGTTAGCTTTGAGCAAGTTGGCTTCATAAAGAATCGATTTTGAGAGTTTTGCGCTACTAAGGTTTGCACCTACCAAATTAGCTCCACGCAAATCTGCACTAGACAGGTTAGATCCTCGCAAATCCACCCGTTCCAAGTTGGCTCCCAGTAAGTCGGCTCGTCTAATGTCTGTGTTGCGTAAATCTAGTGTCTGATTATCTCGATCTTCTAAATAATTCCGCCTACCGATGACTGTCAAAGCTACTTGAATATCTGTGCGAATTTTTGGTGCTTCATCATAGTAGTTCTGGACAAATTGCTGTGTACGGTAGTTTTCGCGCTTCTGCTGGTCAAAATTGAAGGCGGACATATCTTCTTGGCTTAGTTGCTCCCCCTCACCAATGGGAGCATTCTCGCGGACAAAAGCCGTGAGAATTTCCATAATTGTCCAGTGTTCTGTGGGAAATTCCTGTGCGACTCTTTCTAAAGCATAAATTGCGCCTGTGCGGGTTTCAGTTCTTTGATGCCCAAGCTGTGCAATTGCCGTCATAAAGCGTTCTGCAATCAGCTTATCTTGACATAGTTTTGCATTTTGAATGCCAAGTTCAACGTTTTTTTCAGCAGCGATCGCACTTTTATGTAAAGCTTGGGCACGCTTTGCGCCGTAGTAAGCATTAATGATTAATGCTAATCCTAAGAAGATAATTGCAGTAGTAGCTAATGCTTGAATTGCATATTCTATTTGTTGTTGAACTGACAATCCGCGAATATGGGACAATGCAAAGACAATCAAACTCAATAAGAGAGCAAATATAACTGTTACAACTATTAACCAATTTAAGAGTACGCCTGTCTTGTTAGCAGACATCGCAGAAATATTCCTCACTACTTTGGATTATTACTTATAGTCTGAGGATAAATATTATAACATTTAAACCCAATATACTTGGAAAAGCGTAGTTTTTCCTAATCATCGTCAAGGTGCTTTTCCACCGAGAAGCAATGCCTGGGAAGAGCTACGCTTAGGCTAATCCAGCATTTTTTACGTCAATCATGGACATAGGTAAGGGCACAATAATGTAGTGCCCTTACAATAATCTCTATCTTACTAACTTGTTATCTGCTGTATGAAAACCATGTGAATTCATCTGATATTAAATGATAAAAATATGGTTCATTTATCAAAAAATATCTATTAAATCCAAGTAGATAAAGAATCGCCAAAATTACTCTAAATGTGGTCATTATCAATCCAAAATTCAAAATTATTGACTCTTAACCCCATCCTTGCATTTCTACTAATTCCATACATAATTCATTAATTCGTTCTAAATCTGGTTTATGAGGAAGAGTTGATTGAGTATAAGCAATCTCCATGCTAGCAACCAATTCCTCTGCCATTTTCATAACCTGTTCATAAGAATATACACCTTGAAGGATAGCTCTTAAATCCTCAATATCACCAGCTATTCTTCTATCTACAATTATTTCTCCTCGTTGCAAAATTTCTAAGCCACTGCGTAGCAATCTAATGCAGTGCATACCATGCTTCAGGTCGAAACCTGACTTTCTTTCCATTTCGGCTCTAGCTGGATTTCTATTTTCTTGCCATGATAAGTAAGCTTTCCATTCTCGTAAAGCTATTTGATAATTTTGACTTTTCTGAAGCAAGCGAATAAAATCTTTGCGGCTATTGGTTAGATTTTGTGTATATTCCAGAGTTTCATCAGGTAAAGTGTACTGTTTGAGTACTCCTTTAAAATCAATATCTGCTGTCAACAATTGGTATAATTGTTCAGCTTCTTCTAAAAATTCAATGCGTCCTCTAATTAATAAATAGAGATATTCTAGAAAAGCATTTAAATCATCTTTGATCAGTGGTAATTCGTCTTCTATGCCAAAATCCAATGGTATTGGTTTTTTTTGAGGTGGATTTAATAACCACTTACGATGGGTTTCCATCTTTTTTATTTGGGCAAAAGCATAACCAGAATAAGTATGTTTTACCTTTTTAGTTAAAAATAGTTGCTTGTGGTTAATTAAATGTTGCCCAACCGAAGTAAGCACAGGATAGTTATGTAACCACAGCAATTCTAAAACATTGGGGTTCGCTCCAGCTAATAGCTGAAGGATTTTTCGTAATTCGTAGATAACTGTATCTTTATTACTGTCCAAAAAGGAAAATATTCCTGGTTCATCCCAACCATTTTCTTTCTGTTCTATGCGATCAAATCCCAGGTAATATCTTTTAGGCGCGATAAACACACCCCGATAATCAAAGTCTGAGTCAGGACGATTTAATCCATAGCCGTGGCTACCAGCCAAGCCAATCAAAATTGTTCTTTGTTCAACTGCTATTCTTTTCATTTCAGGTGATCACAGCGATTCAACATAACTATCTTAAGCAAGGCAAAGGGTAAGGTGAAAAGGGAAAACCCTTTACTCCTACAAAACCTTACATAGTTCAGTTTAATCGCACCTACTGATTTAACGTAAGTTAAATCTGCAACAGCTGATTAGCGCGGCTTTTGGATAGAATCACTTAACTGAGTACCTGTGTAATTGGGTAACCAGCCTTCTGCGGTTGTAAAATAGCGTACTGCTTTGAAATTCAAAGACGCATTGGGACTACACCAATGCTCAACACCCGCCGGAATGAGAAGATAGTCTTGTTCCTGAACCAAAAGCTGTATCTGGCTACCATCTGGTTTCACAAAGCCAAAAATCATCTCTCCTGCCAAAACGTAGATGGGTTCAGTGGCGGTATGGGTATGATAACGGCTATAGGTTGCAATTAATGTCTGAAGATGGTGCGAACCAGGATGTATATTGAACAAATCACACCAGAGATAGCCGTTTTCTTGTTGGAGAAACTCAAAGACACTGTTATGAATTTCTAAAATGTAGCACTTCTCGGACTCAGCGATCGCATCCTGTTCTATTAAGTGGGGAAAAAGCAGCGATGTCCCTGGATCATAGTGTTTCAACTGAACGCCAAGCGGGGCCAGTTCACGGACTATCTCGCCTAAATCACTCTCGATTGTACCGTCGTCAAGCAATAGAGTAGCCATAACAGAAACACTAATTAACCGTTAAGAAAAGTATACTTAATTTATCCTTAATTAGCCACTATGCCGATGGACAAACCGGAGTTGTTTGTCTTAGTTCTCTAACATCGCAAATTGGACATATACACCTGGCGGTTCGTAGTCAGCACTTTAGTGCTGAAAAATCCAGTCGTCTGTCGCAACAGTTTAGATGAGTTCGTAGTCAGCACTACTCTAAGGCTACTCCTGCGGAGAACTTGTTAGAGGATGTTTTAAAAGTATCATGCGTAACACCAAAATCTCAAAAACCTAACCCCTAACCCCTTCCCTACTAGGGAAGGGGAACAGGAAAATAAGGGTTTCAAAGTCTCTCTCCTACTAGGAGAGAGATAAGAAGTGAGGTTTTTAGTAAGCTTTTAGACTTTTCAAACAACCTCTTAGAGTAGCCACTCCGCGTTACAGATCGTTTTCACGTAAATAGACCACGCTGTAGGGGCACAGCACTGCTGTGCTCTGACGATAGATGTGGTTCAAATAGATGAAAACTGCTGTAAAATCCAGGACTGTACTGCGAAGCAGAACCCGTAGGGTAGTCCTGACTACGAATTTTTCACGCCTCAGAATTCAAACTCGTCAAATCCCCATCCGTTACCACAGAACTACATTCATGTAATTATTATTTCGTCAATAGTAATTATAGGAATTATCAATAGTGGTAATTGTTAATAATTTCCAAAAATAGTATTTACTATAATTTAATACTTGCAATTAAATTCTGCTTTGGTAAGTCAATTCAGCAAAAAATCTGAAATTTAAAATTTCTATCTAGCAAGCGATTATTGTTAGTTTAAATTTACTTATCAATAGCATTAAAATATTGCAATTAAGTTTGTACTAATGCATATACATTAGGAGCTATCATGAAAAAATATCTACTGGTTTCTACTGGTGGAGCAGATTTGCTATGGCTAATTAGCGGTTTATTACCTGTCAAAGCACTCAGCAATTTAGATTTTGCAGATAAAAATTTAGCGATTCTTGAAGATGGTGGTAGCCATAAAACCATTGATGTTAATAAAAGCAATTCAGTAGATACTGTTTCTGGTGAATTGCTAACAGCTAATGAAAATACAAAAGATTTATCCTCATCTAACCAACCGCAAAAAAGCAAAGATTTAGGTAAGGATGCTGCTGCTAATTCTTTGCAGCCAATCACACCACAGCCTGCAAATTTATCTCAATCATCAGACGAACTTTCACAAGTAACATCCGTATCGCAATTGTCTGATGTACAACCGACTGATTGGGCATTTCAAGCACTACAATCTTTGGTTGAGCGTTATGGTTGTATTGCAGGTTATCCTAATCGCACCTATCGCGGCAATCGGGCGATGACTCGCTATGAGTTTGCAGCCGGCTTAAATGCTTGTTTAGAACGAATCAACGAACTAATTGCAACTGCAACGGCTGATTTGGTCAAAAAAGAAGATTTAGCAACCTTACAGAAACTCCAAGAACAATTTGCTGCGGAATTGGCAACATTGCGGGGTCGAGTTGATGCTGTAGAAACTCGCACAGCAGAACTCGAAGCAAATCAGTTTTCTACTACTACCAAACTCAATGGTGAGGCGATTATCGCTGCTATTGGTGCGACAGGCGGCGCTCCTGGTACGAGTGACCCGAATATCATGTTAGTAAATAGAGTGCGGTTAAATCTAACTACTAGCTTTACAGGTAAAGATTTATTAATTACTGGCTTGCAAGCTCACAATTTTTTGGGTGGAGCTACTGGTGAAGGTAGTTTGCAAAACAGCTTGGGATTAGCTTCACCTATACTGAGTTCTAGTAGTGCGCGTACCAGTTTTGAACCGCAGTTTCCTGGTATTAACGTCAAGGACTTGTCGAGTGTTGGGGCGAATAATCTACAGCTTTACAAATTGCTGTATATTTTTCCCGTCAGTGATAAATTAACGTTATTTGCGGGAACTGCGGCGGAAACATCTGATGCTTTTCCCACAATTACGCCTTTTTATGGTGAGGGACAAGAGTCTATTTCTCGGTTTGCTGGTTTGAATCCTGTGTTACGTGTCTCTGGTGGAACTTCGGGTTCTGGGTTAGCATCGGCGGCGGGATTTATTTTTAGCATTTCCCCGAATTTGGATTTCAGAGCTTTATACGGCAGTGTCAATGCCAATTTACCTCAAAAATCTCCTACTGAAGCGCTACCAGGAGTTTCTACTACACCTTTAGGGTCTGGTTTATTTAGTGGTAGTAGTGTCATAGCCGCACAGTTAACCTTTAAGCCCAGTCGTGATCTAGATATTGGCTTAAACTACGCTCACAGCTATCACGAAATCAATATTTTAGGTACGGGATTAATTAGTGGTGACATCGGCGCTTTGGCTGGTGTTTCTGCGGGGACACCAGTCACACTCAACTCTGTTGGGGGTACAGTGACATGGCAATTTTCTCCCAAGATAGCATTATCTGGCTACGGTGCAGCACTTTTTGTTGATGATTCATCTAATAGTGTCAATGCTGCTACTACCTTTACAAGTTGGATGGTGGGAGTTCATTTTAAAGACTTATTCAACTCAGGAAATGCTGCGGGGATTATTTTTGGTCAGCCGCTTTATCGTACTGATGCTAGTGGTGCCGCCTTACTTACGCCAACGGGTGAAAATCGAGCTACTCCTTACCATTTAGAAGCGTATTATCGATTAAAAGTTAGTGATAATATTAGCATCACCCCTGGTGCATTTGTTTTGTTTAACCCAGAGGGTAACAGCAGAAATGAAACTACGACTGTAGGTGTACTGCGTACTACTTTTACATTTTGATGTCAAAGGGAGTGCCTGATAAATCTTGCACAAACCGCAACCTCTGAAAGTGCGTAGGCGTAGCCCGTCGTAGAAATCGCTCTTTTGATTAATTTACGAGTCACCCTGTTCTTCTTTATAAGAACCATTCCTGTCTTTTTTAATACTTTCTTCTAGGGCTTGAATTTGTTCGCGGCGGGCTTCCAATTCTAGAGAACGACGTGCTAAATCTTGATTTTGCAAGGTTAGCGCCTGTCGCCAATGTTCTGCGCGTTCTGTTTCTTGTTGCAAAAAATCTGGGGTAACACCAGTTGAAAGGTAGGCTTGCACCAAATATAGTACCCAGCTTGTGGCATCTTCTAATCTTTCAATTTCACCTGTAGCAGAAAGTTCCACCAACACCAGCAATTTCTCGCTCATGGCGTTTCCCTTTCCTAAAAGAATCACCGCCTCTTCTGGGATAAGTACCCAAAGATTTTCGGCTTCCTGACGTGCTAACAAGCGCAACTGATACTGTTCTAAAAATTCGTTTTTATTTACCTGGGCTAGATATCGCATGACTGTTGCTACTCTTTGAGAACTGCTTCGCAGAACACTCCGCTTCAAAACTCAAATTAATTTTTGATTTTTGATTTTTGATTTTTGATTTTTCGGGTTCTTTCAATAGTAATGGGTAAGTTCAAAAAAATTACCCATTACTTATTGCAGTTATGCTAAACCACGCAGGCGATGCCTACAGCAACGCCTGAAGGCGTACGCGTAAAATCTCCGCTTGTTTTTGTGCCTCCGCTAAAGCATCTCGCGCACTTTGGACGACATCTTTTGGCGCTTTATCAACAAAGTTAGCATTGCTTAACCTTCCACTGAGAGATTGGGCTTCCGCTTCAGCTTTGCTGATGCTTTTCTCTAGCTTGGCACGTAGCACCTCAATATCTACCACACCCTTGAGGGGAATGACTACTTGTACTGTACCCACAACCCCAGAAATGGCGTTTTCTGCTGCTTCTGGCTGTGATTCGGTTTGCAGTAGATGGTTGTCTGTAGCCGGTGGGAAAAACTTTGTCCAAAACTGTTGTCTGGTATTAGCGGACAATAAATAGCGACTAATAAACCAAATTGTATAACCCAGACCTACTAATTCAAAGAAATTTCCAAATAGAGGAACGCCATCAATTGCATAGCCAACAGAGTAAGCCAACCGAGTAAAGACAATTGCCACAATAATCAAGCCGATTGTTTTTAAACCTCTTAAAGGTTTTTTTTCTACAAAGACTTGTTTATTTTCCTTGTCGGTAATGGTTAAAGTTTCAACCTTAGCCAAATCTTGAATATACACTTGTCCAGAGGTAATAATTTGCCGTTCTCTGGAGTTTTCACTTTGCAAATTGGCTGTGACTTTTGCCCCTGGTTTAATATCCGCTTCGGCGCGTAAATTCCGAATAGTGCGGATAGTGTCAATCAACAGTTCAAACTCTGTTTCAATCTCTGGATTAATCAGGTTACTATCCGCTTGAGGATAGGGTTGTAAGGATAAAGTTTGTCGGGAATCTGCTGGTTGTTGAGTAAGAGTTTGCCAAATCTCCTCAGTAATATGGGGCATAAAAGGATGGAGTAGTTTTAAAATCCCTTCTAGGATATGAGCAAGAATTTGTTGTGCTACTCGCCGCGATGCTGGGTCAGCATTTTGTTGGAGACGAGACTTCACCAGTTCAATATACCAGTCACAGAAGTCACCCCAAATAAATTCATACAATCCTTTTGCAGCTTCACCTAAACCATAATTATCGATGTAATTATTCGTCTGTTTAACAACTTGATGGTAGCGCGACAGAATCCAGCGATCGCTTAATTCTGTGGCGAGTGGTTGACCTAATTGTTGCGGCGTTTGTCCATCCAGGTTCATCATCACAAACCGGGCGGCATTCCACAACTTGTTGGCAAAGTTGCGGGAAGCTTCTACCGATGGTGACTCATCCTTTTTGCGGTCATATTCCAAGCGGATATCTTGACCTGCGCCTACCACTTCCTTAACTAGGGTATAACGCAGGGCATCAGTGCCATATTTGTCAATTAATAATAGCGGGTCAATGCCATTACCTTTAGTCTTTGACATCTTCTGACCTTTTTCATCCAGCACTAATCCGTGGATGTAAACGTCATTAAATGGCATTTTTCCGGTAAAATGACCCGCCATCATCGTCATTCTGGCTACCCAGAAAAAGATAATATCAAAGCCAGTTACTAAGGTAGTAGTGGGGTAGTAAGTTGCTAAATCCTGAGTTTCTTGCGGCCAGCCCAAAGTCGAAAACGGCCAAAGCCCTGAAGAAAACCAGGTATCCAATACATCTGGGTCTTGTTCTAGCTGGACATTTTCGCCAAATTGTGATTTGGCTTTCTCCCAAGCTTCGTCTGCTGATTTGGCGACTACAAAGGGGGTATTATCAGCGATTTGCCCGCCTGTTTCACTGACTGCGTACCATGCAGGTATTTGATGACCCCACCATAATTGCCGGGAAATGCACCAATCCTTGAGTTTTACCAGCCAATCACGATAAACCTTAGTCCAGCGATGGGGGACAAACTCTGGAGAATTTTGCTGGTCGAGGAATTCTAGCGCCCGGTCTGCTAGGGGGCGAATTTTTACGAACCACTGAGTAGAAAGTAAGGGTTCAATGGGGACTTTCCCGCGATCGCTATAAGGAACGGTATGCTTATAATCTTCTATCTTCACCAAAAAGCCGTCTGCTTCTAAGCGAGAAACCACATTTTTACGCGCTACAAAGCGGTCTTGTCCTTGAAAATCCCCGGCATTGCTGTTGAGAGTACCATCTTTATTAAGAATGTTAATAAACGGCAGATTGTGACGCTTACTCATTTCAAAATCATTAGGGTCATGGGCTGGAGTCACCTTAACGCAACCAGTACCGAAAGTTGGGTCTACGAATTCATCGCCAACTATAGGGATTTCGCGTTGCATGATTGGGAGAGTTACTGTTTTACCAATTAAGTGCTTGTATCTCTCATCACTGGGATTAACTGCCACTCCTGTATCACCCAACATCGTTTCTGGGCGAGTTGTAGCTACCTCCACATAGCCAGAACCATCGGTGAGGGGATAGCGGAAGTGCCAAAGATTACCATTGACCTCTTGATTTTCTACTTCCACATCAGACACCGCCGACTGGGAAGAGGGACACCAGTTAACTAAATACTCACCGCGATAAATTAAGCCTTCCTCATACAGGCGAGTAAATGCTTCCACCACAGCCTTAGATAAACCCTCATCCAGGGTAAATCTCTCCCGCGACCAGTCTACCGAAACACCCAAGCGTCGTAGCTGATTCACAATAAACCCGCCAGATTCGGCTTTCCACTGTTTAGCGCGATCGAGGAATTGTTCACGCCCCAACTCATAGCGAGTTTTACCCTCGGTTTTGAGTTGCTTTTCCAGCATAGTGTGGACAGCGATGCTAGCGTGGTCAGTTCCGGGTAGCCACAAAGTATTACGCCCCCGCATCCGGTGGTAGCGCACCAGCGCATCAATCAACGAACTTTCAAAAGCGTGACCCATGTGCAAACTACCAGTAACATTCGGCGGCGGGATGACGACACAGTAAGGTTCGCCGCCATGATTAGGGTCGGCTTTATAAACTTGGTTTTCTTCCCAGAATTTTTGCCACTTGGCTTCTGTGGAGAAGGGATCGTAGAGACTAGGGAGATTAGGTATAGTTGCGGTCATGCTGGGAAAACTAAGTTTGGACAGACTTTAATAAATTTTGCCACAGGGTTCTATGGAAATGAACCGCATAGACACGAAGTGGCTTCCCGAAGGGTAGACGCGAAGTCCGCGAAATGAAAACCCCCCTCTCCTGCGCCGAAGTCGTGCTACTGTAATTTGATTTTTACTTGATAAATAACCTCTAAAGAGGCATTAATTATACTGGTTCCCACTCAGATGTGGTACAAAATGATATCGCGGACTGCCAATTAATTTGCCAATATTCTTTATCGCATAATCGCAAAGCAATAGGCATCATTCATGGTGTAATGATGCCTATTGCTTTGCTGATTGTTACTGATTACGCCTTCTGTGTAAAAGCAGCTTTTGAGTCTGCGGTCGATTTTAACCGTGTGATGGTGGCTTTACGAATGCGATCGCTTGTGCGTACCCCGCCTATCATCTCGTATTCCCGGCTATCTTTGCCATACTTAAACACTACACCACTGACTAAGCGTTCTGAAGTTTTCTGAATGGTCTTTTCAAGGGTTTTCATTTCTGCCTTTGCTGAGTCAAGGGCAGTTAGCATCATATTATACTGGTCAAGCTGATTGTGGAGTTGCCCTGTTAACTGGGTTAAATGGTTTAAACTGATGGAATCACCAAAGTCAAGGTTAGAATCAATCGATTTAAATCCGATTACTCTCTGTTCGGTTTTTTCTAGCACGGTAGAGGTTTTTTTCTTGCGTGTCATCAGTGTACATTTTTTACTAAACTTATCTTTCCAGGATGTCTCAATAGGACAATTTAGTGGTTCAGTAAAATTTGCAAAATCAGGTGTTTTTTGGAATAAGATTTGATTGTTAGCTCAGTAATTACACGACGTTAGACAACAAATCGTTGAGAATCAACTTGTGTTGTGGACGAATGGATTTGTGTTGTGGACGAATTGATTTGTGTTGTGAACGAATCGACTTGTGTTGTGGACGAATTGACTTGTGTTGTGGACGAATTGATTTGTGTTGTGGACGAATTGATTTGTGTTGTGAACGAATCGACTTGTGTTGTGGACGAATTGACTTGTGTTGTGGACGAATTGATTTGTGTTGTGGACGAATGGTTAGAGAGACGCGATAAATCGCCGTCTCTACAAGTGAAAATGGCGATTTATCGGGTTTTTGGGAGCTATAATTTTTGTCTAATGACCTTAATTGAATCGTGTTGCTATTTATCCTGAGAACGGCGATGTCTGGGTAACAGGCTGTTTTTTGGTTTTTCTCGGAGACTGCTGGCTTGTTTGAGAACTGGGATACACTGGTTAATCATCCACATTAAAACCTCGATTGGTGAGTCTCCTTGTTGAAGGCGATTTTCGGCATTTACGCCAATTAATATGGTTTGCAGAATTAGTAAGAAAGCGTAGGCGTAGCCCGTCGTAGACATCGCTTTTTGACTTGCACTTTTACCAGGTTTTTTAGCTGACATCTGAATTAACCTTGTTTTTAGGTTTACAAGGTCAATTATTTTTTTGGGTATTTCCCCAGACACGTTCCCCACACAACGTCTATAATGCTTGTATCGTCAGCTTTTGCGGCTTGGGGAAGCTTGTTAGTTTGGGTAATTACAAATTATTTCTATTTTCTTTATATTTGACTGATGTCAAGAAATATTCGCACAGAGAAATCAGCTTTAGATAATGCACTCAATTTAGTAGAAGCATTGCTGCAACTGTCGCAAAAGCAGGATTGTGAGTCAAAACTTCCACTTTGCGTTGTCTGGGAAACTGATAAGTTGCGAATTACTGGATATAAAAGCGAACAGACAAAAGGAAACAGAAGTAAAACAACTGAAGTTGGTACAAAGAAGGAATATTTACTTAACCAGATTAAAGATGCTGGCAAAACTTTAAAACTTCCCCCGCAAAAAGCAGAATCTAACGTTTCTCAGAAAGAAAGAGAATTACAAGAGCTTCAAAATGCACTTGACTTGTTGAAGGAATTGGGAGTGCGAGAAGACCAAAAATCTACAAAGAGTCAAGGTTATTGGAAATTTACCCTGACGCTAAAACATCAGACAGCGACGATAAAAGATAATCTGGAGGTGGTTAAGCAGAAGTGGAAGGAACACCAAAAGACGAATTTAAAAGAAACATCCCAGGTACAAACAACAGATAAAAGCTTCCATTGGCAAGAAACCTGCCGCGCTATGCTGGAAAAGCACAAGCGTCTCACCACAAATGAGTTGCTGTTTGCTGATGATGAGATGAAATTTGAGCTAAAGGAAATTCATGTCCCTTTAGCATTGGTGGAGCGTAACAAACCGCAGAAGTGCAGCGAGGATATTTCCGCAGAACAAGGTTCACGACTTTACGAACCGAGTTATGAACAGAAGCAGCGATTTGAACATCAGGCTTTTTTAGAGCAAATTATCCGTGATGGTGTTGGTAAAACTCAAGGACACCGCATCGCTTTAATTGGGGAACCGGGTGCGGGAAAAACTACTCAGTTGCAAACTATAGCTTTTTGGATATTAGACAACAATCTGGGTTTACCAATTTGGATTTCTTTGGCAGACTTGCAAGGAAAGAGTGTAGAAAATTATCTGCTGCAAGATTGGCTGAAGAATACTTTAGAAGTGGTGCGGGTAACAGAAGAACAGGAAAACACTTTTGCAGATTTATTCAAGAATAATCGTGTGTGGTTGTTGTTGGATGCAGCAGATGAAATGTCCTCACCCCAACCATTAACTGAGATTTCCCAGCAGTTGACGGGATGGGTGAAAAATGCGCGGGTTGTGCTGACTTGTCGGGTAAATGTTTGGGAAGCAAACGCCAACGCTTTAGAAAATTTCGAGACGTATCGATTACTCAATTTTGCATATCCGCAACAAGTGCAAGAGTTTATTCGGCGTTGGTTTCGCAACAAGGATGCAGACAAAGGGGAAAGATTATGGCAGGAATTAGATAAAGCTGAACGTCAGCGCATCCAAGATTTAGTGAAAAATCCTTTGCGGTTAGCGCTGTTGTGTAGCACTTGGCAAAGTTCGGATAAAGGTTTACCGGAAACTAAAGCCGGAATTTATCAGCAGTTTGTGGAAGAGGTTTACAAGTGGAAAGAAAACCGCTTCCCTACCACCGAACAGCAGCAAGAGGAATTAAACGCAGCGTTGGGACGTTTGGCGAAACGGGCAATTGATCAAGAAGCATCACGATTTCGGCTACGTCATAAGTTTGTGCGTGAGGAATTAGGTGATGCAAAACAGCAAAATTCTTTATTTTGGTTAGCGTTAAAGTTGGGATGGCTAAATGAAGTTGGACTGGCTGCGGAATCAGCAACGAAAGAGAAAGTTTACGCTTTCTACCACACCACATTTGAGGAATATTTTGCAGCGTTGGCGGTTGATGATTGGCACGAGTTTCTAAATCATGTTCCTGACAACCCCGCGTTAGGCATTTATCGCATTTTTGCACCGCAGTGGATAGAGGTGATTTTGCTGTGGTTGGGACGTGAGGATGTGGAGAAGAAAGAGAAGGAAGAGTTTATTAGTGCATTGGTGGAATTTGATGATGGGTGCGGAGAAGAGATGGGATTTTACGATTTTCGAGCCTTTTTTCTCGCTGCTGCCGGCATTGCTGAGTGGAAAAATTCTTTAAAAGCAGATACTATTGTGGCGGAAATAGTTAAATGGCGCTTTGGTGAGTTTAAAGTTGAACTAAAGAAGTGGGTAGAATTTCTTATACCAATCAGACAGGAAGCAACAACAGCACTGTCTCAGACGCATCGTACAAAAGCGATTGCTGCCTTGGTCAAGTTAATCGGCAATTCACAAGTGGATGATGATACCCAAAGGCTAGCGGCAAAAAGTATAAAGTAAATTGACCCAGGCAACTCTACGGCGATTGCTGCCTTGGTTGAGTTAAGCCGCAACTCACAAGTGGATGATGATACCCGAAGGCTAGAAGTAGAAAGTTCAGAGCAAATTGACCCAGGCAACTCTACGGCGATCGCTGTTTTGGTGGAGTTAATCGGCAAACCACATGTGGATGATTATACCCGAATGCTAGCAGCAGAAAGCTTAGGGAAAACTGGCTCTGGCAACGAAAAAGCGATCGCTGCTTTGGTGGAGTTAATCGGCAAACCACATGTGGATGATTATACTAGAATCCAAGCCGCACAAGTCTTAGGGAAAATTGGCTCTGGCAACGAAAAAGCGATTGCTGCCTTGGTGGAGTTAATCAGCAATTCACAGCTCGATGATCATACCCGATGGCGAGCAGCAGAAAGCTTAGGGAAAATTGACCCTGGCAACCAAAAAGCAATTGATGCCTTGGTTGAGTTAATTTGCAACCCACAGGTGGATGATAATACCCGATGGCTAGCATCAAATACCTTACGGCAAATTATGGCAGAGGAACAGATGCCAAGTCTTGTTACAGCGTTGAAGGATTACTTATCACCTGAAACTTACAAAAATGACTTTAACAGGTTCAATGATTGCTACTCCCTCATCTGGAAGTGCGCCCAAAATATGCCCTACCCCGCTTTTTATCAAGCTTGGCATCAACAAGAGAAAGTGAAAGATGGAGAGTAGGAAAGAAAAATACTTCCTCCAGCCAAAACATAAGCGAAATGTAGAAGCAGCAATCCCTTGTAAAGACGCGATTCATCGCATCTCGTCAGCGTCTCGTAAATCTATCGCGTCCGATGTTTCCGCAAGCCAGGGAATGCGATCGCCCCTAATAAAACAGATATTGCGAACAGAATCGGAATGCGATCGCAAAAACGATCGCCCCTTGTAGAGACGCGATTCATCGCGTCTTCTTCCTTTCCCCCATTTACATAGCGCAAATAATTCCGAGTTTTTTGTGTTGGCAATTACATAAATGCAACGCAATAATTGCATCAGTTTTTGCATCAATCAAAGTAATTATGAATAATGAAGCTCCTCAACCACAAAACAACAAACCTAAATACAAAGGTAAATATCGAATTGATTCAACACGTTTACCAGCATGGAATTATGCTAGTGATGCTGGATATTTCGTTACTATTTGCACGCATGGTAAAAAATACTTTTTTGGTGAGGTTGTGCAGGGTGAAATGCAGTTATCACCTGTGGGAGAAATTGCTCATAATTTGTGGTACGAAATTCCTCATAATTTTTCTAATTGTCAGATTGATTCGTTTTGCGTCATGCCTAATCATATTCACGGTATTTTGATTATTAATCAAACACAAGAAGACGCGATGAATAATCAAACACAGGAAGAAGACGCGATGAATCGGGGAGAGGAAGACGCGATGAATCGCATCTCTAAGGGGGGGAAACGGCAACAGGGCGGGGTTACTGGGTTATTTAATCCGATGTTGTCTAAAAATTCCCTTTCTAAAATTGTGAGGTGGTACAAAGGACGATGTACATTTGAAATTAATCAAATCTATCAAGGTTTTAAATGGCAAGAAAGATTTTATGACAACATAATTCGTGATGAATTTGCCCTCGCTCAAATTAAACAATATATTATCAATAACCCAATCAATTGGGAACGCGATCGCCTACGGCGGGGCGTAGCCCATCGCGAACAACCACCCCATCACCCTTTGTAGAGACGCGATGAATCGCGTCTTCCTCTCTAGTAAAAACAGATGGATCTCTCCGGTTCGTTAAAAATCCATGAAAACCCCCCCATCCCCTTGGACTTACATCCCTACCCTATACTTCGCTGAAGGTGTCCCTAACGTCATCATCAGCAGTGTTTCCGTAATTTTCTACAAAAAACTCGGAATCGACAACGACCAAATCACCGCTTGGACGAGTTTTCTCTACCTCCCCTGGGTGATCAAAATGTTTTGGGGGCCAGTTGTAGATATTTACGCCACAAAAAGAACATGGATATTAGTCACCCAATTTGCCATGTTTTGTTGCTTAAGTTTAGTAGCTTTATCTTTACAACTACCAAACTTCTTTTTCGTATCCTTAGCAGCATTGACAGTTGGGGCATTTATTTCTGCCACCTATGATATTGCCACCGATGGCTTTTATATGTTGGCATTAAATCCCGAACAGCAAGCTTTTTTTGTCGGTATACGTTCGCTTTTCTATCGCATCGCTGTATTATTTGGTAGCGGATTGTTAGTAGTTTTAGCTGGCAGATTAGAAACCACACTAAATAATATTCCTTTAAGTTGGACTATATCGATAGGATTTTCTGCTGTCATCTTTGCCATATTGTTTATTTTTCACCGTTTCGTTTTACCTTTACCCCCATCAGATACTCCACGTCAAACACAAGCTCAAACAGAAAAAATACCTTTTGTAGATATTGTTCAAACATATTTTCGGCAAGAAAAAATAGGCGCAATTTTAGCGTTTATTCTACTTTACCGATTAGGTGAAGCAATGCTGTTGAAGATAGCCTCGTTATTTCTCTTAGACAAACTAGAAAAGGGCGGTTTGGCTGTATCAACAGAACAATTTGGCTTAATTTACGGAACATTTGGTGTACTTTCTCTAATTATTGGCGGGATTTTAGGAGGATTATTAATTTCTCGATATGGCTTAAAGAAATGCCTATTACCGATGGCTTTAGCCTTAAATTTACCTGACTTATTTTATGTTTATCTCGCTTATGCTAAACCATCACTAACATTAGTTTATCCATTAGTGTCTTTAGAACAATTTGGCTATGGACTGGGCTTTACAGCCTTTAGTGTTTATTTAATGTATATTTGCCAAGGTGAATACAAGACTTCTCATTATGCCATATCAACTGGACTCATGGCTTTAGGTCTGATGTTGCCAGGAGCAATTAGCGGTACAATTCAACAAGCAGTGGGATACCCATTATTTTTTGTGTTGGTCTGTTTGCTAACTATTCCGGGGATGATTACTATATTTTTCATTCCACTTAGAGAAGAACCCAAGCGTCCCACCAGTTAACAGTAAATAACATAGCGAGTTTTGAATTTGTCCATGAATTATGTTTTGGGAATTGATGGCGGCGGTAGTAAAACTGTTTGTGTTTTGATGGATGAAACACGGCAAATTGTCGGTTGGGGGGAAGCAGGCGCATCCAACTATCAAAGTATAGGTATTGCAGCAGCGCAACAATCAATTGAATTGGCAATTATAGCGGCTACAGAAAAAACCCTAAGTCTCACTAAGCCAATAAAAATTACAGCGATTTGCTTAGGGTTAGCAGGTGTGGGACGTGCCGAAGATATTGAAGTAGTAAAAGGTTTAGTAAAAGAATTACAAAATAGTGAAGTACCGCCGATACAATGGGAATTAACAGCATCTAATATTGTCATTTGTCATGATGCTTTAATTGCTTTAGTAGGCGGTATTGGTAATAATGTGGGAATTGTCGCAGCAGCAGGCACTGGTTCGATAGTTTTTGGGCGCAATCAACAGGGTATTACCAAGCGCGTTGGTGGCTGGGGATATATTTTAGGAGATGAAGGTAGCGCCTATAAAATTGCTCTTGCAGGTATACAGGCAGCATTAAAAGCTTATGATGGCAGTGGAATGCCAACGAGTTTGGTAGAAATTTTCAAAGTTTATCTAGAATTACCAAGTTTAGAAAGTTTAGTGGAATTAATATATCAACGAGATTGGGGAGTTACAGAAATAGCTGCTTTAGCTGAAATTATGGATTTAGCAGCAGCTTTAGGTGATGAAGTAGCAAATAAAATTATTGATGATGCTGTGCAATATTTGGTAAAAGCTACTTCTACAGTGATTGAGGAAATTTTTAGCGATCGCCCAGTTGTAGAAGTAGTGACTACAGGAAGTGTGTGGCAGAGTAAATCCAAGATACATGAGAGGTTTAAAGCATCTCTGAGTAAGAAGTTTCCTGGAGTAAAAGTGATGTTTCCCAAGCATGAACCTGCTTATGGTGCTGGTTTGTTGGCGTTGCAGAAGTTAAATAGGTGAGAGTAGTAATTATTGCGCTGATGAAGGTAACCATAAATAGAAAGCAAGTTTCCACTTGTTTAAATATGAGCTAAGTTTTTTATATCATCTTCGATATGATTAAAAAAAATACTATTACTTGGGCTGATGTAGCTTATGCAGTCCGAATTACTACTGGAGGATTTGACCAAGAATGGGAACTTTTAGAACTAATTTGGGAAGCATGGGAAATAATAATAGAAGCTGGACTGGCAACATATTCAAATCAACAAGAATTTTGGCAAGTATTTCTGCGTTTTTGTGCTATTGTCAGTTTATTTTTAGAATTAGTTAATGGTGATTGCTGGGAATATTATGTTGAAGTTTACTCATTGGATTGGTTAGAAAATATTAAAATTAATGCTTATTATGACGAAGATAGAATTGAATACATAGATAAATTACTACCAATTTTAAAGTCAGAGATTGACTCAGATAATTTACTTTTGCATTTTGTTGATATGGCTTTAGGACAAGGAAGGTTGGTTCTATTAGATAGAATTTATGATTCAATAATATTAAAATCAAGACAAGTATTTAGACAAAAACAGCTTGAAAAATATGAAGACGAATATACATTACAAAGAAGAGAATTTGAACAAATTATTGAAAGAAAATTTATCGATAATTTACTAAATTTAGCTGAAATATATGATTACAAAAACCAAAATTATCAATTTCCTATATATGAAACTGCACTTTTAAAAACACACGTATACGATAAAAATTTGGATATAAAATGTCTAGACGATGAAAATAATAATGATGATGATGAATTTGAACAATTAGAACAATTATATAAAACTAAACAAGCAGCTCGGTCATTAGTTAAATATTTGTCAATGTATGACTTAAAACCCAGATATAACCTGAATCAATTTTCTGAAAACATAGGTTTAGAGGATACAGAAATAAAACGCTGGCTACGTGCAATAAATCGAAAAGGACAAGTAATTTTATATGGTTCACCTGGAACAGGTAAAACATTTATAGCTGAACATCTTGCTAAACATCTAATTGGTGGTGGTGATGGTTTTTTAGAACTTGTGCAATTTCACCCTGCATATACTTATGAAGACTTCATTCAAGGTATCCGTCCCCAAAGTGAAGATGGAAAATTAATATACCCGCTTGTTCCTGGACGCTTTTTAGAATTCTGCAAAAAAGCCGAGTCTTATCAACACATTTGCGTTCTGATAATAGACGAGATAAACCGTGCAAATTTAGCTCAAGTTTTTGGCGAATTGATGTACTTGCTAGAGTATCGCGATAAAGAAATTCCTTTAGCTGGCGGGAATACCTTTCGCATCCCAAAAAATGTCCGCATTATTGGCACAATGAATACAGCAGATAGATCTATTGCCCACATAGATCATGCACTTCGTCGTCGCTTTGCATTTATTGAACTTCGTCCAAATTATGATGTATTGCGACGTTATCACCAGAAAACAGATTTTCCAGTAGATGAATTAATTAATATTCTACAGCGATTAAATCACGTCATTGCCGATAAAAATTACGAAATTGGTATTTCATTCTTTTTAACAGATAACCTACGCGAAGATATTGAAGACATTTGGCGTATGGAAATTGAACCTTATTTAGAAGAATACTTCTTTAACCAACTAGAGAAGGTAGAAAATTTTCGCTGGGATAAAATTAAGCAAAATTTATGGATATCAACCCAGTAAAACACAGAATTATTGAAATAACAGAATATCAAGATAAGCTATTTACACATCAACAAATACCAGACTCGATAGGTAAAGAATTATATGATAAATATAAAACGCAAATAGATATAGAATTTCCTAGCTATACAACAAAATATCAGTGGCGGCTAAAATCTAAAGGATGGGTTGGTTATATTACTGTAACTCCTGAATTTGGTTTAAAGATAAATCCCAAAGTTCCTATCAAAAACCTCTTTGGGATGTTGGAATATGCATATAATTTGAAGGATTTTCGCTTTCTTGATGGGTTGATGGATTGCGAATCTCTAGAAGAATTTTATAATTATCTTGCTCATTTATTAGCCCAGAAAATTATAGAGCGATGCCGTAAGGGATTATATCGTACTTATTTGCCGAAAATAGAGCAGCTTGCCTATGTAAGAGGACGGCTGGATATGCAACAGGTAATTCAAAAGCCTTGGGATGTTAAACTTAAATGCCACTACGAAGAACATACTGCTGATATTGCAGAAAACCAAATTCTGGCATGGACACTGTATATCATTGCTCACAGTGGCTTGTGTTCAGACAGAGTATCACCAACAGTGAGAAAAGCTTATCATGCTCTCCAAGGATTAGTAACAGCACAACCTAGTCGTGCAGACGATTGTATTGGAAGACAGTATAATCGCCTCAATGAAGACTATCGACTATTACATAATCTCTGCCGATTCTTTTTAGATAACAGTAGCCCCAGCCATGAGAGAGGAAATCATAAAATCCTACCTTTTCTCATTAATATGGCACGTTTATATGAACTTTTTGTTGCAGAATGGCTGAAGAAGAATACGCCACAAGGCTATATTTTTAAACAACAGCATCTTATAGAAATAGGTCAGAATAGGCAGTTTATCTTAGATTTACTACTCTGTGATGCTGCTACTGGCAAATCATTAGCAGTTATCGATACAAAATATAAATCTCCTGAAAAAGCGGCAAATAGCGATGTTCATCAGATGATTAGCTACGCTAATACAACAAATTCTAAACAAGCTTTTTTGGTATATCCAATAGATTTGACACAGCCACTAGATATTAAAAGTAACGATATCCAAGTCCGCAGTCTCACCTTTTCCCTAGATGATAACCTCGATCGCGCAGGTCAAATTTTCTTACACAAACTCTTCTCTCGTTTCTAATTTTCTCTCTGCGCCTCTGCGGTTCGCTTCTTCAACTCTTGGCATAGAACTACAGATTCACCCCGGTTTACTTAAACTTGGCTATACAGGATTAGCATCGGGTTGGGCTTAGATAGTCTGGTGATATTAGTAAAGGGGATAGATGATATTCGCTTGCGGCGAAGCACCCATCCCCAAATAGCTGCCCAGATGACGAACCTGGAAACCTATAATCAGGTATCTAATAAACCAAGTATCAGCCGAGATATGTCTGTTGTCATTGGGATAGATACTGATTTAGAAGATATTTGTGAATAAATACTACAAGTTTTAGATCGAGACGCTGAACTCTTGACAAACCAGCCGTTTCCTCTGGAATCAGGCTGAGGATGCGAACGCAATTATTTGTCACCAGAAGAGTTAACTTTTAGACTAGTTGAAGTTATCGTGGTATCGAATAAATTAAAAGCACCTGTTGCCTAAAACTACTAATATGAGGCTATGCTACTCCTCAATCTCTATATTTACCTTTTGTATATGCCTGGGTTTGTACCAGAGTCCCGCGAAGCCTGCGATACCTGAGTTAAACCCCAAAATCCTGACATTGGCACAAACTAGTGTCCCGAAAGTTGCCCCATCGCCGCTTCTCGAACCCGGTAGTACAGGCCCGGATGTGCAGACGTTGCAAACTCAATTAAAAGAGTTGGGATATTACAATGGTGCGGTTGATGGGCAGTTCACGGAACCTACAAAAAGCGCTGTATCTCAATTTCAAACAGCACAGGGTTTGCTAGCAGACGGTATTGTTGGTAGTACGACTTGGAAAAAACTGCAAGCAGCCATTTCTGCTAAACAACCAATTATTGCCTCTCCTGTACCTACTTCCAAACCCAGTGTTCAACCTCAGCCTAGCAAGAAAAATCTCATTTGGTGGTCAGTATTAGGACTGGGGACTTTAGGGAATCTTGTCGCTGTCATTTACTGTATGAGATGGTTGCATCAAGTCAAACAATTGCAACAGTCTCAAGCTTCAAATAGCGAAATCAAAACTGAATTGGACAAGCAGCGAATTACACCGCAGTTACCAGAGTCAAACAATAACCCTAATCGGCATCAGGATCATGCATCTGCGGCTAATTCTCCAGCAGCCACAACATCCACACCTAAATTGTTGCCACCAGCAACAACTTCTCGTTTAGCCAAATTAAGTATAGTTGACGAATTGATTAACGACTTATACAGCCCTGATCCAGCAAAACGGCACAAGGCTATTTGGGATTTAAGTCAGCAGGGAGACTCACGAGCTATTGAGCCATTAGTAGACTTGATAATAGATGCAGATTCTCAACAACACAGCTTAATTTTGTCAGCTTTAGGCGAAATCGCCATTCGCACCCTGAAGCCAATCAACCGTGCTTTAGCAATCTCAATGCAAAATGAAAGCCCAAAAATACGGCAAAATGCCATCCGTGACTTAACTCGCGTGTATGATATGATGTCTCAAATTAGCCATATCCTACGCCATGCGCTGGATGATCCCGATCCCGAAGTCCAGGCAACAGCAAGGTATGCACTGAATCAACTTAATCGCATCCGTGTTTTGTCAGAGCAAGAAAGTTTGCCGGAACATCAGGAGCCGGATAATTAGGGGGATTGGGGATTGGGGGACAAAGAAGAAATAACTATTGACTTTTGACTCTTGACTCTTGACTCTTGACTTTTGAATTATAAATATTTCAAATGTATTTGGATGTTAGTATTTGGCCCTGCTAAGACGATTGCTGCATCGCTAAATTTAGGCGCACTGGTGCTAACTTCAGGATTTTTGGAAAACCCAAAGCCTTCGGTTGGCATTCCCAGGCTGTTGCGATTAAGAACTAAGTCTTTATTTTGATCGTGCATGACAGCAACGGCGTAACTACCTGCTTTTAAGTTCTCAAAGGTAAGCTTTACAGGAATATCGGTAATATTGGTACACTGCCTTTGTATTACGCGATCGCGTTTATTGGGAAATCCTTGACTATTGGCAAAGATACTGGCGCAGACTTGTCCTTGTTTATTTTTCAATCCATCAATTTCTAAGGTGAGGTTACCGTTGAAATTTGCTCTGGCGCTAAAAGACCAAGCTAAATTTCCCACGACTGCTAGCAGCAGCATACTAACTTTCATTCCTTTGAACATAAAATTACTACTGGCTAAAACAAATAAAACAAAAGGCTAATCTTTAGATTACATTGTTATCTCGGCAAAGGCAGTAATTTTTATTACTAGTAAATAATTTATTTATGCAAGCAAAAATCTTACCCCCGCCGCTCAAACCAGGTGATTTACTGCGAGTCATTGCTCCTAGTGGTGCTTTGCGAGAATTTGACGCATTCAATCAGAGTATAGAAATTTGGCGATCGCGTGGCTATAAAGTAGAAGTATCCCCAACAATAGCTGATAAATGGGGATATCTAGCCGGAAAAGATGATCAGCGTCGCGCTCAACTAGCAGCAGCATGGGAAGATCCAGATTGTCGGGGTATCATCTGCGCCAGAGGCGGTTTTGGTAGCACCCGCATTTTAGAAGATTGGAATTGGCACACTGGATTATCACCTCTGGAGAATCCTAAGTGGTTAATCGGCTTTTCGGATATCACCGCGCTGTTGTGGAACCTTTACAATGAAGGGATTTCTAGTGTTCATGGCCCTGTATTAACAACTCTTGCCAAGGAGCCAGATTGGTCAATTGAGCGATTATTCAATTTGCTCTCAGGTCGTCCTTTGGAACCTCTCAAAGGTAATGGTTGGGGTGGCGGTGTAACTACGGGGATTTTATTACCTGGTAATCTTACGGTGGCAACTCATCTTTTTGGTACTTCCTTAAAACCAAATTTTGATGGTGTGATTTTGGGATTTGAGGATGTTTCTGAAGCACCATATCGGATTGACCGGATGTTGACGCAGTGGCGGTTAACTGGTGCTTTGTCAAAAGTCAGAGGAATAGCCTTAGGTAATTTTACTGCCTGTGAAGCGCCCGCAAACGTACCTAGCTTTAGCTTAGAAGAAGTATTGCGCGATCGCTTGGGTGATTTGGGTATTCCCGTGGTTTCCGACCTACCCTTTGGTCACGATAGTTGTAATGCAGCTTTACCAGTGGGTGCCCTGGTAACTTTAGATGCAGACCAGGGAATATTAGTGAGTGAAGAGTGCTGAGTGGAGAGTGCTGAGTAAAAAAGTAAAATTAGACAGACAAGTACAACACGGCGGAAATAAAGCCACTACTAATATCAGTGTTATTACTGTGAATAGATTGTATTTTTAAGGATAATATTACAACAGTTGTCAGTGCTTCTACTCTCTAATGTTTCGGTTATTTTATCAAAGCCAATGGTGCTGTTATCATTGGCTTTACCTCAAGATTTGCACTTCAATTAGTCCCTAATTCTCTTTCTGCATTGTGCCGGATGAGGGTTTTTTCACTATGTGATTTTGTGGAGGGGATTGGTAAAGAGTGTGACCGCATTCATGCTATTTTGTTATTGCCAGTTTTGTAAGCTGGGCAATATCCACCCTATAATTCTATTGACTACTATATACCCCACCTTCCGCACCCAAAACTGTCACATCTCAATGAAACGGACATATTTAGTAC
>JAVRCF010000090.1:0-35122 GCA_034530935.1 Aulosira sp. DedQUE10 | reverse complement strand
ATCCCCCAAGGATTTGGTTTTTTCAACAGCTGACAAATCAATCTCTAATTACCTTTAAATCAACAACAAAGCCAAAAAACTAGTTACTCAACAAAAAACAGAAGACTAATTTTGGAGGGGGTTTGGGGGACGCAACCGTCACTTTAGAGGGGGTTTGGGGGAGAATCCCCCAAGGATTTGTTTTTTTCAACAGCTGACAAATCAATCTCTAATTACCTTAACTTAACCGTATTGGCTGGGAACTAGTGACTGGAAGGGAGACAAAAAAATCAAAATTATTCCTGTTCCCTCTCATTGTCGTCTTCCCAATGGCAGATTCTATGCTAACTGTTAGTCAGATTTTATCTATTAAACTATGTGATTTAATAAATTTAGCCATATAGGTATACGGACAGTGCCTTTGTGAAGCGTGATCGAAGCGGTAAGTTTATCCAAAGTTGGGGATTAGAAGCGAAGCAGGCAGTTAACCTATCGCTGACGAAAACAGCTTGGCAACTGTTGAAGCAAGAAGCAGATAAACGCGGCATTTCCCGTTCTGAACTGGTGGAACGCTTTGCGCGGAGCTTGGAATCTAATTCTGCTGATAACTATATTGCCGAAAGCAATGGCAAAATCGCGATAGAATCAAATGATCATAATAGCGATCGCGTCGCCCATCTAACACTGAATAAAAACAGTACTAATAATACAGATAAAGCTAGTGAATATATTTATTTTGGGCATGAAACTGAAGAATGGTTTCGCCAAATTATTGATGTTATTCCTCAAATAGTGTGGACGTGCAAACCCACTGGGGAATTAGAGTACTTCAACCAGCAAGCCCTTGATGTTTTTGGTGTCACATGGAAACAACTAATTGCTGAAGGTTGGCATCCACTAGTTCATCCTGATGATTTACAACAATGCATCAATAGCTGGATAGCAACTGTGGCTACAGGTAACAATTACCAAATAGAGTGTCGGTTGAAAATTGCTGACGGCTCCTATCGCTGGCATTTAACACGGGCGATTCCCAACCGCGATCGCACAGGACAGATTACATGTTGGTATGGTACTTGCACTGATATTAATGACAGCAAGCAATTAGAACAAGTATTTCAGCAGCAGGCACAAACTCAAGTCAATCAAAACCAATGGCTGGAAGCAGTGCTAAATCTGCTACCTATCCCAATGTTATTTATTGACCCCGATAAGACTAGTTTCACCTTCTCAAATCAAGCGGCAAAAGAGATGGCAGGAGGTGAAATTTATAGCGATCGCCCCTCTGGAGTATATAATACAGATTTTTACTGTACCGATGCTACAGGAAACCTCATCCCAGGTGAGCAACTGCCGGCATTTAGAGTAGCGCGTGGCGAAAAAATTCAAGGGGCGGAATTGAACTGGCACACGCCAACTGGTGTTTACCCCTTGCTGGTTCATGCTGATACTTTACCTGCAATGTACGATCGCCCTGCAACTTGTGTGATGGTGTTTCAAGATATATGCGGGCGCAAACGCACAGAGCAACGAGAACAGTTTCTCGCGCAAGCATCACAAACTTTTGCCGATGCTAGGTTAGATTTGCAAACTTTGTTGGACACCATCACCAAACTGATTGGCGATTTAACTGGTGATTCATGTGTCTTGAGTTTGTTATCTGAAGAAAAAAATGACTTGGAGACTGTTTCTTACTACCATATAAATCCAGAAGTCCGGGAATTTATGGGAAAATTGCTGGCACAACCGCATTCTATTGATGATGGGATGACAGGACGAGTCGCACGCACAGGTGAAACAATTTTTCTGCCCGTTGTTTCTCCAGAGGAAATTAGTAAATCTATTAAGCGAGAATATTTGCCTTATTTAGAGCGCTACGGCGTTTACAGTTTGTTGATGGTGCCGTTGAAGGTGCAAGAACAGATCATTGGCACCCTAAGCATTTCGCGAGAACGAGATGGAGATCCCTATAGCAACGAAGATCACAGGTTATTTCAAGATATCGCAGACCGGGCTGCGATGGCGATCACGAATGCTCGACTTTATCAACAGTTAGAGCAAACTGCTGACCGTACCGCTAGTTTACAGTTAGTTACTGCCGCCCTTTCGGAATCGCTCACACCTGCTCAAGTCGCTGAGGTAATTGTAGAGCAGAGCATTGCTGTCTTAAATGCGGCTGCGGCTTTAGTAGCAGTTGTCTGCGAGAATGGCACGGAATTAGAAATCATTCATTCTGTGGGTTTCCAAACAGAGATAGTTAATAGTTGGCGACGGGTTTCCATTGCCATAGCGTCTCCCCTGTCGGATACAATCCGTACCGGAAAACCGATTTGGGAAGAGTCAATAGAGCAGCGAGTCACCCGCTATCCTCACCTGGCAGATACATATTCCAGCTATAATTATGGTGCGTGGATTTCCTTACCCCTAATGGTTGAGGGTCGATCTGTGGGAGGAATTACTGTCTGCTTTGAGGAATTTTCCGCGCTGAATCAAGATGAGCGAGCCTTTATCCTAGCTTTATCACAGCAAGCTGCTGGTGCGATCGCTCGTGCCCAACTTTACGAAGCTGAACAACGCGCTAGAGCCGCAGCAGAAGCAGCAAACCGCACAAAAGACGAATTTCTCGCTATCCTTTCTCATGAACTGCGAACACCACTGAGTCCCATTCTCGGTTGGACTAAATTACTCCGCAATGGCAATCTCAATGCCAACAAAACAGCCATAGCGCTAGAAACCATCGAGCGCAATGCCAAGTTACAATTCCAGTTAATTGACGATATGCTGGATATTTCTCGCATTTTACAAGGTAAGTTCATTTTAAATTCTGATGCGGTTGACCTGAAGACGACTATTACCGCAGCTATTGAAACTGTACATTTAGCAGCCGCAGCCAAAGCAATTCAAATCCACACCGATTTTACATCCCATATTGGTGAGGTATTAGGTGATGCAGCGCGATTGCAACAAGTTATCTGGAATTTGCTCTCGAATGCGGTGAAGTTCACGCCTGCGGGGGGTAGGGTGGAAATTCGCTTAGAGACAATTGACTCACAGGCACAAATTCAAGTCACAGACACAGGGAGAGGTATCAACCCAGAATTCTTGCCCTATGTCTTTGATTATTTCCGTCAAGCTGATAGCAGTATCACCAGAACATTTGGCGGTTTAGGATTAGGGTTAGCGATCGTGCGGCAAATTGTCGAACTGCATGGCGGAACTGTTAAAGCCCAAAGTCCAGGCGCAGAACAGGGTGCTACCTTCACAGTCAAGTTACCTTTATTACTGACACCAACATTAAAAACACCAGTGGAACCATCAACAACAGATATTTTTAGTTTGCAGGGAATTCAGGTGTTAGCTGTAGATGACGAAATAGATAATTTGGACTTAGTTGGGTTTATTTTAGAAGACGCAGGTGCTACAGTTATCTCCGTATCTTCCGCAGCCGAGGTGTTGCAGCTACTCCAGCAAACTCAACCCGACGTTTTGCTAGCGGACATTGGAATGCCAAAAGTCGATGGCTATACATTGATCCGCCAAATTAGAGAACAAGGGGGACAAATCCCCGCGATCGCCTTGACAGCCTACGCCGGGGAGACAAATAAAAAACAAGCTCTGCAAGCCGGGTTTCAATTATATCTCTCCAAACCAGTTGATCCAGAAGAGTTGATTCAGGCGATCGCCCAAGTTGTGCAACGAGAATAATTGCGAACCTATGCAATTATGTTGTGAGGGTGGGTATCTCCGAAAAATAAGTTGCTGAAGATTGAGAGTTTTTTGCTGCCAATATAGGCTCTCCCTTTAGCCCTCCACGGTTAAGAGTACAAATTTTATAAAGATTTTCACAGTCAAAGATTGCCAGGACTAACTCTTTTCCTGTTGAATAATAAGATGGTAAAGGTTTCCCTACCTCGCATTCCATATCTATTTCGGTGTGAGACCACTTTAACTTCCAAATACGCTTTTCAGTTACTGGCGCTTGAACAGAATTAGCAATAGCACTATATACCTGCTCCGCTTTGACATCATCCTTGGCTGCTGGAACAAAAAACTTCATAGGCTTTGCTTAAAGTAAAATAAGTTTCATTAGCACCAGGGTAACGTAATTACCAAGGCAAACGACTTCCATCCCAAGAGAAAAATTGCCCACTGTCGCCTTCTTTGAGTTGTTCAATCACACTCAGCAATTGGCTAACAGTACGTTCTACTGAAAATAACTTTTCTGCTGGTACATTACTCTGAAAAGGATGCGATAGGCGTGTATCGGTTGTCCCTGGATGTAATGTCACAACCAAAGTTTTGGGACTGCTTCTGCCATACTCAATTGCAGCTGTCCGCATAAACATATTGAGTGCAGCTTTGGAGGCGCGATAACCATACCAGCCACCCAATTGATTATCGCCAATACTACCAATCTTGGCAGAAATACTAGCAAATACGCTGCGTTCTTTATGTTTAAATAGGGGCAATAAATGTTTGGCTAACAATACAGAGCCAATACTGTTAATTTGAAAATAGCGTAATAAATTTTCTGGATTGATTTGTCTTAAACTTTTTTCTGGTTGTAAAGTGCCTTCATGTAGTAATCCTACACAATTAACTACCAAGTGTAACTTGTCAACTTGGCTACGGATAGTTTGCATCGCCTCAGCAATTTGGGATTCTTCAGTAATATCTAGCGATAAACAAATTAATCGCTCAGAATGTTCGCTTGCAAGAGTAATTAACTCTGAGGATGACTCTAGTTGACGATAGGTTGCATAAATTTTGGTAATTCTTTCATCTTGCAATAATTTTTCCACAAAACCGAAACCAATACCTTGATTAGCTCCCACTATCAAGGCATTTACCTGATTAATTTCATCGATAAAAGACATATAAATATTAGGTCAGTAGTGAAGGGATTTCATATTCGTAGCGAGAGACAAAATAAGCACCAACTTGTCTGTTGTGGTCATAACGGCAACCAAAACATTCATATACTGTTGTGTGGCGTAGACGTGAAACGTCGCAATCTAGATGTGTGTTTGAGGATGTGTAACCCCAAGCATTGTCAAACAGAGTTTACACCAGAGTCATGCCGTTTAACAGCAAGGTGATATCCCTAGACTTCAGGCGAGAAGTGCTATGGCAAACCACCTCGTGAGTCTGAGGTAAGCTGAGTGTAATCAAGTCAGGGAAATTGTGAATTTTACTAATTGACAACCATAGAACAAATGTACTATAAATATGAAGTATTGATTTAGGGTTTAAAGGAAGAATTGGTCTTCATTCACTCCCAAGAGCAGAGAAATTTTATCGGAACTTAAAGATGATTGATTTTGGGAAAGACTTGTATAAACAAAATCTCAGCTACTTTGAATTATCTGAGTATGAAGCTAGAAAAGTAGTAGATTCCGATTGAATCAAGAAGACACACAAAGGGTTGATGGAAGGGTAAAAGCAGATGAGTGGTAAAGTATCTAAGCAGTGGTTAGAATGGGCTAGTCAAGTTGAAGACGAAGTAAATTGTGATGTTGAAGCAGGATTAGATTTAGGTAAACGCTTGGGTGATTATTTAGGAAAAAGTCAAATATATATTGATCGAAACAAATTGCTCTGTTTACTTCAAGAGGAGCTAGGTAATTTTTTGTCTGAAGGAGAAATTGAGATCATTGCAAATGCAACACAAAATTGTGTTCGAGACCGCATTCAAGTAAAACTACAATCAACTGATGTCGCTTAATTAGTAAACAGTTTATTTCCCGATACAAAACTTCCTAAAAATTCTATCTAAAACTGATTCAGTAACTTCTTCACCAGTAATTTCTCCTAATGCATAAACTGCATCTCGTAAGTCAATTGTCCAAAAATCAAATGGTAGTTGTTGAGCAATTGTCACTTGCACTTGATCAAGTGATATTTTGGCTTTTGTTAAAGCTGCTGCTTGTCTTTGATTAATCGCTAAATCCATATCAGCAGCATGAACTTTTCCGGTTTGAACTATCTCTAAAATCGCCGTTTCTAAATCTTCAATACCTTGATTTTGTGCTGCTACTGTCATAATTTGAGATTTGATATTTGGGATTTTAGATTGGAACGTGTTTTTTACATCTGCTGCTACTAAATCAATTTTATTAATTACGAGAATTAATGGACGGTGTTGTACTTGTTCGTAAATTTCTTGATCGCCTTTAGTCCAACCTGCGGCAGCGTCGATGGTCAACAGCACTAAATCAGCTGCACTGGCAGCACGGCGCGATCGCTCTACGCCAATTTTTTCTACCTGGTCTGTTGTTTCCCGAATGCCTGCTGTATCTAGCACCTGCACGGGAATACCGCCGACAACTAGCTGAGATTCCACAACATCGCGGGTTGTTCCAGGTAAGTCGGTGACAATGGCGCGATCGCTCTGGCTCCAAGCGTTCAGTAAGCTGGATTTACCCACATTCGGCCGTCCCACAATTGCCACTTTTAAACCTGTGCGTAGCAGTTCGCCTTGATCTTTGGTTGCCAGTAATTTGCTAATTTCGACGGCGATGCGATCAATTGCTGATATGATAGCTTTATCATCGAACGGAGGTAAGTCTTCCTCAAAATCAATCCGCGCTTCGATTTCTGCCAAAATATCCAAACAGTTAGCGCGTAACTGGCGGATAGGATGAGCTAATTTACCTTGTAAACCAGCTAAAGCAGTTTGGGCAGCTTGGGGCGATCTAGCACCGACCAAATCGGCAATACCTTCGGCTTGTGTCAGATCTAAGCGCCCATTCAAAAAAGCACGCAGGGTAAATTCTCCTGGCTGTGCCAGCCTTGCGCCATTTTCTAAACACAGTTGCAATACTTGCTGCACCGCCATTATTCCCCCGTGGCAATGAAATTCCACCACATCTTCACGGGTGTAAGAACGGGGTGCTTGCATAATCAACAACAAAGCTTCATCCACTAGTTTTTGCGTCTGGGGATGGCGGATATAACCGTAAAGAATGCGGTGACTTTCCCAAACTTGACGACCAGGTGCGTGAAAGAGAATTTGGGCGATCGCGATCGCTTGGGAACCAGAAACCCGCACAATACCAACGCTACCCTGCTGGGGGACAACAGCAGTTGCGATCGCGGCAATGGTTCCAGTAGTGGCAAATATTTCTGACATCAGCGCCCTTTCAAGCAAATATATTATGAGCGTAACAGGTACTTTTGCATGAGATGGGGAAAGGTGAAAGGGGAAAGGGCAAGGGATTGAATTTCTTGTTACTTTTCAGATATATCTTGTCTCTTACTACGGACAGAAGCCTGGGGATCAAGGCAATATATACTAAATAATGGTAGGTATTTAAACTAATTAAAGGTCAACAAGCAAGGTAAGATTTATCTGAAGAGTAGAAAAACGCTCTGACTAGAGAGGGATTCACTGTGGAGCAAAAGATTAACTGCGCCGAAGCCTGCGTTAACGGTTGTGTTTTAGGGGAGAAATGCCCCAATATTGAATTTAGAGAAGCCGCTGCACAATTTATTGAAGAGACTTCTTTAGATCAAATGCTGACGCTCGCAGAAGAACGACTGCGGAGAAGAATGATGGAACCACCGAAATGGGTGCTTCCAGACGAAGAATAGCATTTGTGTGAGCAGATAAAAGAATGACAGGGGGGAGATTCTCAACTTCTCACATCCTTGCTACTATGCGATCGCCTTGAGGACTACCAAAAACATCAATTATCGCGCGAGTAGGGGCGCAACATTCAAAAAATTTCGGTGAGCGAGATATCTTATCGACGCTGTGCTTCTACTGTTAGCCTATAGGATTTGCATCGAAAGTAGTTCACTTTTCACAAGTTTAATATCAAATTAACCCAATTATCCGAAAAATAGTTAATCGGATTTGATGTTAATTGATGATAGCAGAACTGATGCAATCGATTAACCCATGAATCATCGCCTAGTTTTAATTTTTGCAACTACCACCCTATTGATTTTAGGATTCCTATCTTTAGGTAGCTATATAGCTTGGTTCTGGCCGCTAGAATTATTTGCTCATTTTCGAGTTCATTATTTAATTGTATCGTTAATAACTACTATTATTTTAGGCATTCTTTGGAGAAAACGTCATCTCAAGAGTAAATTAATAGTTATCGCAGCTTTATTACTTGTAGGTTTGAATGTAATTGAGGTACTTCCTTGGTATCTACCTCACGCACAACAGTTAGCAGGGAATGCATCTAAACAAATTCGGCTCTTATCCTTTAATATTAATATTGATAATTATAATTACAACGAAGTTATTAAGGTAGTGCAGGATAATCAACCTGATGCAGCTTTATTAATTGAAATTGATCAAAGAGGGTTTGAAAATCTCAAGACAGGACTAAAAAGTACGTTGCCTTATACTTTTAGAAGCCCTGGTGGTGGACTAGCTCTCTTTAGCCGCTTACCCATTCAAGATGTTAAGGCAAATAATTTTAATGGCAAAGGTGGTCATAACATCATAGCAACTTTAGTAGTAGATAAAAAACCAATTACTTTAATTGGAACTCATCCCTTAGTACCGATAACACGCAATAATTTTCATCAACGTAATCTTCAACTAGCAGCGCTGAGTGATTATATTCAAGAAATTAATCAGCCGTTAATTATTATGGGAGATTTTAACTTAACACCGTGGTCTCCTTATTATCAACAATTCATCAATAAAACCAATTTGCATAATACTCGTTTAGGTTTTGGCATATTACCCAGCTGGCCACGACCAGCAACTCACGTCAATCTACCAAACTGGTTAATCTCACTGATGAATATCCCTATTGACCACTGCTTAGTTAGTAAGCACTTTAGTGTAGCTGGAATTAATACAGGAGCAAATGGTAATTCTGACCACGCACCATTAATTACTGACTTAGTTTTACGTTAAGGGAAAAAACTAACATCACACAATAGTATCTGGATCAATACCTAATTCTCGCAGTTTTGCTGCCAAGCGATCGCTTCTTTGCTTTTCTTGTTCAGCAACTTCTTCTGGTGTTGCAACCAATTGTCCTTCAGGAGTGAAAAAACGTAACTTTTCTTGCTTAACTCCCAAATATAACTCTAGCTGCTGACTCCACAACCAGCCTTGAGGATTTGGTTCTATTGGTTGATACTTACCAGCCACTAATACAAATCCAGCAAATTCTAAATTATGAGGGTCAAACCAGAAGTATTCTGGTGTACGAAAGGTATCTTGATAAATTTGCTTTTTCAAGCCTTTATCAGTTAAAGCTGTAGAATCTGATAGCAGTTCGATAATCACATTGGGATACTTACCATCTTCTTCCCACATAACCCAACTTTTACGGGGTTTGCGTTCTGTTCCTAGCACCACAAAAAAATCTGGGCCGCGAAAATCTTCCGACTTGCGCTGGCGTGGGCTGTAGTAAATTGTAATATTGCCGGATGCATAGAAGTCATTGCGGTTTCGCCACAACCACTCAAGACATTGGATAAGCAACGTCATTTGTAGACGATGTAAGTCAGTTTCCAAAGGCGGTTCGTCACTGTATAAATCCCCTGGGGGAAATATAACATCATCTGGGGTAGCTAAATCTTGGGCAACAGACATGGCGGCAATTGTCTCAGTGCTATAAGTTTAACGTAGCAGCGAAGAGCGATCGCCTGACCATCAACCAAATTAACTCTTCCAGATGGAATCTATGCTAGATATCTAACCCAATAACTGTTAATTCAGGAGGATACTCAACAGTAAATTGATAAGTTATCTCTCGTCGTTCTTCTGCTTGCAGATTTAAATCCCATGACAAAATCCCCATTTCTCCAAGTTGAATTTGGGGATGGCTGTGGGTGAGGCGTACTTTAATTTTTTCGTTGCGGCTAACTGGTAATTGTTCAGTAAGTGTCAGATAAGTTGCCTGGTTGAGCAAGTTAGTAATTATCAGACGATAAGCATAAGTAATGCGGCGCTGGTTACTCATCAATTTTTTGTCAACTTGACGCTCAAATAAGTCACGCTCAATTTTTAAACCTTCATCAATTCCTAAATTAATTTTGAATTCTTGCCCTGGTGCAATATTCTCTATATTGGTTGTCCCCACAAACATATTGTCGCGGAAAATATTCGCTTTGCCTGGTAATAAAGTCGCACCGTTGGCGCTATTTTTCACCTTTGCTTGGAGATAAGCAAAGCTAACTAACCGTGGCATTGCTACATAATCGCAGCTACTAGGATAATCATCATTAAAAATTGTAGTTTTATGCGGTGCGCCATCGCTAGGAATGTTACCCCCACCATTGAGTTTAAAGGTGACTACACTTCCTTGTTTAGATACTTCAGCAACAACAGTTTCAGCTTCTATGAAATTGTCGTCTGCAACTTCGTCCTCTTGTTCATTCATTGCGCCAGCAGGGGCTGATTGAGCCGCCATCATCGGCATTTGTCTGATTCTACGCCTCATAACTTCTGCTGGTGCAATAGGAGGAGTACTTATATACCAAGGTTGCAATTTAGGTGGTAGTGTGCCTAATCCGGGTTTAGCTGTCGAAAGGGTGAGAGCTACGCCTAGCCAATCTTCACCTGTGCTTTGAGTGACTTCTGCTAAGTAAGTAAGATTAACAACATTGCTGGTATTACTAAAACGCAAATCATAAAGTGGAGTCCAACTGGCGCGATTCACTACGTAAGAAAGCTCTAGTTCAAAGTCGCCTGCGCCAGCAACTTCCACTGCGACAATTAAGCTCAAACTTTCTTTAGAGTGGGGCGTTTGGATTTTTTGTAATGAGGCGCGGAGTACTTGTAACTGCTTTTCTAATTCTTCTTGTTGGGTTTTGCATTCCCCAGAGGCGATCGCATATTCGCTATACTGACTGCCTATAAAGTTGAGAAAATCTAGCGTTTCACTAAGGCTGAGGTTTTTCCGCGCCAAGCTATGAGAAAATGGTTCTTCTGTCTTTTCCCGTAAGCCTGCAATAAAACTAGATTGCAATGCTAAAGCGTCTATTTGAGCTTGTAAGTGGCGTTTTTCTGCCTCTAACTGCTCAATCTGCCTTGTCAATTGTGCCACACGTTCGGCAACTGGTTCTGTAGTGTAGATGCGATCGCTACTGACTCCCAACAAGCGCACCCCTACTGTACCTGTACCACCAACCCTAATAGAATCCGTTTCTAGCGTCACTGGCAGTGAGGTAACGACTAATTCCTGTTCCCCTCCCATTAAGGAAACTATACCCTGTCTTGTCACTAGGGCCTGATCGCTGTACACCGTCACAGCTACAATCTGGCTTTCTACACTCTTGCGTAAAGAAGGCGTTTCTGGGTTAACCACTGCCAGTTTTCCCCCGGTTTGAATGATTCTGCTGGTTAATTGTTAATGCTTAAAGGTACAGCCGTCAAGCCATTAACAAATTTGGCGTTTGGTTTTTGGCATTTGGTATTATTTATTTCTCCCCAGTTTCCTCTGCTTCCTCATCCCCTTTGTTTCTCCAATCCCCCTTACCCATTACCCATTACCCATTACCAATCCCCCTTCCCCATTGCCAATTACCAATTACCAATTACCAATTACCCATTCCCTAGTTCATAGCCTCTTCTTCATCCTTGACTTGCTCAAAGGTACCCCAAGAAAAAGAAGTATTTTGCTCGATAAAATTCTTGGACGCATTGATGAGATAGTCATAATAGGTACGAGCGACAATCGATAGCTGCTTTCCAGAAGGGTAAACCATGTACCAAGTGCGCTGGATGGGAAAGTGCTGTACATCCAAAATGCTAAGTTCAGAAGAGTCGGGAGTTAAGGTATGACGAGATAATACAGAAATTCCTAAACCACCTGCGATCGCTTGTTTAATTGCCTCATTGCTGCCTAATTCCAGCTTGACTTTTACTGTTAATTGATGTTGATCTAAGAGACTTTGGATGGCACGGCGTGTTCCTGAGCCAGGTTCTCGCATAATAAAAGCTTCTTGGCACAGACGTTCGATGGGAATGTTTTTCTCTTTCGCCAGTGGATGATTAACTGGAGCCAAGACAACCAAGGGATTATCTAAAAATGGTTGACAATTCACATCAATATTTTCTGGAACTTGGCTCATAATATACAAGTCATCCAGATTATTGATCATCCTCTCCAAAATCCGTTCGTGGTTTGTTACTTGCAGCGAAATATCTATTCCTGGGTAAAGTTGGCAAAATGGCCCCAACAAACGCGGTACAAAATATTTTGCGGTTGTAATTACTGCTAATTTCAATTGACCTTGTTTTAGCCCTTTTAAATCTGCTACTTTCATTTCAAATTGGGCTATGGTTTCAAAAATCTGCCGACAAGTAGCAAACAATTCTCGTCCTGCTTCCGTCAAATATAGGCGCTTACCAACCTGCTCAAATAAAGGTAATCCAACCGATTTTGTTAATTGCTTGATCTGCATGGAAACGGTAGGCTGGGTGAGGAACAATTCCTCAGCAGCACGAGTAAAACTACCGTGCCGTGCTGCCGCCTCGAACACCTTCAACTGGTGTAGCGTCGCTTGGTTCAAGGGTGATTCTCCTCTAATAGCGATACATAGATATTAATCTAGTATCACTGAACACTTGCATTAGCGATAGCATTGCTCATACAAAAATTTTAATTCATAAGCATAGATATTACTCTATGAATCCTATTACGAGATAGATCTTTTCCTAATAGAGATCAACAGTTATTATCAGAACAACAAAGCAAAGCGTAAGATGCCTTCCAGATCAAGATGAATGCTGAATACTGAATACTGAATGTGGATCACCTACAATCCATAATTCTTAATTCATCATTCACCATTCATCATTCTTCTAAAAATTCTTCTAAGACTTTGACTGGTAATTGAGCTAAATCTGGCAACTGAAGACGTTCAATTTCGGCAACTTGCTCTTTGATATTTACAGGTAAATTTATTGGTTGACGGTGTTCTATCCAGCAACTTGCTAATGGCAATGTCTGCTCTAATTCATCTAAGGGACGAGGAATCACCATAACGGCATTCAACTCCCCGATGCGTTCTGCCTCAAACATTCCAGCTTCTACTGCTACGGCAACATTTGCCACGGAACCACGAATAATGGCTGTACACAACCCTGCACCAATTTTTTCATAGGCTGCCAAATGCACATCAGCTGATTTCAGCATGGCATCACAGGCTCCTACCATCGCCGGAAATCCTCGCGTTTCGACCAAACCAACTGCTTGGTTACTCAAACGACTGTAATTTCCTTCTTCCATCAGTTTGCTTAGACGATTAGTAATTGGCAGTACTACCTCTAAATTAGGGTAAGGACGGGGAATCACCAAGCTAGAAACCAATTGACCAAACTGTTCAGCAGTTTGAACACCAGCTTCTACAGCCAAACGGACATCGGCGATACCACCCCGGACAATTGCCGTACAATGACCACCACCAATTTTCTCATAGCCAACTAAATGAACTCCAGATGATTTCAGCATCATGTCCGCTGTCCCCACGATCGCAGGAAAACTGAGAGTAGATACTAAACCCAAAGCAGTATCCTTGAGGCTATCTTGACGACGGTAAGCCTGAACAGTGCTAATAGCTATTTGATTAGATGTTTCCATGTGAAGTCTCCGGATACTCACAGAAAGAATGAAGGCTAAAGGCTAAAGGATGAAAATATATGAAAATTAAACTACTGAATTAGCTGGAATTTCATCCTTCATAATTCATAATTCATCCTAGCCTTCTCCTGTCGGAGACGCTACGCGAACGGCAAGCCGTGAAGCGGCTACATCCTTCATACATCAGATGACACCTTACAATTAACACTTATTCAGACTGATTGTCAGAAATTGGTTCATTCAAAGATTGCCGATGGGGAAACAATGTAACTAACAACCTTTGGATACTCCCTGTACCATAAATTTGAGTACCAAAAGTGTTGGGTGATTCGGTAGCAGGTTCGCTCGATTGTGAGTCTTGGCTGAGTTCTTTTGACACGTCTGCGGCTTCTTCTACGTTAGAACCACCCAATACCGGGTTTTCTTCTACAGGAGATTCATTTGACAGATTACTAGCAGGCTGAGGTTCGGAACTAGACTGGTGTTCTAACTCCAGGTAAAATCCAGCAGAAAGGGTAGTTGCGGAATTCGTTTTTTCCCTATCCCTACCTTGCCCCTTGTCCCTTCGCCTCCCAATCAAAGTTTTCTGTTCTTTCGCCGCCTGCGTATTTGTAGAAGCATTACTTGTTGATAATTCCGGTTCTGTAGCACCAGTACGCCGACTGATGTCTCCCAAAATTGAACCAGGTGGAATTACTTGTTCTGGAGCAACTGAGCAGTGAAACACCGTTGTCGCTGAACCAATACAAGTATTTGTTCCGATTTTACCTTGACCAACCATGAGAAAACCGGCTCCCAAGTTTGCGCCTGCTTCTATTTCTAAGGTTCCTTCATGAATTTGGAGAATCGACCCCATGCCAATACAAACCCCTGGGCCGATGATGATTTTGCTGTTTAAAGCCGCTTGGAGTATCACCCCTGGTGCAAGTACTGCACTCGGATGAATAATCACCTCGCCACTAATATAAGAGTCAAAGTTATTGCTGAGGCGCAGTGGCGGCACAGACATGGAAATTGTCACCTCGGAAGCCGGAAAAATTAGAACATGAGGAAGGTATAGCTCTAAAGGATGAAAAAATAAAATCTCTGCTAGATGTGAATTGAAAATTCTTCTGATGCCATTGTTTTTGTGAATATCTCTACAATTACAACGGTTTCAAGACTTAATTCACATTCCACGTCATTTCACACTTCATACTTCATAGACGCGATTAATCGCGTCTCTACTTTATCCTTCGCTGCTATGGGCGTTGGATAATGGTCTCCAGTACCCGACGCTTGGCTTTGGGGTCAATCCCAATTAAGCGCACATATTCTCCTTGATATTCAGCGAGGTGCCCTTCTAAAACAGCGATCGCTTCTCTTTCTGAATTGGCTTTAATAGGTCCAGTGCTTGTCCAGGAACCTGTCCGGAAGCGTCTTTGATCTACGTGTTCAATGCTAATTTTATATCCAGCACCTAGTAATTGCCGTAGCTGGTCTACTACTTCGCCACTCAAGCGGGTGTTAGTGGCTGTGGCTGTGGCTCTGGGTGTTGACTCACTGGTAAAGGATTTCTGGCTGCTAGATGGATTGGCTTTGCCATTGGGTCGTTGGATAATGCTTTCCAATACCCGACGCTTGGCTTTGGTATCAATCCCAATTAAACGTACATACTCACCTTGATGGTTGTTTATACAGTCTTCTAGAGCAGCAATCACGTCATTAGTGGAGCTGGAATTAATCGGCTCGCAACTTTGCCAAGAACCGGTGCGGAAGCGGCGTTCATCTACATGTTCTGTACCGATTTTGTAACCACCTGCTAAGAGCTGGCGGATTTGGTCTACAGTGTCCGTACTCAGCCCGCCACTAGAACCTTTACTGTTACCATTACTGTTACTATTGGCTTTGTAGCTGCCATTAGAAGAATTATTCGGAGCCTTAAAGGTAGAGGGTGCTGCTACTGCGCCATCTGGACGTTGGATGATGGTTTCTAAAACGCGCCGTCTGCCATTGTCGATGCCAAACAACCGCACATACTCGCCAGCGTGATCGGCCAAACAACCTTCTAAAGTTGCGATCGCTTCACCAATTGATCGCGCATTGATTGGCTGACAACTAGTCCAAGAACCCGTACGGAACCGTCTTTGGTCTACGTGTTCTGTACCAATTTTATACCCTTGCTGCAACAAATATCGCAATTGCTCGATTGTTTCTGCACTCAAACTACCGCTTGCCACTTCACTACTCCTTTCTAGCTCTAAAACAGTAATGCCATTACTTGTAGAAGATTTTTTTAATTCACCCCGAATGGGTGTAATACATTTACTATCCGCCATACACAGATAGCCAGCTCGCAGTGCCTGATTAATTCCCACTACATGATGGGTAAAATCCTGATCCTGCGCTTGGACATCTGGTAAACGGTCAGCTTGCTGCTGATTAGTAATGATTGCTCCCGAAGGTACATACTTACCAGGGGGAATTTCTACATCTTGAATCAAAGCGTGCATCATGACAATGCAACCTGCACCCACCCTGGCATTAAATACCGTAGAGCGAAAGCCTATAAAAGAATTATCCCCAACATAAGCAGGCCCATGAATCAAGGCCATATGGGTAATGGAGGCATTTTTACCAATCCATACCGAGTATTGTTCTTGGTCATCACCAATTACTCGACCCTGCTCCAATCCATGAATTACTACACCATCTTGAATATTAGTGTTTTCACCAATGAAAAAAGGTGTCCCTTCATCCGCTCTAATCGAAGTCCCCGGAGCAACGATTACATTTGCACCTATTCGCACGTCTCCAATCACCTTTGAAAACGAATGTACAAATGTGCTTTCATGGATTTTTGGCTCAGCTAAGTTCCTCGACCACGGGGTTGGGGGTGCCACCGTGCTGCTGACTGCCATCGCGAGATTCCTCCTAAAATTGTCGGTTGTCCTTTGTCATTTGTCCTTCTTTCAAAGTTCTGATCGGAGGAAACCTCCGCCCAGACTTTGCGCTTTGTCATTTGTCTTTAACCATTTGTCCCGTCTTACAAAGTTATGCTTGGAGGACACCTCTGCTTTGACTTTGCGCTTTGCCATTTTTCCTTTGCCATGTGTTTTTTGTGTAATGGCTAATGACCAGTAACTAATGACTAATGACTAATGACTAATGACCAATGACCAATGACTATCTATATTGGTCTTTTTTGCTGTAAATGAGACGATCTTCAACATGAATAGTATCAATTATCGCCACCACTGCTGCATCTAAAGGACGATTTTCGTTGCCAGGAATTTGACGAGCTGCACTACCATGACTGAAAAGTACCCACTCGTCTACTCCCGCACCCACAATATCCGCTGCTACTTCGTATTTTTGCAGGAGGTTTCCTTCTTCATCTACTAATTGCAACATCAGGAGTTTTACACCTCTAAGACTTGGTTCTTTTTGCGTGCTCACTACTGTGCCACGAACTTTAGCAATTTGCATTACAAGTTATGGTCTTCTGCCGAAAGGACGAATGGCGTTGACATTTTCCCGGAACTGCTCTACATCTTCTGTATAACGAATTGGCAGGACATATTCCAAGTTTTCGTGAGGACGAGCAATGATATGGGTAGACAGCACTTGTCCGCCGTTAACTCGCTTCACAGATTCCACCCCAGCTGCAACAGAAGCTTGAACTTCCGAAACATCTCCCCGCACGATAACTGTAACCCGACCACTCCCAATTTTCTCGTAGCCTACTAAGGTGACGCGAGCCGCTTTTACCATCGCGTCTGCTGCTTCCACTACCGCTGGAAAGCCTAGCGTTTCTACCATTCCTACTGCGATCGACATTAGTTCTAATCCTTATTTAAAGTTTTTTGTTCTGGACAACAAAGGCACTCAATTCAGCAACCCCGTTAATCAATGTTATTTAATCGATTTTTAAGTGCGGAACTGTTCTACGGCTTCTGTATACCGAATCGGTAAGACGTATTCGAGGTTTTCGTGGGGACGGGCAATGATGTGAGTTGATACTACTTCACCACCATTAACTCTTCTCGCTGCTTCTACCCCAGCTGCTACTGAGGCTTGCACTTCCGATACGTCTCCCCGCACAATTACGGTGACTCGTGCGCTACCAATTTTTTCATATCCTACTAATGTTACACGGGCGGCCTTCACCATTGCATCAGCAGCTTCTACTACTGCGGGGAAGCCTTTAGTTTCAATCATTCCAACTGCAATTGGCATCGCAGAACTCCTACAAAATTAATCCGAACAGTACTGAGGTTTGAAATTTTTGACGGGGGGAGCTTTATCTTAAGCTAAGAAAACACTTCCAAATTAAGCATAGGAAAGCTTGGCGTTCTTGGCAATATAAATCACTATAATAGTTTATAATAAAATAGTTTAAGAAAACTTAACAAAAATTAATGCTGTCATTTGGTTAATGAAATTTCACGGATTGCTAGAGCGTCCAACTACGCTTTATAATTTTTTAATTACATTTGTCAAACTTAGATTAATAAAGTCTGTAATTTATTCTCAAGAGGGTTGACAGAAGTCTAGATGGTTTATCTGAACTGTCTTTCCTTGATTTTTATAGTATTTACAACTACAGGCTAAAAAGTATATAAGTTTTTATAATAATACATATAAATTGGCAATGTAGAAGTAGGAATTACAATGCTATAAGTAAAATATAATGCAGTAATTAAATATTTTTATTCTGCAATAACAGTTTTGATAATTGTGTAATGTCAAGCTAATTAGAGAAAATATATTTCAGAAAAACTGTTTTAAAACAAGGCATTCCATCCTGAGTCGTCAAAGGAAATTTAAATGGATCATTTTCTCTACATCACAAGTTGGTTTTTGCCTTTTTATGGTTTAATAGGTGCTATTCTTACCTTGCCGTGGGCAATAGGAATTATTCGGCGAACAGGGCCAAGACCTGCGGCATACTTCAACTTGTTGACAACCATTGCGGCATTTGTCCATAGCCTGTTGATATTTCAAACTATCTGGGAACAAGAACCAGAGACTTTACTGATTAACTGGTTCAAAGTCGTAGATTTAGATTTATCCTTCGCTTTAGACATTTCACCAGTTAGTATTGGGGCAACGGTTTTAATTACCGGGTTAAGCGTATTAGCACAAATTTACGCCCTAGGCTACATGGAAAAGGACTGGTCGTTGGCGCGTTTTTTTGCGCTGATCGGATTGTTTGAAGCGGCGCTGAGTGCTTTAGCCATCAGTGATTCATTGTTTCTCAGCTATGCCCTTTTGGAAGTCCTGACGTTTTCCACATACTTACTCGTGGGATTCTGGTATGCACAACCCTTAGTGGTGACAGCAGCACGAGATGCATTTTGGACTAAACGGGTAGGAGACTTGTTACTGCTGATGGGCGTAGTAACACTATCTTACTTAGCAGGTAGTTTGAATTTTTCCGATTTATATGAGTGGGCACAAACAGCTACCTTAGATCCAGTCACCTCGACTTTACTAGGATTGGCGTTAATTGCTGGGCCGGCGGGTAAATGTGCCCAATTTCCCCTACATCTGTGGTTAGATGAAGCGATGGAAGGGCCAAACCCTGCTTCAGTGTTGCGGAACTCATTAGTGGTAGCAGGTGGTGCTTATGTGCTATATAAAATGCAGCCAATGCTAGCTCTGTCTCCAGTGGCGTTGAATGCCTTGGTAATCATGGGTACAGTGACAGCAATTGGTGCAACATTAGTATCATTGGCGCAAATTGATATTAAGCGGGCATTATCTCATTCCACCAGCGCATACATGGGCTTGGTATTTTTGGCAATGGGTTTACAACAAGGTGGTGTAGCCTTGATGTTGCTGTTAACTCATGCGATCGCCAAAGCACTATTATTTATGAGTTCTGGTTCCATCATCCATACTACCCACACACAAAACTTGACAGAAATGGGTGGTTTGTGGTCGCGGATGCCGGCTACCACCACAGCTTATGTTGTCGGTTCTGCCGGGATGGTAACATTGCTACCACTAGGCAGCTTTTGGGCAATGCTGTCCTGGGCTGATGGCTTTGTGAATATTAGTCCTTGGGTAATTGGTGTATTAGTGATAGTTAATGGATTGACAGCACTAAATTTAACGCGGGTATTTAGATATATATTCTGGGGTGCCCCCCAACAAAAAACCCGACGTGCGCCAGAAGTCGGTTGGCAGATGGCATTCCCGATGGTGACCTTGATCATCATGACCCTATTATTACCCGTAATGCTACAGCAATGGTACTTGTTACCTAATTGGGAAAGTATTAATTGGTATGTAGTAGCAATATTACTTTCATCGACACTCCTAGGGGTAGGAATAGGCTCGACAATTTATCTAGACAAAGCCTGGTCGAGGTCAAGAATCCTAGCATGGAGATTCTTGCAAGACTTATTAGGTTACGACTTTTACATCGACCAAGTGTATAAAGTTACCGTAGTCGGTACAGTAGCGATACTATCTAAAATTTCAGCATGGAGCGATCGCTATTTGATCGATGGCTTAGTAAACTTAGTTGGGTTTGCAGCAATACTCAGTGGGCAAGGTTTAAAGTACAGCATTTCTGGACAATCCCAAGGTTATATGTTGACAATCCTCTTCGTTGTCAGCGTCCTGGGCTTTTTCATTAGTTGGTCATTAGGGCTACTAGATAAGTTGCCTTTTTAGTCATTTGTCATTGGTCATTTGTCAATAGTCAATACTTATTTTTCTCCCTCATCTCCCTCATCTCCCTTGCCCCCATTACCCCTTATCCCCAAAGGGGACCCCACCTTCCCCAATCCCTCCTATCCTAAAATAGTTCTGTGTATGCTGAGTGCGTTGATTTTAGTGCCATTAATTGGTGCGGCTTTAATCGGTTTCTGGCCCTCTGGGATGAATGGAAAAATCTCCCGTGGGTTAGCTTTAGTCGTTGCTATTATCGCCTTTGTATGGTCGGTGATTTTAGCAAGTCAATTTAATCCAGGACAAGTTAGTCAACAATTTGTCGAATTCCTGCCGTGGGTAGATGCATTAGGGTTGAACTATAATCTTGGGGTAGATGGTTTATCCTTGCCTTTGCTGGTTTTGAACGGCTTGTTAACTTGCATTGCCATCTACAGCAGCGATGAATCTCTACAACGCCCGAGATTTTATTACTCATTGATACTGCTGTTGAGTGCTGGGGTAACAGGCGCTTTTCTAGCTCAGGATTTATTGCTATTTTTCCTGTTTTATGAGTTAGAACTAATTCCCCTTTATCTGTTGATTGCAATTTGGGGTGGTGAAAAGCGGGGTTATGCAGCTACGAAATTCCTGATTTATACTGCTCTTTCTGGGATTTTGATTTTAGCCAGCTTCCTGGGCATGGTTTGGCTGAGTGGTGCGCCTAACTTTGCTCTTGGCACCTTGAATGCCACAACTCTACCATTAGCAACGCAACTTTTGTTACTAGGCGGAATTTTAGTTGGTTTTGGCATTAAAATTCCTTTAGTTCCTTTTCATACATGGTTGCCAGATGCTCACGTAGAAGCTTCCACACCCATTTCCGTACTATTAGCTGGGGTATTGTTGAAACTGGGAACTTATGGCTTACTGCGATTTGGACTGAACTTGTTGCCAGAAGCTTGGAGTTATTTGGCCCCCTGGTTAGCAAGTTGGGCTGTAGTCAGTGTACTTTACGGTGCATCTTGCGCGATCGCCCAAAAAGACATGAAAAAAATGGTGGCATATAGTTCCATTGGACACATGGGCTATATCCTTTTAGCTGCGGCGGCTGCCACACAGTTAAGCATTATAGGCACTGTCATGCAAATGATCAGCCACGGCTTGATTTCAGCACTACTGTTTTTGCTCGTGGGTGTTGTGTATCAAAAAGCAGGCAGTCGGAACTTAGATGTCATCCGAGGACTGCTCAATCCAGAACGTGGTATGCCTGTAATAGGAAGCTTGATGGTTCTGGGAGTCATGGCTAGTGCGGGAATACCGGGAATGGTAGGGTTTATTTCCGAATTTGTGATTTTTCGGGGCAGTTTCCCCATATTTCCAGTGCAAACCTTGTTATGTATGATTGGTACAGGATTAACTGCTGTTTACTTCTTAATTCTGGTGAATCAGGCCTTTTTTGGGCGCTTATCTGCCCAAGTTACCAACCTACCACGAGTGTATTGGAGCGATCGCCTGCCATCTATAGTGTTAGCGGTAGTGATTGTAATTTTTGGTATCCAACCCGCTTGGTTAGTACGCTGGACGGAACCGACAATCACAGCAATGGTGAATACCCAAAACGCAGTAGCAACAGTTTCCTTGGATCATCCGGGCAAAAATTAAAAGATAGATATTGGGTTTGTAGTATTGCATCATCATTACTACAAACACCATCCCCAAGCTTTTGACTAATGACTCCTTAAGTAGCTATGAAAACCAACTATCTAAAAGCTGTAATAACCAATGACAAATGACTAAATAATATTTTTACTTATTTGGAGAAATAATAATGGTAACTATCAAAAAGAAGTTTTATAACAATCCATTAGGTGAGTATATTAAACGCCTGCAAACTGGAGAAGCATTACTAGTTGATAACCCAGAAAATGTTTTAGAAGTAGTTGGCATTCTCAAAAGTTATGGGGTAGTTTTAGATGCTTACTCAAAAAATTTGATCTACATTGCTGAACATCAATTTTTAGTGTTTTTTCCCTTTTTTAAATACTTTAATGGCGGATTGACTTGGCAAAAATTACTGCGTCATTGGTGGCATGACAGAATTAATTTTGAATATGCCGAATATTGTATGAAGTCCATGATGTGGCATGGCGGCGGTGGACTAGATACATATTTGGATACAAAAGAATTTCAAGAAGTAGCCCAGTCTGTAATTGCTGCCAAATTTAAAAACAATCCCTTAATCAAGGGAATGCATCAGCTGTTTCCTGACTTCTTAATTGAACAATTACGTGTTTCTGCATATTACAGTGGTTTAGGTCAGTTTTGGCGGGTAATGGCTGATATGTTCCTGAGTCTATCAGACCGCTATGACCAAGGCGAAATAAAAACTATTCCGCAAGTTGTAGAACATATTAAGGCAGGGTTAGTAGACAACGCAACCAAGCCAATTACTTACTCTGTAAAAATTGATAATAAAGTCTATGAAATCCTGCCCAAAAAACTTGGTTTAACGTTCTTAGCAGATACAGCCATACCTTATGTAGAAGCAGTTTTCTTCCGGGGAACGCCTTTCTCTGGCACAGTTACATACAATGCCCAAGCATATCAAATTCCCCCCGATCAAACTCGATTTCAGTATGGTGCATTATATGCCGATCCTTTACCCATTGGTAGTGCTGGTATTCCTCCCACTTTATTAATGCAGGATATGCGCCATTATCTGCCAGACTATTTGCATGAAGTGTATCGTCACAGTCGCCGGGGTGAAGATGATTTGCTAGTGCAAATTTGTATCACTTTCCAAAAATCGATGTTTTGTGTAACTACAGCCGCAATCTTGGGATTGATGCCTTATCCTTTAGATAGCCAAGATCCATCAGAACAACAGGCTAATCAGGTATATTTAGAAAAGTGGATGGAGCGCTTCAAAACTTCTCGATTATTGGATGTTAATCAATAGGCGATTTCCTTTTATTTGACTTGGAATAAAATGGGGAGTAGGGAATCCCTATTCCCTTGTGAAAATGAGATAGAGAAAATTCTTAATTGATTGCAAAGACTGAGATTTGGGAGCAGACTAAATTTATTTAGAAGCAGTTTCAAAATCAGATAACGCACAGGCAAATTCCCTAAAAGAAGTTTTAATTAAAACTTCTTTCATTTCTCTATTTAGCGAAGAATCACGGATTAAGTCTGCCAATTCTATAAATAATAGAGAAATCATAAAACGGTCTTGGCGATCAATTTGTTTCAAACAAGACAAAATAAACTCATAAAGTTCTGTTTTTTTGGGTTTGGTTTCTTCTTCCCATAGTTGAAAAGCTAACCTGAAGGTTTTTAACCGGATTTCGTTAGTGTTGTAAGACGCGTCTTTGTAGCGAATTGATACGCGCTGGGGCATTTCCATAAGTTTGAACAGCAAGACTAAATATAAAGTCTTATTCAGTTTTTTCTGGGCTGATCCGGAGAAATATATGAAGTATGAAGTATGAAGTATTTAACTACCAAGAAAGCAATCTCTAAAATAACTTGTTGTGATTGAGAGACTCGTTTGTTCTAAGAAATCGCTAAAATCGAAATGTTTACTTAATTTACGCTTAGGTTGTGGCTACTGTAACTTGTCCTCGCTGCCATCAACTCGTCGATAATCAGGCTATTACTTGTCCTTATTGCCGCACGACTCTTAAAGCTTACGGTCATCCGGGTATTCCATTGCATCGTGTGACTGGGGAGGGGTATCTGTGTGATAGTTGCACTTATCATGCTGATGATACTTGCAATTTTCCCAAACGTCCCTACGCTAAAGACTGTACCCTTTACCAAAATTTTGAGGAGAGTAAGTTACAGTCACAACAGCAGCTTACTGAGCAAAGTTTTGCTGTCACCGTGAAAAGTTGGCTCAAACGCAATCAGGGGTTGCTGTTGCTATTAGGTTTATTACTGATCTGTTTACTGCTGGCATTGTCAACAGGTTAAAAAATATTAGTGTTTAACGAGGTGCGATCGCTACTATCTTCTCTGCCTCATCAACTGTTACCCGCGCCAGCCCAAACTTCTCAATAATGGCGGCATTTGTTGTTAAATGGGTACTAATCTCCGAGGCCCGATATTGGCTTCCTTCTGAGGCTAAAGTTGCTGGTAACAATAATTGATCTGCCAAATGTTCATCTACTGGCGCACCTGTTTGATGAAACTCTAATAATTGACGACAAGCAATATCTGCAACTTTCTCCGCTGGTAAGCGCAAACGCCCAAACCCACCAAATCCAGTCAAGCTGTTTTTATACTCAGCAGTTAAGAAAACGCCAGCCCCTGGTGCAACACCTTTTTCTCTCAAGGCTTGGATAGCAGCATTTAAACCGGCTTGACGCAATAAATTCTCAGCACGATTCGCCATGCGTTGGGAAATATGAGATGCTAATTGCGTTACCACTGCTACTCCTCTTACTTGCTGTAAGTTACCTCGTTCCAGCAAAGTTAGCCCGTTAATTGCGCCACTACCATTTACCTTGATTTGCATTTCGCCGCCACCTTGGGGATACCATCCCCAAGCGCGTAACTTTGCTGTCGCCTTAACTCCCATGCGGTGCAGCATCGGCAAATAAACTTGCTCAATGTATGTCATTGTTGGGCTAAAGGGTACATGAGTACCGCCTTTTAAAATCACTTGAGAGTCAGCAGAAGCTAAAGCTAGAGGCAAAAGAATAGTCTGCAATACCAAAGTCATCGCCCCAGCAGATCCACCTTGCTGTGCTTCTGTGACATCAAAAATATATTGTCCTGGCTGCACAGAACTACCAGGAATAAATTCCAACATCATTGAACCCAAAGTATCACCCCGCATCTGGGCATGACAAATTTTTGCCGCAGCGCGGACTGCTGTTAAATGTTGTGCTGCTAGCCCTGGCCTTTTACGTTTAGCACGAATATTTGCAATGCTGATAGGTTCACCAGTGATAGCCGCTAAACTCAAGGAAGTGCGAAGAACTTGTCCACCTCCTTCTCCGTAGGAACCGTCAATTTCAATCATGGGCAATTTGAGATATTGAACTTTGGATTATTTCTACGGTTGAGTAATCAGATTAAAAAGTTTATAGCTGTTTTCATTTAAGCGCAATATAGCTTTTGGCAAGAGTCAAAAGTCAAGAGTCAAAAGTCAAAAGTCATGACATTATTTCTTCGTTATCCCCCAATACCCAGTCCCCATTGCCCCAAATCATTGCCACTTCCAGACAGGAGATTGCTAAAATCCTGATATCTTCATAACTACCCACGCACAAAGCCACCGAAAAAAGCGATCGCTATGCTTCAGTATCCTAATCTCGAACAAGCGCTAAAATATCACTTCGGTTACGACCGATTCCGCCCCGGACAACGGCAAATCATCGAAGATGCGCTGCAAAATCGAGATTTAATGGTAGTGATGCCTACGGGTGGTGGTAAATCTTTGTGCTTTCAGTTACCAGCGCTGTTAAAGAAAGGTTTAACTGTAGTGGTGTCGCCACTGATCGCTTTGATGCAAGACCAAGTAGAATCATTGCGTAATAATAATATCTCTGCCACATTCCTCAATAGCAGTCTTAATGCTTACAAGGTTCGTTCTCGTGAAGAAGCAATCCTGAATGGGAAAGTGAAATTACTTTACGTCGCCCCAGAACGTCTTTTGAGTGAAAGATTTCTGCCGTTTCTTGATTTAGTTAACCACCAAGTTGGTATTTCTACCTTTGCGATTGACGAAGCGCACTGTGTCTCGGAATGGGGACACGACTTTCGCCCAGAATACCGCCAATTGCGATCGGTGCGAAAACGCTACCCCAATATTCCGACTGTCGCCCTCACTGCTACAGCTACCGATCGCGTCCGGAGTGATATCATCCAACAACTAGCGCTTAAGCAACCTAGTATCCACATTGCGAGTTTTAACCGCCAAAATCTTTATTACGAAGTCCGTTCCAAGTCTAAATATGCTTACGCGGAATTATTAGAATTAATTCGAGAAACGGAAGGTTCAGCAATTATTTATTGCTTAACTCGCAAAAAAGTTGATGAACTGACTTTCAAATTACAAAACGATAAAATTGCCGCTTTACCTTATCATGCCGGATTAACTGACGATGAACGCAGCAAGAATCAAACGCGGTTTATTCGGGATGATGTTCGCGTCATGGTGGCAACAATTGCCTTTGGTATGGGGATTAATAAGCCAGATGTGAGGCTTGTAGTTCACTTTGATATACCCCGGAATTTAGAAAGTTACTATCAAGAATCAGGTAGGGCGGGTAGAGATGGTGAACCATCGCGCTGTACAATATTTTTCAGCTTTGGTGATATTAAAACAATCGAATGGAGTATTGACCAAAAAACCGATCCTCAAGAACAGTTGATTGCCAAACAACAATTACGGCAGATGATAGACTATGCCGAAGGGACAGATTGTCGGCGCACGATTCAACTAGGTTATTTTGGGGAACGGTTTGCGGGGAATTGCGGTAACTGTGATAATTGCCGTTATCCCAAACCGATACAAGATTGGACAATTGAAGCTATGAAGTTCTTATCTTGCGTGGCGCGGTGTAAAGAAAGATTTGGGATGTTACACATTATTGATGTGTTGCGGGGAGGAAAAAACCAGAAAATTATTCAAAACGAACACGACAAGCTTTCTACCTACGGTATTGGTAAAGATAGAACTCTCGATGAGTGGCGAATGCTGGGGCGATCGCTTTTGCATCAAGGTTTACTAGAACAAACCAGCGATGGTTACTCAGTTTTGAAGCTAAACGCCTTGAGTTGGGAAGTCATGCGGCGACAACGCACAGTTAGTTTAGCTATTTCTGTGGTCCAAAAAGTCAGTTGGGAAGAAGGAAGCGAAAAAGCTGCTGAAGTAGAAATACTCATGCAAAGATTGCGATCGCTGCGTAAACAACTAGCGGATGAACAGTCGGTACCTCCCTACGTTGTCTTTCAAGATTCCACCTTGAAATTAATGGCACAGATACAACCAACAACTCTCACCGCATTTGCTAAACTTTCGGGCGTAGGTAGTCACAAACTTGCTCAATACGGTGATAAATTCATCGCAGAAATTCGCGCCTATCGTCGAGAACAAGGTGTAATAGATGTAGAGGTTAATGACAAACCAGTTATTGGTCTTAGCTTACCTTCCGACACCGAATTATTTACCTTACAATTACATCAACAAGGACTAAGTGTTGCCGAAATTGCCAAGCAAAGAAATATTCGTTCTACTACAGTCATTCGCCACCTAGTAGATTTAATTGAAAAGAATCAGCCTGTAGATTTAAATCAGTTGGTTCCTTTAGAACGACAAAAAAAGATTTGGCAAGTTTTAGAGGTTTTAGGCGATATTTCTTTAACTCCTATTCGCGAACAGCTAGGCGAGAGTTATAGTTATGATGATATTCGCTTAGTCCGAGGAAAATGGCGACGGGAAAAACGTAAGTAATCCCAGAATTCGTAATGGGCTGCGCCCCACTGCGCTAACGTAATTCGTAATTAGGGCTTGCTTAATAAAAGTGTAAGGTAGTCCAGATAAGGAATTCAAGCCTTTTTACACCAAGCAAGTGCAAGGTTATAACATCTAGAGTCTCAAAACACTTGCACTAACGTTAGCGAGCGCTGGGTAAATTTGGAACCTGAGCGATGAAACAACCATTTTACAAGCTGTGTGGCTTCTAGATTTGCTTTAGAGACTTATTCAGCAAGCCCTAATTAAGAAATTGTCCACCCTACAAAAATACCTAAAAAATTCAGTAGTAAATAGACCACGCTGTAGAGGCACGGCACCAGTAGATTATTGTATGTACCAGAAGATTGTGGATGCCGTGCCCCTACGCTCGATGTGGTTCAAATGCATGAAAACTGATGTAATTAGATAATAGTCGCGTTCTTTCTCTATGTCCCTATTGTCTCCCAAAAGCATAGCCTTCCCAAAGCTGGCTTAATTGCACTTTAATCAAAATGATGAACCAGGATTAATTACAACTCCTATGAACTTAACCAGTTTATATTAAAGAAAACTGGGAATTTCTGGACTAGCCTCTGATATTGTTATAACAGCCGTTGATGGTTCAGTTGTTTTGGTTTTGGCTGCCGAAATAATTGATAGCAGTTTAGGAAACGCCAAACAGATAACAGTATTTACCAGAGTTAATAGTATTCCATCTATTAAACTCATAGATTTCCCCTCATGAATGAATTAATTTCGATTCTATTTTTAAACATAGCAGCAAAATATGTGCTATCAACTACATTTATAATTTTAGATTTCTTGTACCTTATATAAGCAATTTAAATATATTGATTTTCTGTGATTACCATAAAGAAATTTATGGGTTGGCAATCTAAAGATGTCAACGTTTGAAGGTAGATATAGCAGCCCTATTTGATTTGTGAACTGATTCGTAGAGGCAGACCATAAGTAATAGGGAAACATTGTGATACTCAGACAATGCCCACCATACCTAATTAAGATTTTTCCCAAATAATAGAAAATTTCTATCCAAAGATAAAGAAACTTTGAATATTACGTAGTCATACCATTTCTGTATGAAGATGCGCTGACAAAACTGATGTAGAACTACAGACTGTAGGGGCAATTCATGAATTGCCCCTACGTGAATTAAGTGCAGCTTCATATTAAATTGGTATCAGGACTTTAGTGCTGGAAAAATTCCTGAATATAACAGTCTCAAATCATTTGTGAAAAACTACAAATGACAGACTCTACGAAGAATTTCACAACTCAAAAATGGTATGAATGCACCTGCCTATTTTTCTCCTCATTTAAAACTCCGCATTGAAAATCTTAAATAACGATCAATTTGGAGAACATTGGGCACAAAAATGAGGACGGAATCTACAAAATTGGCTGCCTGTTAAGGTGTGAGCCGTACAATAAGGAAAGGTCATCATTGGGACTCTGGTTGTTTGTGAACTTGAAACCTGGGGTTCTAGTTCAGTGGGTTTGACTTTAGGTGAGAGAATGAGCGATAGCAGCTTAGGGAATGCTAAACAAGCAACAGTATTGATCAGCGTTAAAAATGCAGCGTCCTGTACAACTATAGGTAATCACCCCCTTGTATAAATAGGTGGTCACTTTTGTTAGCTGGAGAGCGAATGTTTATGTCATTACATTCAATGCAATGGCATCCATTACCTTAGGCTTATATAAATTAATCTTATCATAGATTTTTGTAAATGGAAGCGTGAACTTTCCGAAAATGTCTGAGGGGAAAGCATTGTGTATATTAAAGACATTTATTGCAACACAATAGCAAAATCATCTCGAAAAACAGCCAATTTAGTATTTAGGTGATGTGTGATGTCAAAAACCGAACCTGCATCGATTTACTTATCTAATCTCACTGAACAAGAACGTTTAGCATTAAAACGTTTAGCAGATTACACAAATGTGAATGCACTACCAGAAATTTGGCCCTTAGCAGCTAAGTCATTTGGTAATACAGTTGCGCTACGCAACCCCCATGCTAAACCAGAGGTGGTGATTAATTACACTCAGTTAGCAGACCAAATTCAAAAATTTGCGGCTGGGTTACAGGCTTTAGGGATAAAAGCAGGCGATCGCATTTCTTTAATTGCCGATAATAGTCCTAGGTGGTTTATTGCCGATCAAGGGATAATGACTGCTGGGGCTGTGGATGCGGTGCGTAGCTCCCAAGCCGAAAAGGAAGAATTGCTGTTTATTGTGGCAAATAGTGGCAGCACGGCGCTAGTACTAGAAGATTTGAAGACGCTCAAGAAGCTGCAAGACAGACTCAACGATTTACTTGTGCAATTCGTCATCTTGCTTTCCGATGAAACAGCACCAACAGAGGAAAGCTTGAAGGTACTGAATTTTTCACAATTGATTGAAATTGGCTCTAACCATTCTTTGCAACCAGTTGAACAAAATTACGCTTCTTTAGCGACACTCATTTATACTTCTGGTACTACGGGTAAACCCAAGGGTGTGATGCTCTCGCATGGCAATTTAATTCACCAAATAACAACTATGGGGACAGTAGTACAACCTAAAGTAGGTGATATGGCGCTGAGTATCCTTCCTAGTTGGCACAGCTATGAAAGAACAGTAGAGTATTTCTTACTTTCTCAAGGTTGTAGTCAAGTTTACACCAACTTGCGTGCGGTCAAAGGAGATTTAAAAGAAGTTAAACCCCATTACATGGTGGCTGTACCCCGCTTATGGGAATCAATTTATGAAGGAGCGCAAAAGCAGTTTCGCGAACAACCAGCCAGCAAGCAACGCCTGATCAATTTTTTATTCAGCAATAGCGATCGCTATATTAAAGCACGACGAATTGCCGAGGGATTGAGTTTAGATCATCTTGAATCCTCAGCGATGGAGAGATTAGCCGCTAAAATACAAGCAACTGCTTTATCTGTGCTCCACGCCTTGGGAGAACGGCTAGTTTATGCTAAAGTCCGGGAGGCAACGGGAGGGCAAATCAAGCAGGTAATTAGCGGTGGTGGCGCACTTCCCAAGCACATAGATACCTTTTTTGAAATTATTGGTGTCGAAATTTTGCAAGGCTATGGCTTAACAGAAACTTCTCCTGTAACTCATGTGCGTCGTCCTTGGCATAATGTGCGTGGTTCATCCGGTCAGACATTACCCGCTACAGAAACTAAAATTGTAGATCCAGAGACTCGCAAACCGCTACCAGTTATGGAGCGAGGCTTGGTGTTATTGAAGGGGCCGCAAATTATGCAAGGCTATTACCAAAATCCCGAAGCGACAGCGAAAGCCATCGATGCTGAAGGTTGGTTTGATAGCGGCGATTTGGGTTGGTTAACACCGCAAAATGACTTAGTGCTGACTGGCAGGGCAAAGGATACGATTGTTTTAACCAATGGAGAAAATATCGAGCCGCAGCCAATCGAAGATGCGTGTTTGCGATCGCCCTACATTGATCAGATTATGCTAGTTGGTCAAGATCAGCGTAGCATCGGGGCCTTAATTGTACCCAATCTGGAAGCATTAGTAAAATGGGCAGAAACTCAAAACATCAGCTTGAGTACACCAGATGAAAATGTTACCATCTCACCCAGTCAAAAAATTGACCTGGAGAGTAAAATAATCCAGGAATTATTTCGGAAAGAATTGAATCGGGAAGTGCAAAATCGTCCAGGCTATCGCGCCGATGATCGCATTGGCTCATTCAAACTCATTCCAGAGCCATTTTCCATTGAAAATGGCTTGATGACACAAACACTAAAAATCCGGCGACACGTCGTCATAGAACGCTATCACGATATTATTAACGCCATGTTTGCCTGATAATTCCATTTACAAAATATAGAGTGAACGTGAAACTGTATGGATGCCGCAAAATCTCAACAGATGCTTCTCAAACGCGTCGTTAATGTCAAAGTCATCGTTACTCCTCTATGGAGAGAGGAAGTACAACAGCAACTGCAAGCACAGATCAATCAAACCGATCAGCAATTGCAACAACTGGACATCGAAGGACAAAGAGCAATCACCGCAATTCAAAAGCAAAGCTTGCAACCACCAGGGCCCCAAACCCTGCAACAGATTGACAATATCCAACTCCAAGTCAATCAAAAGAAAAGCGAACTGTTAGAACAGAAAAACCAATTCCTGCAAAATCTCCAGCAAGTGCAGTATTTGGAGTTAGATCAAGAAGTCAACCAATTCCAAATGGAAGGCTTTTTCCGCATCGAACCAGGTGATAACTTAATCAGCAAAACCCAAGTTGAAATCGTTCTCCGCGATGGCATTGTAGAAGAAATTCGGGGTGATATCTAATATTAGTCAATTGTCATTTTTTGATATTCTCCTGGCTATTACCTAATGACCAATGACTAATCATTCATCTCAAGGCATCTACTGACATTATTTACTAGTAGTGTTCCAGCCCACGCCACTTGCATCAAATCGGGTAAACGCAAGGGTGTGGGTTTTTTGACTTAGTACAGGATTTCTTCACAAAAAGGTTATGGAATATGAAACTCAACATCTAGCCTCGATATTTGCGAACCCTTTTAAGTCTTTAAATATCCTATACCCACTACAGTGGAACGCGATCGCAATTTTTATGACTTCGCTCAGTTATGAAATTTGGACTTGCTGAATGGAGAGATAAATTTATTTAGGTAAAATTGGATACTTTGAAATAGTGAAATAATAACTTAATTGACTATCTCAGCATTTCTTCTTACCATCTCTTTATAATGCAACGCTGGTTTGGAAATACGTAAGTTGTTAAGCAAATGTCCAGAAAGAAGTATAGTTTTTATAGTCACCTGTTGACTGAAAATTTAGTTTAATACTGGACAATAAAATAATGTCTACTGACATAGTTGCTTACGTTCAAGAAAATGAATTTGATACTCTTTTAAGCGAAGAGAAAGTTGTGGTTGTTGACTTTACTGCTACTTGGTGTGGCCCCTGTCGCCTTGTCAGCCCATTAATGGATCAACTTGCTAATGAATACAAAGACCGAGCTAAGGTTGTTAAGGTAGACGTGGACAACAATAAACCAATATTCAAAAAGTTTGGACTTCGCAGTATTCCAGCTGTGTTAATTTTCAAAGATGGTGAGTTAGCAGAAAAAATCATAGGAGTTTCTCCTTATGAGCAGTTCAGTAGCGCTGTTGAAAAGCTTCTTTAATTGAATCCTTCCTATACCTATTAAGGATGTAGCATCCTGAAATTCATCACAATTTGAGGATGCTACTGCTGGGCTTGCTGATTCAATCACTGTAACTAAGTCATTATCCCAATGCTTGCTAGTTTTGGTCTTCTTTAGCAGTAATCATCATGCTTTTTTGGAGGCTACTCACACAAAAATTAATATGGGAGCGAATAGCTCGCTCATAAACTAAAGTTTGCTCTGTGCGTATCCCTATAGGCTGATATATCAATTTAATTTCGGGAAATTCGCCCCAGTACATCAAAAAAATATCTTTAGCAGGAGTAGTAATTTCATAATTATTCTCCTGTCTTTTCTTTCTCAGCTTACAATTATTTAGTTGTAATTTTTGTCTAAATAATTTTTCAAATTCTGGAATAATGCTTGCGTCAGTTGTCATACTTTATACACGCTAAAACGTGATTGTTAGGGCAAAAATTATCTCGTAATCTTACTAAGTATGACACTTTAGTTACCGTAAATTAAAGCTAGTCATCTCAAAATTTTCAACTATTTGATACTTGATTAAACTCGCTGTTGCAACAGATGTCTCAGGACTAGCGTAATTACAAAAGTTAATTAATATAAGACTTATACATTGTATCTGAAAATGAACAAGACTTGTTAAACATGCTCTTGTTTTAGTGCCAAAAAAGTAGTATCAGATATTTCTCCTGAAACAATGGTCTTGATTTTGATAATAGTCGCGCTAAAACTTATATCCCTAAACAGAATCTGCAATTGTTATAGCTTTATTAACTTTCAGACTATAACCCATCCATTCACTGCCTCTTAAAGCATTAATCGCAGCTATTTCTTCTGTGTCTGTTTCCATTTCTACAACTGCAAATCCCCTTTTTTGTCCCGTTTTCTGATTCGTAGATAATAAAATTCTCTTAACAGAGCCATACTGTAAAAAAACCTGCCTAAGATCATTATCTCTAACTTCATCGGATAGATTACCAATATAAACTGACATAGAATATCTCCTAATTCCAATAATGGCGTTAAAGTAAACTGATGTTAAAATCACTCAATTCACTTAGTTTTGAACTTTTACGTCGGGTATTTTTGTTCCAGTCAAATCTGTTCTGTACATAATTGCCCCGTTAATATCTGCGTCACTCTAACATCTAAAATATACTTCATCTAGTTTGGCTCCCTTCAAATTTGCATTAGTCAAACAGACCTAAATTTAGGGCAAAAGGGATTTGGTAAGATTCCATAAAATTATGCAGAGACTTTAACCATAGACATATTTTTGGAATATCTTCCCAGTCCCTTTCAATTCTCAACCAGAGATACAGTGCCGCCAGTTGACGCTGCTAAAGTGCCGTTTTCCTGTTGCGTATCTTCTCGGAAGTTCCTGGCTAGGGATGAACAAAATAAATTATTACTTTTACTAATTTAAGTAAACTTTATCAGTGAATTGACGAGTTTATTGTTAACTAATGTAAATTTTGAGCAAAAAGCACTATCAAAGTATATGATTTTTGTTTTGCAGATAAGTCAGAGGGCGTGAAAAAATCAATATATGTAAGGAAATTTAAAGGCAACGAATACCTTAAAAATAAGTTATATGATTTACGCTCAAATAACTGTCATTGTGACCTTATACCATTTCTCTGTGAAGCTGCATATATTTACCCCCCGGCTAACGCCGTCCCCCCTTGCTAAGGCTACCGTGTATACACAAGTCCTAAAATCCTTGCTTGGTAAGATACAAGCCTTGGTAGGCAAGGTTTTGAGTTAAGCGAATTGATTATCAATAGTGTCAGCTTATTGATAGAGATCTAACGGAAAATCAAGGATTTTAAACATAATTTTCCGTTGTTTTTCGTTGATTTGATTGCCAACTCGACTTGTGTATACACGGTAGCTTGCTAAGGGGGGACTATAGGGGGGTCTTGTTATGTGCATCTTCATACAGAATTGGTATTAGAGTTCGCCGTTGGGTGTTCGCAGGAGGCGTTTTCGCAGACTAGCAATCCCAAGAACTAGGTGATTGCATCGTTTCACCTCAATGACATATTAAAGGTGATTTGCTGGACATCATATAATTTCACAGTAAAAAATAACATATTAGGACTTACGCATTGACAGAAAAGCCGAAATAGCAGCTATGCTTTTCAGGGCTTTTAGCTAGATTTATCAACTACCTTTTTGCGATCGCAACTAACAAAAGTATCCGCTCAGAAAATCGGGGTAAAGAGTAAAAGTAGACTCTGCATCGTA
>JAVRCF010000089.1:0-35521 GCA_034530935.1 Aulosira sp. DedQUE10 | reverse complement strand
ACCAATTACCAATTACCAATTACCAATTACCAATTACCAATTACCAATTACCAATCTTGCATAAGTCCTATCCACCCAGAACTATAGAGAATTAGCTGGAAGTTACGGAGAGATTACCTTGGTGGAAGAACTACATACACCGGAACAACTCAGTCAAATGCATCAGCAGTTGTGGCAGTGCGTATTGGAATTTGCTAATCTTTCAGCAGCCCAAGAACGCAAACGCATTGCGCGAGATTTGCATGATTCTCTAGGACACGCCCTGACAGCACTGAATTTTCAATTACAGACTGCGAGTAAACTCTGCAAGCCCGATCCCAATCAAGCACAAGAGTTTCTCAATGAAGCCAATCGGTTAATGGCGATCGCAACTCAAGAAGTCCGCCAATCAGTGAAAGCCTTACGCAGCGATCCCATCGCAGGCAAATCTCTAGAAACGCTGATTGCCTCTTTAGTCCATGATTTTCACCAAACAACTGGGATTGTACCGGAAGTTGAGATCAATTTAGCGATCGCTTTATTGCCACACTTCACCGCTCCCCTTTATCGCATTATCCAAGAAGCACTAAATAATATTCGTAAATATGCCCAAGCTACAGCAGTACGTATTAATGTCTGCACAACGTCAAATGGAGTATATTTAACCATTCAAGATAACGGTCGGGGATTCGATGTCCAAAAAGTCTCAGGTGGTTATGGACTGCGGGGAATGCAAGAGCGAATTGCCGTTTTACAAGGTCATTTTGAATTAGCAGCGCAACCGGGAGCAGGTTGTTGTATTACTGTTGAAATTCCTCTGCAAATATCTAATATACGTGAAATAAATCCTAATATACGTGAAATACCTCAAATATCAGCAATATCAAATATATCACTAATATCTGAAATATCCATTCCTCAAGACTCTATTGCAATTAACCAACGCCAGCCAGTCACAATTGGTGAATGGCAACCTCTGAATTTAAATGAATGGCTTGCTTGAAAATAGGGACTGGGAACTGGGGACTGAGGAGATGAGGGAGACAAACAATTCAAAATTCAAAATCAAAAAATCTATTTGACCCTTGACTCTTGACTCTTGACTCTTGCCAAACTACAACTTTGGTCTGACTCCAACGTATCACCTCCTACTTTTTATGTATGCTAGCCAGTGAGTCTAAACTAAAGTAGGAAAAACCCAACAACAGATAGTCAAATAATTAAAATAAGGCTTTAATAATGCATATAACCCTTGTTCAATCAAACCGCCAAATTTATGATTACTGTTCTGTTGTTGACGATGGGGTGCCTGATACTAGTTTGGCGATTAGTAAATGCACTATGTACATATAGAGAAAAATATCAAGAATTACTCTTAATTCAAGATAAAAATCATGAATTAATTAATTTATATAAAACTTTAGGACAGTCTATGATGGCTTTAAATATCCAATTGCAAGCGGCACAAAAATTGTGGCAAATAAAACCCACAGAAGCACAACACTCTGTAACGGAAGCGTACCAATTAAGTGGTGAACTCATGCAAGAATTACGCCAAATTGTCAGAAGTATGGATACAGTAAATACTGTAGCTTGGGTTGAACCAAGCGAAACTCAACAAATGCAAAAATGTTGGATTTCCTTCCTCGAACCAATCTCTGAGAAATCTGGTGTACTGCCCAGTATAAGATTTTTAGTCTCAGAAAAAACACAAATGACCAATGACAAATGACAAATGCTTTTAGCTTTTGTCAAATTTCTCTACAATCTAAAATCCAAAATCCAAAATTATATGATTCGCTTATTACTTGTAGATGACCAAAGTTTAGTTCGCCAAGGTCTGAAAGCAATGCTGAGTTTAGAATCAGACCTAGAAATTGTGGGTATGGCAGAAAACGGAGAAGAAGCCATTACACAAGTTGAAACATTACAACCAGATATTGTATTAATGGATTTGCGAATGCCGGTGATGAATGGCGCTACCGCCACCCGCATCATTTGCGAAAAATTTCCTCATATCAAAGTTTTAGTTTTGAGTACTTATGATGATGACCAAGATGTGAATGAAGCAATTCGCGCCGGCGCAAAAGGTTATCTTTTAAAAGATATGCCTTCAGAAGAACTTGTTAACGCTATTCGCAGCATTAACCGGGGATATGCACAACTCGCGCCTGGTCTTTTAGAACGAGTTGTTATGCAAAAACAAGTCCAGCCAAATCTATCCCTATCTGTTCACCCTGCATTGAGTTCATTAACACCTAGAGAATTAGATGTAGCGCGTTTAGTAGCAGTTGGCGCAACCAACCAAGAAATTGCTCAGAAACTATTCATCACAGAAAGTACAGTTAAAACGCATATTAATAGCATTTTTAATCGCCTAAATATCAAGAATCGCGCGCAACTAGCGATTTATGCGAATTCTGTTTGTTTACCTAGTATTTAAAACTATTAAAAAATATTTGCGTTGGCAACTGAGTACTGGTATATTCAGGGAAAAGGTTTGGTAATAAACCAAACCTTGTCAATAGAAGTGAAAGACTCAAGTCGATTAAATCATCCTTATTATAGGTAATACATCTATCGTAGGGATGTATGCATATAAGCTAAAAACTGCTATATAGATGAGTCTGCAAGATTTTTGCGATCGCCTCAGTGCAGTTGCGTCAGTCCTCTTAATAGTATTTGCGTACTATAGTTAGCGATCGCGTTGTGCCAGTTGCGTCAATCAATTTTGGATGCAAGGATTTGTGATTTTGGATGGCAAAAAAGTATTCCTTCATTAACTCATCTCGCTTTTTGCCCATATCAGGAAACTGAGCAAGCATTGGAAAACGATTCAGAATGTGAGCTATCTGTTTGTCTGCAGCAAGTTGATCCTGTTGAGCGAGATAAGTCCAGATATCTTCTAAGTCTTGTTCAGCTTGCCTGGAAAGTCTATAGCGATTCATTATCAGCTATCTTGATGTAGCTTACGCTGTCCCCGTGCTTTGATATTTTCCAGCAAACTGGGTAGAGACTCATCATCGTATTCAGTATATTCCCCATTTTTTATCTGTTCGGCTGCGATCGCAATATCTCGCTGTAATGCTTCTAACTTCATCTGACGCAGTTCGGACTCTGCACGCTCAATTCTATCTATCATTTCCTGAAAGGCACTTGCATCTTGGACAACGACCTCTGCTTTGCCATTGACTGTCAGCACGAGAGGTAATTTGGTCGCCTTGATACGCTCTAGAAACTGTTTGACGTTGCGCTTGAAGTCTGTAAGCGAGTAAATATGCTCTAGATTAATCATAAATTAAATATTTAATTAAGTGCTTAATTAAATCTCTATTCAATACTATCAAAACAGGCGTTAATATGAAATGAAAGGAAACAGGAAACTCTTAACAGGGTCTAAGCATACCCAACCAGTAAGATATGGGTAGCTTCGTCTATAAATTAACTTACAGTTTCAAACCCCCAATCCTTCAAAACAATACTTCAGCCACAAGAAATCCTTTCAAAATTCGTTTGAGGGAAGTAGTTTTAATTCGCCTCATGGCTTGGGGAATATCTAGCCACTGTCGGTCTCTGTGCCCTGCTTCGGGATAATCTTCACTTAGGGTTTCCACAGGTAATAAATACATCTTGACGCGGTAATTCTTGCCTTGTTTGCGATATTTGTAGGTGCCAATTTCACGAGAATTTACCTGGCCAATGACTCCAGCTTCTTCCCACGCTTCTTTCGCGGCTGAGTCAGGTGGAGTCATACCGTTAGGAATATCACCTTTGGGCATTACCCAGCTTTGGCGATCGCGACTGGTGATCAGCAAGACTTCGATTTTACCATCTTGAATTCTATAAGGAATCACCCCAGACTGTTTCAATACTTTGTTGGCTTTTCGACTCATGTGATGTAGATTCTATGGTGTCATGCCGCCTTCTTCTGTTGCTGGAGGCTAGTTTTTTGGCAATTAAGACGAGTTATTGACAAATAGGTGCCACTTAGCTCTTAAAGCTAATGCTAACTGCATTTTTTTTCATATTAGTACATATATACTATTTTATGTGGTTTACATATTATCAATTACAAACAAAGGCAGGAGGAAAGAAGTATTAATAAAAACTGTCAATTCTTTAGTTTAAACTAGGCTTTAAACTAGTAATTATATTGAGACTGCTTGCAGCGAAGTATAAAACATCCTGACTTAAATCCCACGTTTTTAAGCGTGGCTTCCTTCTGCCTCCTGAATCATTCTCATTTAGTTATTCATTGCCATATTCGATAAATCGCCATCAGACTGTTAAATGTAAACTATTTTGAATAAAATTATGGTCAATCCATAACATATATCACAGAGGTTGTTACACTAAGCGCAATTTTCTGTAAACTAAATAACTGGTATGCTTTGCCAGCTTGCCAACTTGGTGGTGGCGTTGATAAAAGCAGCAAATTGATTCCCGAAAAGTTATGGCGCTCATAGTTCAGAAATACGGTGGTACATCTGTTGGTTCAGTCGAACGTATTCAAGCTGTTGCACAGCGAATCTACAAGACTGTTAAAGGCGGAAACTCGCTGGTAGTGGTGGTTTCTGCTATGGGTAAAACCACTGATGGACTTGTGAAACTAGCCAATGCTATCTCTAATAATCCTAGCCGCCGCGAAATGGATATGCTGCTTTCTACCGGTGAGCAGGTAACGATCGCATTATTGAGTATGGCATTGCAAGAAATTGGACAGCCCGCAATTTCAATGACTGGCGCTCAAGTAGGAATTGTTACTGAAGCTGAACACACCCGCGCCCGGATTTTGCGGATTGAAACTGAACGCATGGAGCGTCATCTGCATCAAGGTAAAGTTGTTGTGGTAGCAGGATTTCAAGGTATATCCAGCACAGAAGAATTAGAAATTACAACTTTGGGACGTGGCGGTTCTGATACCTCAGCCGTGGCATTGGCAGCTGCATTAAGAGCTAATTTTTGCGAAATTTATACAGACGTACCCGGTATTTTAACTACAGACCCCCGCTTGGTTCCCGAAGCTCAATTGATGGCAGAAATCACCAGTGATGAAATGCTGGAACTAGCCAGCTTGGGGGCAAAAGTTCTACATCCCCGAGCTGTGGAAATTGCGCGGAACTATGGTGTGCCTTTAGTAGTAAGGTCAAGTTGGACTGATGATCCTGGTACTTGGGTAACATCGCCCCAACCGCATGGGCGATCGCTCGTGAATTTGGAAATTGCCCGAGCAGTAGATGGGATAGAATTTGATACCAACCAAGCCAGAGTAGCTCTGTTGCGTGTACCCGATAAACCAGGTATAGCAGCCAGGTTATTTGGGGAAATTGCCCGTCAAAAAGTAGATGTGGATTTGATTATTCAGTCGGTTCATGAAGGTAATAGTAATGACATTGCCTTTACCGTCACTACACCGATATTAAAACGAGCAGAAGCAGTGGCATCTGCGATCGCCCCAGCACTGAGAAGCCAATCTCACCCCAACACCGAAGAAGCTGAGGTGATGATTGAGGAGAATATCGCTAAAGTTAGCATTTCAGGCGCAGGAATGATAGGCCGTCCCGGCGTTGCAGCCCAGATGTTCGCCACCTTAGCCACAGCAGGTGTCAATATTCAAATGATTTCCACCAGCGAAGTCAAAGTCAGCTGCGTAGTTGCAGCCTCAGAATGCGATCGCGCCGTCGCCGCACTCCGCGCCGCCTTTGAAATTGCCCCAGGGGATGAAGAGAGAAGGGGACAAGGGGACAAGGGGACAAGGGGACAAGGAATAATTATAGAAAACACTTCTCCCTCATCTCCACTCAGCACTCACCATTCAGCACTCAACACTCAACACTCAGCACTCAACACTCAACACTCAGCACTCAGCACTCAGCACGGGCTAAACGCCCCGCTAACAGCACTCAGCACTCACCACTCCTCTCCCCCCGTTCGTGGCGTGGCTTTGGATATGAATCAAGTGCGGCTGGCGATTCGCCAATTGCCAGATCGTCCAGGGATAGCGGCGAAGCTATTTGGTTTATTGGCACAGCACAACATCAGCGTTGACATGATTATTCAATCTCAACGCTGTCGCATAGTAGATGGGATTGCGAGAAGAGATATCGCCTTCACCGTCGCCCGCATAGATGGGGAAAATGCCCAGAAGTTGCTTTCCCAAGCAGCCGCAGAATTAGGCTGGGGTGAAGTTGTTCTTGACAGTGCGATCGCCAAAGTTAGTATCGTCGGTTCTGGTATGGTAGGACAACCTGGTGTGGCGGCGAAAATGTTTGAAGCCCTAGCTCAAAACCAAATTAATATTCAAATGATTGCTACCTCAGAAATCAAAATTAGCTGTGTTGTCGCCCAAGAACAAGGTAGTAAGGCTTTGCAAGTAATTCATGCAGCTTTTGGGCTTGCCGGTAGCCAAAAATTTGTCGTCCCTGCTTAGGAACTTCCAATTTAAAAAAACATCCAATTTTGTAGGATGCGTTATCAACAGCGTAACGAATCGCAATATCTAGCAATTTGCCATTGCATAAGGTATAATACCAATTCTTCAAAATAAAGCTACACATGAACAGCAGGGGGGCAGAGGGCAGGGAGCAGGGGGAGAATTATCTGTAGCAAGGATTTAGAGAAATGGTATAAAGCCTTGTAGGGAAAATTGTTGTGTCCTATCTAAATACTACAAGGGATAGCGTTTTGAACTTAAATTGGGTTTGGGGAAAAGGTTAAAGGGTAAAGGTTAAAGGTTTTTTCTTTCCCCTTTCCCATTCCCCTTTTTCCCCTTAACCGACAAGTATTGTGTCCTATCTCATATTTCCGTAGTGGTGTGACATTCCTTTAACACACCATCTTTGATATCATTGGCGTGCGTTATACCGTTTCACTTTAATCATGATCCAAATACGTTGGTAAGGGCAGGCATTGGCGTGCCTCTACGAGAAATGTATCTGTATCAAGGGTTTCGTAAATTGGTAGTAAGCGTGCCGCCGCAACACACCCTACTGGCTATAGTTAGCAATAAAATGTTGCGTATTTTTATCTAACTAAATAATTTTACATCAGTAATAATACGCAAGCTATAATCAAATAACTCCGGATAAAACTATATTTATTTTCATGCATAGTAACCTTCTGGATACACATTACCGAATCTTGGCGGTTTTGAATGCAGGGGAATTGACACAAACCTATTTGGTTGAAGATACAAACCTTCCTAGCAGCCAATTTGTTTTGAAGCAGTTACAACCTGCTAACAAAAATCCTCAAGATATAAAAGTTCTGCGGCGCTTGTTTATAGGTGAGGCAGAAACTTTAGAAAAACTAGGTAAAAAATACGATCAAATTCAGCAGCTAGTTGCTAATTTTGAAGAAGATGAAGAATTTTACCTAGTTCAAGAATTTATTCCTGGTAAGCCTTTAACTGAGGAGATTTTACTAGGAACACCTGTAGAAGAAGAGCAAGTTATTAGCCTCTTAACAGAAATATTAGAAATTTTAGTATTTGTACATAGCGACGAGGTAATTCATCAGGACATTAAACCTGCAAATATTATTCGCCGAGAGTCAGATAACAAGTTAATTTTGATTGACTTTGGTTCTATTAAAGAAATCGTGTCTAATATCGTTGGTAATCTTGAATATATACCTATAGAACAATTACAAGGTAATGCACAATATAACAGCGATATATATGCTTTAGGTATAATGGCGATCGCAGCACTCATCGGTTTAACAGACAATGAAATAGCTATATTGCCAAAAGATAAAAATATTCTCACAGGTGAGATTGTTTGGCGTAATAAAGTTCCCCAAGTTAACAGCAAGTTAGCTATTATTCTTGATAAAATGGTGCGTTTTGATTACCAGAAACGCTATCAGTCTGCAACTGAAGTTTTAAATGACATCAAGAAACTACACAATGAAAATAAAAAGCTGCCAAATCAAAAACCTTGGTTAATGCTTGCAGGAATAGCTAGCTGTATTACAGTTGGCATAGCTGCATGGTTCTCTCTGATGCCAAAACCTGCGGGTGATGCCAAGTTAATATACCTGCAAGGAGTGGAAAAATATGAGAGAGGGAACTACAAAGAAGCAGTTAAAGATTTTACGCAGGTTATTACATTAAATCCCCGAAATGCACTCGCTTATAATCGCCGAGGTGACGCTTTTTATCGACTAGGAGAATATCAGAAAGCTCAAGCCGACTCTGGTAAAGCGATTCAACTAAATCCTCGGGATGCTAATGCTTATTATGACCGAGGTTTTTCTTTTTATGAATTGGGAAAATATCCTGAAGCGATCGCAGATTACAATCAGGCAATTAAACGAAATGCTAAAAATCCCTATACTTACTATGGGCGGGGTTTGGCGCGTGTAGAGTTGAAAGATTATAAAGCAGCAATTGCAGATTTTAGCAAAGCGATCGCTTTTAACCCTAAGTATAGCGAAGCCTACTTGCAACGGGGTATTTTCCGCCGTCGCCTGAAAATGAAGCAAGCAGCTATTCAGGATTTTGATACAGTTATTGATATGAATCCCAATGATGCTAAAGCCTACTATCAAAGGGGTTTAACTCAATTTGCTAATAACCAAAGTCAGGCTGCGATTAAAGATTATAATAGTGCCATTGAACTCAATCCCAAATATCTCGAAGCTTACTTAAATCGGGGAGATGTTTATAGCGATTTGGGCAAAAATTTAGAAGCTACTGAAGATTACAACAAAGTTGTAGAGCTAAATCCGAAATTAGCGGTAGCATATATACATCGAGGAATGCATCGCTTTTCGGTAGGCAATTATCAAGGCGCAATTGCAGATTACACACAAGCAATTCAACTAGATGCTAAAAATGCAGTTGCTTATAACAACCGGGGTAATGCCCATCTCGAACGGGGAAATAAAAAAGCAGCAATTGCAGATTACACAAAAGCGATCGCAGTTAATTCTAGCTATGCCTTAGGTTACTATAACCGAGGTTTGATGTGGGCGAAACAGGGTGAGAAAAAAAGCGCGATCGCAGATTTTCAGCAAGCGGCAAAACTATTTAAGCAGAAAGGCGATCAAGATGCTTATAAAGATGCACAATCACAGCTAAAAGGATTACAAAATACATCATCCCCTGTATCTACTCCTAAAGCTACGCCAGCAAAATAAGAAAAACATTAAACTATCACTTCCTGACAATTCTAGTTTACAAAACTTGTTGGAATTCCTCAATTGTTAACCCAGGATCTTTAACAATTCCAGCCATTGTATAAGCATTGATAGGATTAGCTCTGGGAATAACAATAATTCGTTCCCCATTAGTCATCACAACGTTTACCCTGTCGTGCAATCGTAAAACCAGCTTTTTCAAATGCTGTAATAGCTCGTAGATGGTTTACTCCTGGTAAGCTAGGCATATTTATCCTACTTCCACATAACGAGCTTCTGCATCCATTGTTAATTCTTCTACAGTATCAAGGTAGGCTTGAATAGCATCTTTGATATTCTCTAAAGCTTCTTCTTCTGTGTTTCCCTGCGACCAACAACCTGGTAAATTAGGACACCATATAGCATATCCTTCTTCACTTTTGTGTAGCTTTACTTTATATCGCACTCGATTATTACTCCTTTGTCAGGTTTTTTATTCTTGGATTAGTCAGCAATATTTATTAAATATTTACCTACACCAATGGTAAATGCACAATTTGGTTTTGATATTCATCATTAAAAGATGCCTTAGCAATTATAATTAATTGATCAATAGTCTGCCCAATAGTTAATTTATCGGTCAAAATAAAAATACCGGGTATATTCTGACCTTGGGCAATGTGTTCAGCTAAATGTACAGGCATAGATGTACGATTATTTGTAACTAAAATAAAATTGTGTTCCTCACACCAACATAATATTTCTGGGTCTAGTGTACCTCTAGGTGGAGCGCCTGGATCTCCCACCACCCACATCATTAAGTCGCGGCTACGTTGTCGAAATTGTCGTATGTAAACTTTATCCACATTTTCATCAAGAATATATTTGAGAGTCATTTGCTTTTTTCATAGCTTCTCTTTCAGCTTTGAATTTTATCAACTTAGCAACAACTGGTGGGGGGTTACGTCGCTGTTCTTCCCGCGCTTTATGACTCCACTCTAACCAATCAGTCAAGTAAGCGCTGACAGCTTCTTTGTTATGCAGGTAATAAAGAATAGTTGCATATACCTGCTCTAAAGTTACCGAAGGATAGCTTCCGGCAATTTCCTCCGGAGTCCGACTGCGATGGATAAATTCATAAAGAATAGTTTCAATTCCTACCCTTGTACCCTTGAGTCGAATATCATCAGGACGCTGAAAATCGAAGTAATCTTCTAGCAGCATAATTTACCTTATTATTTATTAGCTAATATCATTTTACAGAATTACAAAAGTTGTGTATAACATCATCTGAAAATTATTTTATAAACTTTCGTTGCTTCTAACACTAATTTTTCAAACAGCCTCGAAGACTGCTATATTAACGCTAGTACAAATGTTCGGAAGTTGCATTTTGCCCACTTACGGAGATATGAATGTCAGAATTTAATATAAAATATACAAGTTTATTTTAAGTAAGCTCCAAGTTTGACTAAATCTTCTGTGGTTCAATAAATCCTAAATTCTCTAGCTGAACTAGTAGACAATTTATATTTCCTTGCTACACTTTTACTTCATTAGCCCAGCAGCATAGCGCCTATGGTTCATGTCAAGCGCGTCGAACTTACGAACTTCAAGTCCTTCGGTGGTACTACCCAAGTTCCATTACTGGGGGGGTTTACTGTCATATCTGGGCCAAATGGTTCTGGTAAATCTAATATTCTCGATGCGCTGCTGTTTTGTCTCGGACTCGCTAGTTCTAAGGGAATGCGAGCTGATCGCCTACCGGATTTGGTAAATAATACTCAAACAGCTAAAAGCCGTGCGACTGTGGAAGCTAGTGTCACGGTAACGTTTGATATCACTGATGCAGTCTCCCACCACGATACTAAGGCGCAAAGCCTAGAAAATATAGAGGAAGTAGAAGTAGTAGAAATTGAGGAAGTTGAGGAAGTTGAGCAAGACAAGTCAAAATCAAAGCTTCCCAATCCAGAAACATCGGCAGAGTGGAGTGTTACCAGAAAGCTGCGTGTCACACATCAAGGAACTTATACATCGAATTACTATATCAACGGCGCATCTTGCACCCTCACAGAGTTACACGAAGCATTAGAGACACTGCGGATTTACCCTGAAGGCTATAACGTGGTGTTGCAAGGGGACGTTACCAGCATTATCTCGATGAACGCCAGAGAACGGCGGGAAATTATTGATGAATTGGCAGGGGTAGCGGCTTTTGATCGCAAAATTCACCAAGCCAAGGCGACTTTAGACGAGGTGAAGGAAAAAGAAGATAGTTGTCGGATTATTGAGACAGAATTAACTGTACAACGCGATCGCCTTTCTCAAGACAGAGCCAAAGCTGAAAAATACCAAAAACTCCGCGCGGAATTTCTCGCTAAACAATCCTGGGAAGCTGTTCTATCCTGGCGTTCCTTACAAGCACAGCAAGAAAAATTAGCTAACCAAATTCAAAATGGCGATCGCAAATCCACAGAACTTTCTGTTGAACTGACAACTCTCAACACCACAATTGAGCAAACCACTGTTGAACTTGATAAACTTAATGCTCATGTAAAGGCTTTGGGAGAAGAGGAACTTTTAGCAGTACAATCTACCCTCGCCACCCAAGAAGCTGAGTACAAACAACAAGAGCGTCAGCGCAGCGAATTAGAAACAGCAATTCAAGAGAGTAGCAAGCGCCAGACGCAAAGCCAGCAAGAAATTCAGCAACACCAGCGTTCCCTAGAACAAATTGCCGAAACGCAGGTTGTCGAAAAGCAATCAATTGTCTATTGTCAGCAGCAACGGGATGAGACACAACAAGCTTTAGAAGCTTCTCGCCAAGCAGCAGCAGAAATTGCTTCGGCTTCGGAAGCTTGGGTACAGCAACAAACGGCGTTAAACCGTCAAATTGAAACTCTGCTGCAAACTCTCGAACCCCAACGCACTGAGCAAGCACAGTTAACAGAACGTAATAGTCAACTACAGCAGCAAATTCAAGAGCAAACCCAGCTAGTTGCTAGTTTAGAGCCAGAATTATCCACAAAACAAGCTGATTGTAGTCGCTTAGAAACAGAATTTAACACTTCTAGCGAACCGATCCAAAACTTAGCGCAAAATCTCGCAGCCACCGAACAAGAACTGCAAATCCAACAGGATACCCAAAAGCGCCTGCTGCAAGAACAACGGGAAAAACAACGGCAGTTAGATAAACTAGAAGCTCAAGCGCAAGCACAGCAAGAAATTCAAGGAACGCAAGCTAGTAAAGTCATCTTGCAATCGGGAATGCCGGGACTTTGTGGCTTAGTAGTACAGTTAGGCAGAGTGGAACCCCGCTATCAGCTGGCTTTGGAAATTTCCGCTGGTGGGCGTTTGGGACATATAGTGGTGGACGATGACAGCATCGCCGCCACCGGAATTGAACTGCTGAAACAGAAACGCGCTGGGAGAGCTACTTTTTTACCTTTAAATAAAATTAACGCTCCCAGATTTACCCAAGATGCCACCCTACGTCTAGCCAGTGGCTTCGTTAACTATGCTGTAAACTTAGTCGAGTGCGATCGCCGTTATAAAGATGTATTTAGCTACGTTTTTGGCAACACAGTTGTATTTTCTACCCTAGAACAGGCGCGGAAAAACTTAGGTTTATACCGCATCGTCACTCTCGACGGGGAGTTGTTAGAAACTAGCGGTGCAATGACTGGTGGTAGCAACACCCAGCGTTCAGCTCTGCGGTTTGGGAACACCGAAGCCGCCGAACCGGAAGAAGTCGCCGCTTTAAGAAGACGCTTAGGGGAAATTGAGCGAGTTTTAGATCGTTGTAGTGAAGCCATCAATACTCTCGCCACCAAAACTAAAGCCTTGGCGCAAGAAGTCACAGAAGCACGTCAAGCTAGGCGAGAACAGCAGTTGCAATTAGAACAGCTGCAAAAAGAAATTAAAACTTTGACAGCGCAGTTAGAAACAACGCGATCGCAATTAGCCCAAAATAACGAAAAATTTGCTACTGCTCAATCTCGCTTGGAAATTTTGGATCGGGAATTACCAGGGCAAGAAACTCAACTGCAACAATTGCGACAAACATTAGCAGAGTTGGAAGCATCCCAAACTCCTAGCGAATGGCAGCAAATTCAAGCAACCATTAAAAATCAAGAGCAACAATTACAACAAAGAGAGGCTGCATTACGGGAAGCGGAACAAAGATTAAGAAATTTAGAAAATCAGCAACAGCGTTTGCAAGAAAAAATCCAAGAAGCCGAAGAACGAATTGCCCAATACCATCATCAGCAAGAAACACAGCAAAATCAACTAACGTTTCTCAGCACCCAGCACTCAGCACTCAGCGCTCAAATAGCCGAAAAACGTGCGACATTGAGCCAGATGGAACAAAATTTAGGCGAAGAAAAACAAAAACGCGATCGCACCGAACAAGAATTGCGATCGCATCTTCTACGTCAGCAACAATTGGAATGGGAACTGCAAAAACTCCAAGAAACCCTTGTATCACGGCGTGAGGAATTAGTTAACGTCAAAGAGCAACTGCAAACCTTAGCCCCAGAATTGCCTAATCCCCTGCCAGAAGTCCCAGATCAAGTAGATTTGGAAGAATTGCAGAAAGAATTGCGATCGCTTGCCAAACGTTTGCAGGCAATGGAACCAGTAAATATGCTGGCCTTGGAAGAATACGAACGTACCCAAAATCGCCTGCAAGAACTGACGCAAAAGCTGGAAACTTTAGAAGGAGAGCGCACAGAATTACTTTTGCGGATTGAAAACTTTACTACATTACGTCAACGCGCCTTCAAAGAAGCCTTCGACGCAGTTAACGAAAACTTCCAATCAATTTTCGCCATCCTTTCCGAGGGTGATGGCTACCTACAACTAGATGATCCTGAAGATCCCTTTAACAGTGGCTTAAATTTAGTTGCACATCCCAAAGGAAAACCAGTACAAAGATTAGCTTCCATGTCCGGTGGTGAAAAATCCCTGACAGCCTTAAGCTTTATCTTTTCCCTGCAACGCTACCGCCCTTCTCCCTTCTACGCCTTTGACGAAGTAGATATGTTTTTGGATGGGGCAAACGTAGAGCGATTAGCTAGAATGATTAAACAACAGGCAAAACAAGCACAATTTATAGTTGTGAGTTTGCGCCGACCGATGATAGAATCAGCCGAACGCACAATTGGCGTTACTCAAGCACGGGGCGCTTACACCCAAGTTTTGGGAATTAAATTGCAAACCGACCATACATCTGCTTGAGTTTTTGTTAATAATAGTGTATAGATTAACCGGATTCGAGATCAGGACTCGGTATAGAATGACCTCTGAACAGATAATTAGGCGTTCCGACATATTAAATACCCAGGTAATTACCCGCGACAACGGCAAGCGAGTAGGCATCGTCAGTCAAGTCTGGGTGGATATTGACCAACGAGAGGTTGTGGCTCTTGGCTTGAGAGACAGCCTGATCTCTATTTCTGGTATACCGCGCAATATGTACCTCAACAGTATCAGCCAGATTGGTGATGTCATCCTGGTCGATAACGAGGACGTAATAGAAGATATTGAAATTGAAGCTTTAAGCAACCTGATTAACTGGGAAGTAATTACAGAAACCGGTGAAGTACTAGGCAGAGTGCGGGGCTTCAAATTCAATGGCGAAAATGGCAAACTTCACTCTATAGTCATTGCTTCTTTGGGATTACCGCAAATTCCTGAGCAAGTGCTTAGTACTTACGAACTTTCCATTGATGAAATTGTCAGCACAGGCCCCAGCAGATTAATTGTATTTGAAGGAGCCGAAGAACGCGTCAATCAATTGACAGTTGGTGTCCTAGAACGCATGGGTATTGGCAAAGCCCCCTGGGATCGCGATGCTGATGAAGACTACGGCTATAGTGCGCCTCGCACAGTTACAGCAGACAAACAACTGCCCAGCGGTGTACCATTGCAACCACCTAAGCCAAAAGTTCGTACCCCTGAACCCGTAGCACGGGAAGAATGGGATGAGGATTATGTGGAAGAAGAAAGACCCCAGCGCCAAGTAATGCAGGCGCGCCAATACGAATCGATTCAATACGAAGAAGACGACGAAGAAGACAACTGGAGTGAGGCTACAGATAAAGACAGGTATCAACAGCCCGCTAAATTTGACCCCCAACCCTACAAAAAGCCATACGTCGATGAATACGACAATTATGACGATGTAGATGGCGATGCTTGGGAAGATGTCCCTCAACCAGTCAATATTCCGAAGAAAGTTAAAGAAAAACAACCAGAATACGAAGAAGAAGGCTATTAAGGTTAAATTCCTCTCAAACTCCTCCTTGCTGTTATGCAGGGAGGAGTTAATTTTTTAGCAATTGCATACACAAAAACGCACAAGAATTTATTTAAACTTTAGCAACTTGACGACGACGGAAAAAGAAATAACCTCCCAACAAAATAAGTCCTCCAATTGTTGTTGGTTCAGGCACTTCCACCTTTTGGGATTTTGTGGCACAGTTAGCAACACTAGATGCCGGAGAACCGCCTAATGTGGCATTTGCATCTAAACAGATATCGACTGTAGCGACATTACCAACATTGAGATGTTCATCGGAAGTTAAATGAGTGTTAATGCTATTATTATCCCCTGTTACGTTCAGTGTTGTGCCGCCACCAGTATTTTGAACAACTGGACTTACAGATGATGGGTTTTGAGTTGGATCTGATACACCTGCATGAATTGTATTTATATCAGTCGTAGCTCCTGCTTGATTGAGAGCATTAGTGTTTGTTGTTCCTGAAAGTGTATTGTTAACACCTTGCCCAACTGTTAAATTATTAACGTGCTGCGTCGTACTTTGTACTGTGGAAGTCTGAGCATTGGAGTTAAGCAGTGTTGAGGTTCCTAATGCTGAAGCTCGTGCGATCGGAAAATTAACCGCGAACGAGCTAGCAAAAATAAGAAGAATGCTAAAAGAAAATTTCTTATACATTAATAGCTCCAAAGAATTTATCTATAATTGTTCAACTCTCATCGTAAAGATGTAATTAGATTTCGTAACGAGCATATTCTCTGGATTTTTTTATATACTTTGAGTAAAGTCTAGCTGTTGTTTATATAATTTTTTCTAAGAAAAATTTTAAAAAGTGAATTTACTTATAAACAAACTATCTAAGTTATATTTATCACCCAGTAATCTAGTGAAAATATGACTAAAAAACTGTAATATTCAGAGTAATCTCTATTCTAATAGTAATTTTTTATACTAAATTTACCTTTTTAGGCATTAAGTATTAAATCTTGAAAGTTGGAATAATATCAAATTTGGATAACTAGCGCTCTTTTATAAATACGGGGAGAGAATAATTAAATCATAAAATTTATCTTTGGACAAGACAAAACCCACCTGCCGAAGGATAGGAGGGCTTTCTGCTCTAATAGCGCGAAAAATGTTGGCTTGAGAAACGAAACCCAACCTACTGGCGCGTCAGCCTTAAAACGTTGGGTTCAAAAAATCTAGAAAATCCACAATTAAACTATTTTTATGATTACTTAACCCAATACATTAAGCTTGCCGCGCTACTGACTTAAAAAAGTTCTCAGTTCTGAGTTCTGTAAAGCCCTGCGGGCATGGCTGCGCTTAGAGCGGTAGCGGGGCGTTTAGCCCGTGCTGAGTTCTGAGTTGTGAGTAAAAAATACTAGCCCCTAGCCCCTTTTTCATCTGTTCTGGTGTACGCAGTTCATGACGGCTACTTACTAAATGCGCTGTCATAACTAGGTTTGCACACATCCAACTTGAAAAATTTGTTCAGCATTCAAATTTAATTCTGGGAAAGCTTGTGAGATGAGACGCTCTCCTTGAAGGAACTGCCGTACTTGGTATTCCCCCTCAACTAACGAGTAAACCGAGATAGTAGGCTGTTTAGGGTTACCGATAAACCGCCTACCACCTAAAGCTGCATAATCTACAATCCAGTATTCGGGGATACCCACTGCTTCATAGTCAGCCGCTTTTTTTAAATAATCATCTCTCCAGTTTGTACTAACTACCTCAATTACTAAGGGAATTGATACTGCTTGGCTTACAGTTGATTCTTTTTTCCATCGAGGCTCATTCACTAAATTAGGCTGATTTAATATCAACACATCTGGTGAATAAGCTGATTCACCTTCCAATGGCTTGATAAATGCTGTTTTGGGAATGAAGTAAGGCAGTTTTAAACGTTTATATTCCGCAACTATTTCTCCAACTAAAAAACCGATAATTTCTTCATGATCTCCAGTCGGTGGGGCCATCTCAACAATTACTCCGTCATGCAGTTCGTAGCGTTGTTGCCAGTTTTCTGGATACCAAGCGATAAAATCATCAAATGTTACTAGCTTCCGTAAGGCTTGGATCATAATTTTTTGCTTTCTATATCCTCTTCCTCTCTCCTTAAAATCTACACCAACAAGCCACTGCACAACTGAATCGACGTTTTAGGGATTAATCGCAGAATTAGCCATTTTTACCAAAGAAGCGCGATCGCCTGCTTTCAACCCAATAGTATATTGCACACCCTGTTGCCGCCAAGACAAGGTAGCATCTGAGCAATTAGCACCACAACTAAAATCCACAAAATAGCCAGTGATACCCTTCGCTAACGAGACAGCTTTACCCGCCAACCGAGGTGTTTTGCGTGTCACAGCTTCCGCAGTCACAACACCTAAACGGCAAGCAGTTCCACCAGTACAATCGGGACTAAAACCCAGTAAAATTTCGTATTTTTTCAGCGTAGCGTTTTCTACAATTGCATAAATTGGGTTTTCACCATCCGACTCAGGAATAAACCTAGGTAATAAAATCCTAATTTGACTCTTTTGCTTTAATTTTGGCAGAATCGCCTTAAAAACAGGATGCGGTTGAGAATTAACTGTTTGACTTTGTGCAATCTTCTGAGGCTGATTTTTGGCAGATGCGTTGGCGTAGCCCGCCTTAGGCATCGCTAAATCAGGTAAGCTGCTAGTGCTGGCTAGCAAAAGTGCGGCACATACACCACTCAAATATTTGAAACCTAAAATCATTAGCCAAATCCTATTTACTGGTAAATACTTGGTTTTTGAATAAATCTTAGTATTAAATTATGCATATTGTCTATACCATCTACATTCTGCACCCAATAGCGCTAAGGAATAGCTATTCGAGGGATTGAAGTAAATTCAGGAACTCCGATTTTGGCAAAAAAAGTCGAATTATCTTAAATTCAATAATTTATACCAATAAAATGTCAGGAAATAACTTAAATATGGGCAAAGTGGCTTTTAGCCTATATAGCTTGAATTTTTCACCTCAATACGAGCCAGCAATTAATTACTATCAAGAATTCTTAAACACTGCTAGGGAACATAAAATTTATGGAGCAGAAACTCAAGCTTTGGCGTATATGTCTTTAGTTTATTTGGTGAAAGGCGATTATAATTCATCAATCGATTATGGACAGCAAACCAAGGCAATTACACAAAAAAATCAAGATTATTATAGTGAATATGTAGCTCTACTCAATCAAGCGATCGCCCATGCATATTTGAACGATTGTGCTAAATCAAATTTGCTATATAATCAAAGTTTATCTGTAGTGAAAAACCTTAATGAATCAGCAAAAGAAACAGTATTAAGTAAGATAGCACCCGCATTTGTTCGCATCAAACTCGACGCTTGTTTATCAAAACCACTCTCATCTTCTAATACGAAAATTTCCTTTACCTCTTCCCATTCCCCAGTCCCCAAGTTCCCCATTCCCCATTGCCGATTAACTACAAGTAGCTGCTGAAGCCGAGTTCACTTTTGTTAAATCATCAGTGAAGACGGCTGTGTATTTGTAGGGTGATGAACCAGTACAATTCATTGCACTTGTATTAGCACGACGGGGAGTCCACCATGAAGTTGCATTTACAGTTAAATTTACGCCATTCCATAATAATTGGGTGACTAATAAAGAGTTAGTTTTCCCATCATTTGGCTTGTTAGCAGTCAGAAATGTCGCATAGTTAACATTCCCATTGTCGGGATTAATCCTAGCTATAACTGCTACTTTAGGGCCGCCGCCACTACCATAACTAGTTAACCAACGACCAGTCGCAAAACGGCGAAAATCATTTCCTGTCTGGCTACCAGTAGAGGAGAACACGCCATACAAAGTGCTTCCACCATCCCAAAGTAAACCATAACCAGAACCATCATCACCAGTGGTTTCGTAATCATCACGGCACCATCTTTTGACACCATTATCAAAACGGATGATGCGAGGATTTTTGTTATTAGAAGATACTTGCCTATAACCTATGTAGATTGTTTTTGTCCCAATAGTTACCTTGGGGCCATTTTTAGCTTTAATTGTTGCTTCACTATCACCACAAGTGAATGTCACACTGTTACCAACAGATGACTGTACAGCCGTTTGGGCATTAACTGGAGGAGCTATGTCTGTGATTGCTAAATCAGCTCCTAATACCACTGATAAAGATAAAAGTGCCAAAGATTGTGGCAGTTGGCGTTTATAAATCATTGAATTGAGCTGTTTAGATTACTTGATGTTTGAAAAAACACCGTATCATGAAGTTTACATGAAGCTTCAAACAACTTAATGTTTATTAATACTGCATTGATAATGTGTTGTTATTAAGCATCAAAAACACTGATTTATTAATCAAACACAAACAATTTTTGTAGGCTAGACATTTTTAAGTGTTTCATTGAAAACCTGATGGTAGCTACTGCCAACCCTACAGTTTACCGAATACTAAATCGATGTTCTAAAAATTCAAAATATCTAGAGATTCTTCAATTTCTAACTCTAAAATTCTTTCTTTTGCATCTTTATGTTCTGCGATTTTACCAGCTTTCCAATAAAGGTCTGCGGCTTTTTGAAAATCTGCTAATGCCCTTGGTTTATCATCCATGCTAACAAGCGCATTACCACGGTTATAATATGCATCTATATAATTAACATTAATTTTAATCGCCTGACTATAATCTAAAATTGCGCTTTGGTAATCTTCTAAATCACAACGTGCATTACCACGGCTGTAATAAGCATCAGCGTAATTAGGGTTAATTTTAATTGCCTGAGTGTAATCTGCGATCGCACCCTCATAATCTCCTAATTCCGCACGTGTATTACCACGGTTATAATAAGCAACAGCATCATGAGGGTCAATTTTAAGCGTTTGCGTAAATCTCTGCTGTTCCTTCAACAGATAACGCGAAATCACGCGATTTTTGTCAGCAACAGCATAATTTGGATTTATTTTAATTGCTTGAGTGTAATCTTCGATAGCTCCTTGATGATCTCCCAGATGAGAACGAGCATCAGCACGGTTGATATAAGTCAGAGCAACATCGGGATTGATTCTAAGGGCTTGAGTATAATCTTCGATTGCAGCTTGATAATCTCTCAGTTGATAACGCGCTAAACCACGCTGGTTGTAAGCTTTGGTGTAATTAAGATTAATCTGGATTACCTGAGTATAATCTGCGATCGCACCCTCGTAATCGCCTAAATGATAACGAACCATCCCGCGTTTGTAATAAATATCGGCATTATGAGGATTAATTTGCAAGGCTTGGTTGTAGTTGATAATAGCTGTATCAGACTCACCTTGCTCAAAATATTTATCGCCCATATTTACATAAAGCAGATTTAAATCAGCAGTGCGATTTAAAACAACCTCTTCTGCTTCCGGCAAAGCTAAATGCTTAATTATCTGATGATTACTTTGGTTATTTGGTATATCTTGCTGAGAATTATACTTATAAATTGCAGATGGTTTTTCTTTAAGTTTAGCAGCTTGTAAATCTTCTAAATAACCGAATAAGCCACCACCATAAAGTAATTGGTTAATCCCAAATGAAATTCTCCCGGTTTTTAGCTTAATCATTTGAGTAGGCAGAAATCCAGCCAAAAAAAGGTGATATTCTGGTTGAGCTTCATGTACCTCTTCTTGAATCAAAACACAGACGACAACTGCATTTTTCTCAACTTCTTCCGAACTAACAGACCATCTAACTCTATCGATACTGCCATGACGTGATTTAACTTCTACGCCTATCGATGGTTCAGAAGTTAGGGTAAAATCAATTTTACCATCACCACCGAATCGTTTTTCATAATCGACTTCCGTAATAAAATCACCTAAACGTTCTTTAACAACTTCTTCACCGAGTTTGCCTTTTAAGTTGTTGATAAAAACGTCCCGGACTGGCGAAGTACGCTTATATTTTTCTGCCATCAGCCAACAAAAATCTCGCAGTGATTTTAATCTTTCCCCAGAGATTATAGTTAATTCACTATATTGACCTTCTGTTTCACAATGAAGCAGACAACCACTTGTTAACCTTCTAACAAAATCAGACTGTAGCGATCGCAGTAAAGTAATCCAGTCCATTTATATTTCTGCGAGTCTTTTGATGAGATTATATCAGTTGTCATTTGTCATTTGGCATTCTTACAAAGTTCTGAGCGGAGGTTTCCTCCGCTCAGACTTTGCGCTTTGTCATTTGGCGTTTGGTTTTTCTCCCCCCCTTCCCTTGTCCCCAGTCCCCAATCACAATTGATCCCCCCTTGCCAGCCAGAAAAGGTAAGCAAGGAGGGATCAGGGAGAGATACAGAACTGTATCTTCTTAAATTCACTCTAGATATAATGCGCTCAAATCAGTCAAGAGTACGTCAGGTTAGGAACTTTGGAGTATTTTGACAATTGAGTTATCAAAATACCTGATCTTCAATACCGTGCCACCATTCGCCCAAATTCATCAAATCTTGGTGAATATCTTGTAATTCGTTGGCATATTCATCTTCAGAAATCATGGCTTGACGCTCTTGGAGTTTCTTCAGGCGCAATTGTACCAACAGCCAAGGTTTAGCGATGCCATCTGTGGCTTCCATGTATAGAGCTAGTTGTCTGCTATCCATGTTTTTATATTTGTAATTGACATTACCTTTTACGATACAAGAGGTAGCAGAAAGTGGCCATTTTTTATAGATAAATTCTGTAAGCGATCGCACTTCTATAGTGCTGAGTGCTGAGTGCTGAGTAAAAATCCCAGTCCCACTTTCATGCTTGGCTGTGAAATTTGTTTTATCGGGACTGCCTTATTTCCAAATCTTAGGAGCGATGTCTGACGACAAGCCGCTTTGCGTCTACGCAGCCATGAACAACAAAAAGCCTATTTCCAGCACATAGCTGAGAAAAACACTTCTATTTAATAACCCATCCCAGAGATAACCTTGCAGTTTAGGCGTGACATTCCGCTTAAAAGCATGACTCCAGCTACCGTAAATACTAGGGCTATTAAAACCACACTGATTGGTGAGAATAGATTCAATCTTATACACACGGGGATAGAAACCGCGCTGAAAGTGCTTCCATTGACTTTCCAGAATCCAGAAAAATAGCGGTATAGTGCAACCGATTAGCGCGATGTCTGACGACAAGCCGCTTTGCGTCTACGCACTTGCATTCGCTTTCTGCTGTAACATCAATGTTAAAACCGCCCCAGTCCCCGTAATTCCCAGCGCCTTGATTACCCAAATCTGCTTATTGTAGTCCTCAATAGTAGTTTGCAGAAAAAAGTACTCCTCCTTGAGCAAGCCTAATTCAAACTCGCTGAGTGGCTTTGGTTGAGGTTCGGCTGGTGATGGGTTAGACATAGCGAATGGAAGAAGTCACTGAGATGATGATTGAGTTTGTAATAGTTAAACTATCGTGTTTACAAACATCCTGCCCAACACTTCAGTGTTGGTCTAATAGCTAAAGTCCACTTAAGTGGACTAAAAAATACACCTTAGTCTACTTCAGTAGACTTTCGCTATTAGCCTTGGAATTAATTCCAAGGCGGAATGGCAACGAAGCGGAGATGTAAAAAATGTAGATGTAATACTGCCCACTATATCCGAGTTTTCATAAATACTGACCACTACAGAGATTTTAATACTCCTTAACGAAGATAAAAACCTCATTCACGGAGCTAAAAGCCTCATTCACGAGGATAAAAGCCTCATTCACGGAGCTAAAAGCCTCATTCACGAGGATAAAAGCCTCATTCACGAGGATAAAAGCTTCATTCACGGAGCTAAAAGCCTCATTCACGGGGCTAAAAGCCTCATTCACGGAGCTAAAAGCCTCATTCACGGAGCTAAAAGCCTCATTCACGGAGCTAAAAGCCTCATTCACGAGGATAAAAGCCTCATTCACGAGGATAAAAGCCTCATTAGAGACATTCAATTACAAAAATACCGCAATTGTAGGGGCAAGGATGCGATCGCATATCCGCCTCACCAAAAATATTTCTCCGCCATCCCCCAATCACCGAATATAGCCGTTCTCAGTTGGATACAATCCAAAATTATATAGTCGCCTGTAGGGGCATCGGCACTGCCGTGCCCTTACGAGGGTATTGGACTCAACCGATAACCACTATAATTTGTATTTTGCTATCCCATGAACGAAATTGTACGATACATCAAGCAAAACGCCGTAACGCACCATCAACAACACAATCTGGTACGTTAGACTTCTAATAAGCTGCGTTTTCCTTAGCACTCAGCACTCACCACCGCTTACTAGCTACTCAAGCACGCCATTTTCTCACAACCTATGGTCAACTGGACTTGTATAAATTCCGGCTAGACTACGAAAAAACCACGCCGATGATATTCACCACGCGGGATTTAGGCGTGGGGGGCGATTTGGGCATTACCAAGAAGCTGGAATGCAGCCCCTGACAGCAGAACAGATGCAGCAGTTTGTCTGCGCCTATTTGCCAGAACAGAGAAAGCAGATGTTGCAGCACTTGGGCGACAGGTTGCGGGAGTTTGGCGAAACGCCCCTGCTGCTGATGATGCAAAGTTAGCCTTAGAGGTAGATTGGCAATTAGGGGCACGGCACCGATAAAATGACTGTTTTACCGAATCTGGATGCCCATACGTGTCAACTTAACGTGAAGCCCTTGCCCAGATGCGTAGGCGTAGCCCGTCGTAGACATCGCTCATTTACCATCATGATCCGCGTTACCCCACCCCGGCTTTGCTGAAGAAAAACCCCCCCTCCCCTTGCCAAGGGGAGGGGTTGGGGGTGGGGTAAAACGTATGTCGGGTAAGCCTTTGAGCTTAAGTTGACACCAATGCTGGATGCCATGCCCCTACGGGATAATTTATTTTTTGTATAGCCGTAGTCCCATAGGTTAGGACAGTGTTGATTGCCAAAGCTTTGTAGACGCAAAGCGGCTTCCTGCCGGGTAGCAACTGGGTTTTTACTCAGCACTCAGTACAGGCCATCATAAAATAGGTACGGAAATCTTAACTGTAGGTTGGGTTGAACGCAGTGAAACCCAACATAGACAGGAATGTTGGGTTTCGTTCCTCAACCCAACCTACAACTGCATCGGCTTAAGGCAGGGTAGCAACTGGGTTTTTACGTCAGCACTCAGCACTCAGCACTTTGCTATACCTTAAGCTTTGGCTAAATTATCAGCAGCGAAGTCCCAGTTAATTAATTGATCTAGGTAATTTTTGATAAATGCAGGACGGGCATTTCTGAAGTCGATGTAGTAGGCGTGTTCCCAAACATCTAGGGTTAAAAGTGCCTTTTGTCCATGAGCCAGAGGGTTCTCTGCATTTGGTGTCTTGGTTACTTTCAAAGTACCACCATCATCAATCAGCCAAGCCCATCCACTGCCAAACTGAGTTGTAGCTGCGTTAGAGAACTCTTCTTTGAACTTATCAAAGCTACCAAAATCTTTATCAATCTTGTCGGCTAGTGCGCCTGAAGGTTGTCCACCACCAGCTGGCTTGAGGGAGTTCCAGAAGAAGGTGTGGTTCCAAACTTGAGCCGCGTTGTTAAAGATTCCCGCTTTGGAGGAGTCTTTAAAGGCAATTTTGATTACCTCTTCCAAAGATTTATCAGCAAGTTCTGTACCATCAGTGAGCTTATTTAGGTTGTCTACATAAGCTTTATGATGTTTGCCATAGTGATACTCGAAAGTCTCACCTTTCATGCCATAAGGCTCTAGAGCATTAAAATCGTAGGGTAGGGGGGGCTGTGAAAATGCCATTGTGTGAAATCCTCTCTTTATCGTTTTCCAGTTTAAAGCTATTTAGATGTTTAGGAAATTACAGCTTTATATATGTTCAGAAGTTTGATGCCCTAAATGTTGGAACATAAAACTTAACATGGTAATTTTACTACCAAACTGAAAATTAAAACTATAGATTTTTTGCAATAGGTAAAATCAGCAATCCGATTGGGAGAAATGCAAAATTCACAAACACTCTATTCACACTACATCAAGCATTCACACGCTGATAGTGGGAGATGGGGCCTAGTGCTGCTACACGGAAGTCAAAAGTCAAAAAGCCTATGTTGATCAGCTTTTGAGTCATTTTCATCTGGTTAGTTATTTTTGCCATGCTCCACTAGTTTGTGGACTTTCTTGAGCTAACCCTTAAGATCATGGGCATTAGTCGAAAATGAACAAGATTTGGATTTTAACCTCGGTTTTAAATTGCCATGTTCAACCATCTATTTAGCTCAACTCCTGAGCCTAAAAACTTCTAGCTCAGGTAACATTAATTAAATTATTTAAAATCAGTCTTAAGCTAGATAAATTAATCTAAAAATTAGTTTATATTCAAATATCTATTAATTTGCTTTTAACAAACTATATTAATTTGCGATCGCAAAATTTTCGCAGATATCAAGTTTCAATAAATGCTTGGCTCTACATGAACAAGTCGCAGTCAGGATAATACATCCAAGTATTTTACTGTTTAGTCAGAAATCGGCGCTTGGAGACTGGCGACAAGGTACTGAAGAATAGTGTCTTTCAGAAAGTCGTTGGGGTTGAAAACCTAATCTAAAAATTTCTCTCCATCTCCAGTCCCAAATCCCCAGTCCCCAGCTAAATCAAAGTGATGTCCACTGAGATAAACGTTGTTGGCAATAGTTAACGATTTGAGCAGTGACTTCAGATGCACTGAATCCATCGGTTTGAATTTCGATTGCATCGGCTGCTTTTTGCAATGGTGAAACTTTGCGCGTACTATCTTTCCAGTCACGTTCGGCAATATCCCGTTCTAACTGTTCTAGATCAACTTCCGGCAGATTTTGTTTTTTAAAGTCTTCCTGGCGGCGGCGCGCACGTTCGGTTACAGAAGCAGTTAAGAATATTTTTACTTCTGCATCCGGGAAGACATGAGTACCGATGTCTCGTCCTTCAGCAACTAAACCACCTCTTTTTCCCCAGCTTTGCTGTTGTTTGACTAAGGCTTTACGTACAGCAGTCTGTGCAGCTATGGCCGAGACTTTAGATGTTACCTCAACAGTGCGAATCACTTGGGTAATATTAGTCCCATTAATCCAAACCTGTACTGGAGATTGCAAATCTTGGCTGGGAGTCAGTTGGATTTCGCTAGAACTGGCTAATTCAGCGATCGCACACTCATCATCTATGGCAATATCTTTTTGTAGCACCAACCAAGTAACGGCGCGGTACATAGATCCTGTATCGAGATACACTAGACCTAACTTTGCTGCCACTTGCCTTGCCACAGTAGACTTGCCTGCTCCGGCTGGGCCATCAATAGCGATGATGGGTAGGCGATCGCATAAGAGAATATTGTCAATCAACCGTGTAGAACCAAGACGAGCTGCGATCGCGAGCATTCCTTCCTCCTTAACTGTTACTAAAGACATCAATGTAGCCGGCTCAACCAATTCAATATATTCCACTAAGAGATTAGTGACCATTGCTACTTCGTGCTGGACTGCCGCGATCAGCTGATTGCTGTTGCGAACTCCCGCTTTGAAAGTAGCTTCAGCCTGCTGCAAGCCACGATATAAAACCGCCGCCTGCTGTTTTTCCGATGCACTCAAATACTGATTGCGAGAACTGAACGCAAGACCCGACGCTTCGCGCAGCGTTGGACAAGCAACAATTTCTACCGGAAAATTCAAATCAGCTACTAACTGTCTAATAATTGCTAGTTGCTGACCATCCTTTTGGCCAAAGTAGGCTCGGTCAGGCTGTACCAAGTTGAAAAGCTTGGTCACAATCGTGGCCACACCTTGGAAATGCCCTAGCCGAGAACCACCGCATAAGCCTGTTATCATAGCAGAAGGAGCGATTACTTGTGTAACCTTCGATTCTTGTATACTCTTCTGCGAAACTCCCATTTCTTCCGGAGTAGGAGCAAAAATTAAGTCAACCCCGGCTTGTTCACACAGTTGCATGTCAAGCTCTAAAGTCCGGGGGTAACTCTTATAATCCTCTTTTGGAGAAAATTGCAGCGGATTGACAAAAATACTGACAATCACCGTAGAATTTTCTTGCCGCGCTCGTTGAATCAAGCTTAAATGACCTTGATGCAACCCTCCCATTGTCGGTACCAAACCGATAGCTGTCTGGTCCCAGCTAGTCATTTCATCGAGAACCAGATCATCTGGAACCGCACACTTATTTTCCAAGCGGCGTTTAGTTAAATAGCAGCTTAAAGCTGCAACTGTTGTCAGCAGGCGCACAAAATACCCCTAGTTTTTAGCGATCCCTCCCCCGTTAGTTTATATCTGAAACTGGGGGAAGATTTGTTCAACTAGGGGAATTTAAGTGATAGCGAATGGAAACTAAAGAGTAAAGAGTTGAAAGCGGGTAGGAATTTGACAGTTGACGGTTAAATCAACTATCAGCTGTGAAGATTCTTTTTTATCTGCCTAAGACTTCAATCTTCACTGGTGCAACACCACTACTCATCATTCCTAAAATCCGCGCTGCGCCAGCAGAAAGGTCAAGAATCCGACCCCGGATATATGGGCCACGGTCAGTAATAGACACCACTACAGAACGACCATTGCGGGTGTTAGTTACACGCACTCTTGTACCAAAGGGTAAGCTACGATGGGCGGCAGTCATGCCTTCGGGATGAAACCTCTTACCACTAGCAGTGCGGCTGCCAGAACCATCATAACCGTACCACGAAGCAATGCCACTGAGGGTAATTCGCACAGGGCCAATGGCAATTTGTTGTGGCAACTTTGGTAATGATAATGGTGAACGAACTGGTAAATTAGCAATCTCGCTGATCGGAGATGCATTGCCGATGAGTCTCCGCATCCGGTTGGTTGCTTGCAATGCATCTTTTGCCAGATCGTTGGTGGAATTTGCTAGGCGCGTATGATCATTGATTTCAACCAATTCTTCGCCCTTAACTTTGATCGTATAGCGATCGCCTGATTTTTGCTGGTCGGAGGCACCTTTGTTCTGGCTTTGATTGGCAACTTTCGCTTCGCCGCCTCCTTTCCAACTGACACTAATCTGACCGGCATCCACATTGTCCCGAAGCAACTGGTTGATTTTAGTTGCTATTACACCAGCCCTCTGCACCGGGTCATCGTGAGTAGCGCTAATTTGGTTACCTAAATCCGTTACATTCCCAATACTTGCCACTTTGGTTGTGTTGCTAGCAATAGGGGCGTATCTTTGTACGCCCCCAGGGTTGTCAATTACTCCAACCTTACTATCAGCACTCCCAACTGGTGAAGAACTCAGAAAGGTAAGAACAGGAATATTTCGGATAAAAAGTGTTGCCGCTTTACGGCCTTCAATGTTGTGAGGATGAATTTCTGCAATCACAGCATCAAAGGTAGGTTTCTCTGCTGGGGATTGGTACTCTCCTACCTTGACAACCTCACCCGCTGGTGATGGTTGAGAAGCAAGAGCAGTTCCCTTGGTAGTTTGAGTGCGACCGACTGAGGGCATCCCCAAAACAGTCAGAAACAGGGCGACAATAGTCAACAAATGTCTTTGATTCATGCGTCCGATTTTAAAGCGACTGTAGAACAGAAGTTTTATGGTTACGTGGGATTTTGCACCACTAAAATAAAAGTGTTTTCCCTCTTCAACTCGAACTCGTTCCGCTTTCACTTTTTGTTTTATAACTGCAACAGACTAGCACGAACCTTTGGGTCTGGGGATCAGGGTTTTAGCGTAAGTCTTGGTAACTTTAGCAAATTTAGATCCTCTTTTCAAGGCTCAAACCTTTCTCAATTGCGGATTTCGGCTATGTAACGTTTTTTTTGATAAGTAAAACTTTTCTTATGAAAAATTAACATTCTCGTGGGTAGAAATTGAACGATATGCCCCAAAGATTTTGTCCAATATTGTTTCTTTATGTAGCTTTTCGCTTCATCAATACTCTGGAAAAAAGAACTTTTAAATCAATAACTATATATTTTGTATATTACGAATAAATACTTATGAGGTATTTATTATATTAACTCTTATTAAAGCTTGTATTTGTTTTGTAACAAGAATTACAGATATTAAAGTTATAAACTTCGCATAAAGTTAATAATACTTTAAAAAGTTATTATTGCTACATATAAAATGATAATAATAACTTGAGCAATAGTTAAAAATTAGTTATCTAATTAACCACAGATAGTAGTATTACTAAGGATAAATAAACCAAAAAGTTATTGTATATTTTTTTACTTTAATAGAATACGTAAGCTCAAATGAGACTAAAGCCATCAGTAGTTTTGATAAAATGCATACACGAGTAGGGATGAAAATGGGCATGGGGCATAGGGCACTGGGCATGGTATCTATTTGAATTGGGCATTTGGCATTTGGCATTTGGCATTTGGTGTTTGTTCCCATTACCCATTCCCCATTACCCATTCCCCTTCCCCAATTAATTTGCCAATTGAGAAAATAAAATCACATTTTTGCCTACAGTAGTTGATTGAGTATGATTTTTTAGAGCAAGCTGTAAGCCTCATGGCAAACCCAGGAGATTTAGAAATAGTCACATCGCCATTACCCGATGTTCTCAAGGACTTGCATTCCAAGTACAAGTCACTGCGAGAAGGTTTAGTAGCAAACTACATTCCAGAACTAGCAAAGGTAAATCCGGACTTGTTTAGTATCTGCATTGTTACTGTAGATGGTCAGATTTACGAAATTGGCGATTCCGAGCAACTATTTACCATTCAATCGATTTCCAAGGTCTTTGCCTACGGACTGGCCCTTGAGGATCATGGACGAGATTATGTTTTGACTAAGGTTGGCGTGGAACCGACGGGAGATGCATTCAACGCCATTATCCTTGATGAGCAATCAAATCGACCATTAAATCCAATGGTAAATGCTGGTGCGATCGCCACCACTAGTTTAATTAAAGGCGCTGGTGCCACCGAACGCCTGAATCGGATGTTAGATATGTTTAGAAGATACATCGGACATGATGTATTCGTTGATATTTCTGTATTTACCTCAGAACGCAGCACTGGACATCGCAACCGCGCTATGGCCCATCTAATGCTCAACTTTGGGATGATTGACCAGAACATTGAGGAGTCATTGGATCTCTACTTCCAGCAGTGTGCAGTAATGGTAAATTGCCGTGACTTGGCAGTCATGGCGGCAACTTTGGCGAACAAAGGAATTAACCCTATTACCCAAGAACAGGCAGTAGAAAGTAGTTACATTAAAGACATTTTGAGTGTCATGTATACTTGCGGGATGTATAATTTTGCTGGTGAATGGGCTTATAAAATCGGTATTCCCGCGAAAGGTGGTGTTTGTGGGGGAGTTATGGCTGTTGTCCCCCATCAAATGGGAATTGCAGTATTTTCGCCACCATTAGATAGGCGTGGTAACAGTGTACGAGGGGTTAAGGTATGTGAAGAACTTTCTCAGCAGTTAGGTTTACATCTATTTGAGTGTTCTGGTAAAGGCTGGAAGTCTGGTGAAAAATTCCGCAAGCAGCCATCATTAAAGCACCAGCAGGAGAAGGTGCAGCACCCTCCGCAGTTGTCGAAACCACAACAGATACAAGCCAAGGAGTAATTGTTGAGTGCTTTCGGGATGGGGGTAAACTTAGAGTCCGCGTTATCTCCCCAGGATATAACCCTAACTGGAAAGTGCAGTTTCCTAAAGATATTCGCCAAGACGGACAACGTTATCTTGTCGAAGAAATACGTGAATCAGCCAGTGGTGGCTTCTACCGCGCCTATGGTGATATTAAAAAATTAATCTGAGGAAGGCGGATCAGCGCTGACCCGCCTTCCTGACCGAGAAATGTTACTCTATAAACTTATAATTACTGTTAGGAGAAATATTACCTGACGATGAATATTTCTCAAGGCTAATACCAATTTTCTGCGAGGTTGCACATTATTTTGAACCCTCTCAACCTCTCTTGATCAAGGGGAGGTGCCGCAGGCAGTGGGGTTCTTTCTATACATATTTATATGAAAATATTATAAGGCTTTAAAATGTTTTAAGAGAGATTTAAAATTATCATAGATTACATTCTGGTAGTTTTTTACCAACATAATTGCAATCAAAATAAATTAAAGCTTCTCTACTAGATCTGAATTGTGTAGTTGTTGTGTAGGGGGAGCTTTCCGGGCTTGCCTCCCTTAACCAAATTTTTAAGTAGTAAACATTATTATCATCACTAGACCATAATTCATAACGGTAATCACCTCCCGTTCCCTCACTATTTAAATAGTCAGCTAGTGCTATATTTGATGTCGATAGAAAGCTAAATATAGCTAAAACAGGGATTACAACTTTTTTAACTATTGGAATTAATTTCATAAGTGTGTAAAACATTTACTTTCTCCACCTTCGTTTACACACTTATAGTTTGAAACCAGTAATAATCCTGAATATTATGTGAGGATATTATTCTAATAGAATCCTCTATTCAGTGACATCGGGACACCTGGTCAAAAGCAATGGGCGGTACATAAATACTCATCATTGGTCGGTAAGAATTCCGTCCTACCCATAGACAAAGCCCCTTGATTCTTCGCGGAGTCAAAGGCTTTGTCTATATGTGCTAGTTGGTTTATTACAAAATGTTCAAGAATTTATCGCCGGAAGAGTTCGTAAAACCTTTCAAGATGGGAGTAAACTTAGAGTCGGCGTTATTTCCCCAAGATATAACCCTAACTAAAAAGTTATGGTTCTTCAGTACCTGTTATGCCAAATTATTAGTTAAACATCAAAACTGGACTTTAAAATCAAGTTTAGAATGCTTAAGTCCCAAGAATTGCCTTAAATGTTAAAAGTAATGCCTGTTTTTCTTGTGCAGCAATGTTTTCAGCTTTTTAGCAGATTAATTTAGCATACTAAGTACTGAAGAGCCAAAGTTATATAAGCTAAATGATACTTACTATTGGACATTTCTCACCAGAGAAAATGATTATTTTATTAATTATTGCTAGCCATAATTAATATCCTCAGGCACTATACTTTGGCAAGATTTTTAGCTATCAATTGAGATTGATGTCATAAACTTTACCAGTCTTCAGCCGGATGTCAGCTTTCCACAATGGTAGTTTTATAAGATGAAGTTATCAGATGTAAATTATATTCTTCAGAGAATTAACAAGAATGTACTAAGTAATAAAGTCTTTTTTATAAAGATATATGAACTTATTATTACAGTAGAGCCAGAAATAAGGATACCATCTAACAAAACTTAAAAGCCCAGATAATAGTTATTTTGACTTCTGAATTTTGAATGAGCGAATTTTGCAGAGCGTTGAGAGGCATAAATCATGCTTAAACCGTGGAAGTGCGATCGCTAATTTCAGTCCTAAGCTTGCCCATTCGCCTCTAATCTCAAACTTTTACCCTTTTTGTCAACTACCTAAAGAGGGAAAAAATTGCGGAAAAGTCTAGCCTTTAGCTAGTTGTTAGATTGAAGTGACAGGTTAAAAATAGTAAATATCTGAATCATGCACTTTCTTCGTCTATAGATACTAGACTCATGCTGGTCAAGATTGATTTGATTAAGCTTTTTCAAGCTACTAAGGCAGTTACCAAATACCAAGTGTCTGGGAAGCAGACTCTATTAATTAACTTGATAAATTCATGAATTATTACTAATTTTCTTTATTTGGGAAAAATCCCAGATACTCTTAGCAGTCTGACTGGCGCTGAGTGTAAGATGTGGTTCTTGAAAAGCCCAACGCTCATCACACACTTAAAGTTTCTCTATAGAGCAAACATTTGGAGAGACATTATAAAATGCAATGGTAGGTGGTTATAAGACTTTTAGAATTTAACATTTCGCATTCGTAGTATCAGGAAAAAGGCAAACCCAATAATTATCTCAATATGTGTGCCTATTTAACTTTGCATACAGCACTTTCCCAGAGTCAATCAAGAAATTGAGAAACGACTTTACTTGTTTTTGGAGGATATTTTCATGTTTAATTGGTTTCGCGCATCAGTAAAAAGCAGTTTACTAGCTTTGGGAGTCATAGCTGCTACATTAACTCCTATAGTAATTTCTATACCTGTTTCGGCCCAAAATACAGAACCAGCACCAGGTACTACAACACCAGGTACTACAACAACTAACTTGTCTGATGTTGGTTCAGATTACTGGGCAAGTCCATTTATTCAAGCCCTAGCGCAAAGAAACGTGATTGCAGGGTTTCCTGATGGCACTTTTAAACCGAATCAGGCTGTGACTCGTGCTCAATTTGCAGCCATGATTCAAAAAGCTTTCAATCAAAACCCAGTTCGGCAATTACCTTCTGGTGGATTTTCAGATGTTCCAGCTAACTATTGGGCGGCGGATGCAATTCGGAAAGCCTACGAAACGGGATTTATGTCAGGTTATCCAGGGAATGTGTTTTTGCCCAATCAACAAATTCCTCGCGTACAGGCGCTAGTTGCTTTAACAAGTGGCTTGGGTTTGAGTACTAACGACAATGCATCTAATGTTTTGAACACTTATTACACAGATGCCTCAGGAATTCCAAGTTATGCAGTGAATAATGTGGCTGCTGCAACACAAGCCAATATTGTAGTCAACTATCCAGAGGTCAAACAACTCAATCCGCAACAGCCTCTAACTCGCGCTGAAGCCGCAGCATTTTTGTATCAAGCTTTGGTGAGACAAGGACAAGCGCAACCTATTGCTAGCAATACTCCTGCTGCTAGTTATATTGTTGCAGGTAGTAGTACTGGCACTACTCCAGGTACTACTCAACCTGGCGGTACCGATATTGTTTCGTTAGCTGCATCTAGTAGTTCTTTTACAACTCTAACTTCTTTATTAAAAACAGCAGGTTTAGCAGATACTTTACAACAAGCAGGCCCTTATACAGTGTTTGCTCCTACCGATCAAGCATTTGCGGCTTTACCACCTGGTACTCTACAGCAATTACAGCAACCAGAAAATAGAGAAACATTGATTAAGCTGTTAAGATACCATGTGCTGCCCGGTCAATTAACCTCTAGCCAACTGTCAACTGGGCAAGTTAAGACAATTGAAGATGAATCTGTAAATGTTCAGGTTGATGCTGCCAACAATCAAATTGCAGTTAATGGTGCAAGAGTCATACAGGCAAATGTCCAAGCTAGCAATGGTGTGATCCATGCAATTAACCAAGTCCTGATTCCGCCTAACCTTACTAGTCAGCAACCAGGAGGAACTACTGGTAGTGTAACACCTGGCAGAACAACCCTTGGTGGACCTAGCTATATAGGCGTTGCTGGTAACATTGGTTTAAGTGGTGCTAATGCTCTGAGCGTAGGTAACTTTTCAGTGATCAGCAAAATCGGTCTGACACGTAATATATCAGTGCGACCATCAGCTATATTTGGGGATGAGACTTTAGTTCTGGTTCCTGTCACTTTGGATTTTAGGCCACAAGCAGAACCAGTAACAGGACAACAACAGTTCCCCATATCTCCTTTTGTGGGTGCTGGTGTCGCTATTGATACTTCTGGGGATACTGATATTGCTGCTCTGGTAACTGGTGGTATAGATGTTCCTTTAGGTTCTCGATTTACAGCCACAGGTGCTGTGAATGCAGCCTTTTTTGATGAAACTAGCGTTGGTCTAACATTAGGCGTTGGCTACAACTTCTAATACCAATTCAAAAGGTATTTGCAACACATCAATCATTTGTAGGGGCACAAAACTTTGCGCCCCTACAAATGTATTTTTATTTGGTATAAAACAACTTAATATCTGTGTACGCACTGGGACAGATATTCAGAAAATACATCATACTGTTTTTATACTATTAAGTCTAAGTTCTCCACCAAGTTGTGAAAACACTGATGTAGGGCAGTTGCGGAAAAGATTTGTTTCGCAGTTTTTTTGTGGAAATAGTATTTTTGAGTTGATGACAAAAACTGTTTTGACAATCAAACAAGTGGGAAATGTAACTTGAACCTATACGGCATAATTAAATCTCTACTGGCTCTTGGTCAAATTGTCGCATTAATTCTATAAGAGCTTATCGGTCAGATGCCTGTCCATCCTGAAGAAGTTTGGCTAAACCTTCAAAATACTTTTGCCGTTCCCCTGCGGGACAAAACATAATTAGGGCTTGCTGAAAAAGTCATAAAAAAGCAATCTTAAGGGTTGACTAGTTATT
>JAVRCF010000088.1:7085-35892 GCA_034530935.1 Aulosira sp. DedQUE10 | reverse complement strand
TTTGAATGAAAGTGCTGACCTTTTGAATGAAAGTGCTGACCTTTTGAATGAAAGTCCTTGTGCGTACACCGCAGCTAGTACAGAAGGCTAACTTATAGCGGTTCCCATTCAAATCTGGTACACCATTATATCGCGAGGTGTAAGGGCACGGCAGTGCCCATTGGTGTCAACTTAAGCTCAAACGCTTATCCCACAAGCGTTTTACCCTACTCAGTACTGAGTGCTGAGTGCTGAGTAAGAAAAAGAGTACTCAGCACTTTTGCACTCGGTAAATGCCCCGCCCCTCGTGGGCGGAATCTTATAATCAGGAGAAGGTTGATACCCTGCCCCTTGTGGGCAGTCTTTTAACTATAAGCCGAGGCACTTTCAACTCAGCACTCTTCATCCCTCCCCCAACCCCTCCCCTTGCCAAGGCTATCCATTAGTCACATCTTTCTTTACAATCTTGAAACGCCTGTTTTGTAAACATCTTAAACACCGAGGTGTCAGACATACTTGACAAATTAGCTCTTAATATTCTCGCTAAAATTAGGTTTTTATTGAGAATAAATGACGAACTAATCAGGGTTATAAAAAAGGTGAGTGAATACTCTGGCAAATGTTGAGAAAGATCCGGGTAATGGATAGCCTTGCCAAGGGGAGGGGCAGTTTTGGCTTTAGACAAAACCGGGGTGGGGTGACGGGGATTGTGATGATAGGTGAGTGAATTCAAAATCACGTCTTCATAAGGGTTTCACGTTAAGTTGACACGTATGGGCAGTGCCGTGCCCCTACGGGTGTACCTCACGTAAACGAGAACCGCTATAGGATTTGCTTTAGAAAAAAAAGGAGATTTACAAGCTGCAACTGCTGAGTTTACCAAACAACTCCCAACTGCCCCAGACCCACAACGCTCTACACTCAGTTTAGAACTAGGATTGCCGGAAGGTCGCGGCGTACTTGCTGATAAAATCGTTTCTTATCAAAGCCAAATCAAGAGTAATCCTTCCTCTTGGATAGACTACTATAACTTAGGAGTAGCGCTCGATCAGCAAGGTGATTTAGCAGGTGCGATCGCAGAAGTTTTCGGTCTACTGAAGTTAGAGCAATTTGTCAGGAGTAATAGGTAAATTACGGATGCGTTTACCTGTGGCATGATAAATTGCGTTAGCGATCGCAGCTGAAACTCCTGTAATCCCAACTTCACCTACACCACGCACCCCGCCTGGATTGAAGTTGGTATCGGGTGCGCCAACAAAGGTGACTTGAATGCGAGGGATGTCTGCATGAGCAGGATAGTGATAAGTAGCGAGATCATAGACGACAGGGTAGCCAATATTGGGGTCTAAATGGCATTCTTCCATTAGAGCTTGACCAATACCCATAATCACACCACCGCGTACCTGAGAGGCTGCTGTTTTGGTATTGATCACTTTGCCAATGTTCATTACTGATACCCAGCGCGTTACCTGTAGCCGTCCGATTTCTTCATCTATACTGACTTCACAAAAATGTGCGCCCCAAGATTGAAATGCCCACTTCTTAGCTTCATCACCTGGTGCTGTGGAAGCAGTGGCTTCAAATGCTGCTCTGCCAGACTGGCGCAGATTAGCCAATGCTTCTTGTGCAGTCTTAGCCTTAGCATTTTTGAGGACTTGGGTGCAGGCTGACATCACCGCCGGAACAAGAGATGCTGTCATTTGGGAACCACCAGCCAAGCCACCATCAGGTAATAACGAATCACCCAGATCGACATTTACTTGTTCGATAGGTAAACCTAGAAACTCGGCGGCTGTAGCAGCAACAACGGTATAAGCACCAGTACCCATGTCATTGCCAGCTGTGAGGATGTGGGCTGTACCATCTGGTAGTAAGCGTGCTTTGACTGTGGCTGCACCTCTCATCCCAGGGAAAGTGGATGCGGCCATGCCCCAACCAACTAGTTTACTGTCACGGGTGAGCGATCGCACTTGTTTTGGTCTATCTTTCCAACCAAATTGTTCAGCACCTACTCGCAAACAGTCAGCAAAATGCTTGGCTGAAAATGGCAAACCTTTACGCTGATGTTCCTTGGCTTCGTTTTTAAGCCGCAGTTCCACAGGATCAAGCTTCAGTTGCCAAGCTAATTCATCCATTGCTGACTCTAAAGCCCACATACCTGGATTTTCTCCAGGCGCGCGCATGAAGGTGGGTGTGCCTACATTCATAACTGCCAGTTCTTGTTTGAGTCGCAGATTTGGTGCTTCATACATGACTGGAGTGATATTAGTACAAGGTTCGGGAAACACCTCTACCGGGGAAGTCGAGGATTTCGCTTCATGATCAATCACAATCAGCTTGCCATCCGCAGTTGCTCCTAAACGCACAATTTGCTCAGTTTGGGAGCGATGTCCGGCGTTGGCTGTCATTTGCCGCCGACTGAGAACAACTCTCAGCGGACGTTTGATTTGCCGTGCCACTGCCGCTGTCAAAATACCGTGGGGCCAGGGGAAAGCTTTGGAACCAAAGCCTCCACCGAGGAAGGGCGTAACTACCCGAACTCGCTCTGAGGGTAGACCAAAAAGTTCTGCATAGGTGCGCTGATTACCCATCACCCATTGAGTAGGCTCATAAATTGTCAGTGAGTTGTTATCTTGCCAATGGGCAATAATGGCATGGGGTTCCATCGGCGCGTGCAGTTCCGTGGCAGTCTTGTAGGTAGCTTCAATTTTGGCTGTGGCACTGTTCAAGCCTGCGGCATTGCCTTTCTCAAACTTTAGTTCTTCACCAAACAAAGGGGGCGCATCTTTAAAAGTTGCTTTTTGAGCCTCTACTAATGGCTTTTGGGCGGTGTATTCCACCTTTACCAAATGAGCAGCATCACGCGCCTGCTCGAAGGTATCTGCCACTACCAAACCAATAATTTGTCCGCCATAGTGAACTTTGTTATCTGACAACGGCAACCGAGCCTCGTAGATTTTCGAGGTCATAAAGTCGTTGGTCGGCTTAAACATCTTGGGCTGGTTTTTGTGGGTAAAAACACTAATTACTCCTAGTGTCTTTTCTGCAGCCGTGGTATCTATACTTTTAATTTGTCCATTAGCAATAGTAGCGGTGATGAGATAACCGTGAACTAAACCAGGAATTTGATGTTCAGCAGCGTAGGTGGCTGTGCCTGTAACCTTGGCTCTACCATCTTTACGATTAACACCCGTTCCAGTTACTTTATTCATACTACCCCGCCTCCTTTGGCAGAAACCGTGAGTGCGCGACGAATTGCCCGCTTGGCTAATTCCACTTTGTAAGCGTTGTGGCTCAGAGGCTGGGATTGCTGTACAGCAATTTCTGCTGCCTGTTGAAAAGTGCTAGCATCAGCTGGCTTGCCAATCAAAAACTTTTCGGCTTCTGTTGGCCGCCAAGGTTTGTGAGCGACACCACCCATTGCTAAACGTACATTTTTAATCCGCTCATTTGCCAATTCAATAGCTGCCGCTACAGAAACTAATGCAAAGGCATAGGAAGTGCGATCGCGTAATTTAAGATACACTCCCGATTTCCCAAAGGATACTGGCGGTAAAATCACAGAGGTAATTAATTCCCCTGGCTCTAGATTAGTATCTCGCTGGGGTGTGTTTCCTGGTAAGCGATGAAACTCTGTAAATAAAATTTGCCTTTGGCCTTTGGGGCCTGCTACTTCAACCACCGCATCCAAGGCAGCAAGGGCAACATTCATATCAGAAGGATTAACTGCTACACACTGGTCGCTGGCTCCTAAAATGGCGTGCATCCGATTGATGCCAGTGGCGGCTGGGCAACCTTGTCCTGGCTGCCGTTTGTTACAAGGAAAGGCAGTGTCGTAGTAGTAAGGGCAACGGGTACGTTGCAGTAAGTTACCGCCGACAGTGGCAACGTTACGAATTTGTTGTGATGCTCCAGAAAGAATGGCGCGGGCTAAGATTGGGTAATCTCGGCGGACATCGGCATTATCTGCTACTGCTGTATTGCTGACTAATGCTCCTATACGTAAACCACCATTAGACAGCCGCTCAATGCGCTTCATTTCCAGGCGGGAAATATCAATCAGTTGCGATGGCTCATCTAAAAAAACTTTCAAGCGATCGACTAGATTTGTCCCACCCGCGATAAACATTGCATTGTCATCGGCGATAGACTTCTGCACGGCTTCTTTCACAGAGGTAGCGCGGGTATAACTAAAGTTTTTCATCCCAAGGTCTCCTCTAATTCACCCAGCATCAAATCGGCAACCGGAGAGGGTGGTTTTTGTCCTGCTGCCTGCTGTACGGCGGCAACAATACCGTTGTATGCACTGCATCGGCAAAGATTGCCACTCAATCGTTCTTTGATTTCCACTTCTGAGAGTTCAGCCAGTTGTGGTGGACGAGTTAAATCTGGAGTCAAAACGCTAGCGCAGCCGCGTTTGATTTCATCAAGTAAGGCAACTGAGGCACAAATCTGCCCTGGTGTACAATAACCACACTGAAAACCATCGTTTTCGATAAAGGCCGCCTGCACTGGATGCAGAGTATCACCTTTTGCTAGCCCTTCAATGGTGACAATTTCTTTGCCTTCTTGCATTACAGCCAAAGCTAGGCAAGAATAGACACGCTCACCATCAATCAACACAGTACAAGCTCCACACTGCCCATGATCGCAGCCTTTTTTGCTACCCACCAGTCCCAGGCGATCGCTCAACGCATCTAGGAGTGTCACACGCGGCTCCATTGCCAGACTTTGCTTTTTACCATTTACACTCAACGTAACTCCCATAATACCTTCAGTAGTTTGAGGGCTGCCTTTTGCCGTGCTGCTCTGATTGAGTAATGAGGGAGCTGCTATGGCTGTACCTGCTGCGGTTAGTGCTTGTCCTAAAAACCCACGCCTAGATGTTTTTCCCTTGTCTTTTTTATCATGTTCCATAATTTCTACCTCCATAGTAAAAATGCTTTTTTTGTAGAAATCCGAACGATATGAATTATCTTTTGATTAACGACTAGTGTATATTATTTAGTTAATCAGAAGCATGTCAATACGGTTCGGATAAGCACTTTTCATCTCCCTTGTAGTTTGGGCAAAGGGTAAGGGAAAAAGGGTTAAGGGTGAATTTAAACCTTTCCCTTTTTCTCTTTCCCCTTTAACCGAACCGTATTAAGAAGCATGTGGCATTGAGCGGAGGTTTCCTCCGAACAGAACTTTGTAAGAACGCTAAATGACAATTTAATCCATGCTGATAGCAGGTAACTTTGTTCCACATCTTTTACAAAAACCAGCATCTGCATCATGGTAAACCAAACCGCAACCTGAACAAATTGTTTCTACCTGGTTAGCAGTTTTTACCAATCGCTTAATTAAATCTCCTACTTGCCAGGGAATTAATGCAATCCCTGTCAAAATCATCAATACTGTTAGCCAGCGGCCTAACTCTGAAGCAGGTGTAACATCTCCAAAACCTACAGTTGTCATCGTCACAATCGAAAAATACAATGCATCTAAAAAAGTAGCGAAACCTTTGGGATTAACAGGATGTTCAACTTGATAAATTAAGCCGGAGTAAACAAATATAATTGCGAATAGAGTAAATAATATTCGTGCAAATATTACACCATCTTCAGTGCTAATACTGCCAAAGAAAAATTTCTTATCGATAAACCTGATTAACCTTAAAATTCGGAACCATCGCAACAAACGAATAAAGCTTAAATCTACGGCTCCGAGAAAAAACGGCAAAATAGCGATTAAGTCAATAATAGAATATAAACTGAAAAAATACTTAATTTTATTTTCTGCACTCCACAAACGCAGTGTATATTCAATTGCAAAAATTATAAATATAGCAGTATCAATAATTTGTAATTGGCAGCGGACAGAATCAGGAATTTTATAAGTTTCTGCTACGAAAATTCCTGATGACAAAAGAACCAATCCAGCGATCGTTAAGTTAATTCCTTGACCTACTGGTGTTTCTATGTCTTTTAAATAAAATTCGGTTTTCTCTCTGCTAAGTAGCATATTTAACCCTAGCTATTTTTCAGTATTTCGTAGAAACAACATTCAAAATGCGATATTCTTAACAAGTATCTTTTTCAAATCCTCAGCTAATATGAACCATGAATATTTTATGCGTCAAGCACTTGCAGAAGCTAAAAAAGGTGACGCACCTTATGGTGCAGTGATTGTTAAAGATAACGAAGTAGTGGCCGTAGGTCATAATACTGTCAAACAAAATAGCGATCCATCTGCTCATGCAGAAATCAATGTTATTCGTAGTTTAACAGCTAAAATTCAAAATCCTTCTTTGGCAGGTTATAGCATATATACAACTGGTGAACCTTGCCCTATGTGTGCGACTGCTTGTGTTTGGACGGGTATATCAGAAATTGTCTATGGCGCTTCAATTCAAGATTTGATTTCTGTAAATCAATCACAAATTAATATTTCTTGTGAAGAGGTGATTGCTAAATCCTTTAGAAATATCAAAGTGATTAAAGGTATTTTAAAAACAGAATGTTTGGAATTATTTAATTAAGCGTAGCTTGCATCTACGTTACCCAATCTAAGAGGTTGTTTGAAAAGTGATTGGCTGTGATTTTAAGCACTGGTTGATCCCCCCTAGCCCCCCTTAAAAAGGGGGAAAACTTCTCAAAGTCCCCCTTTTTAAGGGGGATTTAGGGGGATCTAAAACGTTTTGTTACCAACGACAGGACTTTTAAAACATCCTCTAAGATACGCAATTTATCTTAATTACGAATTACGTAGCTTGCTTCTCTTCGAAGGCGAGTATTATGAATAACGAAATTCTCCAATGACTTCGATGTCACCCACAATGTTATTGTTCAACTCTTCTAACCCAGATTCCGCAGGTGCGCTCGTAAATGCTGTATTTTTGAAAATGACCTAAATGCTTGCTGCATTTGAGAAGTATGACAGCATCACCATTAGATATCAGGGTACAGGATATTGACCAAGTAAGGCATAGTCGCAGGCATCTGTGATGAGATGAATCTAGTAGAACAAATTAATCGGCTGTTGGGAACACACGCTCAAGAAATCACAACTTGCAGGTCAAGTTGTCAAAGCAATGATTTTAAACGCTTGCACCTCGATTCAAGTTCATTTCACGTTGATGGTGATTACATCAACAAGGCAACACAAGAGGAGGCAAAACCAGGAAGAATCGAAATTACCTATGGCTATTCGAGAGACCACCGCCCAGACCTGAAACAATTTATCATAGACCTGATGTGCAGTGGGGATGGAGATATTCCCTTAGTATTTTAGCGATCAGCTTTGCTGGTGCCCGCTTGGGCAATCGCCTGAATATGTTCTTGAAGAGCTTGCTTTTGTTTTGGAGTCATCGGTAAGTAAATACACTCGTCTTTACAAGGTCAAGTTCTTCTTCAGCCAAATGTCGAAATGCTGTGTAATAACCGTTTTGCCAATCTTGGCAGGAAACAAAGGCAAAGTTAAGTTGGTTGGTAGAACGATTAAATGCGCTAGCTGTGCGCGTCCGCCCAATGGGACTAACCTCATTACCTACTCTAAACTGATACCAATACCAACACTCAGGTTTTAAACCACGTACATCAACGTGTACTGAGTGTGCTAGTTCTGGAGTTGTTAAGGCTTTGCCTTTTTGTACAACTTTTTTCATATTTTCATCCAGAGCAACTTCCCAGCGCACTACAACGTTTTCTAAGAGCATTCCACCGCCATTAAGTGGCACGGGAGCTAGTCGCGTCCATAAAACAACACCATCTGGTAAAGGATCGCCAGAAGCGACACCAAGACTAAAGGGATAGCCAGAAAACTTAGGTTTTGCTATTGCTGGACTCCATTGGCTAGTTATCGCTAACCCTGTGAAGAATCCTGCACCTAGCAAAAAACTCCGCCTTCTGCAACGATTGTTGAGCAGGCGATGGTAATCAATGAATTCCATATTCGCTCCTAGTCAGAAAGTTTCTCTGCTTTGACAGCCTGTGTTAGGCAACACAGAGAACCTACTGACCTACTATCAAGTAGCGATTAAGATAGTGTTAACTTTTGGATTTCATTTGCTTGCAAACTGCTGTAAATTCCATTCTTGTACGCATCGCATTGGGGAAAGTACGTTAACAGTCAACAGCCAACAAGCCAACCAATTTAAAATGTTTGTTATTTTGGCGAACAAAGTTATTATTTATTTAAGTTGAGTTTAAATATTGATTAACTGAAAACTCTCGCTATAAATCTCTTTCTTAAGACGCAAGTAAGTTAACTATTAAAGAGAGAAAATCTATATTATTTCTTGTTTGAAAGAACCTATAATGAGATGGCAATTTTGTCAGAATGTCCAGAACTGATACCCTATGGTAGTAAACAGGAATTGATTAAATTACAATTCTTGTTCATTGACCAATATGTAATTAAAAGTCTTTTAACCAAGTTTGGCAATTTATTTCATCCACATTAATAATTGTTGATTTTTTTGATAACCGAAAGAGCAACTTCAATTTTTATAGTTATTGAACTGTTGCTTATTAGACTCATCCAAAGTTTGAAAAAACATAGCATTGTTGAGCATATCATGTTGTTATCACAGAAATTTAATCACAGAATACTCAAATTCCTGGTTATGATTTTTTTAGTTGTAACTCTTGTTATAGCGCCCTCGATAATAGATAAAAATTTACAATTTAGTCAGTCAATATCTGTGGCTGTAACGCAAGAAATACAACAGAAAAACAAGAGCGAGGTTGAAAAACCTGCATCATCTTCCGGAGCGGGAAATAATCAAAACAGTGAGAATGAAAGCAAACAAGAAGGATTAGATATTTTCAAAATAGTCACGGGAGCGCTAGCGGGACTGGTGCTATTTTTGTATGGTGTCACGCGAATGGCTGAGGGACTGGAAGCGATCGCAGGCGATCGCGCCAAAAATTTAATTAGCAAGTTTACAACCAATCGATATGCTGGAGTAGCTACTGGTACGGTAGCCACAACAATATTAGATTCTTCTAGTGTGACAATTATCATTGTCATTGCAATGGTTAGCGCTGGATTGCTACCGTTCGTACAATCTCTTGGTGTGGTATTAGGTGCCAACATCGGTACGAGCATCGGCGCTCAAATCGTTGCTTTTAAGATTAATGAGTATGCACCAATAGCAATGTTCGTTGGCTTGTTGTTAATTTTTTTAGGTAAAACAGACCGTTGGAAGTCTGTTGGTTTGGTTGCGTTAGGGATAGGGTTACTCTTTTTTGGGCTTGACACAATTGAGAATGCAATGGAACCATTCAAGGACTACCAACCGTTTATAAAATGGATGGAAACCTTGGGAGACAATACGTTTTTAGGCGCTTTAGTAGGAGCATTATTTACAATTTTGATTCAATCCTCCTCAGCTACTGTTGCCATTGTTGTGACCCTAGCCAGTCAAGGATTGGTTTCATTACCCGCAGGTGTTGCTTTGGTGTTGGGTGCTGAAGTTGGCACTTGCGCTGATACACTAGTGGCTACTCTTGGACGGGAACGTTCAGCAGTACGGACAGGTGTGTTTCATTTGCTGTTTAATATTGTTTGCGCTGCTATAGGGATTTTATTTGCTAGTCAATTAGCAGTAATTGCCCAGTGGGTTACTCAGATAGTCGGGACGGGGGATGATGTGGCTCGGGAAATTGCTAATGCACAGTTGATATTTAATCTAGCAGGTGTGGCGTTAGTTATCGGATTTTTGCCTTTGATTGCCCGTGGATTGGAACGGCTGATACCTGATAAAAAAGCAAATCAGCAACCTGAAGCTATCAAAGGTTAAATGAGCGCAAGCATCTGTTCAATTAGCTGACTTTTCAAAGGGCGAGATGCACTATCTCGCCCTTTTGATTACTTGGATCTGGTTTGAACAAAAAATCGTCGTTTCAGGCAGTTGAAATTTTCGATTCTGACAAAAAGCCGAATTTGCACGGTAAGGGCTTTAGGCAAAGACAAAACTGTTGCTATCGATAATGCTGGCTTGAACACCTTGAAGAACTGCGATCGCCTGGTTAGATACCACAATTCGAGTATCTGCACCACTTTGCAGGATGCTGAGATCTTCAAACTCGCTGATTCCTGACAAGCCTGCAATGCCATAATGAATCTTTAGTGTAACCGCTTTGTTTAACTAGATCCAATTCTTTTGGGCCAGTAGGGCGATATAAAGTTACAGTTTCATCCATATTTATATATTGCATAAAAGTAGTGAACAAGCTATATATTCCTAATTAATACTTTAATTCATAATTAATCACTCTCATTTAAATATGCTAAAAATGTATTAGCAAAAATTGCGGCTTGCGTGCGATCGCGCAAATTTAGGCGATTCAACATATTGGTGACGTGATTTTTTACTGTCCCCTCAGAAATGTAGAGATGTTGGGCAATTTCTCTGTTACTGGCACCTTGAGCAATTAAGCGTAAAACTTCTTTTTCTCTAGGAGTAAGTTCTGCTAAACTAGGCGGAATTGATGGCGATTGGGTTGGTTCTAAACTCGGAAATTGAGTCAACAGTTTTTTGACTATTCCTGGGCCAAGTTGGGTGTAACCTTTATGAACAGCACGAATTGCAAAAGCTAATTCTTCCGAAGGTGTATCTTTTAGTAAATAACCCATCGCTCCATTTTGTAGTGCAGCTTTCACATATTCATCATTATCAAAAGTTGTTAATACTAAAACTTTAATTCCGCTAAAACGTTGGTGAATTTCTCGTGTTGCTGCAACTCCATCCATGAGTGGCATTCTAATATCCATTAGTACGACATTTGGTTGTAATTGGGCAACCAAATTAATTGCCATTTCCCCATTCTCTGCTTCTCCCACAATTTCTAAATCTGTTTCTAGCTCTAATAAAGCTCTTAATCCTTGCCGAATTAAATTTTGGTCATCTACTAGCAATACTTTAATCATCGATGCAGCCTCGTTAGGGGAATATCAACTGTAATTTTACAACCTGTTCCAGGGGCACTGATAATATTAAATACACCGCCGATTGCTAAAGAGCGATCGCGCATACTTTGCAATCCAAATCCGGTGGTATTTTGCTTAAAATCGAAGCCTCTACCATTATCCTGAATACTTAAACGTAAAGCCTTGGGAATTTTATCTATTTCTATTCTAACTTCTGTCGCTTTTGCATACTTAGAAATATTTGTCAATGATTCTTGAATGATGCGATAGATGGCAATTTTCAGTTCACTGGGTAAAGCATTTTCTAAATTAATCAGACAAATTGGCGAAAAGCCATTTGCATGGTGAAAATCTTCTAATAGTAGACGAATCGCTTGTTCTAAGGATTGCTCTTGCAGAGGATGAGAACGCATCGTAGAAATAGATTGTCGGACATCTTGCAAGGCTTTAGAACCTAGTTCTTTGGCTCTCACTAAAAAATCTTGAGCTTTATCAGGTTTAGATTGCGAAAGTTTTAAAGCTGTTTCTAATTGCAAATTTAGCGCTGTTAAAGAATGTCCCAAAGAATCATGAATTTCACGAGCGATGCGATTACGTTCTTCTAGGGTTGCTTGGTTCTCAATTTTGAGAGCATATTGACGCAGTTTCTCGTTGGCAACGGCTAATTCTTCTCGGCTTTGGCGTTCGGATAATACTGTATTCATCAACAGTAATACAAAAATCAAACTTAAGCCGAATAATAAAGACAAACTCAGTGTGAAAAATTGAAACCGCTCTTGCATTTGTGGCGATGGAGGAAAATTGTGTAGCCTACGCTGTAATGTCAGCCAAAATAAAATAAAAGAGATAAACGTAACTACTAAACGCCCTGGTAAATTAAAAATTAAGCAACTACGAGTTACTAAAATCATGTAGATAAAAGGAAAAAGTCTAGAAATTCTACCACCGACAAATCCAGTGATAAAAATTAATAGAACTTCAATGGCGGTAAAACATATCTTACTAAGTTGGTTACCTGTGGGCAATCTCAAACCCATGAGACCAAAAATAATCAAACAGCCAGTTGCAATGAGCAAATTCTCAGCAGTTGGTTCGTAAAACTTACCAGGAAAACGCGGCGACGGTGGAGATGGCATGATAGCAGTTAGCATTGCAATTGCTAATAGTATCCACTCTAGATAAAGTAGAAATCGAAATGGATGATTGTTAATTTGTATTGGGCTTTTCATACAATTGAAATGTTAATTAAATTTGGTTTAGCAAACTAGGGGTTTAAATTTCAGTGAGTAAAGGTTTTTTATGGTAAAAGGTAAGTACTTTACTGGTTATTTATTCACAATTGCTAAAAGCATAATTTTATTTATGTGCTTCTACTTAGCTAACTACAAGGTCTTTAAATATAAATACAAAAATAAACTGCTTGATCAGCAGTTTTATTACCTTAGTTTAATTTATCTAAAATAACTAGTATGATTGCTCATAAATAAATAATGACTAAAGTCATGGGTGTATCCGTGACTTTTTCCTCATGTAGTTGCCCAAGAAGAGTTTATATGATGGTGACATCAAAAAAGAAAACAACACACGAGCTCAGTCATGAAAGTCAAAACATTATCACTGCTAGCTGGAGCGATCGCTTTAACATTAACAGCAACTCCCTTTGCTGCTCAAGCACAACGAGGCTTTTCTTCACGTCAGCAAGTTGCACAAGTCCCAAATGCACAACGTCCAGATAAGGGGCCTTGGCAACAATTAGGGTTGACCGATGCCCAAAAAACCCAAATCCAACAAATTAAGCGTGATAGCCGCACCCAAATTGAAGGAATTCTCACCCAAGAACAAAAAGACCAGTTAAAAGCACAATTCCAACAACGTCAAGCCCAAAGAAGTCAGCGTCAAGCGCAAGGAGGGCAACGTCCTCAGGGTCAACAGCCAGGCCAGCGTGGCAAAAAAGGTTTTGAGTCCTTGAATCTAACTGAAACTCAAAAAACCCAAATCAAGCAAATCATGGAGTCTTCGCAACAAAAGATTCAAGCATTACTGACTCCTGAACAACGGACAAAATTTGAGCAACTTCGCCAGAATGCACGTTCACGCTGGCAACAACGTAATTCTAACCAAGGAACACAACCTTAAGCACAATCATAAATAAAGGCACAATACCACTGTTAACCGCATTTCCAAATAAGTGTTAATTCCTAAAATTACGTTGGTTGTTTGTTGGTTCTAAATCATTCTTAAAAAAGCTAATTCCCGACTTCCTCAAGAAGTTGGGAATCTTTGTATGGTAATTTTTAACCAATAGCTTATGAGCTGGAAAAGGAAGATTTATTAATTTTAGGGTAAAATTTCTGGCTCAGATTCTCTCACAGTTAAAGTAATAGGGCTAAGCTTCTGAGGATTAGATGCCTCTAAAATAGGTTGCTGATTTGTAGTTGTTTCACCCAGAGTAACCTTTTTGTTTGCTGCCAAATTATCGCGCTGATTTATGAGATAGATACTAATTAAAGTTAGTCCAACTCCCATCCACTGCAAGGGACTGAGAACTTCTGAGAGGAAGAGATTACCAAAGAGTAGAGCAAAAACAGGTGTCAGGAAGGTGAGAGAACTGAGACTGGTGAGATTACCGCTAGAAGCAAAGTAGAAAAATAATCCGTAGGCGATCGCACTACCAAATATTGTGGCATAACCCAACGCCACCCAATCTGATGGGACAAGATTCTGCCATTGTTGGGATTCTATAAATGATGACATTCCCCATAATGGCAATCCACCAATAATCATGTGCCATCCCGTAGCAGCTACAGGATCTGCATAGCGACATACAAAGCGAATCAATACTGTTCCCACGGCCATTGATAGCGCAGCTAATAGCATTAACCACTCACCACTGGCAAATAACTCTTGCCAGTTACCGATTGTGATATTTACACCAGAACCAAGAAAATGGAAAATCCACTCATCGGGCAAGCCAATTAAACTGATACCAGAAACTCCCAATCCTAGCCCCAGCCATCCCCAAAAACCAATCCGTTCTTGAAATAGCCATAACGACAGCAAGGCTACAGCCAAGGGTTGAGAATCAATCATCACAGATCCCAACCCGGCGCTAGTTCTCACTAGTCCTTCTGCCAAAAAGCCTTGAAAAAGAGTTCCATCCACTAAGCCAAATAAGGTAATCCATAACCATGCACCCCATCCCTTGGGTTGAGGTCTACCCATCAATGCTGCTGCTACAAGAATTAACACCCCAGCTGGTAGCAACCGCACTCCTGCCATAAATAGTGGTGTGGTGTGGGGTATTACTCCTTTCATTGCCACCATTGCTGTACCCCACAAGAAAAAGGGGGCAATTAGTAGTAAGGGCGCTATGGGAAGTCGAGATGCACTGATTTTCAGCTGCATGGGTTTGCTGATGCCTTGATTTAACAGGTGCAAAAATTGCTTTAACTAATTTTACCTAATTATGTCTTTTTGTGAAGGCAACAATACTTATCCACGATCAATGTCACAACAATATCCACGCTGGCTATATTTATAAGTGGTTACGCAAGATTAAAGTTATTGGTTGAGGACAGGGAACAGCTTAGACATCTCCAAGATTTTCCCAGAACTAATAATGACTTAGAACATGCTTTTGGTATGCTACGTCATCATCAACGTCGTTGTACCGGTCGTAAGGTTGCCCCCTCATCCCTCTTTATTCGTGGTTCTGTCAAACTTGCCTCTGCGCTCGCTACTAAGCTTCATTCTTTTACCGCATCTGATTTAGCCCAAGTTGATTTTTGCGTAAGTCCTGTGGAATTTCCATAATAAATTCTGTACCTTTACTTAGAACAGAGTTACAATACAACTTCCCATTATGAGTTTCTTCAACGATAGACTTTGCGATCGCCAACCCCAACCCCGTTCCCTTGCCCACAGCTTTCGTAGTAAATGAATGGTCAAATATTTTTGGTTGAATTTCTTCACTTATCCCCTTACCATTATCAGCAATAGCAATTTTCATGAGCTTATTTGCTATGGAAGTAGTAACTGTAATTCGGTTGGGATTAGCTTCAATTGATGCAAAACTTCGCCCAACATTCGACTCATCCAATGCATCAACGGCATTAGCCAAAATATTCATAAATACTTGATTTAATTGCCCAGGAAAACATTCTATCGCAGGCAGGTCGCCGTAGTTGGTAACTACTTCAATTGCTGGACGCTGTTCATTAGCTTTCAGACGATGCTTCAGAATTAAAATCGTGCTATCGATGCCTTCGTGGATTTGGAATGGCACTTTATAGTCTTTATCGGCACGAGAGAAAGTACGGAGACTAGTACTAATATTTTTCAGCCTGTCACACGCCATCGTCATCGAATCAATCACCTGAGGTAAATCTTCTAAGCTATATTCCAAATCAATTGATTCGGCATGGTCAATAATTTCTTCACTCTTGTTTGGGAAAGTTTCTTGATATAATTTTAGGTGTTCGGTAATATCTGCAATAGTGGGTTTAGTTTGTTTGAGACTGACAGAAATAAAACCCAAAGGATTATTCATTTCGTGAGCAATACCAGCCACTAAGTTACCCAACGCAGACATTTTCTCACTTTGGACAATTTGTAATTGGGCGTTTTGCAACTTGTGTAATGCTTGCTCTAACTGTTGGGCATATTGTTGCGATCGCTCATACAGTAGAGCATTTTCTAGGGAAATTGCGGCTTGAGCGCAGAGTAAATTCAGGAGTTCAACGCGATCGCTTGTAAACACCTCCGTTGCTAAATTATTTTCCAGATATAAAATGCCCAGCAATTTACCTTGATGCAAAATTGGACTACATAATATACTTTTTGGCTGCTGACTTCTGATGTATGGGTCGTTGGCTAAAGTGATATCGCCTGTCGCATCCAGCAAGACAACAGTCTGTCTATTGTGCTTGACTTTGTAAATTAGCTTCAGGGGAATATCCTGACTATCTTCAACGGGAAGACTCTGCAACATGACTGGCTGTGTTCCCTGGGTAATTGAGCCTTTAATGAGCAGGCGACTGTCTTGCAACAGCATTAAGACGCATTTATTAGCCCCGGCATTTTCGATCGCGATTCTCAGCAGAGATGAAAGCAGTTTTTCCAGTTCGATTTCACTTGAGATAATTTGAGAAGCTTTGAGAATGGCGGCTAAATCTAAAGCGCCAGAAACACTACTGCTGGAAGTCTGGGAACTGGTAGAGGTGAGAGTCCCCAAGGCAAAGATAGTTTCGTGAGTGGAAAGGGTCGAACGAGCTTGCTGTAATATGGGGGCAAGTAGTTGGGGATAGCGTTTTTCTAAATCGGCAACTTTGGCCTTTGCACCCCAGCGAGCATAACTGTAGTAGGCTTCGATCATGTATTCCCCAGCTAGGCGCTGTTTACCCCATTCCAGGTAGAACTTGGCTGCCAGTTCGTTGGCAAGGCTCTCTTCGTGGAGATATTCGTTGGCTTTGGCGAGGGAGATGGCGCGATCGTAGTGTTCGCTAGCTTCTGCTTTTTGCCCCAATACTCGACAGCGTTCTGCGGCAATCAACGCACAGCGATGAGCCTGATTACTGGGTGCATGAACTGCCCAATGGGTCAATTTTTCCAGATTAACAGCAACTTGCTCTAGAATAACTGCCTTATCTGCATCGCTGGCATCTGGATAAACCGCTAACTGCAATAATGCGCTGTAAAAGTAGAAAGCTGGAACATGGGGCAGTCCAGTTCCCGCACCTAAATACTGCTGGATCATGCGAGCATTTGCGATCGCCCGGTCATATTGCTCAAACAGGTAGGAGAGAAAAAGTTTACAAACATAAATTTGGAACAGCGCCAGTGATTCATTGGCTTCTAAATGGCGCTGGATCGATATCGCTTCGTCATAGTGTTCGCCGAACAGTCGCTCTGGTTCAACCGTCGGCTCCATTAGATTCAGGACTATGTGATAGTAAATCGTTTGATAATCTAAATGGCCACTCAGGCGAAACTGCTGCATTACCTTACGGTGTTCTGCCATTGCTTGCCGCAGAGTAGTGAGTTCTTGCCCATTTAAGTATGCTGCGTATTCGTAGCACACCAAACTAATGCCAACATACTCTAAATCACCTGTTTCCAGTGCTTTGGTGTAGGCGTGTAGATAGCCTGAAAGAGTATTTTTTATCGGTTCTCTCCAATGACTGAGGAAGGCGTAAAATCCAAAAATGGTTTTTGCATAGAGCTTGGGCGCGTGAATGCGCTCCAGCAGATTCACACCCAGTAACCCGAAGTGGTAGCCCGTCTCAATGTCGTTCAATTGAGCGGACTGCATCAACCCATACAGCACATAGCCGTAAGTTGATTCTGGTGCATTCCCATGTTGTACAGATAAATTCATCTGAGCCAGAATCAGCAGAGGAAACAGCTCTGGAGCAACCCGATAGACAACCGCAATGATGTTAGAAAGAATCATCATTGCCGCTTTGGGATGGGCTGCTGTCATCTGCGGGAGTTCCAGTAAGGATTCGATTTCTCTACCTGCAAGCAAGGCTTGAGTCTGCTCAAAGGCTTGTTGAATATCCGCTGGCGTGGGTTGTGGCAGTTGTACACCCAGATGGGATAGCACTTCTCTTGCCAGTTGCAGTGCTTTGTGCATTTGGCTTTGGGCAATGCAGGTTTGAATTTTCGTGACGTAGATGCCGGAGCGATCCAGCCATGACTGGGCATGATTAAGTACCACTTGTGCCAATGGCTCGACCTGTTCAAAATCAATGTTCAGGTAAGCGGACTCGGCTGCTCCCTCGTACAACGCCAGGGTGAGATCGTAATGGCGTTGCCAGCGATCGCCCTGCAACAGAGAAATCCCAGTTTGGTAATAATTGAATGCAGCTCCGTATGCAGTTGCACTCTTGGCTTTTTGTCCAGCCTTCAAGTTTAAATGCACGAGTTGCTGCTCTTGCTCATCTGTAATCAGGGATGCACCTTTATTGAGGTGATTGGCGATCGCAAAAGTATTCTCATCCTGTTTATCAATAGCAGTGGCTTGCAGCAATAAACGTCCAATTTGCAGATGGGTTAACTGTTTTTGATCGTCGGCAATCAGAGAGTAGGCAGCTTGCTGTACTCGGTCATGTAAGAATTTATATGTCACAATCTCTTGATTTTCTGATGTACCTGCAAGGGTTTCTTGCCCGACATAAAACTTATAAACATCACCAATTGGTAAAATTAACCCTTCTTGTAATGCTTTCCACAAAGTAGCAGCCGTCTCAATTTGAGATTGTTGCGAAACAATCGCTAAAGTTCCTAAATCAAAAGAGTTGCCAATACAAGCAGCTAACTGCAATACCTGTTGAGTTGATAGCGGTAACTTTCGCAATTGAAAACTCATAAAAGCTACTACGTCATCTGTAACCGCTTGAATTTTCACTTGGGTAATGTCACATTGCCAACCCCCCCTAGCCCCCCCTTGGTAAGGGGGGGTTGGGGGGGTAAATTCAATTAATCCATCTTGATGTAATGCTTTGAGAAACTGTGTAGCAAAAAACGGATTACCTTGAGTTTTTTGATAGAGAAATACAGAAAAATTCTCGGCTAAATATTCTGTACATTTTAGCGTGTCAGCAACTAATTGATTGACTGTGACTTGACTTAATGGTGCGAGAGTAATTGTATTAATGGTTGCTAAGGTTTTTTGGATATCGCTCAAAGTCAATATTAATGGATGTCCGGCTTGGACTTCATTATCGCGGTATGCACCAATTAATAAAAGATGACCTGTATCAGCCATTAATAGCTGCATTAATTTCAGGGATGCCGAATCAGCCCATTGCAAATCATCTAAAAATATTACCAAGGGATGTTCTGCACTGGTAAAGACTTGAGTAAATTTTTGAAACAATAAATTAAAGCGATTTTCTGCGGCATTTCCTGATAATTCTACGGCTGCTGGTTGTTCGCTAATAATTCTGGTTAATTCGGGGATGACTTCAATAATTACCTGTCCATTTTCGCCAACTGCCTCTAAAATTTTATTTTTCCATTGCTCTATTTGGACATCGCTTTCTGTTAGTAATTGTCCCATTAAATCCCGGAATGCTTGCACAAAGGCACTGAAAGGAATATTCCGTTGAAATTGGTCATATTTACCTTTGATAAAATAGCCACGTTGGCGCACAATTGGTTTGTGCACTTCGTTGACGACTGCTGTTTTCCCAATCCCGGAAAAACCAGCAACGAGCATCATTTCTGTTGCACCAAGACTGACTCGATCAAATGCTTGCAGCAGGGTTTCTACTTCGGTTTCTCTACCGTACAATTTATCAGGGATGATAAAGCGATCGCACACATCCCTCTGTGCAATTTCAAAGTTATCTATAGCACCATCAACTTGTAGCTGATGTAAACATTTTTCTAAATCAAACTTCAATCCCAATGCACTCTGATATCTGTCTTCAGCATTTTTCGCCATCAATTTCATCACAATATCTGAAAGCACCTGTAGAATCTCTTCCCTATTCCCTAATTCTGTAGGCATTTTAGCCAGGTGACAATGCACTAATTCCATTGGATCATTTGACGCAAAAGGTAATTCTCCTGTAAGTAATTCATAGAAAGTTACACCCAAGGAATAAAAATCTGTGCGATAGTCTATCCCCCGATTCATTCTCCCAGTTTGTTCTGGGGATATATAAGCTAGTGTTCCTTCTAAGACATTGGGATTAACTAGGGTTTGGGTTTCTCTTGGTAGTAATGATGCAATACTAAAATCAATTAATTTAACTTGTTTGGTGTTGGGATTAATTAATATATTGCTGGGTTTAATATCTTTATGAATGATGCGTTCTTGGTAAAGTATATTTAATATGTCACAGAGAGCGATCGCTATCTCTAAAAACTCTTGTAGAGATTGTCGCCTTTGCGTGATTCTCCATTCTTTGAGAGAAATTCCCCCAAAATCTTCCATCACCAGTGCATAACCATTTTGGAAAGGTTCCAGGCTATAGGTTTGGACAATTAAAGGTGAGTTGAGATTTTTAGTAATAGTGTATTGATTGCGAAACGATAAGAGTTCACTGAAACCCGGATAAGGATTTTTCAGTAGTTTCATCACCACTGGTAAGGAATCAGTCTTGCGATACCCTCGATAAACTAGGGTTCTCGAACCATTGTAGAGTTTTTCAGTGATGTGATATCCGGGAATACTCGCAAAACTGGTCAGCATACTTCGCTCATCCTTAAAATTTCTAGATTTAGTATTCCCAGATATCTGAAGTTAATGCAATGCGCGACTTACTGGATAGGACTTACGCACTGTACAAATTTATTATCTTGTGAATTAACGTAAATACGTCGTTTCAGGCTTTTATTAATCATTAGACCTCTTGCAGAATCATTTTATGGTAAAGTAGGGAATTTTGACACTATAGCAATCCTAAATGAGTTACGGACAAGGCATATATTGTTATACCTTGGAAAATCAAATTGTTGGTGATTAGTAAAAAATTTAAATAACCACTTAACGATCCAGAAAGATTTACACAGATGCCAAGACTTTCTCAAAAAGTTTTTAGCTTGTAGCCAAACATCTTCGGAGCGGATACCCGTAAAGACTTCTTGCACAAGCTATCTACCAAAGTCGTTAGCGAGAATCAAGCTATCATTTTGGAAGATTTAAATGTGTCAGGAATGGTGAAAAATCGCAAACTTGCCAGAGTGATTAGTCTTAAGGGATGGAGAGAATTTAGAACGTTATGCGAAGCTAAATCACAGAAGTTTGGTAGAGTATTCCATGTCATTAGTCGATGGGAGGCAACAAGTCAGATTTGTTATAAATGTGGCTACAAATGGGGCAAACTCGATTTAAAAGTTCGGACGGTTCAATGCTTAAATTGTGGGACTGAACACGACCGAGACGAGAATGTTGCGAAAAATATAAACAAAGTGAGCCAGCGCGTTGCGGAGAGAAGTTGCCGGGAAGATTTTCTTTCTGGCAAACTACGGGGGGTTCCCCCCGTAGTAGCGACTGGCGGTCGGGACAGGGCATTGCCACGACTCTAAACGGACACAGAGAGAGGGTAAGACAGGAACGCCTGCACATCTCAGTGAAGTGTCAAGTGTTTCCCCCAAGCTTCAGCCCGGTGAGTATTTCAATATTGTTGAATTGCTATTCTGGACTTTTTTCCGGTGGCTCAAACTTGTAACCATAGCCCCGAACGGTTTTAATAAACTCTGGCACAGTTGTATCAACTTCCATTTTCTTGCGTAGTTGACCAATATGTACATCAACTACTCGTCCATCTCCATAATAATCGCAACCCCAAATTTTTTGGATTAGCTGGGGACGACTCCACGCCTGACCAGGATGGCTAGCTAAAAAATGTAAGATATTAAATTCCAAGGCTGTTAATGATAAAGGTTTATCGTTAAGTGTCACCTCTCGGCCATCAGGGTTAATTGCTAATTGCTGAAAGACGAGGCGTTGCGCTGGTGAGGTATTGACAGTACGGATGCGCCGCAACAAAGCTTGGACTCGGACTTCTACTTCGGCTAGGCTAAAGGGTTTGGACATAAAGTCATCAGCACCGGCAGCCAGGATTTTGATTTTATCAGCTTCGTCAGTTCGGCTACTTAGTATCATAACTAACACATTAGTGCGCCGTTGCATTTCTTGGCAGAGGTTATAGCCACTGCTATCTGGCAAATTCCAATCGAGAATAACTAAATCTGGTTGAAATTGATCAAATAAATTAAGCGCAGTCTTACCATCTGCCGCAGACTCGATATGATATTTTCGACTTAAAAAGCGATATATGAGAGTTCGGACACCGTAGTCGTCATCTACAAGAAGAATTTTGGGATTAGTAGCAGGAACAATCACCATAACTTTCTAGCCCATTGTTTCTAGTCTATTGTCTATGTGGCGATTTGATATGCGATCGCTACTCTGTAAAACGCTACCTTCAGAGATTCTTTGCACCCTAAAGAACTTTTGCTGTTCTGAGTTTATTCCCATCCTTACCTCGGACGATCATATATACACGTATGACGTAGCTACTGCTCGCCAAACATTGTCATTATAGTACTTGGCTTGGCTGTACTTAATTTTTTACTCCGTCTGTGAAGCACTTGATCATGTTTATTATCCAACAAAAGAAGATTTTTGCAGAACTTATTATATTTTTGCTCCCTAGAAAGTAGACTTCATACTCAGCAATCAATTACGATAAAGTTCTAAAATTACTTGATAATTTCTGATTATTGGTTACATTTAACTTAATCTCCCAATAATTAGTTTTTCAATATGATTTATCTATTATTAAAAGAACATAAGTAAGCTTAAAGTCTGACTTCACTTATACAGGTTGTAATTTATTTGACTTAGTTTTACCTGCTTATACACCTCAAATTAGTTTATGTGAAAATTTATCGATATTCACTATTAGTTTAAATAATACTAGTTACTTGTATAAGTGTTTTATAATACATTTTTCAAAAATAGCGGTTGGCAGTTGAGTGCAACCCAAATTGTGGAGTCTAGCAACTGGGCTATTTTGGTCAAAAAAATGCGGATTTCTATCAAACCTAGACAGCCATAAAAATCACTTCTATCAAGAAAATTTCTATGTAGCACAAATTAGCAGAAGCCTTCAATTGTCGAATTTTTACCTATTTTTTGCTCGTTGTAAAAAATTTAAAAATAGAAAACGAAAGATAAAGTAATACCATTGAGTTATAAAAGCTATTGTCAATCAAAAATCAAAATTGGTTGCAGCTAGTCTATCTTAAGAGAGAGTTTGATAATCTTCATACCAGGGAAAGAGCAAATAAAACTATATTTTCCGATAAATTGCTGTTAATGTAATCAGCAAGAGATAGTTATGGCTAACAATCTGGTAGATAATATCATTCCTCAACAGCCACCAATTGAACCACAATCTGATGCTCATGTTCTTAAAGCTCGTCTAGAGTGGGGTGAACCAGCTTTTACAATACTTGATGTACGCGATCGCCAAACCTATAATGAAGGTCACATCATGGGTGCAATGCCAATGCCCACAGATGAAGTCGTAGAGCGAGCAACATCATCTTTAGATAAAAGCCGTGATATTTATGTTTACGGTGCTAGCGAAGATGAAACTGCTCAAGCTGTACAATCTCTGCGTTCTGCTGGGTTTGAGCATGTATCTCAACTCAAAGGTGGCCTAGCCGCATGGAAGGCAATTGGCGGGCCAACTGAAGGTAGTATTGAAGCGAAAACTCCTCCTAGTCGTGGTGACTATAACGTAGTATCTCGGATGCAAGAACACGCAGAAACTCAGAACAAAGAAGTATAGTTTAAGATTTTTAATGAGTCGTGAGTGATTAGTCATTGGCTAATCACTCACGATTATGTTTTAGGAAAATACATTATTAACCCAAGTTGCGGGTTATCAAATATAAATTTACAGAAAGTCGGCGCTTGAAAGCCCACTCCAACAACAGGGGTGAGATGAACCGCCCTACCCTACCCTGCGGGAACGGCTTCGCCGAACGGGAACGCTTTGAGCGAACGGGTGACGCTCCTACGGACGCTCGATGACTCGCTACCGCTTCGCTAACGCTACCGCTATGCTAACGGCAGTCGCTCATGGGGGAAACCCCCTTGGCGCTAGCCTCTCCCTTTGGGAGAAGACCGCGCTGCCTCACCGCCCGCCGAGGAGGGGCATAGGGCATTGGTGGCTTTTCCCATGCCCCATGCCCTATGCCCGCTCTCATCCCACTCCTAAAAGGAGTGGGATGAGCTTAATATTGAATGCGATCGCGCACGGGCAAGCGGCGGTAGCGCAAGCGAGCACAGCATTGCTTAAAAGCCTTGCCCCACAAGCGTTTTACCCCTACCACGAAGTTTGCTCAACTTTTGGAACCCTCCGAAGTTGTGTGGACGGAGACCGTCCCCACAACAGCACTCTCCGCACGCAACTTCTCTCCGCGCGCGGGGAGGGGATGTTTTGGCTTTAGACAAAACTCTTGTGGGGTAACGCGGATATTGATAGGAATTGAGAAAACGTAAAATCAAGCCTCCATCAGGGTTTCACGTTAAGTTGACACCTATGAGCATTGCTGTGCCCATTGTGTATTGCATCCAAACGAGAACCGCTATATTTTGTATATTTCATACCAATTCGGCAAAAGAGGCAACAGAGGCAAATCAAGAAAGCGCTGCGGCATCTAAGTTTGTTAATTGTGTTTATATAAGCCTTACTTATATAAGCCTTTAGAAAGGTTCGTCAACCCTGTGAGCTTGTTACTCTTACATAACAGTAGAAGTGATTTAGCAAGTGATAGTGAATGAGGTTGTGGTTTTGAAATCCCAATTAACTAATCATCGAATCGATTTACAAGATTGCACTATTTTTTATCAGCAAAGTAGGTTGGAGTCAAGTTCAATCCCCCTCCTATTTCTACACGGATGGGGAATCTCTACTGAGCCTTATCAAGAAGTGCTAAAACTACTAGCACAGCAGCATACTATAATTGCTCCTGACTTGCCCAGTTTTGCGAGATCTACTTACTCTGAGCTAATTCCCGATTACGTTAGCTATGGCAAATTGCTCATTTCCTTTTTGGAAGTTTTGAATGTACAAGAATTTCATGTAGTAGGACAATCATTAGGCGGAGGTATTGCCATTACTTTATCAACACTTGTTCCAGAAAAAGTCAGAAGTGTAATTTTGGTAGATAGTACTGGGATTCCCACGCCATCTATACCGGAGATGATACCGCGAAGGGCAATCGAAATGACAGTTCAAATGTTTCTTCCAAGATCCAGATTGAAATTAGTTGATATTCCTTTAGTTTTCTCCTCTAACTTGTTATTCAATACAGGGAATGTCATTCAAGGCTTGCTAATTTCTTTATACGAAGATATCAGCCATCTGCTACCAAAAATCCAAGCTCCCTGTTTGTTATTATGGTCAGAAAAAGATCTGACTACGCCCTTAAGTAACGCTCAAGAAATGGCAGCACTTATTCCAAACTCTAAATTAATTACTGTAGAAGAAGGTTTACACGAATGGGGACTCTGGTATCCTGAGAAATTTACATCACTCATACTGGATTTTATCTATCAGCTTGAGCAATATTAATACAGCTACATCACTTACTAATAATTTCAAAGATAATGGACTTTTTAATCAGCTAAAATCGCACTGAAAATATCGCATGGTGCGTTAGTCTACAGCGTAACACACCCTACACAACTACATATATTAATTACGAATTACGAATTATCTTGATTGACTCAGCAAATCTTGCTGTCTTCATATTATATAAAGCCTCATTTAGACGAATCATTCCATAAAGTAATTGTCCTTTATGGGTTGTAAGAACAGTTTTGTCAGTCCTTAGTTGCTGATGAAATTCTTTGAGGCTAAGAACTAGCATACTATATTCAATAGGTAAATTCTCAGGCCATGAGGCTGCTGCTAACTTCAGAAATACCATTGCGTAAAACATCTGGCAAACCTGCCGCATGAGGAAAAATCGAGCGCGTTTGTAGTCGTCAAGCAAGTCGCCAAAATATGCTATCAGATATGATTCTTCCTAGGTTTCATTAGTCATAAAGTAATTAGCAACGTTCGCCAAATCAGCATACCTATCATTTTGGAATGCCACTTCCCAATCAATAATGCTCAATACTTTCAACTGTGGTGGTATTGAAAGTTGTTTGCAGTGCTCTTTCGACTGCTTCCAGTTTTGCTTCTGGTATCAGTGATTTTAAGGTAGCTTGTTTCATCAGTGTATAGTGTATGCCATTATACGAAAGATTTAGCTTTAGCACCCATGATTTGTTTTGCGATCGCATTGACTGTTTCAGCCCACGGATGATTGGGATACTGTAAACTAAAAATGCCACTGCTACCTAAATTAAACATCTCTTCACTAACAGGTAGAATTCCAGCTACAGGGGTTTTATAGGTATTTTGTACTTTTTGTCTTAAATCATTAAAATCTAAAGATGGCAGAGCTTTGTTGACTACTAGCAGCATTTTAGGTACTTCTAACTTCCGCGCCACATCAACGGCTACGGCTGTACCTTGGTAATCTTGTTTGTCTGGGCGGAGAATCAACACCAGAACATCGGAAAGAATGATAGAAAGCAAAGTTTCTTCGTTAATACCGGGGTGAGTATCAATTAACAGATAATCCAGTTTTAAACGCTTAACTAGATGATGTAAACCATCATTCAGCAAGCGTGCGTTATAACCTTCACGTAAAATGCGAGAAATGTCACTCATCTTAATACTAGAAGGCAAGAGATAAATACTTCCTTGGCGACCGAACAAAGATGATTTTTGTTTAAGAATAGAACTCATATCATAGACTGCATCTTCAATCGCACAACGACCCCATAAATAATCATTCAGAGTGTAGCGAATCCGCTCTTCTTCCAGACCAAATAAAACGTGAATTCCGGGAGATTGAATGTCTGTATCCACAACTCCCACTCGCTTTCCAGAACGAGCAATTAGGGTAGCAAGATTACTTGTGACGTTTGACTTACCAGTTCCGCCACGGAATGAATGAACAGAAATAATTTCAGACACGATAAATCCTCAATGGTAATTTGTCATTTGTCATTTGGCATTTGTCATTTGTCATTCTTACAAAGTTCTGTTCGTCGGAGACGTTGGCGGAGCCATCGGAGGAAACCTCCGCTCAACGCCAGTTCGTTCAAGTCGGGAAACCCGCCCACACGACTGGCTCGACTTTGCGCTTTGTCATTTGTCATTGGTATTTGTTCTTTCTCCCTCATCCTCCTCATCCCCATCAGCCCTCTGCCTAACTTATTCATTTACGGCATTGCGTTTATTTCTGATGATTCTTGCCTCCTCCTGTAATTGTTGGAAAGATTCTGATGCCGCGATTTCAGCAACTTGACGCGCACGTTTGGTTTCGTCAACTTCGATCAGCAGTTTTTGTACCTGTTGCTTCAGTTGTCGTTCCCGGGCAGAAATTTCATGCATCATGCGTTGAAAAACTCGGCCCATTTGTCCTAATTCATCATTGCGTTTAACAATCGATGTTAGCTTTTGGCGGTCAAATTCTTCGGCTTCTTCAGAACTAATTTCATCCATAGTAATTTTCTGGGCGAGTTGTGCCATTGGTTTGAGTGGTTGCAGTACATTTCGTTTCAGCAAATAATTTATTGCCAAAATTACTAAAGCGAAGATGCCAATAAATAAGCTAATAAATAAAAGAAAAGCCTGCTTTGCATCATCAAATACCTTCCTAGCAGGCATGTAAATAATTTGAGTGCCCAGAACTTTATTGAGTTGCCATCCAAAGCCATTTTCGGAACCGTAACTTAAAATATGACTTTTTGGTGCAGCTTCCGGGGTGCTATGGCAGCGTAGACAAGTTGGATTATTAACAGTAAATGGACGAGCATTATAAAAAAGTTTATCCTCAAAAGATTCACGGAACCCTGATATGTTTTGCAGACCTGGTTCGTTGCGAAACCGTTCAATAATATTCGTTTCAAATTCATCAGCCTTATCCCTCATGTTAGTCGGATTGAGGTTGGCATCTTTATAGAAGAAATCCTGATATTCTGGGTTTTTACGAAGATTTTCAAACACTTCCCTGACTGCAAAACTGGGGATGGTTTCAGGGACAAATGTCGATTGAGTTTCCACCATCGGTAGCAACAGAGGACTGATCCTTGTGTTTGTAAAGTTTCTGACAGAGTTCATCGTTTCTGCCAAAATTTGGCTGCGATCAGCAATTTCGGCTTCTGCCTTGTGCTCAAGTGCATGAGATAAAGCAAAACCACTAACTGCGATCGCGCCGAGGAAAACCAGCGATAGTAGAAAAGTAAATTTGGTTGCTAATTTAAATCTGTTCAACATTGCTGTTTCCTTTTTATATACAACATTGTTGCCAATTCATGCACAATCAATTAATTTTAGTTTTTGATTTATATTGTTTTAGTTTAATTATTCAAAAGCTAAAATTTGCTAATTGTTTTATTCTTTGTGAATCTAGTATTCCCATACATTAATTTATTGTGGTTAGCGGTGGTTAGATCCCCGACTTCTTAAAGAAGTCGGGGATCTCGCAACTCATTGGGAAATTTACAAAAACAAGAACCCTATCTCAAATCTAAATTTCTTAATTACGTTAGCGCAGCGTTAGCGACGTAGGAGCGTCATTACGAATTACGAATTGATTAAAATTCATGCTTATATGTTTATACATACTGCGAGATGCAGGGAAATTCCAGGTTTCAAAGCAAATTCACTACTTTTGTGGGAACTAGTCCTCTCAGCCTATAACTAAAGTCTTAGTGCTTGCTCAACGTCATCAGCGAAAGTCAGACGACATCTATTTAATTCGCTTAGACAGAATACTAGACGTTTTTCAGATGTGGATAAGGGAGAGGAATTCGTACTATAGGGACATCAAGCAAAGAAAGCGAGAAGCAACGAACAAGCAAAACGCTTTCTGCGCTGAATACAACACAAACCAAACATTAAGGAGAAAACATCATGTCTGACAACAAACCAATGGAACTATCTGCTGAAGAATTAGATATCGTTGCTGGTGGTGCTGTAAGCGTCGTTGATGCTACCAACCTCAACGCCATCGATGAGCAAGCAAGCGCAACCTTAGTCCCTGGTAGCGGCGGTATTACATCCCTCAACTCTCAAAAAACCGCTGTTTCTCAACAACAGTTGAAGGAAATCAAATTCACAGGTGAAAGCCTTCCTGGTCTTCCTGATGGTTTCTTTTCCGCTTCGTAATTCAACTTTGCAAACTTCAAATCAACCAAAACATTAAGGAGAAAAAATCATGTCTGACAACAAACCAATGGAACTATCTGCTGAAGAACTCGATATCGTTGCTGGTGGTGCTGTAAGCGTCGTTGATGCTACCAACCTCAACGCCA
>JAVRCF010000088.1:0-6985 GCA_034530935.1 Aulosira sp. DedQUE10 | reverse complement strand
CAAACTTCAAATCAACCAAAACATTAAGGAGAAAAAATCATGTCTGACAACAAACTAATGGAACTATCTGCTGAAGAACTAGATATCGTGGCTGGTGGTGCTGTAAGCGTCGTTGATGCTACCAACCTCAACGCCATCGATGAACAAGCTAGTGCAACCTTAGTCCCTGGTAGCGGCGGTATTACATCCCTCAACTCTCAAAAAACTGCTGTTTCTCAACAACAGTTGCAAGAAATCAAATTCACTGGTAATGATCTTCCTGGTCTTCCTGGTGGTTTCTTTTCAGCCTCATAATTACACGGTGCATCTATCAAGTAATTTCGCTAATTAATACAATCCAAACCAAACAATAAAGGAGAAAATATCATGTCTGACAACAAGCCAATGGAACTATCTGCTGAAGAACTCGATATCGTTGCTGGTGGTGCAGCTAGCGTAGTTGATGCTAGCAATTTCAACTTCCTCGATGAGCAAGCTAGCGCAGTAATTATCGGTGCTAATGGCGGTATTGCATCCTTCACCACTCAGAAAACTGCTGTCTCTGAACAAAAATTGCAAGAGATCAAATTCACAGGTGATGATCTTCCTGGAATTCCTGGTGGTTTCTTTTCAGCCTAGTAATTGAGCTAGTAATGAACAAAATGAGTGAAGAGTTCACACTCACACCCCAATGAACACAACAAGGAGAACGACAATGACAACGGAGAACTTACAGCCCCATGAAGCGCTGGAACTATCCAATCAAGAACTCGATGATATTGCCGGTGGCGCAACTACCGATGTGTTTGGGAGAAATCTAAATGCCGAGGATAATCAGCTTGGTTTTGTAGAAATTCCTGCAACAGGTGGTATTAAAAGCGTTACCTTTCAACAGAGCTTTTTCTCTGAGCAAGAGCTTCAAGAGTTTAAGGAAACTGGTATTTCTTAGATTAAATTTCTCAGTTTGAAGGATTGCAGCAGGAGGGTTGATTAACCAAGTGGCTGGCAAGTCTCAAGGTAATTTCCCTCCGCCTCATTCAACTGTAACACGTCACATCAAGGAGCTTATATGTCAGGTGACGAAAATACTCCGAATGACGCAGCCATTGAACTAACGGATGAGGAGTTAGACGAAGTAGCAGGCGGTTTCAATATGCGGTTGACATTTGCCAGCTTTCGCAAATCGACAATCGGATTTGCCCAAGAAACACCACTAGGAACAAGCGGTTCAGCACAGTCGGCGTTTCAGGCAGAAACAACAGAATCCGCGCTACTGCAATTCACCATTACCGATGCAACAACTAAGGATCTGGAAGTTCTTGGTGAGTTGTTTGGAGATGCATCTGCACTCGATGGTTCTGCATAAACGGAGTTTTTAAAATAAATCAATCGCAGTTGGGCAACTTTTGTTCAACTGCTTTCGGAAATTGTTCTGGTGTCAATCAATGTTGGATTTGAAATTAATCACAAGGAGAAACAATTGTCATGGAAAACGAAAAGCCAAATGAATCACAAGAGTTAACGATTCAAGAACTAGCAAGTATTGCGGGTGGTGTTGCTGTAGGTGAGCCTTATCCAACTGAGCCTTATCCAGGTCAGTATCCTACAGGCGATATATATAAAAATGTGTCTGAAACGATCGCAAAACAGTTAGAGAATATCAAGCTTCCAGAGTGGAAGCACAACTATTCTCACACTTCCAGTAGCGAATCATCAACTGAAGGATGAAGGATGTTCGCGCAGCGTCTCCGTAGGAGAAGGATGAAGTATGAAATATCTACTAATTATTTTCATCCTTTTTAGTTAATTGCGTTATGGGGAGATTGATCGGTAGTTATTTCTGCACTCCCCATTTCTCTCCCGTTAGCAGAACAGAAGGAAGTTAAATTATGACAGAAGTTCTACTGAAGGAACTCACAAATAGTGATATTGACTGGATATTAGCAACGGGTCGGAGAGAAGAAATTACTGCCGGCACGATCCTCATCCGCCAAGGGGCACCTGTTGATGCACTTTATATTTTACTCGATGGTGCATTGTCTGTTTCTGTGGCTCAAGCTGACGATAACCCCATCGGTCGGGCATTTGCGGCCTTAGAAGGCGGCGAACTGTCAGGACGGGAGATTGCAAGACTGACAAATGGGGAGGTGGTAGGAGAAGTACCTTTCTTAACGTCCTACCAGTCTTCTACTACGATTCAGGCTGCCAGAAAGTCTCTGGTGTTGATGATTCCGCAGCAGCAGTTAATCAAAAAAATGCAGGAAGATGTCACCTTTGCGGCTCATCTTTATCGCGCGATCGCAGTTTTACTGGCTCACCGTTTAGAGCAAATTGTTAGCCAAATTGGACAAAGCACAATTGTACTATTTCAGCCGCAAATCCGCGAGATTTTATTTACATTTGCTGAATTGAGCGATAGCGATATTGGTTGGATGATTGCAGCCGGCGAATCTAAGAGAATTTTGGCAGGAGAAGTCTTATTTCAAGCCGGTAGACCTGTTGATGCTTTTTATATTTTATTAGATGGAAAAATGGTGGCTTCCACCGCCGAAGATACCAGCAACCCTCTCACCCGCGCCTTTTCTAATTTAGAAGACACAGAAACCATAGAAACAGAATTCGCTAAATTATCACGTGGTGACATGGTAGGCGAAACCCCCTTTGTGGAAGCAACCCCACCACCGATGACAATTCGCGCCGTTGAAGATGCGATCGTCCTTTCCATTCCCCGTTGGCGATTGGCTGCAAAACTGCTACACGATGTTGGCTTTGCTGCCCGATTCTATCGAGTGTTAGCAATTTTGTTAGCAGACAAACAGCAAGGAATTATCAATCGCCTAGGTTACGGCAGAATCACTTATAGTTCCGGTAAATCTTTAGACAATAATCTTACTTATGAAGATGAACTAAGTTCTGGCTTTTTAGCACAAGTAACCCTAGCAGGGACACGATTTGACTGGATGTTGAAGCAGATAAAGGCGAATTGAGGGATTGGGGACAGGGGACTGGGCAGGGAGCAGAGGAGTTAAAAGCCTTGTTAATGGAGTTCTGAGCCTCATTCCCAATGCCCCATGCCCAATGCCCCATGCCCAATGCCCCATGCCCTATTTATATATTTAATGGAGTCACTATGGTTACCGCCCAAAAAAACAATAATATATTTCGTAAAGAAGCGCTGGAGCGTTTATCTTCCCCGGAACGGCTGGATCAGCTGATGCAGGTGGTGCAGCCGAAGAAGTGGATTCCGTTAGCGGCGATGGGATCTTTAATTGTTGTGGGGGTGGCGTGGAGTGTTTATGGTCGCATTCCGATTACTGTGGCAGGACAAGGGGTAGTAGTTTTCCCTAGTAAAGTTGTGCCTTTTCAGTCTCCTAGTTCTGGGAAGATTCTGAATTTGTTTGTGCGTGCAGGCGATCGCATTAAGAAGGGACAGGTGATTGCAACTATCGACCAAACAGAACTGCAAGAAAAGCTGGATCAGGCGCGGGTCAAGCTGTTGCAACTTCAAGAACAAGACCGCAATGCTAATTCACTGCAAGCGCAACGCACGGTTTTAGATAAGGGTGCGACCGGGCAACAGCGTCAAGCGCTGATACAAAGTTTAGAAACTACTAAATCGGTAACGCCAATTCTGCGGGATAAGGGTTTAGAGTCGATTCGCCAAGAAAGGCGGACTTTAGAGCAACAGTTGGAAACGACACGAAAGCTTGTACCGACTTTTCAACAACGCTTTGAATTGCGGCAACAATTACGCCGTGAAGGTGCTGTGTCTAGTGATACAGTTCTGCAAGCGGAACAGGAATTTCTCAACAGCAAAAATCGCATTGATGAAATTCAATCGCAACTCAAACAACTGGATGTGAAAGAAGCGGATGCCCAAAGGCAATATTTAGCTAACTTAAATGCCACCAAAGAACTGCAAGCCCAGTTAGCCATACTAGATACTAAATTAGCGACTCAAGCCGAACAAGATTTAGCGATCGCAACCAATCGCAAAAAAGAAATTCAAGATACCGAAAGAGCGATCGCGCAATTAAAATCGCAATTAAAAGACAGAAACAAGGTTACTAGCAATTTCAACGGTCAAATATTAGAACTTGCGGTTGTTCCGGGGCAAAGCTTGGAAGAAGGCGCTCGTATTGGCACAATCCAAGCTCAAGATTCTACTGATAAGTTAGTGGGAGTAGCATTCTTCCCAGTTAGTGAAGGTAAAAAGATTCAAAAAGGCATGGATCTGCAAATCACTCCTTCTACTGTGAAGCGAGAACGCTTTGGGGGGATTGTCGCAACTGTGACTAGTGTTTCGGCGTTTCCTGTCACCAAAGAAAGTGCATCAAGCGTTGTTGGTGGTGCGGAAATTTTGCAAGGCTTAACCTCACAAGGGCCACAAATTCAAGTTTTCGCGGAACTTCAGCCAGATCCTTCAACTAAAAGCCGTTTTCGCTGGTCTTCGTCAAAGGGGCCAGAAACGCACATTACTTCAGGAACCACCACATCAGTTCGGGTAAAAATTGACGAACAATCCCCGATTTCCTTTGTCTTTCCAATTCTGCGATCTTGGAGTGGAATGTATTAATTGGTCATTGGTCATTTGTCATTGGTCATTTGCTCCCTTGTCCCCCTTACCTCCCCTGCCCCCTGCGGTTCCTTAATGATAAGTCTCTACTGAACACGATATTATGTGGCGAACTCTTCAATCCCAGCTTGGGCGTAGATTTAAAAAAATTCGGCGGCTTTTCAATCCTCCCGATCGCCGTCGTCGCACTCCTACTCTCTTACAAATGGAAGCGGTGGAATGTGGTGCAGCCGCTCTCGGAATTATTCTTAGTTATTATAATCGCATTGTCCCCCTAGCAGAACTCCGTCAAGCTTGTGGTGTCTCACGGGATGGGAGTAAAGCATCAAATATTATCAATGCGGCTCGCACATATAAGTTGCAGGCGAAAGGCTTTAAGGTCGATTTGGATGGGTTACGCAAACTAGAATGTCCTTATATTGTCTTTTGGAATTTTAACCATTTCCTAGTTGTTGAGGGATTTAGCAAAGATAAGATTTATCTGAATGATCCTGCTAGCGGCCCCCGGACAGTTTCCCCCGCAGAATTCGATCAGTCTTTTACTGGTGTGGTGCTAGTTCTGGAACCGAGTACCGAATTCCAGCCAGGAGGACGGAAGCCAAGCCTAACAATAGCTTTATGGGAGAGATTGCAGAGTTCGCTGGGTGCGCTGGTTTATTGTGTCATCGCCGGATTATTGTTAGTGATTCCGGGGTTAGCTATTCCCGCCTTCTCCCAAACTTTTGTTGATAATGTCTTAATTGAAGGCAGAAATGATTGGTTGCGGCCATTAATTCTCGGCATTATTTTAACCGCCATATTAAATGGTTTTTTAACATTACTTCAGCTTCAGTTTTTGCGCCGCCTAAAAATTAAGCTGGCTGTAGGGATGTCCAGTCGCTTTTTGTGGCATATTCTCCGCCTCCCAGTCAGTTTTTACGATCAGCGCTTTGCTGGGGAAATTAGCAGCCGTGTCCGCCTCAACGATAGCTTGGCGAATCTGTTATCTGGTAGATTAGCTACCACAGTGATCTCCATCTTTACTGTTGTCTTTTATGGCGCAGTCATGCTGCAATATGATGTTGTTCTCACTTTAATCGGTGTTGCCTTCGTAATCGTAAATATTAGCGTGTGGCGCTGGGTTTCTCGGCAGCGCGTCGATGCCAATATGCGATTAATGCAAGAACAAGGCAAAGTCAGCGGCGTAGCAATTTCCGGATTGCAAAGTATGGAAACCCTGAAGGCATCAGGGTTAGAGTCAGAATTCTTTTCCCGGTGGGCTGGCTATTATGCTAAATCTATTAATGCCCGCCAAGAAATGGATACCACCAATCAAACTGTAGGTGTATTACCATCATTTCTCACCTCAATTACCTCAATGCTGTTGCTGGTGGTGGGAGGGTTGCGGGTAATGGATGGCGTACTCAGTATTGGGATGCTGATTGCTTTTCAAGCCTTAATGCAAAGATTTCTCGAACCTGTGAATAATTTAGTGAGTCTGGCGGGTGAACTTCAGGAAATGGAAGGTAACCTCAATCGCCTGGATGATGTTTTACATAATGCGATCGATCCGGCGGTGACTCAAGAAACAACTGTAACACCAATTTATGATGTACCCGCAGCAAATGTGCGGCTGCAAGGCTATGTGGAACTTTACAACATTACATTTGGTTATAATCGCTCTGCGGCTCCCTTGATTGAAAATCTCAATCTTACTCTCAAACCTGGTCAAAGAGTAGCGTTAGTTGGTGGTAGTGGTTCGGGTAAGTCAACTGTTGCCAAGCTGGTTTGTGGATTATACGAACCTTGGTCTGGCGAGATTTTATTTGATGGTAAATCGAGAGGAGATATTCCCAGGTCAATTATCAATCATTCAATGGCGCTGGTGGAGCAAGATATCTCAATGTTTGCTGGTAGCGTCCGCGATAATCTCACTCTTTGGGATTCAACGGTGCCTTTTAGTAACTTGGTTCGCGCTTGTAGGGATGCAGAGATTCAGGATGTAGTGCTTTCTATGCCTGGAGGTTACAATGCTGATTTGGCAGAAGGCGCAACGAATTTAAGTGGTGGACAGCGACAAAGATTAGAAATTGCTCGCGCTTTGGTAAATAATCCGGCAATTCTGGTGATGGATGAAGCTACGAGTGCGCTGGATTCGGAAGCGGAGAAGTTAATCGATCGCAAGCTGCGGGAACGGGGTTGTACTTGTATTATTGTGGCGCACCGCTTAAGTACTATTCGGGATTGTGATGAGATTATTGTTTTTGATAAAGGCAAGGTGGTGCAACGGGGGACTCATGAGCAATTGCAGCAGGTGGAAGGGAAGTATTTGCAGTTGATTCGCAGTGAAGGAGAAGCGATTCAGGAGACGTAATTATTTGCAGGGGGCAGGGGGCAGCCGAAATAACAAATGAGTACGCCGAAATAACAAATGAGTACGCCGAAATAACA
>JAVRCF010000087.1:0-36508 GCA_034530935.1 Aulosira sp. DedQUE10 | reverse complement strand
ATAACAAATGGGTACCCCGAAATAACAAATGAGTACCCCGAAATAACAAATGAGTTCGCCGAAATAACAAATGGGTACCCCGAAATAACAAATGGGTTCGCCGAAATAACAAATGAGTTCGCCGAAATAACAAATGCGTAGGCGTAGCCCAACCCAGGCATCGCTATGATTGCAACAATTTAGCTTTGTCACGCCAGCGTAACGCACTGCAAATCTTAGGTGGATGTAGTTTTTCTCTTCCTTGTGTGTACACCGTAGAGCTTAAAGGAGGCAGTGCGATCGCACTCTCATCCAAGTAGAAGTTTAGTTAGAAATAGGCACATTTTTAAATGCAGCTGTATCTGGCACAAAAAGGTCTACGTTCTTGACACCATCAGGAACCCTAATCCAGACATAGGCATCAGCTGAAGCTTTTGGACGTAGCTGGAACAAAGAAACACTTCCTGTTGAGCGATTTGCAGCAATTCCTTTGTAGGTTTCACTGGTTTCAGGATTACGAGCTGTTGTACTAGCAACCGATATAACATCGCCACCACCAACGCCGTCCGTAGCTTGGCGACGGATACGCATCTGCAAATTTACCACGTCACGGTTTGCGGTTTCTGGATCTTTAATCCGTTTTGCTGAAAGTATCTCGACTTGGGCCTTATTGCCAAAGGCAGGCTGCACAAATTGCCCAGGCTTAATAGCAGTTACCGAGGTAGTCGCGGGTGCTGATGTTGCTGTTGTTTCTGGTGATGCTGATGCTGTTGGTTCTGGGGGAATTGATTCTTTGGTAGAGATTGGAGGAGCAGAATTAGCTTGCGTGCTAGCGTTAGTAGTATTTAGCGTCTGCCGCAGTGTAAAAACTTCATAAGCTGCATAGCCGCCACATATTAAAGCGACAGTAGAAAGGAATACTGCCACACCTGATAGAAATGTATTCACGCGATTACCTCAAATTCATCCTTCTTTTCCAGCTATTTTCACCTAAATAGAACACACTGTAGGGGCACAGTACTGCTGTGACCTGACGATAGATGTGTTTCAAATACATGAAAACTGCTGTAAATACAGGTTTACTGACCTATCGCTTTTATAATGCCATAAATGTTGAAAATAATACATTTACTTAGGTTCGGATCGGTCTGATGTAACGAGGATAAATGGTGAAGCAGCATCAGCATTTAAATTCTCAGCTACCGGAAGTTATTTATACACCCCAAAGTAGGCTGAGACATCCCATACAATTGGGCAAACAAATGTGGCGAGACTTGTTAGCTTCTCGTGAACTGGCTTGGCGATTGCTGGTGCGGGATATTAGCGCTCAGTATCGTCAATCATTTTTCGGTATAGCTTGGGCTTTTTTACCACCAATAATCATGGCAACAGGATTTACCTTGGCTCACGATGCTAATGTAATTAATATTGGCACTACAGATTTACCCTATCCAGCTTATGTGATGTTCAGCACTGTATTATGGCAAACATTTGTTGAAGCTTTAAATGGCCCAGTACAAGCTGTAAGCGTAGCGAAACCAATGTTAGCGAGAGTCAATTTTCCCAGAGAAGCATTGATTTTGGCAAAAATAGGCGAAGTATTTTTTAATTTTGCCATCAAGCTAATTTTAATCGTGGCACTTTTTCTTTGGTTTAAAATTTCTGTAACTTGGACAGTAATTCTCGCACCTGTGGCATTAATTAATTTAGTTTTGCTAGGAATATTTTTTGGGCTGTTATTAGCTCCCTTGGGAGTCTTATATCAAGATATATCTAGAGGTTTAAGTTTAATTACAGGCTTTTGGCTGTTCCTGACTCCCGTAGTTTATCCAGTGCCAAAACAGGGAATATTTGGAGTTTTAGTGCAGCTTAACCCGGTAACTCCTCTATTAGTAACAGCACGAGAGTTAGCCACAACAGGCGTTATATCCAATCCTTATCGGTTTTTGATCGTAAGTGCCATTACCCTAGGAGGATTAATCATCACTTGGATCATTTTCCGTTTAGCTATGCCTTTTGTAGTTGAGAGAGTCAGTTCTTAATTACTAATTCGTAATTTGGATATGGTTAATAAAAGTATAGTTTCAAAAGTGAAATGCTTGATGAGATTCAGCCTCAAAATTCTGAATTATTAATTTCAGTTGACAAAGTTTCTAAAAAATTTTGTCGAAACTTAAAACAGTCTTTATTATATGGTATCCAAGATATTTGTACAGAAATAATAGGAGGAAATCGTAGAGGTGGTAATCTTCGTAACCAAGAATTTTGGGCGCTACAAGATGTGAGTTTTCAACTGCGGCGGGGAGAAGCTTTAGGATTAGTGGGAGCAAATGGAGCCGGAAAAAGTACACTACTACGCATTATTAGTGGATTGATTAATCCTGATACTGGTTATGTGAAAGTTAGAGGAAAATTAGCTCCATTAATTGCTTTAGGAGCAGGGTTTAATCCTATCCTTACAGGTAGAGAAAATATCTATGCTAATATGTCAATCTTGGGTTTATCAACTCAAGAAATTGCAGCGAGATTTCAAGATGTCATAGACTTTGCCGGTATTGCTGATGCCATTGATGCACCTGTACAAACTTATAGTTCTGGGATGGCTGCCAGGTTGGGTTTTGCTTGTGCTGTTCACATAGAACCTGATGTTTTATTAATTGATGAAGTGTTGGCTGTTGGTGATATCAATTTTCGGGTGAAATGTTACCAAAAACTAGCGCAATTAAGGCAAGCAGGTACAGCGTTTATTTTAGTTTCTCATAATCCCCATGTTGTCTTAAATGTATGTGAATATTCTCTTTATCTTGCCAAAGGTAAGTTGATTAAATTTGGCGAAACTGAAGCAGTAATTCGCCAATACGAAGAGGATTTAAGTTTAGCTGATACAGACACAGCTTTGGGAATGATGTTTTTACCAGAAAAACTCGAAAGCGAAAGCTTGGGTGTAGATATTGTTTCTCTTAGCTTTAAAGATGAACAAGGTAATATACTTGCGGCTCCCTTTTGTGGAGAACCAGCTTATTTATGCGTAGAATGCAAAGCATATAAAGAAGTTGTTCATGCTAATTTAGGCGTATTGATTACAGCTTTATCTGGGCAGAATGAGCGAATTTTGTATATTACTTCTGCCAGTGATAACGAACCTCTGAAAATATTACCGGGAAGAGTAGAAATCCAGATGCAGATGCCTTACTGTTGTTTATTGCCTGGTGTATATAGTGCAAAAATATATATCAAAGAAGGTGTTTGCTCTTTTGATATTGTGGAATCCTTCCGATTTACTGTCAAAGCCAGCAAGATTACTAGCCGTTCTTTATTTTATCAACCCCGAAAATGGCAAGTTATTCATAAATAACGTCAGTTCGGGTTAATGTTCGGACGCTTAACCCCCAGAGTTTGGGGTTTGAGGGGCAATTCCGAATCTCACAACTCGAACCGGAGCTAAGTAGCTAAAAACCTTAAACTGTGTAGGTTGGTTTGAGGAACGAAACCCAACATTTCCAAGGCTTTGTTGGGTTGAACGCAGTGAAACCCAACCTACAATTATCCTTAACTGAACCGTATTGCTTTACGAGCAACAACGTAGTAAATTAATTCCTCATGCCATACACCCTGCTCGGTTTCTAGTGCAGCGATCTCATCATCATAACTTGCTTTAATCTGGCGAATTTTTTCTGGTTTTAATTCCCGCAGCGGATTATCGGTATGTAGCCAGAATTGCCCATTCCATCTGCTCTGGGCTGTTTCTAAACCCAGATAAGTCCCTAGTTGTCGGGGATGAATTTCGATTTGATTAAATTTGGCTTGAGTTAATAAGTGTTGAATTCGATCTGGTGTTCCCAATGGTTCGTGCAGATTGGGAAGTGTGATTCCATGTTTTGCACAGGCTTCTACGATCGACAATGTTAAATATGAATCTTCAGATGAGCAGGTAAATGCGATGAATCCTTCGGATTTGAGAAAACGATACCAATTTCTGAGAATCGTGGGAATGTTGGGAAAAAGCACGATCGCATAAGAACAATAGATCGCGTCAAACTCATTCGATTCAGGCTGATATGCTTCAGCATCGACTTCAATTAACTGGACATTGGATAAGTATTCGGCTTGAATTTTCTGCTGAGTAATCTTGAGTAATTCTGTTGCGATATCAATTCCAATCACAGAACCACTTATGCCGACTTTCTTAGCAGCTTTGATCGCAATATTTCCCGTTCCCGTTGCAACATCTAAAACGGATTGCCCAGGAAATGGAGTTGCATAGTCAAAAAGTGCGATCGCGCGATTGAGAGTGGCATCATTATCATAATTCGTCCTAGCGTTGTAGAAATCGATAACTTCCTGTTTATAGATCATAAATAACATAAGTTTAGGATAATAAAAGGGCAAATCCAATAGCCCCAAATTGCTAAATTTTCATCCTTCGCTTACCCCATGCTTAGTCTAAAAGAACTCACGTTAAATAGTGAACATTAATTTGCTCATTTGGCATTTGTAAGCGGCAACAGAGAACAGAGAACAAAGCATCATTTTGAATTGTTTGTCCCCCTGATCTCCCGACTTCTTCATCAACTGATGACGGTATTTTCATCTTGTAATTGTTCTCTTGTAAAAGTTCTGCGGGGTAGCTGTCTACCAGACATCGCTTTTAGTTTGGATGTGAACGAATCAGTGCGATCGCTTATTTCGGGAGTGAATTGCCCAATTGGGCTATGATTGACACCAGCTGGCAGGAGTTCAGGTGATTGATTACTATCTGGTGCAACTGAATAATCAGGCTGAAAACTGGGCTGTTGATTGGGGACAACGGCTGCTGTCTCTTCAGCTTTTTCTGGTTCATGCACCACTTTTACGGCTGCAAGCTGTCTTTGGTGATACTCACGATTCACCTTGGCAGGTGATGCATCACCTGTCGGGGATGATAAGTGGTAACTAGTTTTTTCAATAGAGGGGTTTTTCTTCGCTGGATATAAAACTGGTGACGGGATTGAAGTTAAGCTTTCGGGAAATTTGCTACAAATCAGGCGCTCAAATTCCATGTTGAAATGATAACTAGCCTGACCCCGCCTGTGCCAGAAATTTAAAATTTGTTGTACGGAAACTGCTTTATAACGACCTTGATACAGTGCTTCAATGACTGCAATGTGTAGCCATTCAATTGGATAATGAGTTTTCCAACGTCTAATTAGGTCACTGACGCTATAACCACTCAGGTCAAAGCTATAGTGAGTTAATAAGGCGGTTGCCAAGTTTGCAGAAGTGTCTGTAACTGGTGTTACCATTGAACGATTAGCTTCAGACATAAGTTAAAAATTCTACCCATTGCATATAGGCGAAAGTGCTTTTAGTTATAAGGGTTTGGCCCTAGTGTTTTTTAAATTAATAGGAAATGTTTCTTATTCTACTGTGTCAGTTAATTGTATGGGAGACAATATAGGGCGAATTAATTGCTGGTGTGCGTTGAATTGCAGCTAAAGCTTGATACACCATCGCTGCGACTTCAGCACGTGTCGCTTCACGAACTGGCACAAGCTGCTTAGGATCTGGATAATTAACTACTATTTGCTGTTGAGTAGCAGTTGCTACAGCCTTCCTAGCATATTCAGGGATGGCATTCTGATCGCTATAGCTAACTAAGGTATTGCTATCGGCTGTTGCTAGGGCCAGTCCGTTAACTAAGGAGACAATTACCTGTAGCCTTTGGACGTTTTGATCGGGGCGGAAAGTGCGATCGCTAAATCCACTCACAAAACCACCACTAGCGGCAATTTCTATGGACTTAGCAGCCCAAAAATCCTTGGCTACGTCAGTAAAATCGATGGCTGGGCGTTTAGCAGTAGGGTTAAAGGCAGCTGCCACTAAAGCCGCATACTGGGCGCGAGTCATCGGTTTATCTGGCTTGTAGCTACCATCGGCAAAACCTGTAGTTAAGCCCATGCTGACTAATCCCCGAATAAATGCTTCTGCCCAGTGTCCTTTCAGGTCGGTGAAGGAGGGGATATCAACATCAGGATTGACAATGTAAGGCGAGGCGATCGCTTTTTCTTGACCAATGGCGACTAATGCCTGATAAATAATCGCAGCTATCTCGGCGCGGCTAATATCCCGCAATGGTTCTAGTTGTTCAGCTTTCGGGTAGTTGACCACTAATAGCTTTTGGGTAGCAACTGCCACTGCATTAGTAGCATAGCTAGGAATTTGAGCGCGATCGCCATAGACACTCAACACATTTGGGTTTCCCCCACTCCATTTCAATCCATTCACGATAGATACTATTGCCTGAATTTTGGTTAAATTTTGTCCCGGTCGAAAAGTCCCATCAGGAAAACCACTAATAAAGCCCATATTGGCAGCCCGTGAGATTGCTGATGCCGCCCAGAAATCTGGTTTGACATCCGTAAAATTACTGGCTTTGTTGCTGCTGGGAGGTGGAAAAGTCTTGGCAATTATAGCAGCATACTGGGCACGAGTGATCGGGGAATTTGGTTTAAAGGAACCGTCAGGGAATCCACTGATCAAGCCTTTGCTCACCAAGGCTTCTACATAAGCTGCTGCCCAATGTCCACCTAGATCATAAAAACTAGTGCCTAGTGATACTTGAGCAGGAGTTTCTATCGTGGAAGAGAGAAAATCGACTGCGCCTTTAACTTTGATTGGATTTAACTGATTACCAACAGAAACTAGCTGCACTAATGTGACATTTTGTAAATCGAATTCTTGATTATCGCGAAAAACATTACCAGCAGAGTCTTGGGTACTACCTAAATCGGGCACTGCATTCCCATTCACCAACAAACCGTCTTGGGTATTGTTGGCAATCACATTCTGACGCAACACAGGTTTTGCATCTCGTGAAAGCGCGATCGCCGTCTGGTTTTCTGATAGCTTATTATTTGCGACCAAAGGCGCTGCAAAATCACTAATTGCTATGCCTAAGGAATTTTTTTGCAAAACATTTCGCAAAACTTCTCCCTTGCTATTACGTGCCATCGTCAACCCACTGGCAGCATTTTGCAAAAATACATTATCTAAAATTGCGGGTTTGGCTGTGCCTGTTGTAAATATGCCTTCCCTAGCACAGTTGATAAATGTATTGTTAGTCACAGTCGGGGCAGTTGATTCTATCCAGACACCACTACCTTTAGACGTGGTATTTGTGACAGTCACACCCCTGAGACTGGCATCATTTAGCAATAGCAGCGTTATATTTTGCATCCCAAAGCTGGGACTCTGATAAGCACCACTGCCGATAATCACTATGCCGGCACCTTTGCTAGCTTCGTTACCCACCACAATCACCCCCTCAGGGATGATTAGGGGAAACACCTCACCACTAGCGGCGCTATATGTCCCTGAACCCAGTTGAATAATTGTAGATTTTGTAGATGCTTTTAAGGCACGGGTGAGGCTTTTAAAGGGACTCAACCGTGAACCAGCGTTGGCATCATTCCCCTGCACGGAGTTGACATAGATTGTGGTCACGAGGGTAGAGTTCACCATTGTTTGTTGCAAGTCAATTGTTTAAATTAAGACGGCTGTAAATAATAACTCTAGTTATAATCACTCTGAGAAAATAAGTACATCTATGTGAAAAATATATCTGAGTAACCCGATTTTACAGGCTGCTACACAATACATACATCTTTCTGAAAGTAAAGGTGCGGAAACTGCACCCCTACATAAATAATCAAAGCATGGGTCATCAGCGAGATCAAATACACAACAGAATGGGGCATTGGGCATCGGGCATTGGGCATTTGCCCTCCTCATCCCCCTCATCCCCCTCATCCCCAATCCCTACTGGTAACGATACATCAGCTGAAGTTCGCCCACCTCATCAGTAAAACCCCAACGTTGATAAAATGGCATCATTTCTGGCAAGCAGTAAAGAGCAATTTGCTCAACTCCCTGCAACTGCGGATGATTAATCGCTGCATCCATCAACTTAGCACCAAGCCCGATTTTTCTATGGGTAGGTTTGATAATGACATCGTAAATTGTTGCCCGATAGACAAAATCTGTAAGAATACGAGTAAAACCAATTAATTGGTCGCTGTCATCAACGAAGCCAATAATAATATTTGATGCAGCCAGCATTTTGACAACATCTTGATATATGCGTTTTTTACTCCAAAATTCGTTTTTGTATAAATCTACTAATTCTAAAATCTGATTTTCAGTCAGATGGTCAACAATTTGGTAAGTCATGATTCGGTTATGATATAGCGTTTTCCCTGTAAATAAAGCACACAGGTAGTGGCACAACAATGTTATGCCCTTAGGATAATTTTTACCTCACCTTGGCGTAGCCTCTGTCTCCGACACGCTAAGCGTAAAGCCTTCTCTTCGCCCTACTGCATCGCCGAAATCGACCAACATAAAATAACCAAGTACCCCAAATTTGCAACTGAATTCCATTAATTGAACCAGTGCATAGATAACTCAAGCCCAAGAGTCTATTGACTGTATTAAAGGCATCTTCAATTATTTCTGCTGTGCCAAGCAGCTCTTAAAATAGGTAATAAATCTTTAAATATTTTCTCAAATAACTCGGTGGGAAATGTCAAAAACCGTTGAGATATTGCTTGTTGGCTAACATTTTTATCTTCTGCAGATTTATTTCTATACTTAGACGTATTGACAAAGTTTACTCGCTTTTAACTTGTCACTAATGCGATAATCCTAGTTTGAAAATACCTTGATTGCAGGTTTGAGCGATTAGTATTGCAGGTTGCTACAACTATCAGCAAGAATTCTTAGAGACATTTGTAAAATTCTTGGGCGTGACTGACTAGACAAAAAAACGTAACTTGCTAAGGCTATAGACTGCAAGTTACGTTACTTAATTTACGTCTCATTACTTAGCAGATTAATATAAAAAGTAAGAATCTTCCAAGGAAAAACATTAAATTTGTTTTCTTCAAATAATTGCTCTGAGGTTTGTGTAATTTGCTCCAATGTATCAACAGAGTGTGACACTTCTAATCTCAGGTCACTTTGCAGTGATAACTCAGACTGCTGCCCGTAGCATTCATAACACCGTAAAATCCATTTTTGAGAGTTGTCTTCGGACTGCTTGAGAGCCATTAAAACTAAGTTTTCAGCCGATAAATCTAATAAACGACCAACTACTGCTAGAGGTTTTATTTTAGTGGTCTCTGTAACAGGATAAATCATGACTTGCAGTGGTAGATTTAATTCATAGCCACGTCGCACGGTGTGGGCTGATTGCCAGTTACCTGCGTGAGGATAGAGAGCGTAAGTAAATTTATGCTCACCTCTGTCTGCTTCTGGATCAGGCCATTTTGGACTGCGTAGTAAAGTGAGACGCAATTGACTCGATTGACTGTCGTAACCATACTTGCAATCATTGAGTAAACTCACACCGTAGCTAACCTCCTCAAATTCTTCCTTCGACGCAGGTAAATCCGATGCTTCTACTTGTTTTTCTTTTAGAAGAGAAGTACTTAAATCTGCCCAGCGTAAGGCTGGAACTTCCCATTTTGCTTTTTCTCTAGGTTCTTGAGGCTGAGTAGGGCGCTCAATAGCACCACAGGGAATTTCAAAAGTAGCGTAGTCTGCTTGTATATTTAACGGAAAAGCTGCTTTTACTAAAACTTGTCTCTCCTGCCAATTTACAGTAGTAACAATTTTAAGAATTGGCGACCCAACCGAGAGTATGTAATCTTGGGAAAACTCAGATTCTCCGATTTGTCGTACCACCCGCAAACGCTGTTGTATAATCCCTTTCTCTACCCAATCGATAGATTTTAAATTTGTTGCAGGCAAAGGATGTTCAGCATAGTTAGGGTCAATATTCCAAGCATCCCAATACTGACCACTGTCTTGGAATGCTTGCAGTTGATTACATTGTTGATTCACAATTTCTCTTTGATGAATTTTGTCGAAAATACTACAAAATTCACCACTTTTATCATCAACAATTACTCGTAAAAATTCATTTTCTAGAATCCAATCTTTTGTATTTATCTTCTGTTCAGGCTTTACAGCTTGTTGAGGAGATAGCCAGAAGGCACAATAACCGACTGATGGAATATCATTTGCTAAAAATAAGAGTAAAGAACCCTCAGATATCTGAGATTGTAAGAGGTTTCTTTCTAAATCATAAATTTCCCAATGCTTAAAAGAGGAAGTTGGTAAAGGGACAGCAACCACTTCTGAGCGCTGCCAATTCAAAGGGTTAAAGACGATAATCGGTAAAGCCTCTGGCTGTGGCGGTAAAGGTAAGTCAATTTGGGATGCGATCGCTTTAAGCGAAGACTCTAATATTTCTGAACCAACTCTGTCTACTTCTTGCCAAGCTTGGTTTGCATCTACATAAACTGGGGGAATTGAAGCTCCCGGTAAAATATCGTGGAATTGGTTAAATAATACTTTCTTCCAAGCGTTTTCCAATTCAGCTTTGGGATAAGCTACCCCAGCACTCAGAGTTGCTAAAGAAGCAAACAGTTCTGCTTGGTATAATAACCCTTCACAGTGGCGATTCCAACGTTTTTGATGGGCATGAGTAGTATAGCAACCGCGATGAAATTCAAAATACAGTTCATCATTCCATACAGGTAGCGGGTTAGGCTTTTCTTCTTCAGCCTGTGATGAAACAGCAGAGATCAACTGCTGAGTGCTAGCTGTGGACTCTGATCTACTAATTCGCTGCAAATAAGCATCACTTCTAGTAAACTCTAAACTTGGTAAAAAAGGAGATTTTTGCCAACGGCTTGCTACATTCAACATATCTTGGGTAGGGCCGCCACCGTGGTCACCACAGCCAAAAAGCCACAAAGCATCTTTTAAACCAGTCTGCTTTTCCCAATCAATGGCATAGTTAGCCATTTTTATCGGGTTGATATCTTCACCAATCGAGTTAGACATCAAACTAAGTATCTGAGTGCCATCAGGCGATCGCCACCAAAAAACTCCGAAGGGAAACACTGTGGTATCATTCCAACTCAGTTTTTGGGTAACAAAGTATTTAATCCCGCCTTGTTGCAGAAATTGGGGTAAAGTTGCACAGAAGCCAAAACTATCCGGTAACCAAATCACTTGATTTAACAGACCAAACTTTTCCTGCACATAACGCTGACCATAAAGGATCTGCCGCACAATTGATTCGCCATTAATCAGATTGAGATCCGGTTCAACCCACGTTCCGGCTGCTATTTCCCATCGCCCAAGTGCAACCTGCTGTTGAATAGCAGCAAACAAATCTGGGCGATGTTGTTCAATCCAAGCGTATAAAGCTGGACTAGAATGGCAGTAAATTAAGCTAGGAAACTCTTGCTGTAGTTTCAAAACTGATTCAAAAGTGCGCTGGGCAACTTCCCAAGTTTCACTTATTGGCCACAACCAAGCTAAATCAAGGTGAGAATGACCAAGCAAAAAAATGCGGCGTTCTTGTAGCAGTGGTAATTCATCAATTGCTAGTGCTAGGTTTTGGTGTAAGGTAGTAAGCGATCGCTCAAAGAATTGACCATCTGGCAGAGCTGCCCAATTAATTAAAGCAACAGCCACTGTCATGGCGTCCAATTTTTCTGGTGCCTGAGTTTCTAAATAGCGCTGTAATATAGTTAACTCATCAGCGACAAAACCAGGGTCAAGCCGATCATCATTGGTAGACTCATATACAAGGTGCGATCGCATCAATGCCCCTGTATCATTATCTGGACTTACCAAGCGTAATGCAACAATAAGCTCCTCTCCTGTTTTCACAGATGGAATCAGCAATACCCTAGTTGAGGCATCGAACAAATCTCCTGACTGTACTAGAGAGCCATTGACAAAAATTTTGACATCTTTTGCCCACCAAGTTAGAGCCAGCCGTAATGCTAAATCTGTTAAAGGATAGCCATGCAAATCTTGAGGAATCACAAATTGTTGAGCAAGCCATAACACCTGACCACCAGTAGGTATGGTAATGTGCCCTTTGGCATTGAGTTGAGCGATCGGCCAGTTCAAAAAGTTTGTAGTCAGGCTGATACTAGCGTCGGGAGCATCTGAGTTACAATACCGCCAACTGGTGTGAACATTGAGCCGAGCCATTTGATTCAATCTTTCAATGGCTTGAGTAATCAGGCTACTATCCATTTTGGAAAATCAATAATTTTTATCGAGCAATGAGTTCTTTTAAAGCTAACTTTATACCTTTTTGAAAGGCTAGATGCAAGCGACGTGTTCTTGAGTCCATTTGCCAACTTTGGTAGTACTGCAACAACTTTTCTGGCCAAGACTGTTTATCAGGAAGTTTACCCTGTTGAAAAAAATTTAGGATTGTGTGAGAGTAACCCATTCCTTGGGCTAACCTTAATAAATGATTTTCTTGAAGACGATAAGCTGAAATTAAGTGAGTCAATTTCAAAGATGTAAACAGACCTGTACCCAAACCAATGTCACAGGAAGTCAGCGCTAAGTCATTATCTTCACAGGAGAGTAACTGGTTGCCCTTGCGACCTAGAGTAGCTCGTTCGGGTTGGTTATAAACTAACTCAGCATATTTTTGAGCAACAACCTTACGGACACATAGACCAGCCCCCCAAGGGGTGGTTTTGGTTGAGAATCGTAAGTTTGACCACTGGTTTTGCTCGAATTCTCGGATAGCTAACATTGCCCAGTAAGGTTTTGTCCAATCTGGAGGTTGCTCTTCAAAATCAGGTCTGATTTGCCCACTCCAAGCTCCAAGAATTGGCCAGTCTTTGCTAATTTTTAATGTTACTTCTAAATAATCTTTGTCTAGAACATTATCATCATCAACAAAGACTAAAATCTTGGCTACGGCTTCTTTAATTCCTCGTAATCTAGCTGAAGTTAAACCTAATTGTTCTTCTCGAATGCAACGATTTCGAGGATGCCAACTTAAGTCAATTTCTTCAGACAGTACTTGGTCACTTGCATTGTCAATTAGCAAAAATTCCCAGAAATCTTGTGGCAAAGTCTGTTCCTTGAGCGCTTGTAACACTCTTTCTAGATAATCACGCCGAGGATTGTGGGTGCAGATAATAACACTTATAACGGGTTGCATTTCTATGAGGATTTTGATTATGCGATCTGCAAATTATCTTTCAAAGCGTTAACACACCGATTCTGTATGATAGCTTTTTCTAAAGCTGTAACCCATGAGTCAGAGATGGAGTTTGCCTTGGCATCTGCTAATATCAGGTTCGGTTAAACACTTATAATATCTGTAGGTTGGGTTTCGTTCCTCAACCCAACATTTGATCCTTGTTCATGTTGGGTTTCACTGCCGTTCAACCCAACCTACATTGATAGATTTTATTATAAGTAATCACCCGAACTTGATATAAGATGGAGAGGTACTTGTTGCCACATCTTCTCCCATTGTTGGCAGAAGTCATCTACATTGCAAAAAATCTGTGTCACATCCAACCAAGATCCGATATTATCCATCGCTGAAAAATTATGCGTATTGTTATCTAAATACAGAGGAGAGCCTTATCTTGTAACTTTTTTAAGTCGTCGAACTCACGTTGAATTAGCAAGAGAATTCATTCTAGTACACCTTAAACAGCCGTATGCATGAGATGCACATAATGGATTTTCTTTTGTGACTGCATTAGTGTTCACAAACTCTTCTAAAACTGTTACCCATGAGTCAGAGATGGAACGGTCTTTAGCAATTGCCAGGATGGGAGCATATTCAATCAAAAGATATTTTTTCAAAACCCTGGCGATTTCCTGGTTAGTAACATCATTCTCAAAACATGGGGGCAAACCAAGTTCCAATACTCGAAAAGTTAGAATAGCTTGAACGCATTTTTCGCAATATCCACAGTTACGATCTTTTCGTTTCCCTTCCCAACAGACTCTGAGATTTTGTAAGGCTTCTGGCCACTCGACAATCCGCATGAGTTTTGCCGGACGGGAAAAGGCTCCACCATCATGAATAATTGGAAAAGTGCTGCTGGACAGTAGGGGATCTGTTAAGGGATTGGAACCCCATCCCCAGGATAGATCGACTGCATGGTAAGGGTCAGAGCTAGGTATTAGACCTATTGAATAACCACCTTGCAATAGCATCAGGCAGGAAGCTACAGCTATTCCATGCGTATCCTCCCAATTTTGCTTGAAATCGCGGAAGTTAGTTGCCATAGGAATAAGTTCTAAACCCAGACTAGCAAGAGTCAACTTGGATTTCTGCACCGCTCTGTCAAAGGATTCTTGCTCAATGAGGGGAATGTCAAACCCATGAACCATTAACCCTGCTTGTAGAGGACGCTGACTTCTACCACACTTTCCTCGGCTGTGACGAAACGCAGTAAAGCAGCTATCCAACCCACCTGAAAAAGCAGAAATTGCTCGTTCCGGCCTATTGACTACGGAGTGTTCTCGCTCAATATCTACAGTGATTTCAACTTGCTGGTAATGGTTTGGCCTCCAGCATGACCACACTGCCTGAAACTCTTCCAGATTTTGTAGCAAAGAGGGAGAAACCTCACCATGAACCAATACATCAGTAGCTTGGCTCATAGCCATAAAAATGATACCAACAACAAATGAGTCGCAACTTTGGGTTAGCAGAGAGCTATGCTCTGCTTGTACCCGATACCACAGGCTATTTCGCTCTTGGTTGGGAATTTCAATAGTTGCGCTAACGGTAATTGAGTCATTGATTTTGACTCTTTCTTCTTGCCAAATATGAATCTGAGGCATTACTAAACTTTCTTTGATTCGAGGTGGAATAGAAGAGGCATTGATCAGATATTTCTCAATAAAGATGAAGTCAGCATATTAGAAAGCTTCATCCAAAAGCTCTCTAACATTAACCTCAAGTTGCGAAGGAGCTTTAATAAATCGGCAAAACGGAATTTGTGAAGTCCAGGTTTCATAAAACATTTCATTTTTATGGTAAGAATTAGGAAAAAGTATATGAGGAATTCCTAAAAGAGTACAGAGAATATGACCGTGTAATCGATTTGTAATAACTAGACGATGTTGGCGGAATTGCTGAATTCCACTATGCATAAAAGCCCATGCTTTTTGATGTACAGCGGGATTATATAGTTGATTAAATTTAGCTGCATAAGGATGATGATAGTACCATTTATGCCAGGATACTGACTCTTGAATAGTTTCTGAATTTCTTTGCCATTCCTGAGAAGATTGTCGAAGTTCAACAGCAACAGGCAAATCAGCAAATTTTTCTAAAAACTTGAATGAAAGCCAATCCTCTACTACTAAATTAGGAAGATTAATAGAAGCCGATAAAAAACTAGAATCTAGTTCCTTATCTTGTCTACATTGATACAGTATGGGTAATTCTGAGTTTGATTGGAATGATAAACCAGGCATTCCAGCCATCTGAAAAACCATGTCTGGTGATAAAATTATATGGCAGTTATAAAAATATTCCAGTGCTATTTCATAGCTATATTTATCGCGAGCAAACAAAGTCAAATTTGGGTGATAGTTGAAAATTAGTGCGGCTCTGGTTAAATTAGATGGATTAGCAAAATAAATACTTTGTGGCAGAATAATAATTGGACGATCTCGATATTTAGAAATAATCTGCTCACGAAATACTTGACATTCCGGCCAAATATCGCCTAAATTTCCTCCACCATTTAGAAATATAGGAGCTTTGCCAATTTGTTTCTCCATTGCTGAACCAGAAAAATTTTTAATGGCAGCAGTGTAGTTAATTTTTGTTTTTGCAATATCAGATAAGTAAAACACAGAACCCAGCCAGATAAGATGATCACCAACATTACGATGTTCGGGATAATCCAGTAGCGCACACTCTTCAAAGGTTCCTGCTTGTTCTAAGGCTCTATGCAAAATTTTTTTAATTTTTTCTGGGTTACAAATGGTCATGATTCAGATTTTATATCCTAACTCGTGCAGCATACTACCAGCAATTGCTTCAAATTTGGCTCTATCGCTCATGCTCATTTCACGTTGCCAGTTATTTATGCGAGTGCGATCGGGTAGGAACTGTGTAAGTAGGTTTTCACTGTAAGGTAAATCGATAAATTGGCATATTTTCATCAAGACGCTTTTAGTGTCAGTAATCAGGTCTTCATAATGAATCTCTAGATAATGGGGGCAGAATTGTGCCTGTTGACGCGCTTCTCGAATCTGCCACACCCAATTACTAGCCTGAGCCTCAATATCATTCCCTGGTTCAACTCCGAGTCCTCTCTTAGATAAAGCAACATCTCTTCCATCTCTAATAATATGGATAAAATGTGCCTCTGGCAGGGCAGCTTGAATAGAAGACATCTGTGTCAGATATTGTGGAGTTTTATCTCCATACCGGGGCTTTTTAAACTGCTGCACATATATTTTATAAAAGCATCTTAAACCATCTGAAAGATTAAATGGATTGATTGCCCCCAGTTTATTATAAAAGTCTTCTTTTGATAAATTGAAGCCACCCCAACTTGGAGAATTAACAACTAAATTATATAGTTCATGACGAAGAACATCACCCTCACTTTTAAGTTGAAGTACTGATAACATGAAATGAGTTTCAGCCAGAATAGATAACTCTGGATGAGCATCAAGCATTAGGCGTAGCAAAGTTGCACCTGAATGACCAACACTGACAATGATGGGCATTGGAGGGCAGCTAGTTTCCTTGAGCAGTTCCTGCTTCGAGTTTTCCTCTCGGTTCGGCTTTTCACACGCAGTTATTTGGTTGCTCAAAAATGATCTATTCCCCTTAAATTCTTGATATAACCAAGGTTCTGATTTATCCCAGCTATTGTCAGCACTGACAAGCTTGAGTCGCTCTCGACTGGGAAAGTTTAAATGCTCTGATGTAAATGAAGAGCTTACTCTGTGCCAACCACGTTCAACAGTTTCCTTCATGGAATGTACGCGTCCAAGGTATTTCTGCAAAGCATGAGTTCGGCTCAGAACTACATAATGCCGTAAAATAAACGATACAGGAAAAATCCGTTGTCCTTCAAATGCTACCCGATGTCCACCTGCATTAGTGAGATTAATCGGAATATTCATATTTTTCCATGCATTTAATCGATATAATTTATCTGGTTCATAGAAGTAATAATAATGCATTTCTTCAACATAGTTTTTTCCCTCAAATGATTCATCATCACTAGTTGGCATAAATACAAATTCGTCAAAATTGATGGCGTTATAACCTTGACAATCTGCGTCTTCAATTCCTTCAATTAAGGTACGATAAGGCTTTGGTGCTTGGCGTATTTCATCAGCATCGTGATGTATAAACCAGTCAGCATCTATTTCTTTTGCTAGTTTTTCTTCATTTGATGTAATTGTAGATAATTCAAAATATCCTGGATAAGGTAAGTTTTCAATTCTAAACACACCTTTATTTAAAAATGTTCTAGCAATTTCTAAAGTTTTGTCATAAGAACCATTATCAATTAAACAAGTTTCAATTCCTTGAGAATAAAGATGTTCTAAACATCTGGCTAAAAAACGCTCCTCATTTCTGACTGTTAATAATGCAACTACCCTCATTTATCTACCCTTTAAGTAACAGATATTGAATATGGATTCTGAAAAGTTCAAACGTTACTGATACCAGCCAGCAACAGAAATTCTTTCAGTGGATGCTGCGTGACTAACCTCAGAAACAAAATGTGGCTTTCCCTGATTGTTATTTAAATTAAATATTGTTATCAGGTTATACTTAGGCACTATTACCCGCTCAACCAAAGTCCAATCTTTCTCATTGAGAAAATGAAGATTCCCTCCCCACTCTGTTTTCCATCCTTTTGTTAAGCTATACACAAAGCCGAATCCACCCTTATTTGCATCTTTATGAGGAGCAAGAAAAGCGCCTTGTGTGTATCTAGTTACCATTATTTCCGAGGGTTGGATGACTTTTTCTCCTATGGTTTCGTAGAAAAATTCAAGGACTTCATCTGAAGCTAAATATTGCCTAAGCTGGCATTCAACACAATTACATATGTTTTGATGATTTTCTAGCGTTACGTCAAATATATAAGCAAATAAATTCGACTTAAATGTATCTTTAGCTGTTTTCTTGCCCTGCTCAATATTGTCTTTTAAAGTAGACAAATATCTATTTTTATAGACATTGTAAACATTCTTGTCTTTATTTGGGTTTGGATTGGGGTATGTGACACTACACCACATATCACTGGAGATTTGGTTATAAAAAAAGTCATACAGAAGTTCTGCATAGATATCTGAAAAAAAATTCTTTATCTGTATAATTGAGTGTTCCTCATATTTTTTCCGAATTACTTCTTTGTCTAAATGAGGATTTATCAAATTTACTTTTGGCATTATCTGTGGCATTATCACCTATATTTAAAAAACTAGTTTGTGAGCAAAGTTATGCTATTAATGTTAATATTTGTAATATTCTAAAGCAATATTTCTAAAATGCGCTTTTGAATTAATATAGTATGTTTCACTTAAGATGTGTGAGTTTAGCTTTGATTAACTTAGCTAGTACCTGCGATCGCATGATTGAGAAATGATTACTAGCAATATTGTGCATATCTATACCTCCCGCCGCTAATTGTCTCCAACCGTGGGTATGATCTTGGGTTTCTGCATTGGGGGTATCACTGGCACAGAATAAGGTAATCCGACCAGAATAAGGCTGGGGAATATAAGAATGCAAGCTTAGGCGGTTGGCTTTGAACACCTGAAATAGCAAACTGGCTTGCTTTTGTTCTATTTCTTTTGGTAAAAGTCCGTCTTTTTTGGCTTGCTCTAGAATGTAGTTAAATTGTTCGTGTGGTTCTAGAAGGCGTAATTCTTCAACTGATACTGACACAGCTAGGTTAGATTCACTCAGGTTTTTCAGCCAATTAGCTAATAGTATCGCCTCATCTATCTCTAGAGAACCTTTAAACTTAGGGTTAGGTGCATAGCTATCAATTAAAGCTAGCAGAGAAACCTTATGCCCAGAAGCAACTAATTGAACAGCCATTTCAAAAGCGATCGCACCACCCATCGACCAACCAGCGAGTTGATAAGAACCCTGAGGCTGGATGGTTTGCAAGGCTTTGATATAAGTAGCAGCCATCTCCTCAATTTGGGTTAGGGGTTCGCACTCGCCATCTATCCCCTGCGATCGCAAAGCCCAAAACGGTTGAGTATCGCCGAGATGATGGGCTAAATCTGCATAGCAGAGAACGTCACCACCGACGGGATGGACGCAGAACAAAGGTGTCTTGTTTCCTTTTAGTTGAATCGCGACTAAATTTGAAGAGCTTGGGGCATCTTTGTTAGTCTCAAGATGATTCGCCAAATCTTCAATAGTGGGAAACTGAAAAAGTGTGGCGATCGGCAAAGTTTTCCCAAATTCCTGTTCAATTTTGACCATCAAACGAACCGCTACAAGAGAATGACCCCCCAAATTGAAGAAGTTATCTTTGATTCCCACTGGCTGCACATTCAGAATCTCTGACCAAATTTGTGCCAGTTGCCCTTCTAACTCATTGCCAGGGGCAACAAAGCTTGCTTGTGGTTGTACATTGTCTGGCGTTGGAAGTGCGTGGCGGTTGACTTTGCCGTTTTGTGTTATGGGTAAGCTTTCTAAGAATACAAAAGTCGATGGGATCTTATAATCCGGCAGCTTTGCAGTGAGGAAGCAACGCAATTCACTAACTGTAAGCGCAGACTCTTGGGGAACAATGTATGCTACTAAACTTTTATCGCCTTTAACGTCTTCACGCACAATGACCGCAGTCTGAAGTAACTTTGGATATTGGCTCAGTACAGCTTCTATCTCTCCTAATTCAATGCGGAAGCCACGTATTTTTACTTGATTATCGCTGCGCTCCAAGTACTCTATATTACCATTAGGCAAATAGCGGGCTAAGTCCCCGGTCTTGTACAGACGTGCTAGAGGCACATCACTAAAAGGATTTGGGATAAATCTTTCTGCTGTCAATGCTGTTTGGTTGAGGTATCCTCTAGCTAAACTATCACCGCCAATGTAAATTTCGCCTTGTACACCCAAAGGCGTTGGTTGTCCGTAGGGATCGAGCAAGTAAATTTGACAGTTGGGTAGCGGTCGTCCCAAGGGAACTATCGCGGATTTTTCTTCGCGCATCTGCACTGGATAGGTTAGCACCCCAACAGTAGCTTCCGTAGGGCCGTAGTGATTGAGAATGCGACACTCAGCATATTGCCGGATCTGCTCAACTAACTCCCAAGTTGCCACCTCACCACCCAGAACTAAGCACTGGCGGGGCAGAATTTTCTCAGGCTGCACCCCAGTCAGTAGGGCTGCTAGGTGGGTGGGTACAATCTTTAAACAATCGATGGGATGGTTGTGGCAATAATTTGCCAAGGCTGCTGGATTAGTTGCACGCTCATAGGAGATGATGTGGAGGCATCCCCCCGTACACAAAGACGGAAAAATAACTGTGTTACCCAAGTCGGCGGCGAAAGTGGAGACGGTAGCGAAACTAGCACCTGTCGGCAGGTCTAGTTTTTCCACAATCCCGTAATAGTAGTTTAAAAGTTGCCGATGCTCGATCGCCACTGGGTTTGGTCTGCCCGTAGAACCAGAGGTGTAAAGTACGTAAATTAAATTCTCTGGTGTTGCCAGCGCAATCGGGTTTGTATCAGGTTGTTCAAGAATGCTGTCCCAATCGGTATCCAGGCGGATTACTGTCATTTGTTCAAAGCTATCGAGTAATGATGCATGACTAATGACCAGCGACACTTGCCCATCGTGCAACCGCAGCGCCAAATTCTGTGCGGGTAATGCTGGGTCGAGTGGTAGGTAGGCCCCACCTGCTTTGAGAATGCTTAAAAGACCAATAATCATATCTGTGGATCGTTCAACACAAAGACCTACCACTGTTTCAGGTTTAACACCTAACTTTTGTAAATAATGGGCTAGACAGTTGGCTTTTTTGTTTAGCTCAAAGTACGTTAGTTGTTGGTCTTCAAATACTACAGCCACTGCAAGAGGTGTCTTTTCTACCTGCGATTCAAACAGTTGATGGATACACTTGTCTTGAGGATATTCTGTGTGGGTTTTATTCCAATCCACCAGTATCTGCCGTTCAATTGCTGTTAGTAAAGGTAGTTGGCTGATTTTAAGTTGTGGATTAGTCACAATTCCGAACAGTAATGTTTGGAAATGCTGATTCATTCGCGTAATTGTGTCCCTATCAAACAGGTCGGTATTGTATTCCCAGCATCCTTTTAATCCCTGTTTTGTCTGAGCCATTGACAGAGTAAGATCGAACTTTGATGCGACACTATCCAAGTTAAAGGGAGTTAATGTCAGGTTGGGTAAATTAAATGTTTGTTCGGGTACATTCTGCAAAACAAACATCACTTGAAATAGTGGATTGTGGCTAAGATTGCGTTCTGGCTGTAGGGTTTCCACAATTCTTTCAAAAGGAGCATCTTGATGTTCATAAGCATCCAAAGCTACTTGCTGCACCTGAGTCAGTAATTCAGCAAAACTAGGATTATTTTGAATGCGGATGCGTAACACCAAGGTATTAATAAAAGAGCCAATTAGAGGTTCAATTTCAGAGCGATTACGGTTAGCAATGGGAGAACCTATATTAATGTCCTCTTGAGAGCTATAACGGTAAAGTAGGATAGCAAAGGCTGCTAACAAAGTCATAAATAGGGTAGTGCCTGTGTTTTTACTCAGAGTTTGTAATTGCTGGCTTAACTCTCTGTTGAGCGTAAATCTCAGGCTTTTTCCCCGGAAGGTTTGTATGCTCGATCGAGGGCGATCGCTTGGTAATTCTAATACGGGTGGTGCATTAGATAACTGTTGCTTCCAGTAATTTAGTTGAGTTTGTAAACGTTCCCCACACGACCACTGTCTTTGCCAAACTGCAAAGTCGGCGTACTGGATAGGTAAGTTGGCTAAGGGAGAAGGACTTTTAGATAAAAAGGCTTGATAGAGAGTGAATAATTCTTGAATAAAGATGGCAACAGACCAACCATCAGAGACAATATGATGCATACTTGCAAGTAGCACAAACTCTTGAGGAGCTACTTGCAACAGCGTTACTCGCACGTTTTGACTTTGAGAAAGATTGAAGGGGATTTCTAGCTCCTGCTTCACCTTTTGTTGGATTTGCTCAGAACGTTGGTCTGGGTAAAACTCCTGCAAGTCCACCACTGATAAAGTTAAATTGCTATCGGAATCAATTATTTGTACTGGCGTTCCATTGATAGTTGTGAAACGGGTACGCAGGATTTCGTGACGTTGAATGATTGTGACTAAGGCTTGTTCTAAGACAGCAATATTCAGATTTCCCTGAATCTGGAACGCTATAGGAATATTATATTTATGACTTTTTCCTTCTAGTTGGTCGAGAAACCACAGTCGTTCTTGAGTAAAAGATAAAGGAAACTGGTTTGATGTTCTCTGAGTAGGCTGTATTTCTTCGGGATTCTTAACTAAGATATCTGCGTTGTTTTGCTCTAACTCTAAGACTGCCTGGCTGAGTTGAGCTACTGTAGGCAATTCAAACAAGCGACGCAGGGGTAACTCGACGTTGAAAGTTTCTCTCAACCGAGATATGACTTGAGTCCCCAAAAGAGAATGTCCGCCGATTTCAAAAAAATTGTCGTGGATGCTGATTTGTTGCAATCCCAAGACAGAGGTAAAGATATGGGCGATCGCTTCTTCTGTCGGCGTACATGGTAACACAAAGTTATCTCGACTTAATTCCTCATCCGGTGCTTTTAGTGCTTTACGGTCTACCTTCCCACTGGGGGTTAGAGGCATAGCTTCCAGCATTACAAATGCCGACGGTATCATATACTCTGGCAGTTTCTGTTTAAGGAAATCACGTAACTGGCTGCGACTGAGAGATTTTTGATCAGAAACCAGATAGGCGACTAGACATTTATTTGCTGGTTTATCTTCCCTAACAATAACGACGGCTTGTCGGATTTGGGGGTGAGTACTGAGAACAGTTTCAATTTCTCCAGGTTCAATGCGAAAACCACGAATCTTGACTTGACGATCGCTGCGACCTAAAAATTGGATATTACCATTAGGAAGATAACGGGCTAAATCCCCAGTTTTATAAAGACGTGCTTGGGATTTGGGAATAAAAGGATGAGGAATAAATTTTAAGAGTGTTAAATCAGGACGGTTTAAGTAACCACGAGCAACTCCTGCGCCACCAATATAAAGTTCTCCCGAAACGCCAATGGGAACAGGTTGCAAATTGTCATCTAAAATATAACTTTGGGTATTGGCGAGCGATCGTCCAATCGGCGGAATAGCTTCCCACTCACTGGCAGAACCTTGTAAGGTAAAACTGGTGACTACATGAGTCTCCGATGGCCCATAGTGATTTTGCAGTACACAACCCGGAAGTTTGTTGAAAAAGCTGACAAGGGTGGGAGTAATTTGCAACTGTTCGCCTGCGGTAATAATTTCATGCAGATTTTTTGGATAGTATGACGAACTGTCAGTAACTTGAGCTAACTGCTGTAAGGCGATAAAAGGTAAAAACAGTCTTTCGATTTCTTCTTCTACAATTAGCCGTAATAAAGCGTATGCATCTTGTCGAATCTCCTCAGAAATCAAGACTAATCTACCCCCTGCACACCAAGTTGAAAAAATTTCTTGAAAGGAGACATCAAAGCTTATAGGTGCAAATTGTAAGGTTTTTGCTTTAGTGTCGGTGATAGCATTTTCAATCTGCCATAATATCAGGTTGACCAAGGAATAATGCCTCATGGCAATTCCCTTTGGCTTACCAGTCGAACCTGAAGTATAAATCACATAAGCTAGGTTATTTGCACTTACCTCACTGACAGGATTTTCTTGATTTTGAGTGCTAATTACCTCCCACTGGGAGTCCAAGCAGACAACATCAGTCTGATGGAAAGGTAATGATTCTAACAGATGCTGCTGTGTCAACAGCACTAAGACAGCAGCATCCTGCAACATATCACTTAAACGCTCTTGGGGATAATTGGGATCTAGTGGTACATAAGCCCCGCCTGCTTTAAGAATCCCTAACAATCCTACTACCATTTCTAAAGAACGCTCTACACAGATGCCAACCAGCACATCCGGTTCTACACCCAAAGTCTTTAGGTAGTGAGCTACTTTATTAGCACGCTCGTTTAACTCCCGGTAGGTAAGTAGTTGGTTTTCAAATACTACTGCCACTGCATCTGGAGTGCTTAAAGCTTGTACTTCAAACAACTCATGGGTACATTTATCCAAAGAATAGTCTGCTTGAGTATCGTTCCATTCCACCAATAATTGGTGTTGCTCGGCTGGCGTGAGTAAGGGCAATTTACAAATGTGCTGCTGTGGGTGAGCAACAATACCTTCTAGTAAAATCTGAAAATGCCCAGCCATCCGCTCGATAGTACTGGCATCAAACAAATCGGTGTTATATTCCCATATCGCCATCAGTCCTTGAGTGGTTTGCTCTAAGGATAAAGTTAAATTAAACTTTGCCGTTTTATGTTCTACAGGCAATGGACTTAGAGTTAAGCCAGTCAGATCCAAAGAATATGTAGGAGCATTCTGGAACACAAACATGACTTGGAATAGCGGTGAGCTGCTCAAGTCTCGTTCTGGTTGTAGTTCTTCTACTAGTTTTTCAAAAGGTAGGTCTTGATGAGCAAACCCTCCTAAAACGACAGAGCGAATTCGACCTAGCAATTCACTAAAAGTTGGATTCTGCGATAAATCAGTACGTAGTACTAAAGTGTTGATGAAGCACCCAATTAAACCCGATATTTCACGTCGGTTACGGTTAGCAATGGGTGAACCCACAAGGATATCTTCTTGCCCTGTGTAGCGGTAGAGTAAAGTCTTGAATGCTGCCAACAAAACCATGAACAAGGTTGCATCTTCAGACTCGCTGAAACATTTTAAGGCTTCGATGAGTTCTTGAGGTAATACTTGAGAGTAGGATGCACCCCGGTAGGTCTGAATTGATGGTTGCAGGCGGTCTGTGGGCAGATGTAGTACAGGAAGGTTGCCACTTAGTTGTTGCTTCCAGTAGTCAATCTGAGACTGGAGTATTTTACCCTGTAGGCGATCGCGCTGCCATTGAGCAAAGTCTGCATACTGGATCGGAAGTTCCGGAAGTGGTGTACCCCTTCGGTCTGGCAGAGAAGGCTCGTTGTTGCAAAAGGCTGTATAGAGTTTTGATAGTTCTTGAATAAACACCCCATGAGACCAGCCATCGTAAACAATATGGTGGATAGTCGTCAGGAAAATATATTCTTCTTTGTTGAGATGCCAAAGCTTAACACGCAGCAATGGCCCTTGCTCTAAATCAAAAGGTTTTTGAATTTCTTCATTAGCTTGTCGTTGCGCTTCAGCTTCTCGCTGTTGTGGAGGCAATTCTTCCAAGTCTATTATCAGTAACTTTACAGGTGTGTATGAAGAGATTCTCTGAATTAGTTCTCCATTGGCAATCAAAAAGGTGGTTCGCAGAACTTCATGTCTACGTCTAATCTCGTTCAGACTCTTTTCTAATGCAACTATGTTGAGTAGGCCTTTTCCTTTTATACGAACAAAAGCTACATATTCGTTATAAGCACAGCTATCAGGCTCCAGTTGATTGAGCAACCAGAAACGCTGTTGAGCAAAGGAAACTTGCAGATTACCCTCTCGTGATATCTGTTGTAGCCGAGACCCTTTGCGAGAAGAACTTAAGACATCTCGAAAAGCATTCCAGAGTTCCTCTTTACCTTGCTCACCACTGAACTGATTGCGAACATCCATATTTGAGCTAATTATAATTTATTATTAACTTTTAACACCTACGAAATTCCCACCAACTTTTTCTGCATAGCTTTGAGGGTAATTAATAGTTGTTCTTTGCCTGTTTAAGATATTCTTATGAAGCTCTTCTAAAATTTCAGAAGAGTAATCCATACTCTTCCATTTTTCGTAGGAAATACCATAGCCTAAATACTCCCATATCTCAGCATTTCTTTGCTCTGCATAACCATAAGGCTCAAGTAAAATAATCGGTGTAGCAGATGCCAAAGAATCAATAAGAGTTCCACCACCTGGCTTACTGATTATTGCTTTACTCTCCTTAACTAAATCATAAAAAGCATGATATTCATCCCTGTTTTTAAAACATTTTTTATTAGAACTTGTTACCTTTCCAAAGGGTGGAAACTCATGCTCATTACTTTGATTCTTTTTCCAAGGAGACCATTCAGGGTCTACCATAAAATATCTATTGTTCGACTTGATTTGAGTTGTTTCGCTAATTTCATAAGCAACTATATCTAACGAAAATCCTCTTTCTTCTAGTTCGGGAATTTTACTTTGATATGTACCAATTCCCCATCCACCACCATGAATTAAAAATCGATTGTTTCGTTTAGCATATGGAATAGGGGGCTGAGTTGTAACAGGAATTTCATTGACTAATTTTTTTTGCTCCCAATTCCAAAGCCATACCTCATTATCATGTTCACTATTATCTTTATGTATTTTAAAGGTAGCTGAGATGTCAGCATCGATTCTACAAATATCAAGATTCAATCTCTGAGGAGCTACTTGATTTCTATATCTCTCAAGAATTGGCATCCATAAACCTGACCAAACAATAAAGTTTAGCCTATTTTCATTTGCCCAATTTTGTAATAGATTATCAACTAAAACCTCATCCAGACTAGGTTGAATATCTTTAGTCATCCTATGACCCATCAAAGCAATTGAAAAGTTTTCATGATAAGCTTTTTTATAACTTTTTAGCTTATCTTTACTCTCATTATTATAATAATTTTCTAAAACAACAACCTCAGTATTAAGTTTTTGTTGTTTTAATTGATAATTAACAAGTAAGGCAGGAATGTAAACCCCTAAAGCTACACCTGATCCTAGAATTGTAATTGTTGCATTTTCAGCTTTTAGCATTTTAATAGCTCTAACTCTCAAATATCAATTTAACCGTTTCATTTTTGATAAAAATTCACTGAATGTTTTAATTGATTTGAGATATGAAAATTCCAATTGCTCAAAATCTATTTCTACTTTGAGTTCGTTTTCGATTTTTAGCATAAAATTTATCATTTCCAGTGAATCTAATTTCACATCTTCAATAATATCAGTTGAATCAGACAGTCCCTTAGAAAAACCAGGAACACCTTTTACGTCTTCCAAAAGTCCCTTAATCTCGTCTATCATAGTCTTTCTTTCCTCACTGCAATACCAATACCCATATACGAAAGATCAATACCAAGATATTGATCTATATATTCACGACAGTCATACTCATTAGTATTTTTAACTTCCTCCCAAACTTTTCTCACTCCTGGATACTTGATATTTGCAATATCATGGAAAGCCACAATATTTGCTTTATCCTTAATAGACAGAAACTCATTTCTACATTGAATTTCTTCATGAAAAGAATCGATTAACACTAAATCAAATTTTTCATATTTTTCCAGCCATTGTTGATACTCTTTAGATTGAGTATTTATTTGAACAAAGTCAATATTTTGTTGTATTTGTTTATATTCAAGTAATGATGGACAAGGAATAATGTCAATTCCAATAGCATATCTGAGCGGGGAGAACTTCTGTAAATATTCTACAGTAGCTACAAATGTTCCTCCGTGCCTAATTCCTATTTCTAAATAAGAATCAATTTTTAGCTTTCCTAAATCAACTAAATATTTGCTAAATTGAATTGGGTACTGCCATATTCGCAGCCCTTGACCACAGTATTGATGTAGGCTTTCTGGAAATTCTTCTAAACCTTCATCATTAAGGCCTAAGTCAAGCATGAGTGATTCTATATTAGTAGCATCCGAGAGGTATTCAAGATTTTTGCTGTGAATTAAAACAACACGTTTTAAATCTAGAGGAATCGTATTTAACTTTTTTAATTTTTTCCAACCTTGTTCTACAATTTTTAACTTTGATTCAATATTGTTCATTATTATAGCCTACATCCTAGTTTATAAATATCTCTTATATTATTTAACTTGCTTTAAAAGTTTTTTATTGATTTTACCATTAATTGTTTTAGGTAACTCCTCCATAATTTCAACATATTTAGGCATCATAAACTTTTCTAAATGTTTTGAACAATATTCTAAAATATCTTCTTTTGTTAAAATAGAATTTTTCTCTAATACCAAAGATACTTTTATTGCTTGACCTAATATTTCATCTTCTACACTATAAACAGCAACTTCATTTATACCCTTTAATTCATACAATACATTTTCAATTTCTTTAGGGCTTACTCGCTCTCCAGATGTTTTTATCAGGTCATCTTTGCGACCAACAAAGTAAAGATACATATCTTCATCCATTTTGAAGATATCACCAGTATATAAAACTTTTTCGTCTGTATTAAAATCTTGTTTTAAAACTTTAGCTGTTTCTTCAGGGAGATTCCAGTAACCTTTCATCACGTTTGCACCTTGCACTACAAGTTCTCCTATCTCCCCAGGTTGATTTATCTTACTTCCATCTTCTTTTACTAAATAAACTTCTACATTAGGCATTGCTTTACCTACTGAATTTGGTCTTTTCAATAATTCATTGGGCGGAAGATAAGAAACCCTTTTGCACTCTGTAAGCCCATACATAGAATAAATCTTTGCTTGAGTAAATAATTCAGTTAATCTAGAAATATGTCTGGACGGAAGAGCTTGTCCTGTATTAGTAATATATCTAATACTAGAAAAATCATATTTTTCCAAATTAAATTTTAGCATTAATGCAATAATTGTTGGAATAATAGGTAAACCTGTTACTTTTTCTTTCTTAACTAAACCAATTAATTGATAAGGTGAAATAAATGACTTTTCTAGAACTACTGTGCCTCCAAAATAGAATGGCATGAGAATATTATAAAGTCCATAATCGAAGGATAAAGGTAGAACATTAACAATAATATCATCACTAGTATTTTCTAAATATTCGATTATAGAATTAGCTGCAGAAAGCATATTTAAATGCGTAAGCATTACACCTTTAGGGTTGCTAGTAGAACCTGATGTATAAATAATGCTACACAAATCTGTGGTGCTACAGGGACTATACAAGCAGCTATTAGGGGATTGTTTTATAAGCTCCCAGAAACTAGATATTTTTATAAATTTTCCCAAAATTTGCTTTTCTAAATCAGGTTTATCTAGAGTAGCGAGTATTAAGTTAAGATAAGGACATTCTCCTAAATAATTAGATACTAGATTAATATCAGTAATTAAAAATTTTACTTGGCAATCGTTTAATATATATTGTAGTCTTTTCGCTTTAGTCTGGGGATTAATGATAGTAAAAATCCCGCCCGCCTTTAAAATCCCAAAAATAGAAATGGCTGCCTCAACTGAATTTTCTAGATAAATTGCAACTCTATCTAATTTTTGAAGTCCTGCTGCTTTCAGAGCATTACCAAGAGAATTAGAATACATTTCAATTTCACTGAAAGTTAATCTTCTGCCATTACAAATTAGTGCTTCTTTATTAGGTAGACGTTCTGCACTTTTCTGTAAAAAGTTATGTATTAACATAAATTTGTTATTATTACCATTTTTTAAGTCAAAGCTTAATTACTTAAGCTTTGTAAGCCAATATCTATCGCGTGTTTTTGAATATTGGCTTATTCCACTTTTGTGTCCTGCAAACACAGTAGCCACACGCCAGCTACACAACGGTTAGCAAAGCTGACAACTACGCTGCTTCTATAGGGAATTCAACTAACTAGTTTCAAATACCACGAGAATATAAAAGATTACACTTTGAACATACAGGCATTAACCCCTCGTGATCAATTGTTTCTCGGACTTTTGTAAATTTGTAACCGTGCCAAACATCTTGAACATTCTCTTTTTTAAGATCCCCAACAGAAAATTCCGGGAAGAATTTACAAGAAACAACCTCACCATTGGGGAAGACATCCATACGATTCTTTATAGCTAAACATTTTGTTTTATTTTGAGCAGGTTTATCACTACCCAAAATAAACTCTCTAATTTCATGAGAATCTACTTCCGGGTTATAACGTACTTTAGTTTTCCAAATTCTCTCATTAACCTTATTAAGTTCATCAATTAACTTATCAACAGAATCTGGATTAAGCCTATATTTATAAGCGTGCCAACTAGGTATAGTATCTTCTCCATGACACAGCCAATCCAAATAGCTTGCAAAGTATTTGTCCATTTTAGCTGTAGTTTCATCAGATAAATACCAAAGCAGGCTTAGATAAACTGTATCAATTCCCTTTTCCTCAAAAAACTCAACAATTTCGTACACTCTAGATATCATTCTGTCAGTTATCACAAAGTTGACAGCAATCTCTCCTTTGTAATTTCCTGCTTTTTTCTCTTTTAATAGCAAATCAAGAGCTTCTATTGCTTTTTCATAATTACCTTTACCTCTGATGAAGTCATGCTCATCTTTGAAGCCCTCAATAGCTACCAGAATTTCAAAGTGTTCTGAAATTCTCAATATAGAAGATAAGTTCTTTTCAATTCCTATACCGTTGGTACACATAGATGTCCAACGTGGATCTTTTTCCAGTAAATCTACTAATTTATCCCAATCTTTATATACTAGAGGTTCTCCACCCCACAGATAAACATTTGATTTCATCTCCTGTGTTTCTGTAAATACTTTTTCGATTATGGAGAATTCTAAATCTCTATTTTGCTCTATTTTATCTAAGTTTTTGTGATGACCATCTTCATTCCATTGATAACAATGCTTACATCGTAAGTTGCAACGATTTGTTAATTTAAAAGCAATTTCTTCTGGCAGTTTTCTTACAGAGTAATCACCACTCTCATGTTCCCTTTGTCCTTTTAACAAATTAGGAACTATTCTTTTCATTTTTTCAAAGGAAATTTGATCAAACTTAACTTTTGATTTTGCTTTCATCACGACTCCTTAATGTAAAAAAGTATATTTGAAATCTATATTTTTTAGTTGTTTCAAGCTTTGGAAAGCATTTCTTCGCTAGACCAGCATAATATTTTCATATTTAAAAGAGTAGTTGAGGAAGGATTTATTCTTACATGGTTTTAATAATACAATAGAGTTGTCGGGAATAATTCTTTCTAGCGGTACTAGTAAACTGTACACTTGTACATTTTGGGGAATGGGAACTGCTGCTAGACGAGGCATAATAGCTGCTCTCAACCCTTGATTAACCATACTAACAACAGTAGAATCTTCCTGAATGTTGCTAGCAGTATTGATGGGGAACTCTACAGTTTGTTGCATTATCTCTGTATAAAATGCGCTCTCCAGCAGGAGTGAGTACCGCACCATGCTCAGAAGCTGATGTATCTATGTGGATTGAGCAGCTTTACAGATACTAGAACCGCCGTGAACTCAAAACTCGTCTTGGAAAGTTCTGAGCGGAGGCTTCCTCCGCTCAGACTTAGAGCAAAATTCGTCTTGAAAAGTTTGCTCAACTCTTGGAACCCCCCGAAGTTTTGTAGACCCAAACCGTCCCCACAACAGCACTCTCCGCACGCAACGCCAGTTGCTTCTCCCTTGGCGCTAGCCTCTCCCTTTGGGAGAAGGGGAGACGCGGCGCGTAGCTTGCTTCCCCGTAGGGGTACAAGCCGGGAAACCCGTCCAACGCACTGGCTCACTTTTGTCTTCTCTACGAGAGGCTGCGCCAACGACACGCTACGCGTAGCTTGCTTCTGGGCAGGAGTACGCAAAATCCAAAATTAATACAGCGTAAGGATTTCATTGGTTACGGAGAAAGGAAAAAGGTTTGAATTTACCCTTTTCCCTTTCTCCGTAACCGAATCGTATTAATATCAGCACTAACAAATGGGGCTGTTTTCTTGGTGAGTTTTACTCCCGATTAATCCGAATTAAATCGGTCAAAATACTATCCAAACTGCCATTAACTTGAATTTTTTCAATCTTCTCAGCAATTCGCTCTAGTACTTCCAATTCCTTCAACCGCAACGCCACAGGGTTATCCTCCATTACCTTGGCAGTATTTAACATACTGCGAGTAGCAGCAGTTTCTTCACGACGACGAACGACGTTAGCTTGAGCAGCTTTTTCTGCTTCCACTACCTTGCTCAAAATCGTCTTAATCTCACCAGGGAGAATAATATCTTTCACCCCTACCGAATCTACTTCAATTCCATAGTCTGCGGTTCTTTGACGAATGTAATCAGAGATACTTCTATCAATTGCACCTTTATCTTCTAGCAACGCATCTAAAGTTTTTTCACCGACTGCGCCACGCAAAGCAAACTGTAGCTCCTTGTACAAGTAGCCAGTAATATCTACTAAAGCGTTTTTGGCTCTCAGAGGGTCGAGGATGCGGAAACCAGCAGTTAAGTTTAAACGCAAAGGTACTTTATCCTTAGAAAGGATATCTTGACCAGATACTTCTAGAGTTTGCTGGCGCAGGTCAAATACTTCCGTTTGCCAAGAACGCCCAAACACCCACCATGCATGTTTCCCTGGCTGGAGTAGAGTTTGAAATTCTTGATTAATGTACAGTAAGCCTACATGCTGTGTCGGTACTTCACAAATATGCAAACAATTGCGGCTCAAAGAGAAAGCCTCTGGTAAACCTGCAACTAACTCTGCAACTAAGCGAGTTGGCAACTTAGCTTCAGCGCTGATGTCAATAACTTCTACTTCAACACCTTGCCAGAATAGTTTGCGATCGCACGGTGCTAAGATCGCAATTACTTTTCCTTGATAACGGACAATTGCTACTTGCTGGCTCTGTAATTGTACAGTTTCACAGTAAGCCGCTACAAAGTCAGGATGTCTTTCAATTAGTACCTCTTCTAGAGGAAAGCCTGGATTAGGAACGATGCGGCTGAGAGAGCGAACTGAAACATCCCGATTTACAGACCAAAAAGCATACTCGCCTGGTTCTAAAGGACGCACAAAGTTATTTTGCTCGTACAGCAAACCAATCTCATACTCGGAAATTTGGAACTTTTTCAGCCCATTTAAAGCAATTCCGCGTACTTGTTGTACAAATTCAGCAGGTAATTCTAAACTTTCTTCCAAGTTGAACAGATGAGATTCTACTTCAATAAAACCTCGCCAAAAAGCCCGCAGTTGATTGGGTAGAATGCTAACCCAATTTTGACCCAAGCGTACTAAAGCAACTTGATTAAATGTGGTTCTTACTACTAAAAGATATTCCTGTAACTGTGAACTGTGATTTCTCAACAACAGTTCCAAGTTCTCAATATTAGCTTCTGGTTGGTTGAGGTCATAGGTTGTTACTTGCCAATGCCAACCAAAATAAGTGTAGTTACCAGGCTGTAAGATTCTTTTAAAATCACTGCGATGATATAAAATTCCAATTTCGTTAGGTTTGATATAGAAAGTTTTCCACATAGAAATTTGCATAGATAACTTAGGCAGTCGTAGCCGACGCAAAAAATTTGATAACAACATTTATAACTTTGGCTTAGAGGATTTACTCTACGTCCTGGTTAAGACAATTTTGTGTATAACTAGGAGAAAAATACTCCTGTGCTACATTTTTTACTTCAGTCAGCTAGGAATTTAACCATTACTATACTACATATACTACTTTTTTTAAAAAACTCTGCAAATGTAGGCGTTTACAGTTCAATTGCGGGCAAATTGCGTCTCCAAAACTGGATTAAGGAGGCAGCGCGTTGCGGAGCCAGTCGCATGGGCGGGTTTCCCGACTTGAGCGAACTGGCGTGGGGTTTCCCCGTTGTAGCGACTGCCGTATAACTGCTAATTTCCCTAAATTACCCAAAGGCAATCTAGAAAAACAGCTCTCAGATATGCCGTTCGCTTTGCCAGTTCCACCAAATCTGGATGTGCAAAACGAAGGGACATACTCAAGTTAGAGAGAGAACATTTGCTCTAGCTCTTTCACTGTTACTACTGAGCATCACATAGTGATACTTAGTAGTAAGCACCTACATCACAGAGTTTTTAATAAAGTTAAATTGGCTACCGTGACGGGGTAGTGTCTTTTGACCCGGACAGGGTTTGTGGGTGAAAGTACAGGAATCGAACCTGCGACAAATCGATTATGAGTCGATCGCTCTACCAGTGAGCTAACTTCCTTGGTGTTTGATGTAGGACTCGAACCTACGACCGATCGATTATGAGTCGATTGCTCTACCACTGAGCTAATCAAGCATGGATTAGCGACACATTGCTCGGCGGTATACGCTCAATCCAAAGTTTGGCGCACCAGTCGGGTATACAGAACCCGAACCATAGCTTCGCTTATGTATTACTATTCCACTACTAAATGTAACACATATAAATATGATGCGGTAGTCAATCAATTATGGATTTTGGATTTTAGATTAAATTTAATTACCCAATCCACAATTTAAAATCTAAAATTCGGTGAAGCAGAAGATATATGGCGTTGCTCAAGTTTTAGGAGGCTGGCTATCAGGACGAGTAATTTGATACAAATCGTGGGTGCTTGTATACCAATTCCCTGACAGGCGACCGATCGCATGTAGTTTGCTAATATCAATGGTGTTTTCAGGTATAAGTAAATCGTCGCGCACGTGCCACATAACTGCTTCAGCGATAATTAATCCCGATTCGCTGCCCTGATTGCCAATATAAATTACTTGTTTCAGCAGACACTCAATATTAATTGGTGACTCAGCGACTCGCGGCGCACGCACTCGTTTGGAAAGCGCAGGAGTCAGCCCTGCAACTTTGAATTCGTCAACATCTGGTGGAAACTCACCACTAGTGAGGTTCATTTGATCCCCTAATTCTTCTGCAACTATGTTGACTACTAATTCTCCAGACTGCTCCACATTCACTAGCGTATCTTTTTTTGTTCCACGACGCGAACCACATGAAATAGCCAGGGTTGGTGGGTTTGCTGCTACACCCATAAAGAAGCTGAAAGGTGCAACATTAAATGTACCATCGCTAGCGATCGTAGATACCCAGGCGATCGGCCGCGGAACAATCGAGCCAATCAGTAATTGGTAGCTATTTCTGGGATCAATTTGTGAAGGATCAATAATCATGTTGATTTTCCTGACAAAATAACAGTTTGATTAGTACTAAGTGAAGGTGTGTAACCTTTATGTCACACCTTCAAATCCTTTCTTAAGGAAGACAAATATCTTCATTGTTGATCTGAAACCTTAATGCTTGTGGTTGACGCTGATTTTATATTGCTAAGGCAAGCTTGGGATAGCAGTAACTTCAACAAATTATCACTATCGATTAGGGTTTCAAATGTTTCCACTTTGGTTAAAAGCCGCTTTTTGGGGTTTGGTTGGCGGTTCCGCCTTGCTGTTGGGTTCTGCAGTGGGCTACTATGCCAAGATTCCCGAAGCCTTCGAGCAAGCACATGATTTTGCTGGATTGATCGTCGTCTTTGGATTTCTTAGCGCTTTTGTCCTGAGTAAACTCTGAAATTTCTACCTAAATCAACCTTAAGCATCAAAGTCAACTGTTACGCATTTAAATTGTATATTTCGCGCTAAGTTTGTCAAAAGTCAAAAGTCCAAGATAGGCTTTGACTCTGGACTCTTGACCAATGACCGCCCTAACGCAAGAATATTTGATTTAGGCGCGTATCAGCTTAATAGTTTTTAAGTCACCGCTTGAGGACTTCGTGAAGGCAGTTGCAGCAGAGGGATTGGAAACTCAGGTGAGATACTTAAATCATGGTAAAACTTACAAGTTCACACTCAATCGAGTTTTGTGATCCCAATTTGATAAAAATGTGCAAAATCACCAGTTGCAGCCAAAAATTGGCGATCGTATAATTTTTATCTAGTTGGTTATTCCAATGATGGAGTAACAATCCAATCTTTATACAAACGTTGCGATCGCGGCGGCTCGGATCAAAGTCGCTCAATTGCTTAGAAGGTAAGGTGATGCTGCAAAATCTGCTTACTCAACAACATTTCGCATTGAAGCTTTTCTCGGCACTGGGCTGTGGACTGATAGCTGGAGTCTTCTTCGCTTTCTCGTCTTTCGTGATGAATGCTCTTACCAGACTCCAGCCAGCACAAGGCATTGCCGCCATGCAATCCATCAATATCACGGTGATCAATCCGTTGTTTATGGGAGTGTTCTTGGCAACAGCTGCGGCTTGTATCTTTCTTTGCGTTTCTTCGCTGTTACAGTCGCATCAATCTGGTGCTACCTACTTGCTCCTCGGTAGCTTACTTTATCTCGTCGGCACATTCGGCGTGACAATCGTGTGCAATGTGCCGCTAAACGAAGCGCTGGCGAAAGTCGAGCCGGACAGCACTGAAGGCGCAAACCTATGGGCTAGCTATCTTGCCAACTGGACGATCTGGAATCACGTTCGGACGGCAGCAGCGCTGGCGGCAGCAGCATCATTCACTATTGCGCTCTGCGATCGAGCGGCGCAATCCTAGAATTAGGGGTAAAAGTAGCGAACATTTCACCCCATAACATATTGATGTGTCTCCAGTACGTGAGGCGGATAAAAATTCTCTTTCGGTACAACCCCGCCTTCTATAGCGGTTCTCAATTGCATAGAATACAGACCATTCGTAGGGGCACAGCAATGCTCATACGTGTCAACTTAAGCTCAAACGCCTATCCCACAAGCATTTTACCCCT
>JAVRCF010000086.1:0-36555 GCA_034530935.1 Aulosira sp. DedQUE10 | reverse complement strand
TTGGATACTCTTGAGAAGTTACTTCTCTAGCAAACTTTGCGGTTCTAGAAAAAAAGAGCAGTGATTGTTCCTACTCAATTCAACTTTATTCCCCCCAGTCCATACCAAGGTTTGTTTGCATTTGGAGAGAAGGATGCAGAATTCTTTTTTGGTAGAGAAAAGTTTGTTGAGAGTTTAGTAGAGGTAGTTCATCAGCAACCATTAATTATGGTGATTGGTTCTAGCGGTAGTGGTAAATCCTCTGCGGTGTTTGCTGGATTAATTCCCCATTTGCGCCTAGAAGATACTTGGCTGATTGAATCATTTCGTCCTAGTGACAAACCATTTTATCAACTGGCTTCTGCTTTAGTGCGTCAGTTAGACTCAGAAATCAGTGAAACTAAAAAATTGATAGAAGCAGCTGAACTTGCTGAGAAAATTCAAGAAGGGAAAATAACCTTACCGCAAGTCTTATCTCCTATTCTGCAAAAGCATCCAAACAAAAATTTTCTATTAGTTATAGACCAGTTTGAAGAGATCTATACACTTTGTCAGTCTAAGGAAATACAAAAGCAATTTGTTGATACATTTCTCGAAGCAGTTAACAAAAAAACATTAACTTTAGTTCTGACATTACGAGCGGATTTTTGCGATTATGTTCTTTCTTATCTAATTTTTGGCAATGCATTGCAACAAAATCCCCCACAATTTATAGTAGCCATGAGTCGGGAGCAATTAATTGCTGCAATTGAGAAGCCTGCTAAAAAATTAAAAGTGCAATTACAAGTACATCTTACAGAGCGAATCTTGGATGACGTTGGACACGAACCTGGTAATTTACCATTGCTAGAATTTGCTTTAACTGAATTATGGAAGAAACAGCAAAACCGCGAACTCACTCATAAAGCCTATGACGAAATCGGCGGTGTTAAACAAGCATTAGTCAAACAAGCTGAGGATGTTTATTACAAACTAAGTGAATCAGAACAGCAAGCAGCAAAACATATTTTTCTTTCTTTAATTCAGTTAGGTGAAGGAACAGAAGCTACTCGCAGGCAGGTTTTGAAACGAGATTTGATTTCTGCTCAATATCCAGAAACTCTCATCAATCAAGTAGTTCAGCAGCTAGCCGATCGCAAATTGATAGTGACAAGTGATATAGCACAGAAAAATTTAGGCATCGAACATATTGCTGTGATTGATATGGCACATGAAGCTTTAATTCGCCACTGGCCTTTGTTACGTCAATGGTTGGATGAAAATCAGGATTGGTTGAGACAACTACGAAAAATTGAGACAGTAGCACAAGAGTGGTACGATCGCGGTAAGTCTAATGAATATTTACTAGAAGGACGAAGACTTGATAACGTTAAAGACTTCTGCCAAGAACAAAAAAAGCGTTTAACTCTTTCCAATCTAGCTGAAGAATTTATTCAAAAAAGTATTCAATATCGTTGGGTTAAACGTTTCCAGACTAGTACATGGTTAACAATTCCAGTGCTAATTTCCTATTTTCTAATTTTGCCTTACTTGCAACAACAGGGTGTCACCGAAGCTTGGAACAAAATTAGAACTGGTAACAAAGAAATTCGTGAAGAAATTGAATATTTAACGGCAGGATGTTGGGCAAGGCAAAAGCTGCGGTGGATGCCTCAGTATATAGCAGAACTATTTTTTGGTGTTTGTGCCGATTTTAGAGGAGTTGATCTGTCCGCAGCAAACCTTATGAGTGTTGACCTTCATAGCGCCGACCTCCGCAGTGTCAAGCTCCGCAATGCGAATCTCCGTAGTGCCAATCTTACTGAGGCTGACCTGAGTTTTACTGACCTACGTGAGGCTGACCTCAGCTACGCTAACTTGCGTGACGCTAAGTTGATCAACACCAACCTTCGTAGCGCCAAGGGAATGACCGCAACTCAACTGAATCAAGCTAGACTTTGTTACGTTAGTTTGCCCGAAAAAATCAACGTTGACCCCAACCACAATTGTACAAAACCATGATGTAAGCAAATAAGCTTTATAGACTAAGATACTTATGCAAAATCCTAAAAATAGTGCGCGGTTACCACGGATTTTGGGCAGATGTACATTTGTTGCCTCAGTCATTGTGGGATTATTTAGTCTGATGCTACTTTGGCTGCATTTCAAAAAGAATAACCATTACGAAGTTATCATTGAATTTGCTAAGACTGCTAAATTGATAACTCCAGAAACCAAGGTCTGGTACGATGGAGTCCAAGTGGGGCAAGTGGCGCGCGTTGAATCACACCTGCATATAGTAGAAGTTGTGGTTGCAATCCAACCACCTGACCGCGTAATACCCAGAGACGTTGAGATTGAGGCTACGCAATCAGCTTTAATAGGCGAAATTTCTATTGTTATTTCTCCTGAGCAAAATCTTGGGCAAGGTATTGTGAAAAAAAAAGTGACGACTATGCCACTTTCTCGCAACTGCGATCCCACAATGATTCTTTGCCACAGAAGTAGAACGCACGGTATTCTACGTTTAGAGCCAAAGGAATTATGCTCTGCTAAATTTTGGAAAGAGCATCCTCATGAATGGGTGAAGTTTTCACCTAATGACAACTTTGATGCTGTATTTGGTGTAGATTTATTTCAGCCTGATATTACACTTTGGCAAGTACTGAGTAAGGAAGGCAATCATGAAAATGAAGTTATTGCACGAGCGGCAGTCACTGTACTACTAAATGCTACCCATCCTGATATCTACTATCACCTTGAAGTCAAGGATGTACTCGAACTTATGAAATTGTTTAAGCAACAGCCAATACAGTCAAGAAAAGATATGGCAAAGTTTGTGGCAGAAGAATTGAAAGCGTTCAGTGATAAGTGCCCGGTACAGTAGTGAGAAAGATAGAAGTCTATAGATTAAGGTTCTGAAGGCAACAGTTGCCAGTTTTGTGGAACGGACAAAGCTGGTTGAGACTGGTAGTAATTTATTATCAATAATCACCAAGCTTTTGGAAGCACTGTTAAGTTTCGTGGAACGCTAGACATCATTTCTATCGACAATTAAGTATTCCTAGTTTCTGCAAAGCGGTGACAACTGCTGCTGAACGGGTTTTAACATTTAATTTCTGGTAAGTATGCTCCAGATGCTTTCTGATAGTCACGGTGCTAACGCCTAAAATCTTGGCGATCGCTGAATTCTCTTTACCCATTGCAACCCAAAATAATACCTCAGCTTCTCGTTTACTTAGCCCTAAGTATTCTAAAGATTCAATAGTCAGGGATGGAGATTTTTGCTCTTCTAAAATCAGAAGATGTTGGTTGTTTATTGGGTCAGCAATAAACCGTACAACAAGCTGCTTACCATCCTGTTCTATTTTCATTGGTAAGTGAGGTTTTGGCACTGAACTGTTGTCGTTATGCAACGATCGCTGATATTTGACCCACTGTTGCAAATGTTCTGGTAAAGATTGTCCTGAATAGTTGCAGGAAAAATACTGCTGAAGGTAGTTTTCAGCTTTATGCGTCATTATAAAAACATCTCCGTTGTCAGAGATGACTATGGTTCCAGCGGCGTTGAGGGAATTATGTAACTGCTTGTTTTCTTGGTGTATTTGAGAAAACATCTGCTTCGTTTGTCTAGCTTGCATGAAATGAGGCAGCAGCAGATTGAGAATCAGGCGATCGCGTTCTGTAAAACTCCTTTGGCTGCGAAAAAGTGCAAGCCCATCAACTATGGTTGAGTTTGCACAAGGAAAAACTACCGTTATTTGCTCCTCCATGTTCATCGGTCGGAGAAACTTTTGATACAGCCCTTCCCGCTGATGCAGCTGCTTTTCGCTCAAAAAGTCTGATATTGTGTGCGCCTGACAATCATAGGTTTTTAAGTAATACGCTTGGTGCGGGTGCTCATGAAAATGTTGGTTCATGATTTCCGGCTGAACAGGAAAAGCAGGAAACAACACTCCACTTAAAAATTCGGGTTGCATGAAGTCGAGCGTGTAGTAACCAGTAATATCTGCCTGAACCAGGTTGGAAATGGCAGTGCAAATATAAGTCGAGAGATTCTGTAAGCTAGCGGTGCTATAGAGTCCTTGAACAAAGTTAAGGATTCTCTGAAAATCTTTTTGGGTTAAAGCTTCCATTGAAATCACTTTGGGGGCAAGAAACAACGAAAATGCTTGCTATTAAAGTTATTTTCTCTATCATGTTCACTTTCAAGAACTCTGATTCCAGATTTGTACTCTCTTTCTTAACAATTAATTTCGTCAAATGACTAATAGGCATTTTCTGATACTAAAGGTACCCTCTAATCATTAGTAGAACTAACAGGTTACTTCTAACCATGCTTGCCAGCCCCTAAGGAAAGTGCCTATGAGCAATAAATCGGGAACCTCAAGTCAAGTCATCTCCTTACCCAAAGGAGGAGGAGCACTTCAGGGAATCGGAGAGAAGTTTTCGCCTGACCTGCATACAGGTACAGGTAACTTTACTATCCCGATCGCTCTCCCACCAGGACGCAATGGCTTTCAATCCCAAATAAACCTGGTTTACAGCACGGGGAATGGCAATAGTGTTTTTGGATTGGGGTGGAGTTTGAGTATTCCTGGAGTAATGCGTAAAACTTCTGAAGGTATTCCTCGATACGACGATTTACGAGATACCTTTGTTTTGTCAGGTGCTGAAGACTTGGTTCCGGTGGAACGTCAATCTAACAGAACTTTCTATCAACCTCGCACAGAAGGGCTGTTTGCCAAAATAATTCATCACCGAAATGCCAGCAATAATTATTGGGAAGTCAGAAGTAAAGACGGTTTAGTTAGCCTATATGGCACACCGGGGGTAGCAGGGAACGATCTAGCAGCGATCGCTCACCCTGTCAATCTTTCCCAAATTTTTGCTTGGAAATTGACTCGCACTACCGATCCATTTGGCAATCGTATTGACTACATCTACGAGCGAGATGTCATTCAAACTGATGGGCCACATCAGTGGAGCCAGCTTTATCTTTCAGAAATTCGCTACGTAGATTATGGTGACCCTGATAACCCTCAATACTTGATCGGGGTGAAGTTTACCTATGAAGACCGCCCAGATCCTTTCTCCGAATATCGAGCCGGATTTGAAATTCGCACAGTGCGGCGTTGTCAAAGGATTGAGGTGTTCACTCAGCCAGGAAGGGAAATTCTGACCCGGACTTATCACCTGAGTTACTTAGATGAGCAAGGTTTTCCAGTAGAAAATTTACCTTTGAACAGAGTTTCATTACTGAGCCAAGTGAATGTAGTCGGTCATGATGGTACTGGCTCAGAATCATTGCCAGCGCTAGAGTTTAACTACACCCAATTTGAGCCACAGAAGCGATATTTTTTCCCAATTACCGGACCCGATCTACCACCAGGTTCGTTAGCAAGACCGGAATATGAACTAGCAGATTTACTAGGCAATGGACTGCCAGATATTCTGGAAATGAATGGTATAGTGCGCTACTGGCGTAACTTGGGTAATGGACGATTCGACCGACCCTGCCAGATGAGAGATGCTCCAGCAGGCCTACAACTGTCAGATTCAGGTGTACAGCTAATTGATGCAGATGGTGATGGTCGGATTGATCTGCTGGTGACCAGAGAAGGGTTATCTGGATATTTTCCACTGCGTTTTAGTGGATTTTGGGATCGGCGTTCATTTCAACGGTACGAATTTGCTCCTAGCTTTGACTTAGAAGATCCAGAAGTCAAACTGGTAGATTTAAATGGAGATGGAGTTACAGATGCGATTCGCTCAGGTAGCCGTTTAGAGTGTTTTTTCAATGATTCAGAAATTGGCTGGCAAGAAACGCGAGCGGTTGAACGGCGGTCATTAGTAGACTTTCCTAACATTAACTTCTCAGATTCTCGTGTTAAATGGGGAGACATGACTGGGGATGGGCTGCAAGATATTGTTTTGGTTTATGACGGTAATATTGAATACTGGCCCAATTTAGGTTATGGCAATTGGGGCAAACGAATTTCGATGCGAAACAGTCCCCGTTTCCGCTATGGCTACGATCCAAAGCGTATTTTGATTGGTGATATCGATGGAGATGGTTTAGCAGATATCGTTTATGTTGATGATCGAAAGGTTATTCTCTGGATTAACCAAAGCGGAAATGCTTGGAGCGATCCGATCGAAATTAAAGGCACCCCTCCAGTTACAGATATAGATGCAGTACGACTAGTAGATTTGCTGGGAACGGGTATCAGTGGTGTGCTGTGGAGCGCGGATGCAGATGGATTATCACGAGAGCAGATGTTCTTTTTTGACTTTACAGGAGGAATTAAGCCTTACCTGTTAAGCGAGATGGACAATCACATGGGTTCCCTCACACGGGTGGGCTATGCTCCCTCAACCCAGTTTTATCTGGAGGATGAACAGCATATCCAGACACGATGGAAAACACCGCTACCATTTCCGGTACAAGTTGTCGCAAAAGTTGAAGTGATCGATCAGATTTCTCAAGGAAAGCTGACAACACAGTACCGTTATCACCACGGTTACTGGGATGGAGCAGAGCGAGAGTTCCGTGGTTTTGGGCGCGTAGAGCAACTAGACACAGAAACATTTGCAGACTATAACCAGCCAGAATTGCATGGTGAGGAAAGGGAATTTCAGCGGGTAGATGAGGAAAAATATTTCTCTGCACCGATGCTGACTAAAACTTGGTTCCATCAAGGTCCTGTAGGCGATGAATTTGGAGACTGGGAAGAACTAGATTACAGTGCAGAGTATTGGATAGGCGATCCACAGGTACTGGAACGCCCATTTGCGATTACTGAATCTCTCAATAGCCTGCCGCGTCGGGCTAAACGGGATGCACTCAGAACCCTACGCGGGCAGATTCTGCGTACAGAAATGTATGCTTTAGATGATACAGAGCGTCAGGCTCATCCTTACACAGTCACTGAGGCTGTGCATGGAGTGCATGAAGAGGTGCTACAGCAGGCTGATGACTCAAAGCCACAACGAATCTTCTTCTCCTTTCCCTTAGCACAACGGACAACCCAGTGGGAGAGGGGCGATGAGCCAATGACGCAGTTCAGCTTCATGGAGGACTATGACGAGTATGGTCAGCCACGTCAGCAATTCGCCATCGCCTGTGCGCGGGGTTGGCGCAACTGGACGGATGAACGTCAGGATTATTTGGCAACCTACGCTGAGACTACATTTGCTCAGCAGGATGATGACCAGGTGTACATAGTTGATCGCACTGCAACGGCGACCAGTTATGAAATTAAGCTTGGGGCTGCAATGACGGTAGAGCAGCTACGGCAAGCTGTTGTAGCAGGCACCGTTGAGCAGCAGGTTATTGGTCAATCACTCAACTTCTACGATGGTGAAGCGTTTACGGGGCTGTCGATTGGGCAAGTAAATCGCTACGGAGCATTAGTGCGTTCAGAAACGCTGGTACTTGATGAAGCAAAGCTCCGTGAAGCTTATGGGGACGAAGTTCCTCCTTATCTTAATTCCAGCGGTACAACAGACTGGATTGCAGAGTACCCAATAGCCTTCCGGGAAGCTTTACTGGTTAGTGGAACCTCAGACTTGACTCGGCCAGGGTTGACAATTCTGCCAACAGGACATGGATTTGCAACTGGTGGAGCGTTATCGCCCTATCACCGCGGCTATTATGTAGCCACGGCTCGCAACCAGTACGATTTTCACACCAATTTAAATGGGCGTGGATTACTTCGGGCAACTCGCGATCCATTAGGGCGCGAAACCCAAATAGAATACGACAATCCGTATGAGCTATTGCCTGTAGCGGTCACCGATGCGGTGGGATTAGTTACTCAGGCTGTTTACGATTATCGCGTATTGCAACCTCGGGAAGTAACAGATCCTAATGGAAATCGACAGCACTTTAGCTTTACACCACTGGGGTTGCCCGCCTGGATTGCTGTCATGGGTAAAGTAGGTGAATCAGTAGGTAACACTGATGATGTTCCAGGTAATCGATTTGAATATGACTTTCTGGCATTTGAGCGATCGCAGCAGCCAATCTCAGTACGCACGATTAAGCGATCGCACCATATTACTGAAACAGATGTACCACTACCAGCGCGAGATGAAACGATTGAGACCGTTGAGTATACAGATGGATTTGGCCGACTGTTGCAGACAAGAACCCAGGCAGAAGATGTCACCTTTGGAGATGCAACATTTGGTAATGATGTGCTATCGCCCGATCAATCTGTCATTCCGGAAGAAGCAGTGGGACGACAACGAGGAGCCAGCGATCCAATTAATGTAGTGGTCAGCGGTTGGCAAATTTACGACAACAAAGGGCGAGTCGTTGAAAAATATGAGCCGTTTTATGGTATGGGCTGGGATTATGCCGAGCCAAGAGAAAGTGAACGGGGTCAAAAAGCCCAAATGTATTATGACCCGCGAGGTCAGGTGATTCGCACAGTGAATCCAGATGGCTCAGAACAGCGGGTAATCTACGGCGTTCCAGAGGATTTGAGTAATCCAGAGCAGTTTACGCCAACACCGTGGGAAGCCTATACCTACGATGCGAATGACAATGCTGGGCGCAGTCATGGGGACAGGGGTGCTGCGTATCAACCCCACTGGAACACGCCATCTAACGCCGTAGTGGATGCGCTAGGTCGTACAGTCTTAACAATTGAACGAAATCGAACTAAACAGCCAGATGGAACCTGGTCAGCGATCGCAGAGTACCACACAAAGTCTACCTATGATATTCGGGGTAATCTGCTGACGGTAACGGATACCTTGGAGCGAGAAGCATTTCGCTATGTCTATGACCTGACACCAAAGGGCAAGGAAAAGGACAGTAGTTCCCAGGTGTTGAAAATTGAGAATATTGATGCTGGAGTGCGGCGGGTTGGTTTCAATGCACTGGGCAATGAACTGGAGCGACGGGACAGCAAAGGAGCGCTGATTCTGCAAGCTTATGATCTGCTCAATCGTCCGACTAATTTTTGGGCTAGAGATGGAATCGGTCAACCAGTGACATTGCGGGAACGGTTAGAGTATGGGGATGGCGGTACACCCAATCAGCCAGCGGCAGAGCGATTGCTAAATCGCAATCTCAATCGATTAGGGCAGCCTGTTCAGCACGATGACGAAGCCGGACGAGTCAGGTTTGAATCCTATGACTTCAAGGGAAATGGGCTGGAAAAGGTGCGTCAGGTTATCGGTGATGCAGCGATTTTGGCAGTGTTTCCAGAACGAAGCGATCCAGCACCAGATTGGCAAATTCAGGCATTCCGCATTGACTGGCAAACAGCAACAGATAGCATACTGGATTCGCAGGAATACCGGACTTCAGCTAGCTATGATGCCCTAAATCGAGTGAAGCAGATGCGCTATCCCCAGGCTGTAGACGGAGAGCGCAAGGTGCTACGTCCACAATACAACCGGGCGGGAGCTTTAGAACGGGTGGAGTTGGATGGCGCAATTTATGTAGAGCACATCGCTTATAACGCCAAGGGACAGCGATCGCTAATTGTCTATGGTAATGGAGTCATGACCCGCTATGCCTATGACCCGCAGACGTTTCGGTTAGCGCGGCTACGAACGGAGCGCATCTCATCGGGTGGAACCTTTACCTATCTACCTACTGCACGCGATCGCCCATTGCAGGATTTTGCCTATCGCTACGATTTGGTCGGCAATATTTTGAGTATTACAGACCGCACCCCCGGTAGCGGCTATCAAAACAACCCCGAAGCAGTAGACGTTGCAGATGCGGAGCTACGGCAACTGTTAGCCAGTGGAGATGCTCTGATTCGACAGTTTGAGTATGACCCAATTTATCGCCTGACGGCTGCGACAGGGCGGGAGTGTGACCGACCTCCAGAAGCGCCTCCCTGGATGGATGAACCGCGCTGTGCAGATTTAACCCGGACGCGGGGCTATCGGCAGGAATACCGCTATGACTCAATGGGAAATATGCAGCGGTTGCGTCATGAGCATTACCAGGCAGATGGCAGTGTGAATGGTAGAAATCGAGATTTTGCACTGGTTACGGGCAGTAATCGTCTAAATACTGTGGCTTTTGGCGAAACTATTTATACCTATGGCTATGACGACAATGGCAACTTAATCAATGAAAGCACTGCCCGTCATTTTGAGTGGGATCATGGCGATCGCTTGAAGGTCTTCTGTACTCAGACAGGGAATGCAGAGCCATCGGTTCATGCTCATTATCTCTATGATGCCAGCGGTCAGCGGGTGAAGAAGCTGGTGCGGAAGCAGGGTGGTCAAGTAGAAGTGACGGTTTACATTGATGGAATGTTTGAATACCACCGTTTAGTTCAGGGTGGTTCAATCCTGGAGAACAATACGCTGCATATGATGGATGACCAGCAGCGAATTGCTTTGGTACGAGTGGGAACGCCCTTTCCGGATGAGCGATCGCCATCTGTGCGCTATCACCTGGGAGATCATTTGGGTAGTAGCAATGTGGTGATCGGGGATGATGGGGTTTGGGTGAATCGAGAAGAATTTACACCCTATGGAGAAACGAGTTTTGGCAGTTTCGCCAGGAAGCAGTATCGATTTACGGGGAGAGAACGGGATGAAGAGAGTGGGTTGAATTATCACGGAGCAAGGTATTATGCACCGTGGTTAGTGAGATGGATAAGTTGCGATCCAGCAGGAATGATAGATGGAATCAATTTATACGCCTACGTCCATAATAATCCTATCCGATTACTGGATAAACAAGGAATGAATTCAACTTTGGATGACGAAGCTATCGCAAATCTTCGTTATTTACAGCACTTAGCCAACACAGTGCCACAAAATGAATTTCCAGATGAAATTCCATCAGTTCGGGGTCAACGAGCTCATCTGACTATGGAAGCAGCAATAACGATGGGTATCGATGAAAATGTAATACCGGGAGCTAATAGTGATCGAATTGCTCCAGAAATTCAGATTGATGAAAATGGAATTATTCAGTCATGGGGTAGAGATCCAGGTAGAGCTGGATCTGGTTGGCGAACAATTGATGCTGCTGTACTGCAGGAAGGAGTAACAAGAGAGTCAATTGTGGGAATGCGAGCATCAGACGCAATTGAAGTTGCAGTTGATTACAAAACTGGCAATGCTAGCATGTCTGGTGTAACTGCATTGGAAGAATTGATTAATGCCCCCTATGTTCCTTTACGACAGGGAGGAAACGTTGTCGCAACAGCCGAGAGAAAATCGCAAACATTAGCGAGAAGAATTTATCGAATATTATCAAACGGAGTTAGTAATGTACCATCTTCTGGTAGCAGATCTATGTTAAGGATTCTCAGAACTTTGCTGGGTGATGCTGTACACTGCATTCCCTATGTTGGCGCTGCAATGGGGCTGGAAGATTCACGTGAAGCTCTTGAGAGGGGTGAGCTGATGAGAGGAACTCTACTGGCAGCGGGAGCGGCTGGGTTGGAACCAGCAGACTGGGTAGTCACTGCCTATGACGTTGGTACTGCGTATGTTGAGTTTATGAGAACTGGGGGAGAAATGCTTGTCGAAACGACAGCAACATATATGAGGAGATTAGGATTCGTTTTTTCTCCTTCTAGATTTGTTCCAAGTTATTAATGACAGCTAGTTAATTAATGCTTCTGTCGGCAGAATTTTGAGTTTGCAGAGACTTAAGCTGTTAGTGAGATGGAATTGCTAGTAAAGCAGGCAGTGCTGACTAACTTTTAAGCATTGTAAATATATTTAAAAACCAAATAATCTCTTTCAGACGGATTGAAATCATGACTAATCAAACCTTTCATATTCTTGGTCGTGTCATCGATCGCCGCAGTAAAGTAGGTATTTCTGGACTGCAAGTTCAAGTTTGGGATAAAGACAAAATTTTTAATGACCTGGTTGGTAGTGCCACAACCGATGCTAATGGCAGATTCCATATTCAGTTTGATGAAATTCACTTTCGAGAGTGTTTTTTAGATCGCCGACCCGATCTCTTTTTCAAAGTTTTTCGCAATGGTGAGCTAATTAAAAGTACAGAAGATTCTGTTGTATGGAATGTGCGGACTGGAGAAACCCAAATTGTCATTGAGGTGGAGGTTCAAATGCCACAAGCTCAAGGCTTTGTCGTTCAAGGTACTCTTCAAAAAGAAGATGGTACTCCCTCACCAGGGATCGTAGTCAAAGTAATTGACAAGGATTTACCTAGCGCTCCCATCAATGAAGAACTGTTATTTGAGACAAGAACTGACGCGCATGGGCACTTTAGAGGAACTTACAACGCCAAGCAGTTTCTTCGCGGTGAAAAGAAAAGGGCTGATTTAGTTGTTCGAGCGTTTACCCCACAGGGAACTCTGCTAGGTGAGTCTGAAGTCATATTCAATGCCAAAGAAACAGAAACTATCAACCTCACTGTTCGCTCACTGTCAGAATTTGAAAAACTGCTGGCGTATTTCATACACGTCTTACAAGGTGTTCAACTAGCAGATTTGACTGACGAAGACATTTCTTTTTTAATCCCTGAAACAGGGCTGAAGCAGCAAGTTTTCGTTGTTTTGCGACGTAGTGCCCAGCTTGGCAGAGAAATCAACTTGCCAACCGAAGTGTTCTACGCACTTGCTCGTCGGAATTTTCCCCTTGATTTAGATCAGTTGCTTGATCGTTTGGAAGTTCTTCGAGGTGAGTTAGAAGGCGCGATTCAGGACAACATCATTCCACCCGACATTCGTGATTCCCTCGCTCAAATTCTGGAACGTTTCGAGCAACTGAGGCTAGAGCGCAGCATTTTCATCAGCCGTGAGGTGATTGGGCAACTCATTACTCAAGGAACCAATGCTCCTGTGGCAGGTTTCACTGTGCATAGTTTTGACCTGGGTGCCACTCCACAACCCCAGGATCTAGGCATTGATATCACCGATGCACGAGGCATCTTCTCGTTTTCCTATATCGCACCCCGTCAAATTACCACTTCCCAGACAATTCGGCTGCAAATTGCTACACCACAGGGGCAAATTATCTACCAAACTGAGCTTCAGGTTCAACCTGAGCAAACCACCATTCAGGTGCAGGTTCCCGCCACTGCTATTCCCCAGCCGACCTCTCCACCCATAGAAGAAGTCGCTCAAACCCTGAATCTGCAAATTCCCCAAGCACTCCGTGATTATCTGGTACAAAATAACATTCGTACCCTGGCAGATATTCGCCGTGCTGGAGGACTGAGCGAAATACAGGGGCTTCCTGACGGTTTAGATCTTGCCGTCATCCGCACCCTGGATGCCCATGCCAACCTCAGCCTGCTATCTGCCAATCTTGAGCAAAATGCTTTCTTAATCAATCGCGGCTATACCCATATCAATGCCATTGCCAAAAACACCCGTGCCGCGTTTGTCACCGCAACTCATGAGCAACTAGGAGACTTCAAAGCCGCTCAACTCCATGCAATGGCAAATACTCAAACCCTGTACTTGAGCAATATCATGACAGGGCTTCAGGCAGACCGGGCAAATGGTTTCCCCCGCAAGATTTCTCCAATCAGCGACGAGCAGTTTGACAAATTCGCTTCAACTGCCTGTCAGTGCCGTGACTGCGAGGCTGCTGTCAGTCCGGCGGCTTACCTGGCTGATTTATTAGATTACACCGTTCGGCATGTTGAGCGACGCGGTGTTCTTATAGATCTGGTCGATCTTGCCACTACGTTCCATCAACCGTTTGGAGATTTACCCACCTCTTGCAAAGCTGTCGAAGAACCCGTCCGGCAAGTACGCCTGTGCATTGAAGTCCTGCGTCGCTACCTACGAAGCATGGATCGGTCAACCCCTGAAGCTGAAGAACAAAAATATCGAGTAGCAGCATACACTGCATTGTTGACCCAACTTGGCACGTCTTTTGAAGAGTTACGTCTAGCACGCACAGCCGAAGAAGATGCTCGCAAGCGGTTAGCCGATCGCCTAGGTATTGACCTGACCCATTTGAGCGAACTGCTGCTGCAACCAACTACCATTACTGAACAAATTCTAGAGCAGCGCTTCGGCTTGATGAATACCAGCCGCGATCCGCTTGCCCCACCTCCCTATCCGGAAGCCGATGGCCCTGACTTGCAAAAGTGGCGGCTCGAAAGGCTGCGAACATCCTGGTTTCAGGAAGATTTTCCAGAAGATACAGCAGGGGAGCGATCGCCCCTCATTGATCCAGATGTCATTGGGTTGGAATATTTAAAAAACAACTTGGTTGAGGCTGACCCAGCTTATCGGCTTTGGAATGAGCGTTTTAGACTCATCGATAGTCGTCTCACAAGTCTTCGCAATCGCCCAGAAATAGTAAGTTTAGCAGACTTTGACACCTGGTTAAGCCGTGAATTTGGAATTTCTCTGGGACGTGATTCCTTTACCGTCGCAGAATTGACAGCTTTGGAGCAACAGCAGACAACAGGTAATAATATTTCCGCCCGCCTTGAACAACTGAAACTGAACCGAGAGGCGTTTACCTCTCTGCTACGGGTTCGCAAGCTGGTAGAGGTACAAAGCAATCCCAGTTCTGTCTTGCTCTCGGAGTGGGAAGATGTTTACTCCATTTTGGTGCAAGTTGAGAAACGCCGCCGCTTTGTTGAATGGCGACAACAAGAAAAGGATGCAGTACTTAGCCTCAGCCCAGATTTCTTCAAAATTCCAGAACCCCCAGCGCTGACCTTCCCGCCCCCAGAACCTGCACCCCTTCCTACCTGGAGAGCTACCTGGCGCGATCGCCGCAACTGGGAAGACACACTCAAAACCCGCATTGAGCAAGAGAAAACCCTCAATGAGGCACTCAAAACAGCCGTCAGCACCGTTGAAGGCACAACGCTGACCATGCTGCGGGATGCTTTGATTCTGGCAACTGATGCAGCAGGTACGACTCTAGAAGCTAAAGCAAAGGTAATTACCGACAAACTGCTAATTGATGCCAAAGCCAGTGGTTGTCAGAAGACAACTCGAATTGGACAGGCGATCGAAACGATTCAGCAACTTCTCTGGTCGCTCCGCACCGGACAACTGCAAGATACCTACCCTGAGCTCAGGCTGGATGCTGACAACTTTGACGAGGAGTGGGAATGGATTGGCTCCTTTGCCCCCTGGCGAGCAGCCATGTTTGTCTTTCTTTACCCGGAAAATATCCTGACTCCCAGTTTACTGAATAGGCAAACTCCAGCCTTGCGCCAATTGGTCAGCACGCTTCGTCAAAACCGTCGTCTCACCCCAGAACAAGCCTGCGAAGCGGCTCAGGTTTATTCCGACTACTTCCGAGATGTCTGTAATTTGGAAGTAGAAGCAACTTGTCGCGTTTGGACTTCTCCAAGTCAATCAAGATGCGGTAATCAACAAGAGAAAAGAACAGGAGAGCGTGATTTACTCTATATGTTTGCCCGCAGCACGGTGACTAACATTGTGTACTGGTCTGCTGTAGATCTTGAAGATAGATCTGATTCCGCTCAACAAGTCTGGGCACTACCACTACTGCAACCCGTTAAAGCAAATCGCATCTTGGGAGCAACTCCTTGCAAGACATCCGATGGTAAACGCTTACTCTTGGTATTTTTAGAAGTTCAAGAAGGCGACCAGAAGAAATTCGTTTTTCTGAGATACAGCCTTGAAACTCTTAGCTGGGAAGGAGAACCTAACCCATTAGAGCCTCCCAGCGAGAAGGTTCTTGAGATTACAGTCGCCCAATTAACATCTGAAACTTACCGTCCTATTGTTGCTTTTGTAGTAGATATTGGAAAGGTCTCAGCAGGGGGAGATCCAGCTTCAGGGGTAAAGAACTACCGACTTTATCTACGCCAACTCAACAGTGATTGTACTGATTGGGCAGAGGTTGACAGCAATTCTTTTGCCAATACTAGCACCGAGGAAAGTGCATGGGTTCCATTTTATAGAGATTTTGAGTTCTATGAAAGTCTGATCGCTGTAATATTACATGACATCAGATTACGCATCTACCTTCTAAGTAACCGAAGGATTCAGCTTTACGAAGCTTTTCTTCTTAATGGAAGTTCAGATATTATTACTGGGATACAGTGGGAAACGAGTAGTTCCTCTACCGAATCTTCTTGGAGTGATGGAATAGTTCCTTATCATCCAGTTTCCAATTCAAGTTCTAATTACTCAGACTTTATTTTCACAGGAAACTCCTTACCTACCTTAACGTGGTATCGAGAGATAGCGTATGGACCTCTTGTTCGGGAAAGAGTGCAATTACCTCTAGGAATTAAGCAGATTGCTCGACATTCTGAATCACGTAGCAATAGATACATCAACGACGATCGCATTTTTATTGTTTGTCGTGTTCCAGGAGAGGCTAGTTCATCAGCATACTACCTCTTACTTCTTCGTAAAGTAGAAGCAAGCTTACTTGAAGAGCGGCGTTTACGGGTTGCGCCGACTATTTCAAGCTCTGTTGGAGGTAGCACTTTGCCAACTTTTGGGTTTGATATAACCGAACAACTAACCCAAGCTGAACTTCAACAGAAACGCAGCACAATCGCGACAGCATTTCTTGAGAATCAAGAAGGAGGTGCTTCCAATTTAATATACCTAGAAGAAGCTTTTTATTTTCGTCCTATACAAATCGCCTTACAACTTCAGCAGCGTGGGCATTACACCGAAGCATTAGACTGGTTCCGTACGGTTTACGATTACAGTACTCTACCTGAACAGCGGGAAATTTACCCATTTGAGGTAGGTAATTTCGCAGAGGCATATCAACGGAGTGATGACTGGCTGTTAGATCCGCTTAACCCCCATGCCATTGCTTCTACACGACCTGGGACGTATCTCCGCTTTACGCTGATGTCGTTAGTGCGTTGCTTGCTAAACTATGCTGATGCAGAATTTACCCGCGACACAGCAGAGTCAATTCCCAGAGCGCGGACTCTCTACATGACTGCTTTAGAACTATTAGAAACTCCATCTCTGAAGCAACAAACATCTGTTTGTGAAAATCAGATTGGCTCTTTGATCATCGAAATTGGTGAGCCGGAATGGAGATGGGTGTTTACCGAAATTAAACGTGGGTTATCTCAAATCAACGATCGCACTCAACTGGAAGCAACCATTGGAGATCTTCGGAAGATCGCAAACACCAATCAACCGATCGCTCAACGTCTGCTCATAATGCGAGAAATTGTAGCAAAAGCTGTTGCAAGCCTTCCGGCACAACCTACCTTAGCAAAAGTGGTCAGCGATAAAGCCGAGTTGACCAGGAAAGCTAATACCATCCTGGTGAAACAACCAGCCATTGCTGAAGCCGCAACAAAAGCCAGTGCGATCGTCGCAGCAGATTACCTGAATGCCGTTTCTCAAGTGACTGGCATCAACACGCAAACGCTAGAGAATGAAAAGGTTGAGTTTCCTTGGCTACGACAGAAAGCAAATTCTACATCAGGAAACGGGGTGGCTTTAGCTGTTCGAGGAAGTTCATCACTGGCTTTCATTGATCCAGATCTAGCAGCAATAATCAACCCACCTCTCTTAGTGGATTTAGGACTCACGCTCAAGTTTCCCGGTTCATTTACATGGATTTCTCCTCCTTCCGTTCAATTCTGTATTCCCCCCAATCCTGTCCTGGATGCTTTGCGTCTGCGGGCTGAACTTAACCTTTACAAAATCCGCACTTGCCGCAACATTGCAGGTATCGAAAGGCAACTCGATCCCTATGCAGCCCCAACCGATACCCTTAGTGGTTTACCCCAGATTGGTGCAGGTGGTCAACTGGTGCTTCCGGGAATTGTTACACTTCCACCTACGCAATACCGTTACTCTGTCTTGATTGAGCGAACTAAGCAACTGGTGCAACTGGCAGCCCAAGTTGAATCAGCAATGCTCTCTTCTCTAGAGAAACGCGATGCGGAGTACTACAACCTGCTTAAAGCTCGCCAAGATGTGCAGCTCAGCCGCCAGGGTGTGCAGTTGCAAACGCTGCGAGTTAGGGAAGCAGAAAACGGTGTGAAACTGGCTGAATTGCAGCACGAGCGATCGCAAATTCAGTTAGATCATTACCAAGATTTACTAGATGCTGGATGGTTACAAGCAGAAATTGACGCACTTATACATATAGGAATTTCCATAGCCTTACCAGCATCTATAACAGTAACTGGACCTGTTACGAGTGTAAGTTTTAGTCCAAGTGGTGCCGCACAAAGTGTAGCAAACTTCTTGTCAACAATCGCTAGTTACGAAAGACGGAGACAAGAGTGGGAATTTCAACGCAATTTAGCTAATCAAGATGTCCTGATTGGCAACCAAGGAGTGACTCTAGCACAAGATCAAGTTCGTATTGTTGGTCAAGAACACAAAATCGCTGAAACTCAAGCTGATTATGCCAAAGAAGTTCTCGACTTCCTATCTAACAAATTTACTAACGTTGAACTCTATGATTGGATGAGTGGTGTGCTAGAAGGTGTGTACAGTTTCTTCTTGCAACAAGCCACCGCAGTCGCCAAACAAGCCGAAGCTCAACTGGCATTTGAGCGGCAAGAAGTTCCCCCAGCAATTATTCAGGCAGATTACTGGGAAGCTCCAACCGATGATGCAGGTAGCAACCTAACTGGTAGAGCACCCGATCGCCGTGGTCTTACTGGCTCATCTCGTCTCCTTGAAGATATCTACAGCCTGGATCAGTACGCCTTTGATACAGATAAGCGCAAGCTGCAACTTACCAAAACCATCTCTTTGGCGCGACTCGACCCGTTTGCATTCCAACAATTCCGGGAAACGGGTATTTTGCGATTCAATACCCCAATGGAATTGTTTGATCGCGACTTCCCCGGTCATTACCTACGCCTGATCAAACGTGTTCGTGTTTCTGTCATTGCCTTAATTCCACCTACTGAGGGCATTCGCGCTACACTTTCAACTTTAGGTACATCCCGTGTTGTCATTGGTGGCGATATATTCCAAAAAGTACCTGTTCAACGACCACCAGAGTCCGTTGCTCTCACATCTCCTCGTGATGCTACTGGCGTATTTGAACTTCAGGAACAATCCGAAATGTTGCTACCCTTTGAGGGAATGGGTGTAGACGCTAGTTGGGAGTTTCGGATGCTAAAAGCTGCCAATTTATTTGACTACAACACGATTGCTGATGTGTTGCTCACAATCGAGTACACCGACTTCAACAGCTTTGAGTATCGCCAGCAAATAATTCGACAACTCGATACTAGGTTTAGTGGCGATAGACCCTTCAGCTTCCGTAATCAGTTTGCCGATGCTTGGTATGACCTGAACAACCCAGATCAAACAACAACCCCAATGGTTGTTAAATTTGAGACCCGACGGGAAGACTTCCCACCCAATATTGAAAACTTGCTTATCCAGCAAGTTGTCCTTTACTGTGTTCCGGCTAATGGTGCAGCTTTTGAGCTTAGAATTTCCAACTTTAGCTTTACTTACAAAGACAATCAAGCTCGAGAAAAAACTATTAGTGGTAGTGGTGACACTATTAATGGTATCATCAGCACTCGACGCAGTAATGCTCCAGTTGAGCTAATTAGTAAACCTATAGTTGGTCAATGGATGCTGGATCTAAGTTATGATCCTGCTACAGTGGGTTTGTCTAATCCAAGAGATCTCTTCGAGAATGAGCAAATTGAGGATATTTTGTTTGTAATTACATACTCTGGTCAAACACAGCCCTGGATCTAAGCTCGACTTTATCCAATTACACGGCATAAACAGCAATGTCCCGCAAACGTTCAAACAAAGGGCGAGGTACTTTTACCATTTCAAAGGATTCATAGGACATGGAAAAGTGCTAGCCCATCAAAACCGCCGCACTAAAGCCAGTGCATCAGAGAAAGAAGGCAAATGTTTGGTTTACCAACTTGTTTGTCGAACTTGCCAATGGAAATCATGTTGTAAATGATGTGCAAAGACAGTAAGTAACCAAGGAAAAAAGTCCAAATAATAATGGTGTTGTCTGAGCAATAGCTAAGTCAGACCATTGACGCTGAGTTTCAACACCTAAATTAACCACATAATCACCGTATCGCTTGATATGCCTATTCACGTAGGGACTCAACGCAGCAACATGAAGCTGATGAATCACCTCTCCCTGTGCAGCTAAAGTTTGAATCGCCAAAGACATATCAAATGTCATACCATTTGCCATGCCATTTCCTGCCCTGCCTCCAAAGGTACAAGTCCAGATTCCATAAATGGAATTTCATCAGGAACGCGCCAAGTCGTTTTGGACAAGGTAATTCGCTCAGTATTACGCGGCAGTTGATAAAAATCTGGGCCATAAAAGCTAGCGAACGCCTCCAGTTTATCCAGGGCTTTCACGCTTTCAAATGCTTCGGCATACAACTCAAGGGCGTGCAGAGCCGAAAAGCATCCCGCGCAGCCACAGGAACTTTCTTTGCTGGTGCGGGTATGGGGAGCGCTATCGGTACCTAGAAAAAACTTCGGATTAAGCGATGTTGCCGCTTGCAACAAAGCCTGACGATGCTCCTCCCGTTTCAAAATGGGCAGGCAATAAAAATGGGGGCGAAGGCCGCCTTTGAACAGGGCATTACGGTTAAATAACAAATGTTGTGGCGTAATTGTTGCCGCGATGGTGTTGGCAGACAGGACATACTGCACCGCATCGGAGGTGGTGATATGCTCAAGCACCACCCGCAGGTTGGGAAATCGCTGCTTGAGGGGGATTAAATGTCGCTCGATAAACACCTTCTCGCGATCAAACGTATCAACATCGTTATCGGTTACTTCCCCATGCAGTAATAACGGCATGTCCACTTGCTGCATCGCTTCAAAGACGCGATCGCCCTGACGAATATCCGTCACACCGGAGTCTGAGTTGGTCGTTGCACCGGCTGGGTAGTACTTGACTGCTTTGATAAACTGGGATTCTTTCGCTCGGAGAATGTCGTCGGGGCTGGTGTTGTCGGTGAGGTAGAGCGTCATCAATGGCTCAAACTGTTGGCTCCTTCGGAGAAACTCTCTTCCTTTGCCAGAACTAAAGAATGCCAAAGTGGCATGTCTACCTGCTTGATAGAGTGAGAGTTTTTGCGCTTTGGTGATTCCGAAGTCGGTTACGCCAATGCCAAGGGTTGGTAGATGAACCGTATAGAGATTCTTAACAGTTGCTTGGTGAGAATCGGCAGCAGCACCAATTGCTGAGTCCATTAATCTGCCAGCCAAATCAAACCACCCCCTAGAATGTGACGGTTGTTTTCCTGACTGGAGACGGAAGCCCAAAATAGGTTTATCGGTTATTTGCCGCAACAGTGGTGCGGGATAATTATTTACAACGCCCCCGTCCACAATTTCCTAGTAGCCAAATCTTACTGGTACAAATAAAAATGGAAGACTCATGCTCATCCTTACAGCATCTGCTAAAGGCAGTACCTTAGAGTTACTCTGGCTGGCAACAAACTGCTTTTTACGGGTGATATCAGTTGCCGTGATGAATAACGGTATAGGAATATCTGCAAAGATTGGCGACTCTTCCATTTTGATGCTGAGATTATCTACCAACCATTCGTAAAAATGATCGCCTTTGTAAATACCTTTTTTGAGGTAAAAAAGGAGCAACCTAATTACAGGAATATGGCAAACTGGATCTAAGAACTCGCAGAACTCCTTATTTTTCATAAGAAGCAGTAGTTCGTCAGCACTATAACCAACCGCTAATAAAGCGCAAATGATCGCTCCAGCTGATGCTCCAGCCAAGGCAGAAGGAAGAATGTTAAGTTCCTCTAGTGCCCAGGGCAAACGCATCTTATTTACTAATAAAAACTAAGGAAGATGTCAAAATTATATAGATAATTGTAAAAATTGAAAGAATGATAAACAAAACAAATCCCTAAAAATCCCAAAACAAAATTAGCTTATCTCTAGTCTATTTTCTAACTATTTATATTAAAAAACTCATTGATTGGGTATATAAAATTACGTTTCTCTGGAAAAAAGTAAAAACTTTACGTAAAATATTAAATTCAAGTTTTAATACATTGGTTTAAGAGGATGTTTTAAAAGTCAAAACCAGTCAAAAATCATGCCAGTCGTCTGACCATAATACGAATCATGGCAATATAGATAAATATCTCGGAAGTTTCGGGTAATCTTTCATAATCTTTGCTTAAACGCCGACACCAATTAAGCCACCCGAAAGTTCGCTCAACAACCCAGCGCTTTGGTAAATGAACAAAACCCTTTTTCTCTAAGGGTCTAAGAACAATTTCTACAATCGAGCGAAACATATCCATCACCCACCGCATAAATTCTTCTCCTCGGTATCCTCCATCCATCCAAATAGTGTTTAGGGACTTGCGTGAAAATAAAATACCAGTCGGATAATTGATATTAAGCAGAAAAATCATAAATCATTGGTACATTATTAAATTGCAAGTCCCTTAAGCGTTTTACTTGATTGCCTGTATTGTGAACTCTGTTGAGGACTTTTTTCGCACCTTCACGTTCTGGAAGACTAGCAGATGTTACCAAAACCCGTAAAACTAGACCCAGTAAATCTACACTCAAATGGCGTTTACGCCCATGAATTTTTTTACCTGCGTCGTAACCAACATCAATAGAGATCATCGTTGCTGTTTCTACTGACTGGCTATCAACTGCCGCTTCTGATGGGCTAGGTTCACGCCCCGCGTCTACTCTCACCCACTGGTAGAGTTGGTCATGAACTTTCAACCATGTACCATCTTTACCCCATCTCCAAAAATAACCATAAACCGTTGACCATACGGGAAAATCACCAGGTAGGCCTCGCCACGTACACCCCTCACACAATACATAGAGAATCGCATTCACTACCGCAAATAAGGCTAATTTTCGGGGACGACCACCCGGCTTTGCTTCTGGGAATAGCTCTGCAATTAATTCCCACTGTTCCCATGTCAAATTGCTACGGTATGCTTTAGTCATTCGCTCATAAGGTGCTGTTTTCTACAAATCTCAGCATAAGCCTTGTGAGCTTTCTTACAATAGCCCCCTCTTTTAAAACATCCTCTAAGCTAACGCTAAAACTCTGGCTAAATAGTTATTATCCATTGCTGCCAGAAACTGTTTATTTTTGATTCCTCGTTTCACTCGCTTCTCTTGACTTAAAAGGTTGACTGCAATCTGCCGCAGTACTGCAAAATTTTGTGGTGCATTATCTTTTCTAATCCGACAGTCATCTTCTTTTAAAGCTACATCTAATATCCAATGTAATGAATTTTCTATCCCCTAATGACTGCGAACTCCATTAGCAAATTGTTGAGCATTTTCTTTAAGACTACTGATAAAATAACGAGTCTCAACTGTTGTTTTACCATCCAATAAACGGACGGACTCTACCATGCCAACACTATTAAAGTTTGACCAAACTGAATCTGGGTCAAGCTGAGACTGAATTTGAGATAACATCACGTAGTGGCGGATTTCATGACGACCATGCCCCATTTCCTCTGTTTTATATGTGCTATATTGAAGCTCTTCAAAACCCGTGATTATCCCTGACCTAAATAGTTTTTCTACTTCATCATACAGATTACCTTGGTTCTTTTTTAAGGTAATTACGTAATCTGCATTTTGCTGTGTAATTAACTTCACTATCTCTTTCTGGCAACCGATTGCATCAATCGTCACTATACATCCAGCTAATTCTAAAACCTTTAATAATTCGGGAATTGCTGTAATTTCATTTGATTTATCATCTACCTTCACTTGTCCCAACACTAATTTATTTGTCGTTGCCTATGCACTTACCATTTGAATGGCACTTTGGTCATTGCTTTTATCATGAGAACTACATAAAGTTTTCCCGTCGATTGCAACAACTTCTCCGTTAGTTATCTGATGTATTGACTTCATCCAATCAAGAAAACATGACTGGAACTATTGGGGATTTATTTGTGCAAATACTCTTGCAAAGGTGAGGCAGCGCCGTGCGGGGGTTCCCCCCCGTTGAGGCGACTGCCGTATCGTGTGATGGTATCCCGTTTGGCAGTTCTAAAAATGTTTTTAACCACTCATACTTCGCACAACCATAAGTTTCTATTGCTACCCAACCATCCGCACCACAAATCACAGCACATACAGCAATAGTTATGATATCGATTAATTTGTGCCTGAGAGTCCGATCTATTCGTGGATCTTGTATCACAGCAAAGTGGTCAGCAATAGTGATTTTAGGCTTAAGTTTCACAGGCTCTAGCGCTCGTTTGACTTTCAAGCAGGAGAATATCATGGTTGAGCGATCGCACGCACCTAGCAGATGCTCTTAAAGTTCGGCTTTTCGTCATCCCTCAACCGATTAAAGCGCCATGTCTCCTGAGGGAGCAACGCGATTTTCTGAAGTCGGGTAAAAAACGAGCGATGGCTGCGCCAACGTCTTCTCTACGAGACGCTACGCGAACGACGAACGCTAAATCATGTATTTAAGTAGCTAGTTAAAATAAATACTTTAAAAAGAGAGTTAATACTGACAATACACGAGAGTAGTCTATTTTGAGAGTTGTTTAAATTTATTTTGGAAACAAAAAAGTGTAGGATGCCCTTTGAGTAATGGTTTTGATGTTGAATATCAAAACAGGGAATGCCTACACTTCATGAATGAAAAAATATATTCAAGTTTAGATTTAAGCAAATCATTGTCAGACTTTAAAGAAAAAGTTACGAAACTTTTAGAAATTAAAAATTTGAGCGAATGGTCGGCTCAAACTTTTAAAACATTAGAAGAAGAAATTAGAAATACAGCATTAACTCTAGCAGGAGAATGTGTAGCAGTTTTATTAAATAAACTATCTCATTCTCAGGAAGCTCTAGATATATCAATCAGTCAAACAAAAAGTTTATCAAATCAAAAAAATAGAAAACATGGTAATTATACTAGGCAGGTATTAACAGTTGGTAATGTCAAAGTAACTCTTTCATTACCATATGTAGTTGAAAGTAACAAACAATCACATCAAAAAGGTAAATATTTAAAGTTAGGATTCTGCCCATTACTAAAATGGTTAGGAATAGAAGAAGGATTAACACCCCTTGTTTGGGCAACAATTACAAAATATGGGGCAATTGCTGGTTCGTTTGAAGCTGCACGCACAATCTTAAGAGATTGGGGAGTAAAAATTAGCTTGAAACGAATAGAACGCTTCACCTATTATTTTGGTAAAATTGGCATAAATTTACGCCAATCTAAATTATCCAGTTTAGAGATGGGTAACTTACCTACTCTTAATGTTCTCAAAGACCAGCGTGTGGTCATTGCCGTAGATGGTGTGAGAACGAGGGTTCGTATTAATAAAAAGGGTAGACGTAAAATCAAGACTAATCGTCTAGGCTTTACTGGAGAATGGGTTGAGCCAAAATTATTAACTATTTATATAGTGGATGAACATGGTAAAAAAATTAGGACATCAGCTCTACCTATTACCAATGATGGGACATATTTAGGTTATGAAAAATTTCTCAAAATCATAGAGATGTATCTAGTTAATTTGGGTATAAGCCAAGCTAAACAGGTTTTGTTAGTGGCTGATGGGGCTGAGTGGATTTGGAAACATATTCCGCCTTTATTAGAGAAAGTAAAATGCCCAACTGCCACTTATAAGCTATTAGATTTTTATCACGCTGCTTCCCATCTACAAGATTTTGCTAATGCTGCTTTTACTACAGACGATGAGCGGCAATCGTGGTTTAAAAAAGCTCGAAAAACTTTAAAGAAAGGTCAAGCTCTCGATTTAATAAGAAACATGGATGAATTTATTTCTACAACTACTGGCGAACGTTGTAAAATTTTAGTGCGAGAGCGTAATTACATTCTCAAAGCTTATCGCAGACGGCTATTAAACTATCACTTAGTTGCACTGCATCATCTACCGCTTGGTAGCGGTGCAGTTGAAAGTTTAATCCGTCAAGCTGTTAACTTACGCATGAAAGGGAACAGTAAGTTTTGGCTTCCAGATAACGCAGAGATTATGTTACATCTGCGATGTCAATTGATAGCTGGCAGTTGGGACAATTTTTGTAATTCTATTTTTTGTTCTTTCCTTAATCCCAGCAGTACCTAAACATTTTATACATTTTACTTGAATATATGTTTTAGCGATCGCCTGGCCTTGGAGTGGCTCATTGTCACTTGTTTTTGCACGACTTCAGAAAATCGCGTTGCTCCCTCTCCTGATAACAGTCAAGCATAATCCTTCACTTGACCAGCCAGATAGTTTCTTTGTACCACCTTGTCAAAATTTAGATGCGTTTGCCCTGCTCCTAAAGCTGCACGTATTTGTCTTTGTCCCAAAGTATATACTAACAAGCATAACCCCATAATCATGGCTAAAGCTTCAATCCTTTCCGGACTTTTGAGATAGATGAACATTCTACCGTTGCGTAGGCGTAGCCCGTCGTAGACATCGCGGATTCTCAGTCGGTGAAGACGACAGAAAAAAAGGAGCCAGTGCGTTGGGCGGCTTCGCCGACTTGAAGCAACTGGCGTGGGAGGTCTACGGTTTCGATGGTGGTAAAAAGGTTAAAGGGCGTAAGCGCCATATAGTGGTAGACTCTCAGGGATTTTTAATTGGTGTTTTAGTTACTGAAGCCAATGCTTCGGAACGTTTAGGCGCTGTGGTTGTGTTGCATGAGGCTGCTGACGAATTGTCCAAATTGGAAGTTGTTTGGGTAGATCAGGGCTATTCCGGAGATAACTTTGCTCAAGCTGTCAAGCAAGTTTGCGGTGAACTCTTTCGTGTTGAGGTGATCCAAAGGATCTCAAAGACATTTGAGCGATTACCAAAACGATGGATTGTAGAACGTACATTCGGGTGGCTCAATCGATTTCGGCGTTTGAGTAAGGATTATGAGTTGTATACAGAGTTAAGTGAAGCAATGATTTATGGCTCGTTGATTCGTCTGATGGTCAAGCGCATGGCATCTTAAGCTTTTGTTTACAAATCAGCTCTTATACTAGGCATATATTAACAGTTGGTAATGTGAAAGTAACTCTTTCACTACCATATTGCGATCGCAGAGTGCAGAATATAGGTTTAATATCTGGAAACCTTGCCAGAGCGGGTTTATAGAAAATACCAAGATTTTCAAACTAACTGCGGAATGTGGAGTCATTTTCAAAAATACAGCATTTTCCGATCGCACCTGCGGAATGTGGGTTTTATCTTCTTTGATTACGCTTACCTTGCAAAACTGAGATGCACTCAAATTTACTCATCTATTTGTTTGAATACTTGAACTCATAAAATTGCATTGTCCTCTGAATGATCTACTACTGCGCCTAGTGCTTGTAATGTAACTTTTTGGGCTGCTGTTAACCCTGTAACACCTGTGATATTCATACCTTCGTAGAGTTTCTTAGCTTTCAATGTGTTAGTACACTGCCCTGTTTTGATATCCCAAAGTTTCATAGTCTCATCATTACTGCCACTAGCAAGAGTGCTACCATTAGCAGTATAGACAACTGATTGTACACAATGAGTATGACCCAGCAAGGTATTTAAACATTGACCTGTAGTAGGGTCCCAAACCTTCACAGTCTGATCTTCACTGCCACTAGTGAGAGTTTGCCCATCTGGACTGTAAGCAACTGAACGCACATTGTTAGTATGTCCCGACAAAGTTTTCAGACATTCACCCGTAGTTATATCCCATAATTTTATTGTTTGATCAGAACTTCCACTAATTAGGGTTTGACTATCGGGACTGTAAGCCACTGACCAAACCCAACCTAGATGTCCTTCTAAAGTTTTGAGATGTTGATAAGTTGTAACATCCCAAAGTTTCACCGTTTGGTCGAAACTGCCACTAGCTAGGGTACAACCATCTGGACTAAAAGCAACTGACGATACCCAAACAGAGTGCTTTTCTAAAGTTGTCAGACATTGACCTGTGTTGACATCCCAAAGTTTTACTGTTTGATCAAAACTACCACTGGCTATAGTAAAACCATCTGGACTGAAGGCAACCGAGTTAACATAATTACTATGCCCTTGTAAAGTCTGAAGGCACTGACCTGTGCTAACATCCCACAACCTGACAGTTTGGTCATCATTGCCAGTAGCCAAAATTTTACCATTCGGGCTAAAAGCGATTGAGAGTGTTAAATTGCCACTGTAAATTCGCTTTAATGTCTTCAAGCATTGATGTGTAATAATATCCCAAAACCTAATTATTCCATCTAGGCTGCAACTGGCTAGAGTATGACTACCCGGGCTAAAGTCAACCGCAAGTATCCAACTGTTATGTCCTTTCAACGTCTTCAAACATTGACCTATCTTGGCATTCCATAACCTAATGGTACGGTCTTCACTACCACTAGCAAGAATTTCACCGTCCGGACTGAAAGCAACTGACCATACTCGTCTGCTGTGTCCTTGTAATGTTTCCACACACTGACCTGTGTTAATATTCCACAACCTGACAGTTTGATCATCACTCCCACTAGCCAGAGTAAGTCCGTTGGGATGAAAGTCTACAGCATATACACAGTTAGTATGCCCTGGCAAAATCTTTAAACATTGACCTGTATTAATATCCCATAAGCGTATAGTCTGATCTTCACTGCCGCTAGCCAGCATTTTTGCATTAGGACTAAAAGCAACTGACCATACCCGACGCGTATGTCCTTGTAAAATCTTTAAGCATTGACCTGTATTAATATCCCATAATCGGATGGTTTGGTCTTCATGACAGCTAGCAAGTATGTATTCATTAGAGTTTTGCGGCGCAAATGCAACTGAGAATACAGAACTAGTATGTTCTTGTAAAGTCTGTAGACACTGACCTGTATTGATATCCCATAACTTGATAGTTTGATCGGCACTGCCACTAGCCAATATTTGACCATTCGGACTGAAAACTACTGAAAATATTAAACCAGTATGTCCTTGTAAAGTCTGGAGACACTGGCCTGTATTAATATTCCATAACTTGATAGTTTGATCGGCACTACCACTAGCCAATATTTGACCATTCGGACTGAAAACTACTGAAAGTATAAAATTTTTGTGTTGTTTGTAAATAAACAGCTGCTCACCTGTCGCTACTTGCCAAAGATAGATCTCATGATTAGCACCTGCCGTCGCTAATAATTTGCCATCTGTACTAAATGTAACTGAAATAATATCACCTATAATTTCAGCAAAAACCGACTTACTTAAATCAGCATAAGAAAAATTAACTTGATGTAAATTGGTATTTTGTAGGTTTGCTTGCCAAACATTTAAACGAGAAAAATCTGTGCCAGATAAATCAAATTGTAGTTGCCGAAATAAGTTAATAATATTTCCTGCGCCATACCCTGAGGAATTAGAAAACTTACTTTTGAGCTTTGTTAAAATATTATTTAATTTATTTTCAATAGACTGACGGTTTATAAGTTTATTTTGTAATTTCTCAGCTAATGGATTTAAAATACAACGAATCTGACTTTCTCTAACATATTCTTTTATCTGGACTTTGAGTAGAGCATGGCTGATTAATAATTCTATTTTTTCAGTATCAATTTCATTTGCGATCTGTTCTAATAATTTTTCGGTGACGTACTCCATGACTACGGGTTGGTGTGTAAAATTCGTAGCTTGCTTTTCAATCAGTGAGCGTTGCTCCAAAGATGTTAAAACTTCTATTAATTGAGAATAAGATATAGAGGGAAAAATATCTTCATGTAGTTCCGACAATGAAACCCACTCACGATTAATCGCCAACCAGTACATTATTTGCTTTTCCGAAGCAGATAGCCGATTAAATTGTCGGTCTAAGAGGTCACGAATATCACCAAAAATAAATCTATCTATTTTTAATAAATCAAGAAATTTAGCTAGATTGTACGCAAATAAATCTTCAATCGTCGCTGCAACCATTTTTAAAGCGAGAGGATTACCTGCATAGTGTTCTATTAAAAATTTCCACTCCTCCTCTGAACCGAAAAAATCACCTTTATTCCTAAAGATTTCTTGGACTTCTGTTTGCTTTAATCCATTTAGTTTGAATGAGCGTACTGGTAAGTTTTTACCTTCCTTAAAGCCCAATCCCTTGGGTTTTTCTCGGCTGGTTATGAGTAAGCAGCTTTGATGAGATGTTTCTGCAAAACAGCGAACCAGTTGACCGTAACCTTCATACCCTTCTCTGTAGTTCCCGGCGCGATCGCCAATGCTAAGAGTTGACTCAAAGTTATCCAAGATTAACAAACAGCGTTGCTGCCGTAAATTAGCCAGTAATCGCAATATTTTACCGTCTAAAGTTGTAGGCAAATGGGTCTCTTGCTGGTTGGAAAAGAATTTGACCGCCTCTGCTAAAACTTCTTCAATGGGTGGCGCATTGCGGAGACTTCGCCAGAAAAGATACTCAAACTGATTTTGAACTTTTGCTGCTAATTTTACCACCAAAGCAGTCTTACCAATTCCACCCATACCCAACACCGCTACCAGTTTGCAACGGTCTTGTACAATCCATTGTTCCAGTTGCTGAAGTTCTGCAATGCGACCATAGAAAACCGAGACATCTGGTGCATCATTCCAATCTTGATGCTGAGTGAGATTAACTACCTCTTCCGAGTTCAGTCCCAGCACTTGACAGTATGCCTTAAAAGCTTGGGCATTAATGCTTCGTCCTGCTAAAAACCGTTTCCAAGTACCTTCAGAGACGCCATTAGCTAAATAGTTGGTTTCTTCCCAGTTTATGCCTAGAACTAAACTCGCTGCTTCTAACCATCGGTGGTGACTGATAGGCCATCCCAGTTCATTGCGTTTTTGCTTAATTCTTACCAATCCCTGCCCAGAAGCTTTGAGGGTAGCCATCTACAAATATATTAAGAATTTTTTCTAACTAAATCTTACACTGATCTCAAACTGATCCTAAATTGATCTAGATTTTACTAGATTCACTAAGTATTCTGGAGTATAGAATTCTGAGTGCAACTTCATCCTTAAGGCGATATTTGCATAGTGGTGATAGCTCAGTTGGGATAAGTAGAGCCGCACTTGGCTCCTACTACCAGCTGCACTACATATATTCTGTGTTAATTTCAATACAATTATACTGATGTGAAAATTATGAGTATACGTCAAGCTGCAACTGTGCTAGATGTTGTAGCTAGATTCCTTTGCGCTCCTACTCAAGCTCGAGCGCGGCACTTCCTGTTAAAGTATTCTTTCAGTTCCTAAAGTCCAGCTACAGACAGGCGCGCTCGCTCTCAATAAACCGAAGGGAAAATTTCAAGTTCAAGAAATAGTAGTAGCTGAATCTTTTTCCACTCTTGGATTCCTCGCTTTCGGTACTCTAGGCTTAATTTCTGCCCACAAACGTAAGCTGTGGATTTCTAATCCTACGGCTCTTTAGAAGCTATTTACCAACAATTATGAAGTGTTTTGTTGGAGATTGGACAACCGTCGTCAGAAACGTCTTTTTAGACTACTTCGCTTACTTTCTGGAATATAACTATGCACAATAACTTTTTGTCTCGACGGCGTTTCCTAAAAACCAGCACTTATGCTTTAACAGGTTATACGTTGAGCAGTAGCTTTGGTGTCCTCCGTTCTTGGGCTACCAAAAGCAATTTTATTCCTGCCATCATTATTGGTAGCGGTTTTGGTGGCTCAGTAACGGCATTACGACTAGCTCAAGCGGGAATACATTGCCTTGTCTTGGAGCGTGGTCGTCGTTGGCCCATTACTCCAGCACAAAATACCTTTGCTACTCTACGTGCTCCAGATGGTCGTTCTTCTTGGCTTAGTTCTTTTGCTGTTTTCGGTGAACCTGTACCTATAAATGTTTACACAGGTGTATTAGAACTTTTACAAGAAGATGGAGTTAATGTGTATGCTGGTGCGGGAGTAGGTGGTGGTTCTTTAGTTTATAACGGAGTTACTTATCAACCTACACGTACTAACTTTGAGCGCATATTTCCAAAGCAAATCCCTTACGCAGAGATGGACAAGGTATATTACTCTAAAGTTCGTTCTATGCTAAAGCCCAGTCCAATTCCATTAGATATTCTAGGGACAGAATACTATCGTTTAGCACGGATAACACTAGAACAAGCAGCCAACGCAGGTTTGGTTGGAAAGCGAGTTGATGTAAATTTGGATTGGAATGTGATACGTCAAGAAATTGCTGGGGAACGTGTTGCTTCCGCAATTGCTGGCGAGTTTTGGTATGGAAATAACAGTGGGTGCAAGAATAGCCTAGATACTAACTACTTAAGCCAAGCCGAACAGAGTGGATTTGCACAAATTCTGCCATTGCACGTAGTTACAGATATCTATGAAGTACCAAAGCAGGGTTACACCGTTGTTTGCAATGAAATTGATGAACAAGGACAGATTTTACAAACGCGCACCTTTTTTACTAAATCTGTTTTCTTAGCGGCAGGTTCAATGGGAACTACGAAACTGCTAGTTAAAGCAAAAGCTAAGGGAAATCTGAACAGACTAAATGACAATATAGGTAAGTATTGGGGTGCTAATGGTGATACCTTTGGTCTGCGAGTCGGCTTGCCGCCTACTAACCCATCTCAAGGTGGACCTGCGAGTATTGCCATTGAGGATCATTCTAATCCTTTGGGACCAACAGCATTGCTTACTTACCCACAATGGAACGAAACGCGAGAGGGTTCGCTTTACCATTTAGGTTTGGGAATAGGGCCAGCTCTTGGAAATTTTCGCTATGACTCATCTACTGACAGTGTAAAGCTGACCTGGCCTAAAGACAATTTAGAGATCGTTCAAGTACGTCAGGCGGCAGAGCGTACTTGTGCAACCCTTAACCAAGGCAATATTACCAGTGAATATCAACCTTCTACTGCTTATGTGGCAGACGGAGGAACAGCTCACCCACTTGGTGGTGCTGTACTTGGGAAGGCTTGTGATTACTATGGCAGAGTCAAAGGCTACAAAGGTCTATATGTTGTAGATGGTGCTTTAATCCCAGGTGCTGTGGGAGCAGTTAACCCTTCTTTTACTATTGCTGCACTGGCCGAACGCTGCCTTGAAAAAGTTATTCAAGAATCTGACTTTGATAACTGAATTGGCAGATGTACACCTTGAGAGCGAATTTCTGAATTCTGTATTATTACAAGCAAATTAATCTGACAACAAGATGCAAAAATACGAAGACCCTACTTTAGAAAGCCTAAAATCCTCACTAGAAAATCCTATTTACAACCCTATTCTCAAAAAATTAGTAGGTGAAGGAAATCTTGACTATGAAGTTTACCTAAATACCAAACAGTTATTATCTCTTCAAACTGATTACAGCCAGCTTGTTATTCCAGAGGAGTTGATGTTTCAAATTGTTCACCAAACACAAGAACTTTGGCTTAAACTACTTACCTTTGAAGGAGTGCGTGTTGTGGAAAGTTTAGAGTCTGATGAACTGTGGAAAGTCACGTTAATACTTGAGCGAATGCTACGGGTGCAATACTGTCTCACTGAACAAATGGGTGTACTCAATACCTTAACGCCCAAGGTATTTCAGACTATAAGACAAAACATTGGTGAGGGTAGTGGTCAAGAGTCACCTGGATATAACCAGATATCCAACGTAGCAAAGAGTATGGAGCAATCTCTTGAACGTTTACTAACCCTAAAAGGGCTTACTTTTTTAGACATATACAACAGTGAAGAGCAATACCTTGATATGCAACGCATCTGTGAACAAATGGTTGATTTTGATCAAATGTTTCAACAGTGGCTGATCAATCACTTTATGCTGGTGCGTCGTACTATTGGCATTGACCGTACAGTGCGTGGACTTGATGGTTACCCAACAGTTGCATTAGCTTCTCGAATGGTAAAGCCTCTTTTTCAAAATTTGTGGGATCTACGCGTTCAGATGACTAATCAGTGGAAACGTGAAGGTGGTTTTACTCCAGGGGAAGATCGCAAACTATCCATTCACAAAATTGATTCAGTCAATGAATAATGATATCAAAGAAGCTTTAGCGGCAATGCTGGCAGCACGGGCTGAATTTCCAGTGCTAAATGAATGCATTTATCTCAATAGTAACTCATCTGGTGCAATACCACATGAAGTGCATAATGTTCTCATCGCTTACAGCAATACGCTTCTCCACTGGCGTGATACAGTCTGGGAACAATGGTGGTATGAATTGCATGATTACGCTGATGCGCTGGCTCAGTTTATTGGTGCCCCTAAAGGTTCAGTTTTTACGGACACAAATTTAAGTACTCTACTAGGTCGTCTAGCAACGTGTTTTAATTATCAATCGCCGCGAACACGAGTAATTATATCTGACTTGGAGTTTCCAACTGTAGCATTTGTTTGGCAGAACTTTCGGCGCTATGGTGCTGAAATGATTATTGTTCCCTCTAAAGATGGGTGTTCTATTGACGAAGAAGCAGTCTGTGCGGCGATAGATGAGCGTACACAGCTAGTATGCCTTTCACACGCAACTTTTGGTACTGGAGCGTTAACAGATATCCGGCGTATTGCACAGTATGCTCATCAAATGGGAGCATTGATTGCTGTTGATGCTTACCAATCGCTAGGTACAATACCAATTGATATTAATGAGCTTAATGTTGATTTTTTGCTAGGTGGGGCGCATAAATGGCTATGTGGTTCATACGAAAGTGCTTTTTTGTACATTCGTCCAAGGTTACTGACTAGTCTTACCCCATCTGCTACAGGTTGGATTGCCAGTGCAGACCCTCTTTCTTTTGATTCGGCAACAGAATATGCTTCTACAGCTAGACGTTTCGCTTCTGGAACCCCAGCTGTACTGCCATCGCTGATCTCGCGTGTTGGATTAGAAATTATACAAAAAATTGGTATGCCTGCCATTCGCGAAGTTTCACTACAACGGACGCAAAGGATTCTTGAATGGGCGGAACAAACAGGTTTAGGTATTCTTACTCTAGGCACTCCATCCCGTCGTGCCGGAATTGTTAGCCTTCGCTTTCCAACAGATGCAGAAGTAGCACGCAAACTAAATGAACGTGGCTTTGTTTGTAGTTATCGTAATGCAATTCGGATTGCTCCCCATTTTTACAACACAGATGAAGAAATTGAATTGTTCCTCAAGATATTGGGTGAGATTATTTATGAGGTAAAAAAATGAATCACAACCTGACAGTTAGGGGATTTGTAAGTCTTCTGTGGCACGGTTCTAAAGCTATTGATGTGTTGCAAGCTTCTCTAGAAATAGGTCTGCTTGATTTGCTTGATTCTGGCCCCATCACCCTTGGTGATCTGAACCAGCAATTAAACTGTGTACCTCATAGACTTTACAAACTATTAGATTGTCTTGAAAGTTTAGGTTTAGTTAATAGGGAGCAAAATGTAGATGATATGGAAGAAGCACGCTATTGTTCTACAGAACCTCTAAAAGAAGCAATAGTAGCTGTTCTTGGCGCTAACTCAATTGAGCGCGATCGCGACAAGTATCAGTGGCAAGAAATATATGGACGTTTGCCAGAAGTTCTCAGAGGCGAATACAGTGTATCGCCTGAGGCTTTTGATTGGCCATTGCGTACTCCCGAAAAGATAGCTAGTTTTGAGTTTAGTATGGCTGCTGGGTGCAAACCAATTATAGAGAGCTTTTTAGCTGTTGGAAATCAACTGTGGAATTTAGTAAATAGAAATAAACCTGTTCGAGTTCTTGATGTAGGAGGTGGTGATGGCACCTTAGCTTGTGCATTGGTGAGCAATTTTCCACAACTTTATGTAGATGTCTATAATCTTCCAGAATTATCTTCTCTTGTAACTGAAAAAATTCAGAAATGCAGTGAAGGCGATCGGCTGAATTTTGTTGGGGGTGATTTCTTGCAAGAACCTTTACCAAATGGTTATGATGCAATACTGTTTGTTCGCGTTTTGCATGACTGGCCTGCACATATCGCTCGTGAACTTCTGATTAAAGCATATAATGCCCTTTCCCCCAATGGGAAAATAATCATCTGTGAAGAGTTTCGTACTTCAGAAAGACTAGCCATTCAATTTTTTTGGACTTACTTTCTCACTGGCGTAGATAGCTGTGTCAGCCGTTTGCGAGAAATAGAGTTTTATAACCGGGTTCTCTATGAAGTCGGCTTTGAGAAGGTGCAAATCTTTCCTCATTCTTTTGATTTGATTTTAGCTGAACATCCTGGATACTTAAATTGAGTTCGTTACTTACAAGGTCTACGAAAAGACAGTCCAGCAGACTTTTCTCTAGCTTTGGGGTTAGATGCGGGTGTTCCAATCCGAGCCAAAACTGTTGCAAAGGCGTTAGCGACTCAGCAGACAAATCTTGGCAAGGCTTTTGCCAAGGTAGAGGACAATCTTTAATACTGTCTTTTGACAACGCTCATTGCCACGAGAGTAAAGATATCAAATCGCTCCAACGTTCCGACTGCTCTGGAGTTAAAACGAGGTAGCTTTCAAGTCTAAATGTAAATATTTCTGAATAAGTAATCCCTCTTTTGTTACTCTGGGAAAAGAAAAATAAGAGCCAAATTTTTAACCGCACACAGAACGGGCATTTGAACGTTTATTTTCTAACATAATGCCTAAAATCAAGGTTTTTGGTAAAAGTCTTATTCTGTAAGCATCCCAGATTATTCTCTCCCGAAAGTGATAAAAGAGGGGTAATATCAATTTACATTGAAGCTGCATAGAAAAGAGCTTCGAGAATGAAATCATA
>JAVRCF010000085.1:0-36904 GCA_034530935.1 Aulosira sp. DedQUE10 | reverse complement strand
AAAATTCTGGGATGTTCCAGTTCCAGAGTGATTCATACCGCCATTATGCAACGCCAAAAATCTATACCACTGACTCAGACGTTCCTTGACTCTGCGATCGGCTCCTACTCCAAGACGAATACAGTCCTACCATAAAGAAGCGAATTTAGGGGGGTGTCTATGAAAAATTACGCTAACCTCATTCAATCAGGCTTTTAGTTACCCATGTAGTTGGGAACAATAGTTTAAGTAGCTACTACAAATCCAACCCATGTCGATTTTGCAACGAGTTCCTTGGGTTTCCCTGACACTATTACTACTGAGCTACAGTACCCTAGGCTGGGTGATATCTGAGACAAAAGCCCCTTTGTTTGTCTGGGGAGTAACTGTAGTTGGTATCTTGATATTTGTGGGAAGCTTAACCGTTCCCTGGACTAGAATGACACAAGCTTCTAGTATCTTGTTTAAGTCAAATACCAGGACTTTTTTCTTTGCCGTTTTAGCAGCATTCTTGTTCTTTGTAATGCTTGCCTGGTTTCGGATGTTTCTTGACACCCTGCTGATCATTGCCGCCGCTATCTTAGCGAGAATAGACTTTCAAGCAGCAGGTTTTAAGGAAGGGCAAGCTTTTTGCCTGACATCTATACTTTCACTGGCTGGTGTCGCTTTGGGTGCAGCTATGCAAATACTATTTATCCGCCACGTTTTGCTTCATTAATTTTGCTCAATAGATTAAGTTCGTAGTCAGGACTTTAGTCCTGGGTAGTTTCAGCACTTAATTGCTGACTACGAAAACATCAAAATAAATGACACAGGTGATTGAGTATAAATTTTGTTTTGTAGGGTGGGTAGTGCCCCATTGGTGTCAACTTAAGCCGAAAGCTATCTCAGGTAAGCGCCCTCCTCCCCTCTCCCGCGCAATTGGGAGAGGGGTTGGGGGTGAGGGCCAAACCTTGTCACAAAGCGGATTTCACGTTAAGTTAACACGTATGGCACTACCACCCTATTTTTTTAGCTAGCGGTTAACTCAGCAGCCGCAACTGGTGAGTAAACACTAACTTTTTTACGGGTTTTACCCTTTCTTTCAAACGTGACAACGCCATCAATTAAGGCAAATAGAGTATCATCGCTACCAATACCAACGTTGTTACCTGGGTGAAATTTGGTACCGCGCTGACGCACGAGAATGTTTCCCGCACGAACGACTTGACCGCCATAGCGTTTTACACCTAAGCGTTGAGCATTAGAGTCACGTCCGTTGCGTGTACTACCTGTTCCTTTCTTATGAGCCATAATTTCCTTTTTTGACCTGACTATTATTGATTATTCAGCAGCGGTTTCTTCAGGAGAAGTTTGTTGAGCGGAAATTTCAGCAGTTTTTGCTTCTTCCACTGCTAGGACTGCACCATTGAGGTTAATAGAATTAATCATCAATCTAGTGATTTCCTGGCGATGTCCGCGTTTTTTGCGGGTTTTCTTTTTCGGCTTCATTTTGTAGACCAGGACTTTACGACCTCTGAAATTTCGTAGTACTGTCCCTTCTACAGTCGCCCCTTCCACTAGTGGCTGTCCAATGTTGACTTCGCCGTCGTGCTGTATTAGTAAAACCTTGTCTATTGTAACTTTCTCATCTGCTTCGGCAGTTAGTAGCTCGATATCGTAAAAACGACCAGGCTCAACTTTTATTTGTTTGCCGCCAGTTTCAATAATTGCGTAAGTCATGGAATTGTCCTTGAGGTTGCCGTACAGGTATCTGGCTTAATCTCTTTTGTAGAGATGCGATTTAGCGCTTTTGCCAGCTTTTGCAGGATGTCTACCTGATCCGAGCAGGAATTAGACAGACAATCTAAAATAATATTTTATTAACTGGTATCTAGTCAACACCCTATACCAATTTTAGATTTTAGATTTTAGATTTTAGATTTTAAGCTTTTGATTAAAAGTCTTGTCTAAAAAGGTGTTTGAGCGATTACTGTGTAAGTTAACAAAAAAATAATCAGGTTTTATCAAAAAATTTTGACTTAATTGTCGAAATTGAGATTTGTGCTTGTGTAGTTAGTTGAGACACAGAACAGCACCGAAAAGTCTGAGCAGCATATTTAGTTGCTCAGATTTTCTCTATAATATCTTAACGAATTCCAAATACTATTAGAAAACAACTACCATTTAATAATGCCGTAATCACTGCACCAATAATTACGCCTTTCATCATTGCTAGGCGCTGTCGTCGTCTTAACCAAAGACAAAGAGGAATTACATATAAAAGTTGCAAGATAAAAAATCCCCCACCGCCAATAATCCAAATAGTTAAAAAATAATAATTAGTGTAGCCAAATATTTCACCATAAAGCAAACCCAAACTAAATATTATGCCTGCTGCTATCAAATGCAAACCCAACAAAATAAATATCCCTAAAAAAATCTGTAAAATTTCATTCCTTTGAGACATTAATTTAACCCTGTAAATGACACTGATAAATTAAATTCAAGAAGAACGGTTATTTACTAAATGGTATCCAGCGCTGCCTTCACGGTAAAACATATTGAAGGTATCAAATGGGATAATCCTACAATCTGGATGCACAATATGAATACAAGAGCGCTTGACGGAACGTACATCAAAGTTAAAAGAATCAAGAAACTGCACAATCATTACCCGAAATACATTGGAGTAGTTAATACCTTCAGGTACGGCTATCATTGGCAAACAACACAAAAGCTGCTTGAGTGATAAAGCCGCAGATGTGGGTGAATGACTCGTAGAAAACAATTGGAATATTTGCTGTTTCAGTTCTTCGTTTTGTTCATAAAGCACACTATTAGGCATAATATTTACAAAAACCTCTGGATTAATTAACCCAGTTAATGGTATTACTTGACCATTTAGCTTTAATGCATAAGCCATTGCTAAAGAATCAGGATGGCAAGGAACTGGGAGAATATCTTCAGGTTTAAAATAAGGACTTTGTTCTAAAATGGAGCTACGAACTTCTGTTAAAGTATATCTATCTCGCTTGGGGTCAAATCCGTCTAATCTTCCAGCTGCTTGTATCGGTTGAAATGTCACGCCTCTAATACATTTCTGCCGCAAAGCATACTCGATAATTTTACCGATTTCGTGATCATTGAGACCTTTTTTGAGAGTGACAACTAAAGTAGTAGAGATGTTATATTCGTTGAGATGCTCAATAGCCTTTTCCCTAACAGCCCGTAAATCTGCACCACGTAACTCTTTTAAAGCGTCTAATTCAAAGCTATCAAATTGCAAATATATCTCAATTCCTGGCATATATTGGCTGAGGCGATCGCAAAAAGATTTGTCTTTAGCAATTCTTACGCCATTGGTATTGATCATTAAATGCTTAATCGGCTTTGTTTTGACAATATCCAAAATTTGAAAAAACTCAGGATGGATGGTAGGTTCACCACCGCTTAATTGAACTATCTGCGGTTCTCCTTCGTTTGCTACTACCGCATCAATCATCTTTTCGATTTGCGCTAAACTGCGATGTAGTCGCGGTTGATGGGATATTTGCGAAACTTCTTCTGCACCTGAATCTGCATAACATATTGGGCAAGAAAGATTGCATTTATCTGTAACTTCAATTAATGTTAAACAGCTATGCTGTTCATGATCTGGGCAAAGTCCACAATCGTAAGGACAGCCATATTTTATGGGTGTATTAAACCTTAATGGCATATCCCCAGGTTTGATGAACTCTAAAGATTTTTTATAATATTCAATATCATCAGCTATTAAAACTTCTTCTCGTCCGTGGGTGGGACAGTGTTTAACTAAGTAAACACAATCATTCTGAAAAATAATTTTTGCTTCTACCTTAACTAGACATTTTGAGCAAACGCTATTAGTTAAGGCGTAAAATAGATAATCGCGTGTAGGCATGGTGATTTATTGAGGATGGCAGAAGGCAGGAAATAGAAGATATTTAAAAAGGAGTTTATATCATTAATATGTAAACTTTTATCAAAAATATTTGAATGCAGATATCAATCAGTTTTTGAGTTGAAACATCTGAGTAATTGTGCGGCGATAATACAAAATTGTTAATAGACAAACAAGTTGAATCGCACTCAACCCTAAGAATGGGTGAAAATCTGGTTTAATGAAATCTACCAGAAAACGAAAGCCAAAATAGGAAACTAAATAAAATTTAAATAAATCGCCATTTTCATACTGATAGCGGCTGCGAAAGTGCAAAAATAAAATTAGCAATACTAAAAATAAGATTTCATACAATTGTGTGGGATGGCGGAGAATACTATCACCAAAATCCACACCCCAAGGTAATTTTGTGGCGACTCCATAAGTGCGATCGCTCAATCCCGTGAGAAAGCATCCAATTCTGCCAATGGCTGTACCCAAAATTAAAGGATAAACAAATACATCACCAGTAGATTGATGAACACCAATAATTTTTTTGGTGGTTTCTACACCAATTAATCCTCCTAAAAGCGCTCCGACAACTGTTTTACCTTGGAGTAAGAGTAAGACTAATTGCTGTTGATTTTGCCAAATTAAATCAATATGTTCCAGCCAAACTAGAATTTTAGCTCCGATTAAAGCGCCTATCATACCACCAACAATTACAGAACTACGTTGACTAGGTGCAATGGAATCTTTGCGAACACGACGTAATAATAAACGAAAGGCAATGGCATAAGCTAAAGATTCAAAAAAAATATGAGGATGAATTCGCAACGAACCTAACCAAAGATAAACAGGGAAAGTCAACATAATTCATAATTTATAATTTATAATTCGTAATTCGTAGTTACAATCAGTACCGCCTCTGAAACATCCACGGTTAAATAAAATGAAATTCAGATTTTATATATTTCTAATAACAGTAGGTTCAACCTCATGTGCGAACTAAAAAAGGTGAATACAAAAATTTTAAAATCGATATTTATGCAATAATCATAACATCTAATTTACTCATTTTAATTACGAATTACGAATTACGAATTAGTAATTACTACTCGATTTCCTCACAGCGAATTAATAGTGTTTCCATTGCCTCTGCTAAGGAAATTAACTCTATCCAAGAGGAACCACTGACTAAATTTTGCGCGTGAGCTAATCGATTGCGTAGCTGTTCTGCAGATTTGAGAAAACGTTCTCCAAATCGCTTAGATTTCAGTCCAAGTTGCTGAAGGAGTTCTGGTTGATTTAAAACTAACTCTCGCTTATCACAAAATTGGAGATAATCTAACAAATCTGTGGCTTCGTTTCTTTCTTGACTTTCTCGCCATAGGCGTTGAGCTACTTGTAAACGTTCAGGTTTGAGAACTTTCTGCCAAGAATCTTGCGGATAGTAAAGCCGCACCAGTCGTAGCAAATTCATCTCTAGCAGCGTTACTAAGCCAAATAGTAGCATTCGTGCAGGTGCTTTTTGCAAATCGCCGCAAGTTATAATTCCACTAACCTGATTGCAGTCAAGCACAAATAATCGGGGAGTTTGTTGGAGAATCGGTAGCAGTTTCATCAGTGGGGTAGAAATAGCGATGAGTTCTTTAGGGTGAAAGACTCGCTGATAGTGGCTGCACTTGCCAGATTTGGCTTTCATCAAGCTGCTGCGTTCTAAATAACCGCTAATAGTATCTCCCGACTCCACACCAACCACATCAAAATCCTTTGCTTGCATCCAATGCAGCACCTCTATTATCTCTGCTTCCGCCGAAACTGCTTTGAGAGGTTCTGCAACGTATTCAATAGTGATGTTGTTCTCAAATAAACTCCGCAAATCTTGAGAACGCGATTTAAGATGTTTCATCTGCGTTTATTCATAAGTCCCGCAGCATAAGTATTTCATGACAACCTGCGTCGTTTCAGTGCAAACTGTATACTACTGTGGATGGCATCCTGATTACTAATTCAGATATTAGGCGATCGCCTCTTGCATATTTAAGGTTTGACCAGAAAATCAAACTACATACCCCGCAAAATGAGCTTCCCTCTGAACGCAAGGGTAGCCAGTCACTTATCCTCAAAGCTTGGTATGCTCAGAAGTCCGCGCTCAAATATAAATCGCAAAAAACATCTGACAACAGACCACAATAAGGTTTGGTTAAGGGGGAAAGGGAAAAGGGTAAAGGATGAATGGGCACAACATTTTTATGTCCCTACTGTAGTCTATTAACCTGCAAAGTGCTATCAAAACGTCTTTTATCCCATCAGGGTTTCCAGACTAGTACAGGTCGGCGTAAATAAGTGCAAACTTTGTAAGACAACAACCCATTCAAAATCTCTGAGAAGCTGACGCTGTATACCTGCTTGAATTTTAAATTTTGCGGAAAGTTTCTTGCGTAAAGCCTCTCTACGAGAGGCTTCCTTAGAACAGAACTTTCCAAGACGAATTTTGCCTTGCGGTACTAGCTCAAAATCATGCTTTTCTGACGTTCGACGAAATTACAAGGGTTTTATAACTTAATTTACAATTCAACGTAATTTAGTATTTTTCGGATTCAAATAAATGTGGTAAAGAATACTAAATATTTCATCAATGAACGTAAATTGAATGCTTACGAGTACAAGGGCAGTAGCAATAAACATAGCATTCACACCTTGCCAAAGCCAGATCAAACAATTTTAATTTTCACAAAGCCAATTATCAGATTTCTGAGCAGTGAGTAAAGCTATAGTGTATTTAGCCATGCCGCAGTGACAGCAGTCCCAAAATAGTATATGAGCCTCCTAAAACTTAAAATTCTGGTACAGCAGATAATTTTTGTGCAACACCTAAATGAGATTGCTGTAATGTGGCTAAGCTGAAATTCTAATGCCAAAGTATTTTAATAATTAGTTGAGACACGCACTCTAACTCGATGACAGGCAAAAACGCAAGACATAATGCATTTCTGCGGCTAGTGTCTGGTAATGGAGCACCTTTAAGGTCAGAATCCCGCTACTCGCTGCTCCCCAGTAAAGAGATGATAATTGGACGCGACCCTAGCTGCCAAATTGTCTTGGATGCCATGATGTACCGGATGGTATCTCGTCGTCATGCTGTGGTTCGTCCCCTCTCTTCATCTCCAGATAACAAGTTCAGCTGGCTAATTTGTGATTTAAATAGTGCTAATGGCACTTATTTAAATGGACAACGCTTACAAGGTTGTCAGGAATTACACTCAGGCGATCGCATTTCTCTTGGTACTGATGGCCCGCAGTTTGTGTTTGAGCATGAATATATCTCTCAAGCTACGATTATGACCAGGCCGGCCACACCACTACCTTCAGCTGGAAGCTACCAAGGGCAATCAAAACCTGATTCGGTGAGCTTTACTCAACTGTTCCCAATTATTTCCACTGGTAAAGATTTAACTCGTAAAGCTTACCTCATACCGGGCATTCTCACCGTAGTCTTTGTGGTACTAATGTTTGCTACAGTAGGTCAGCCGCAAGCAAATCAAGTGATTGTAGCAAGTTATATAGCTTTTGCTGCCTATTATTTTGTTTACCAACTTTGCGGCAAGCAAAAACCTTGGTGGGTACTTTTATCTGTAGCCTTGGGTACGGCGCTGATTTTGAAGAGTCCCATGCTGGATTTATTTATCTTCGTATTTCGTGGCATCTTACCCGGTAGCTTACCGTCATCTCAGGATTCAATCACCTTCACCGAATTGCTGGTGCGAATGTTTTTTGGTGCTGGGTTAATGGAGGAATTACTCAAGGCATTACCTGTATTAGCCGCACTGATCATCGGTATTTTATTGCCCTCACCTTGGCGAGAACGCATCGGCATCTGGGAACCGCTAGATGGCATTCTGCTGGGAACAGCTTCTGCTGTAGGTTTTACACTGTTGGAAACTCTTGGTCAATATGTTCCTGTTATTACTCAAAATGTTACTCAACAAGCGGGAGTAGGAACTGGTCAACTGGTAGGATTACAATTACTGATTCCGCGCATTTTAGGTTCTGTGGCAGGGCACATGGCTTATAGTGGCTATTTAGGATATTTTATTGGCTTGGCGGTTCTTAAACCTCGTCTGATTTGGCAAATTCTGCCGATAGGTTATGTTAGCGCTGCTGCACTCCATGCTTTGTGGAACGCCACGGGTTCGATTAATGCTTTACTGTTGGTGGTTGTTGGGGTATTATCTTATGCCTTTTTGATGGCGGCGATTTTGAAGGCGCGTGCGCTCTCTCCAACGCGATCGCAGAATTTTGCTACCCGTTTTCTTGGGCCTAGGTAAAAGATGGGGAGCAGAGGTGCAGGAGGGAAAACAATTCAAAATTAAGAAATCTATTTGACTTTGGACTCTTGACCCATATTCTATGTCTTCAGGTAGATATCGCTGCTTTTGTAATCAGCCTATAGTTTTAATTATCTTGGGCGAATTATGCTTAAAACATAATAAGCAAAAAATTATAATACCCGCAATACAAGTGTTGTCGAGTGCGGGCAAAGCTAAGAGTCGCCTGAAGTGGCTCCCAATTTAGGGATATAAGACTACTGAATTTAGGATTCTGACTGAAAGCTATTTAATTCTGTAAGGGCATAGTAAGAAATCGCTAAACTAACCTTTGCTTGCTCGACTTCCGATAAACTTGTCCACTCGCGATTGCCAAGCTTAGTGATCATAGCTTTTGGGCATTGCGGTTCGCCACTACGCATAGCGTAGGCGTAAGGACGGGCTAAAACTAAGAGGTCATCTGGTCCCCAACTTGGTAATACACCTTGAACGCATTGCACCAGTTGCTCGCCAATTGGCTGTTGGGAAGCAAACATCTCAGCAGCTTTGTTGGCAATGGTATTTAGCCAAGTTTGGGGTATGGCTGAAGCAAAAGCTTCTTGAAGATTAGCCATCAAAATCTGTCCGATGTGGCTTTTGGAATCTGAAGTAATGGCATCTTCTGGCCAAAGTGTATCAAGTTGACTATAAAAATCTTGCGATCGCTTCGTAAGTTCTTCTTCCCATAAGTCATCGTTAAGAAACTGCTGTTCTAATTCGCTAAAATAAGCTTCTGATTCTGGATCAGCAGGATTCCAAGGATAAGTTGCATCTTCAGGTTCTAGTAAAGCTGCTAGTAAATCTAATTCCACTTGAGATGGGAAGGAAGTGAAAGTATCTGAATTGTTGATGTTGTTAACCATTTGTCGCCTCTCGATTGTTTATTTAGCGGTATTGACAGCTACAACTGTCAGCATCTCATTTCCGCAAAAATAAAGTGAATTTTGTCTAGGGTGAAAAGAATGTTGTCATGCGGTTGTTAAGCTGCTATACATTTGAATTGCAACGGACTAGTGCAGATTGTCTTTTGTTATTAGTTATTAGTCATTTGATTTAGAAAGGACTAATGATCATCTTCACAAAAAACAGAGCAATAGCTACGCACATTTGCTTACTTAAGAGTCTTCAATCAAAAACTCCCATGTTTCACCTCTAGAACTACCAAACTTTAACTGCATTCCCGATGTGAGGAGGACTTCCTCGCGGAGGATTTGTTGCCAACCGTTAGCACTAAAAATCCAAGTTGTGCCATAGGTAGATAAATCTTGCAAGTAATAAGTTCTTACCGGAGTAGTACCAGCAAAAGTATTCCGGCAGATAATTTCAGCATGGCGTTTGGAAACTGAAGGTTCTGGGATGATAATGTCATTGTCTTTTATGCGACCAATGCGGGTGACTCCCGAACGTAACAACCAGGTTTTACCTCCTGGTGAAAGCGATCGCAAAAAAGCTGAGGGTACCGAGGAAATTATACTCGGAATAGTAGTATCTGGTAGTTCTGTAATTCCTTCATCAAAACTTTTAATCAGTTCGCCACAAAAATCTGGATGCTGGTAGAGAACTGGTAAAGTCCATGCAGGTTGATTGAACTTATATACTGTTAACAGTTCTTGTCTAGCTTCTGCGACAGCTTCATCAATTGGCTTGCGTGATCGCAATGCTTCAATAAAAGCTTGAATAAAACTGTGACTTTCTTCATCAGCAATTTCATCGCGCATTCCCAAAACTGCTGGTACGCCATGACGGATTAGCACTTCTGCCAAACTACTAGAAGGTATCGCTTGGTTATTCATAGATGCCGGTTGTGCCCCCCAACAAGCGTTGAATACTGCCAATTTCACTCCATTCCGGGTTAATACTTGGGCTAATTCTATGCCATTGAGCGTCATATCAGACCGCAAAAATAGTATCCCGCCGTCTGGATCTGGAAAACCGTGCCCAGCATAAAAAAAGACGTTGTAGGCTTTCGTTTCTAGCTCCTGAATTAACTCTTGTGGGCTTGGTTGCAGCAGTGTATGTACCATGCATGGTGCATATCCTTGAGAATTACTACCTAATGGCCCTGCTTTGGTTAATGTTTGTGTTAATATTTCTGCTTCTTTTTCCAGTTGTAAATTGTCATCTTCTCCTAAAACCAAGAGAATGTTGAGAGCCTGATCTGTTCGCAAATAAGGCAGTGATTCAACTTCACTGGTAGTACGGCTAAATACTATATCTTGGGAGAGAGACATTGCCGATTGACCAGGCTCACGTTGCATAATCTCCCAAGGTAAGGCAATCAGATCTGGATCGCGGATTTCTAATCGCAAGCGCAAACGTGTATGCAACCCCATAGCCATACCACGACTGCGTTCTAGACTGCCAAGAATTGGTCCATCAAATAACCAGCGCCATAAACTAATTCCCAAGTATTGCATTAGGCGACTACTGTAGCCTGCCGTTTGACCTGAAGGAGATGAAACCAAGTTTACTGGTACTAAGGTTGTCTGGGGCAGCGCTGAGCGCGAGGAAATACTTAAGGGACTTTGACCGGCAAACATCTCCTGCCATTCTTGCCAAACTTGAGAGAGTTCAACTGGCCAGATACAGTCATGCAAAACATAGCCACTAGGATAGGGAGCCTTCACCACCCAGATGGCAAAGTTATCAGTGCCGGTGTTGCTTAAACGAGCGATCGCCAGGGTCAGGCATGGCAATTGATTCATTAAACTTCAAGGTAAAAACTAATTATTAATAACAATTTCTCAAGGTAAAGAATATAGGGCATTGGGCATTGGGCATTGGGCATTGGGCATTAGTAATTTCTCCCCTATCCTCCTGCTCCTCCTTATCTCCTAGTCCCTAGTTCCTAGTCCCTAGTCCCTCGACTGCTGTGCAAGTTTTTTATTTTGGTTCTTACCTGTATTATTTCAGGTTTTTACGAGTTAGTGTGGGTCTAAGTTGGATTCGCATCTGGTTGTGGAGTTGGTGCTGGCGGTTGGTTAACTTGTGCTGGTGGAGTCTCAACACATGGACTTGCTTGGTCTGCTTGTAAGAGAGTCACGCTAGATCGGAGTTTGGAGAGTTCAATTCGTAAGGTTTTCTTTTCTTCCTGTAAAGCTTGAGAAGCGTCCTTTGGTGGAGTGGATGTGTCTTGATTAGGGCACATTTGTAAATTCACCAAAAAGTCCTTGTTAGGAGATTTAGGAAGTGGTTTTTTGTCAATAACTTGAAAAAAAGTGCCACTAGGAAACTTTTCCTGACTATTGTCTATTTTGACTATTTCACTATTGGTTTTAATTACCCAGCCTTTTGAGAGATTGTCAAAGGTTCGCTTTGCTCTTGATGGTTCTGGAGTTGGCTGTGTATTTGTAGGGGGATTAGATGCAACTGGCTGTGTCAGTAATGGCGATCGCAATCGCATCAAGAAGTATCCAAGAGTACCAGCTGCTGCAACTAATATGATTGGCACAATAAACTGTAGCGGTAGTTGAGCAATTTTTTCCCGTGGGTTTTCTGGAATTACTTGAGTTTTGGCATTGGAGTTGCTTAAGTTTGTGCCTTGTACTGTTCTGGCAGGATCAGAAGCTTTGGTTGGCACATTTTCAGGAATGACTGCTGTTAGGCTTGACTCTGGTTCCACATATTTGACTTGATAATGTACTAAGGCGATGGTGACATTATCGTGTCCATTTTTCGTATTGGCGATTTCTACTAATTTTTCTGCAACATTTACCACATCGGTTTGCCCTGTTAATATGGGCAATACTTCTGTTTCCCAATAATCCTCTACGCGGTCAAAATCACTTAAGCCATCGGAGGTAAGTAGAAAAACAGCATCTTCATCCAGAATAAACCGCTGGGAAGTTGGATGTAATGAAGTACTGGGACTCATCCCTAAAGCCTGTACCAGGGAGCCAGAACCACTTTGTTCGACTGCTTCCCGATAAACAGCATAGCCTAACCGTACTTCGCGGGAGGCGACATCATCATCTAGGGTAACTTGATAACAACCTTGGCGCGTAATCCAGTAGGCGCGACTATCACCGACGTGGGTAATGTACATTTCATGGGCAATCGGCAACGCCATTACCAAAGTGGTTCCCATGCGTTTACGCCCTTGGCGATTTTCGCTGTCGTTACGCTGGCTAATTTTGTCATTCACAACTGCTACAGCCGATTCTAAGTCAGTTAGCAGCATTGAAGGGTCTATATGGTCGGAGGGTACTTTGGTTAGTTGCTGTACCTGCTGTTGAATAGTTTCAATGGCTAAATTTGATGCGACATTGCCGCCTTCATGTCCACCAATGCCGTCGCAGACAATCGCTAAGGCCGTTGGCTGTGGCGGTTTACTTACCAAGGTGTTAGGGGGGGGATAACAAGCATCTTCATTGCGTTGGCGGCTGGGGCCAGTGTCAGTTTTGGTAAAAATTTTGATCGTAGGCTTTTGCGATCGCCCTAATTGAGCCAGTCCATAATCTAAGACTGCTATTAGTTGTTCAGCCGATCTGATTTCTTCCTGAATCAACGAACTACTAATTTTGTGAATTAATTCCGCTATAGCCGGTTTTGCCTGCTTGTGTAACTGCTGCCAAAATTCACCTAATTGAATTAAGCTTGGCGCTGTTGGGGAGTCAGAACGTAATTCCAACAAGCGTACTAAGGAGCCTTCTACCCTGATTAAATATGGGTCAAGTAGGCTAGATGCCACACTTTCACTCTTCAGTGGTTGCCACAGATTTGCTATCTGCCACAGCCAGTTGACTTGGCGCATCGATGTGGCATCACCCCAAGCTGTAATTAAATTAGGGCAAAGTTTTACTTCTGGGACTGTGCCATCAGTTAGCAGTGGCGGTTTTTCTAAAAGTAATATTTCATTGGGGGAACGATCATCTATTGGCGGTATGACTCCATATACCTGCGGGAGGTTTAAGCGATAGGGAATTAACCTCAGATAGGGCCTGAGATTTGACAAACTATCTAATTCAGGTGTTTGGGGAGCTATCCCTGGCTGAGTATCTAAAACAACAGATTTATCAATAACTAAATACCGATCGGCTACAATTTCTCCGGCGGCGGCAAAACTTAGACCATCTCCCTCAGCCCAGAGGTAGCGTTTGGGTAGGGGTGTAGAGCATCGCAAGCAAAACTTGTGGCTTATAGGGTTAGGAGCTTGACAAAGTTCATTTGGGCAGTAGAGCGTTGCCGCATCATTTTCCATAGTTTTCTTACCGATCAGCAATTGGCAATTCCTTCAACAGCATTGGCAGCGGTAATCTAGACCGCTCAAGTTTCTTGAACCTGACATATCCAACTTTGGATCAATGATTTTAGCTGGCGGATAGCAGCAGGTGCTAATACTTATTGATCTACTTATCCAAAGAACTCACTCCTGAGTTAACCCTACAGCCTCATCATAGCCTCTATTGCTCTATGACTTTTCATTGTCAGCACAGCTTACTCTAACTCTGTCACCAAAACATAACCCCAGCATCACTATACTGTTTGTTAATGAATTATTACATCAAAATAGGCTGAGAATGCTGGTATTTCTTTAGTTTATAAGTTACTACGTATTAATTAACTGTAAATAAAGAATATTAGCTAGCTAAAATACATCAAATAACCAAAGCTTAAAATTTGTGAAATATTAGCTCATCAATCGCTGATTTGATGCTTCCAAGACTTGAAGTGGTAGGACTTTTGGCTCAATCAGGACAAAATACCTATACCAATTTTAAGGATTTGGGATGAACTACCCACTCAGAGGCCAATCATATTCTGTTTCCAGGGTGTTATAAAAATTAATAAAATTTATAGGATTGAAGCTGCTAATTAAGAAGTGGAATGCTCTATTTAAAAGTTCTTAGGGGCAGGCTTTACCATGCCCCTAAAAGCGAAGAGTTACATAATAACTAGCAGTTAGCTGTTAACTCTACTTTTTTTCGTCAACTGCTACTTGGGGGAGTCCCATACTGTAGTTATTGACGCGGCTCTGGAGATTGTAGCTGATTTCACCTTTTTGCAAGAGCGATCGCAAATAATGCTCCAAGTCTGAACCAACGCGGCGTAAGTTGTAGTCTGTTAAATCTGCGCCACTAGATGCTTCTACTAGTTCATCAAACTTATGATAAATCTTTTGCAGGGCATCTTCATTCCAGTTGAATTCATTGTCTGGGTCTACATCTAACGTTAAGACCTGATTACTGGGAACCAGTTCACCATCCCGGTCAATTTCTGCGGCAAAAATGCGAATATGCCGGGTTGTAGACTTGAGCAGCATCGGGTTGTCCATAAAAGGGTGTAAGATTTGGGTTGATTACACTCAAATCATTGTAGACGTTATGCTTTAGCTTAAAATGCCCGCAATGAAAAGGAATGACCTCGATTAGGTAGGCAGAAGCAAATAAGCGTGTGCGTCAGTTATGAAGCTGCTCACAAATAGGTAAGGGAGGTTTGTTCAACTAGGAATGGCAGACAAAATTTCCTCCAAAGAAAATGATGGGGTAGGTGGTTTTCATTTCTCAACAAACTACAACTTTACAGCAGCGCTAATCTAGTCATATTTAAGCAACACTGTCAAGCTGTGAATACTCATCAGGATTTATCAGGGTTCAGGGTAGCCTACTAGTACGGGGGAAATAGCCAGCCAGATGAGCATGGCTCAAAATCCTACTTCATAAGCTTTGTGACGTGTACTTAGTGGTACTAGTACAGCACGGCGTAAATAGCGCAAAGTTGAGCTAGTCGTGTGCGGAGAGTGCTGTTGTGGGGACGGTCTGAGTCCACAAAACTTCGGAGGGTTCCAAGAGTTGAGCGAACTGGCGTTGGCGGTGTCGGTTTGGGTAAGAGAAGTTTGCAAGGACGCTCTTAAAGAGCGCACGCAACTTCTATAAAGCCAAACTTTGTAAGACAACCGACCATTTCAAACAGGCAAAAGCCTTGATATATTAAACTTTTGACTTTTGACTTTTGACTTTTGACTTTTGACTTTTGCTCTAAGTCTCTTGCGTAAAGCCTTCGGCATAGCTTCTCTACGAGAGGCTGCGCCAACGCTTAGCGCGTAGCGTCTCGTAGAGAGGTTTCCTCCGTTAAGAGCAGGGGTTGCCGTACCCCTACTAGAGCAGCAAGCTACGCGTAGCGTCTCCGACAGGAGAAGGCATCAGAACTTTCCAAGACGACTCCGCCTTGCGGTACTAGGCTGTAAACAGTGTGTTTCATTGTCTATAATTTTGAGTCAGAACAAAATAAACCTTTAATGACTTTGCTACTCAACGTCTCCTAAATTGAGAGTGAAAAAAATGTGCCTCTAGTAAATTCACGTAGTTATGCTACAAATACCTTGGGGTTTTATAAAAAATTAAAGTTTTAGTGATTTTACTTACGTAAAATCACTAAAATTTCAGTAAAATCCCAAACTGTTGTTGACGTTCAGATAAAGTTGATGTAAAAACCTTTAAAAAGCTCGAACAACTTCTTACAGAAACTTTATTGTATAGAATCTTAAAAACTGAATAATAGTTATGGCTTACCTGAACCACCTCTGGTCTAGGGTGACTACAGCCTACGTAGTCAAAGCCAGAATCGAAAAAGACACAGGAGTGTGAAATGGAAGACAAATGTGATGGATAAAGAATGATTCTTAATTCAAACAATTTGGATTCAAAAGACAATATAAAGAATTTTGCTGGAGATCTAACTCCTAAACTTCATGACCACTAAGTAAAGGAATCCTCAAATCTATGAACTCTAAAGCCTTACCACGCCAAATAAATAATATTGAAGTAGGTGTTTATGAGTGCGAAATACATCTCAAATTCCGATTAATTGAGGAAAAGAGTCTATTGAGCGATCGCGAGCAATTATTGCAAGTGCTTTTAGATGCTTTGACCGAAGGGTCTGATGACTTTTTAGAGACGTTACATGCGTCTGTTAAAGCCCAGGAAGTTTCTGAGTTTAAAGCTTCGCCGCAAATGCGTCGTCAGATGATGCGCTTACGTAATTTCGCAGACAATAGTCAATGATTATCTGTATTATTTAAGTGGTGAGAAGTTATGAATTGAGCATCCAATGGTGAATTTGTTTTAAGTTTGTCCATCTGCTCTAAATATTTCATTGAGTTGGCTTGTGTAATCTAACCCCACGGCTGGGAGTTAAACAGACTCTCTAAAAAGCCTAAGAAAGCCTCACAGTAGCCCTCACCCTTTGCACTACGGAAATACTTGGGTGCCTACTAATGCAGTTATGCCTCACTAATCAGGGCGGGTTAAAGTTGTTCAAGAATTCTCTATTCTGGGGAATATATTTAATCAGGGTGTCATTTCAAGTTGGCGAAGTACTAGCTAGCAATCGATTCGGTTATATACTCTAAAAATTTAAAAAATTGTTCAATTAATGACTTGTGTTTTGAGCGATTGCAGTTGTTTAAGGTAGTATTTTGCCAGCTTGAAGTTACATTCCGCCCTTACAACTGGCATGAAGGATAATTTTGACGAAATCATCAGGGTTGAATTAATTTTTCGAGAAGAAGTCCAGGAATTATGGACTAGTACAGTACGGCGTAAATAAACCAACCATCTAAAATCCGGGAAAAGCCTACAAAACAAGCATTCTTTCTTTTGCCTTTTGCCTTTTGCGTACTCCTGCCCAGAAGCAAGCTACGCGTAGCGTGTCGTTGGCGCAGCCTCTCGTAGAGAAGACAAAAGTGAGCCAGTGCGTTGGACGGGTTTCCCGGCTTGTCCCTTGCGCGTCTCCCCTTCTCCCAAAGGGAGAGGCTGCGCCAAGGGAGAAGCAACTGGCGTTGCGTGCGGAGAGAGCTGTTGTGGGGACGGTTTGAGTCCACAAAACTTCGGGGGGAACCCCCCGCCCTTGCAAACTTTTCAAGACGACTTTTGCCTTCTTGTACTAGGGACTAGGAGGGCTAGGAAGCAGGGGAAGCAGAAGAGATGGCAAATAAGTTAGCTGATGGCTTTATACGACAATTTAAGAAGCCTAGAGTCTAGATTAATTTTTGACTCTTGCCCAATGCCCAATGCTAATGTACGCAATTCATGACATTTATTTAGCAAGACCATGCTCTAAAGCAAAACGAACTAACTCTGTACGGCTATTGGTGCCAGTTTTACTAAATAAACGGCTGACATACTTTTCTACATTACGGACACTAGTCTCCAAACGACGGGCGATTTCTTTATTCATCAACCCTTCAGCTACCAAATTTAAAACACTTTGTTCTCTGGGGGTTAGGTCAATTTTGAACGGTGCTGGTGATTGAGAAATGGCGTTTCTTTGCGTTAATAACGCCTTAATTTGGGCAATCTGATGAGCTAATTCAGCAATATCAGGAGTTTCACTTTCTTCACCTGTGGCTTGAGTCTTAGCTATGCGACGCGCCAGTAAGTTTTCTACTATGGCAATTAACTCATCTGGATCGAAAGGTTTGGGTAAGTAAGCATCAACACCAGCCTGATAACCCTGGATGCGATCGCCTGTCATGCCCTTAGCAGTTAAAAATACTACGGGCAGTGCTTGGAAACGGGGGTCTTCTCGCAGTTGTTTTAAAAACTGATACCCGTCCACCTGAGGCATCATGATATCAGAAATCACTAAGTCAGGTGTATTTTGCTGCATCAAATCCCAACCCTCACGGGCGTTACTGGCGACTTGAACGCTGAAACCGCTTTCTTGTAAATAATCTTTTACGGCTTCCCGCAATCCCGGTTCATCATCTACCAGTAACAATTGTGCTGACATTGAAAATTTCCTTGAGTCTACCTTTTTCCAATTTAGCGAAAGTTGGCAGACATTGGACACAATCAGAATAAATAAAGGGCTGGGGATGAGGAGGATGAGGGAGATGAGGAAGCAGGGGCAGAGGAGAAATAACAAACGCCAAATGACAAATTTCTATAACCAATCAATGATCTGGGCTTTTTCTGGCAATTTAGCTTCAGTTTGCCCAGAGTAACGCGCTTTGGCTGTAAATAAACCTATAGGAGTACTTAAAAAGTCTACAAAGGTGGCTTTGCCTGCGATCGCCTGCAAAATATTTTTGGGTATTTCTTTGAGTAACCAGCGTGCTAAGCGATAGAAATATTCTTTGGGTTTCAGCCCTGGCATTAACTTTACACCGTACAGTTCATGCAAGTAGCGATTTGAGCGTCCGTAGCGTTGCCATTGGCTTTGTAGTTCTTTCAGGGTGGTGCGGTGACGGTGCTGAACGATCGCATCTGAAGCAAATTCTAAATCCCCGATTTTTACCCTCAGAATCCGCCAACAAATATCTGCATCGCCACCTGTAGTCAGGTAGGGACGAAATAAACCGACTTTTTCTAAGACGATGCGGCGAATGGCTAAATTAGCGGTCTGTCCGTAAGCACAGAAGGGATGGGAAAGTGTGTGCTTTTGGGATAGAGTGTCTTCTCTGTCGGCGTGTTGTTCTAAAATATTTTTACCAGGTAACGCAGTAATTTCACCTACAACAATTACTATATTCTGGTTGACAAAAGGTTGAATTAATAATTCTAACCACTGTGGTTGTGGACGACAATCAGCATCAGTAAAGGCAATAATTTCACCTGTAGCGGCTCGAATACCCGTGTTACGGGCTGCATAGGAGCTTTGAATTTGATTCTCGCTTAAGGGGCAAATGGTGAGGGGACAAAGTTCAGCAGATGTTTTTATATAAGTGAGAGTGCGATCGCTACTATTGTTGTCTACCAACAAATACTCTACCCGGTCCTTAGGGTAAGTTTGAGCCAATAAGCAAGAGATTAAATCTGGTAAATCTGTCTCACCATTATAAATAGGAACAACCACTGACACCTTGGGCAAAAAGCTGTGGGCAGTGGTTGCATCAACTGGTGGATGATTCATAAATTAAAATTTTGGAGATGGGATTAATTAGATTACTAATTAGTATTCCCATTCCAAAATCCTAAAATCAGTCATACTTGATCGAGATTGAAAACTAAAATTTCAAGTCCCTAGCACGACTGCTCATAGCTCCAGATGGCTGACTAGCTGGGGGTTGAGCGAAGTTAGTATTAGAGAGAGCCGCAATAGCCTTAGCATATTGCGGATCGTTTTGTGTACCAACTAAATCTGGATTCGATGCCAGTTGACGCTCCTGTGCTTCTGTCAAATCAAGCTTGATATCTGGTGTAATTCCTTTATGGTTAATATCCGTTCCCTTGGGGGTGTAATAGTGGGCAATGGTAACTGCTAAACCGGAACCATCTGTAAGTTCATGAACTGACTGCACTAAGGCTTTACCAAAGGTTTGACTACCTACTACTACTGCTCGCTTATTATCTTTGAGCGCGCCTGTGAGGATTTCGCTAGCACTAGCTGAATTACCATCCACTAGTACTGCTAAGGGAAGATTAGTTAAGGCAGTACGATTAGCTTTGGTATCCTCAGTTCCTCCCACACGGTCTACTGTACGGACAATTCCACCATTATCCAGCCACATCCGCGCAATTTCAATGCTTGCTTGTAATAAACCACCAGGATTTCCCCGTAAATCTAAAACATAAGCATTGACTTGCTTACTGTTTAAATCACGGATAGCGCGCCGCATTTGTTCGCCAGCGTGGGAACTAAACTCTCGTAAGCGAATATAACCAACGCGACGGTTACCTTCTTGCTTGAGGGTATAACGTACTGTTGGCACTTCAATAGTCGCGCGAGTGAGCTTTAAATCAAAAGCACTCTGCCCTGTCCGTCCCAGCCGCAAAGTCAAAGCAGTACCAGCTTTGCCGCGAATCAGCTTGGAAGCATCATCCACTTTCATTTGCTGAGTGGCTTTGCCATTAATAGCCAAGATTTCATCGCCGGCTTTAATACCTGCTTTGAGTGCTGGGGAATTTTCTATAGCTTCCACAACAGTCAGCCGTTTGGTTTTTTCGTTCAATTCCATGCGAATGCCAATCCCAGAAACTTCTCCTGAGGTTTGGCTGGTTAGCGCTTCATACTGTTTGGGGTCCAGAAACCGAGTGTAAGGATCTCCCAAAGTTTGCAAAGCTTCGCGAATTGCAACGTAAGCTTCTTCACGAGAAGAATAGTTTTTACTTAAAAGGCTCCCTCTTGTAGCTTGCCAATCTTGTTGATTAAATTTACCATCAACATATTCACGATTTACCACTTGCCATACTTGGTCTACTAATGCTTTAGGGCTATCTTGGAGCGCGGCACGAACGCAGCGAGTCCAAGCGGGGCCAAATACGGATACAGTGGCAGTCGTGGCGATCGCTCCACCAATCAAGGCTACTTGGAGCGGCGAGTAACGTTTCGCAGATTGGTTCATGTATATCAGCTGGAATAATTGTGTTGTTGACAGTTTAGCAATCAGGATTTCCAGAAGTTTTTAAGTTTTTATACTCAAGCTCAGCTATACGTCCTTCATCATTTCTTCTTAAAAGAATGATAAAAATATAGTTTAACTTTTCAACAATCATTTCTCCGTTTGCTAGCTTTCTCCGGATGATCATCTGGGAGTTATGACACTTTTATTTGTGTCAACTTTACACCCTTGATTACTTTTATAAGATAGCACCTTGCTAGCTTAGTTGCAGGTGTTTTAAACCTCCGCTAACCACGCTTTTCGTAACTGTGTCATGAAACGTAATGGTTCCATCAAATCAAAAATTTCCCACGAGATAAAAGTTAGGAAACTGTGGCGATTGATACGAAAAGTGGCTTGTGGTGTATGCGTTATCCTGGGGGTGTGGCTGATCTGTATCACTATAACCTTAGTTTCCGCATCTTCCCAGCCTGTAGATGCCTTTTTTGTGCTTGGTGGCAGTATTCAGCGAGAAATACACGTAGCTATAGAGGCAAAAAACTACCCAAATGTCCCAATTTTGCTCTCTCATGGTTCGTTACATCCTTGTGTATGGCTATTATTTCAGCGAGAAAGTACGGAGTTGCAAAACGTTTGGCTAGAAGATTGTGCAAATTCTACTTGGGAAAATTTTTACTATGGCATTCCGATTCTGCGGCGCTGGGGAGTGCATAAGGTAAAACTGATCACATCGCCAACTCATTTACCAAGGGCGCAATGGATGGCACAGATTCTCTTGGGAGCAAATGGCATTTGGGTAGAGCCAGATATTGTTCAGGAGCAAGGTATTCCTGGTAATCGTGAGTTTTGGCAAAAAACTGCACTGGATGTCACCCGTAGTTTGCTATGGGCGGGTTTAAGCCAAATTATTCAGCCGCAATGCTCAAAGGTGACAAGGTTGGCTGAGGTGGATATGCAAGCTTGGCAGAGTCAAGGTTTTAGGTGTGAATATCAAGGGAAGTTGGGGAGATGAGGGAGAAGGAGGGAAGGAAATAAGGGGATAAGGGTGTATTAGGCATTCTGCCTAAAGCAGCAGCTTGATATCATCGGTGGCGTGTTGACGTATACACGAAATGGGATTCCGTACTCCTAGCTTAAGTAAGTTACGCATAGTACCTACGACTTAGGTAATCCAAAGTCCCATACCCTCAGCGATAACACACGCTACTTCTGTGGTAAAAATTTTGGGAATTGGTATTGCTCAATTGGTATAAGTATATAAATGAAATCTAGCCACAAAAGGATGTTTCAGACTATGAAACAGAGCGTAAGTCATTAAATTACCACCTAGATCATCTGGTCTACCCCCTACGGCAATAACTTAGACGACCAAATTTCAGGAGTCATAGTACAGGCACACATGGTCAGCCAAATCCTCAGTGCTGTTTTAGATAGTCGTCCATTATTAACGGTTTGGTCAGCATGGGTTGAGATAGCCTGGATTGGTTGCTGGTCATTTTTGGGTGGGATTCTGGCGCAGCGTTTTCAGTATTTACTTACACTTGGACTAGCGGGTGGAATAGCGATCGCCATTCTATATATTTTTTGCTTTGGTCTGTTAGTTTGGGGTTATTGGATACCTTTTGTACCACCAGCGTTTACCTTTGTATTTGCTGGACTAGTAGTTCAATATCAAAAATACCTTCTTAAGAGGCAAGAATTACTCAAGAATAACTTACCCCATAATTTGGCAAGCAAGAACTAATTGTATGAATATTTTTTAGATGTATTAGTTAGCTTAATGCAAAATAAAAGGCGATCGCTGTCTACCATCACATTCGCTTTTAGGTGATCGCACTTCCGCACAAGTTTATCAGGTAGAACAGGTGATCGCTCTCTACTATCACTGCAAAATGCGATCGCACCTCCGCACAAGTTTATCGAGAAAAACAAGCGATCGCACCCTGATAAGTCATAGAGTATGAAAATCGATGGCTGTACACAATCACATTCGCTTTTAGGTGATCGCACCTCCTCGCAAGTTTATCAAGTAGAACAGGCGATCGCTGCCTACCATCACTGCAAAATGCGATCGCACCTCCATAAGTCATAGAATATGAAAGGTGATCGCATCCCCTATATCCCAAAGCATCATACAAACCCCAATGCTACGATGCAATCATGAGTTAAGAAAACTTCTATGAGCTTGGTTATTCCCGACGAACTTCTCAAAGTAAGTGGTTTTTCAGAAGCAGAATTATGGCAGGAAATAATAATTTTGCTTTTTCAGCAAGATAAAATTAGCATCGGCAAAGCCAGCGAATTGCTGGGAATGAATCAACTAAAGTTTCAAAAAATACTAGCTAATCGCGGTATTTGTGTACACTATGATGTTGCTGAATTTGAAGAAGACTTACAGCACTTGCGGGAAAATAATCTAAAAGCAATAGCAACAGAAGAAACTTAGCACTGATGCCAAAGAAAAAGTACATCGTCACCTTGAGAGCGGAAGAGCGATCGCTACTAGAAGATTTGACTAAAAAAGGAAAAGCAGCGGCCTACAAAGTTAACCATGCACGAATGATGCTACTGGCAGACACTAACCGAGTGAGGGAGGCTGGAAAGACGAAGCTATAAGCCAAGCTTTGAATATTAATGTTGCTACGATTGAACGGGTGCCAAAGCGGAGGAGTGGAAGAAGGATTGGAGGCAGCGTTAAGTCGAAAGCCCCAAGAAAACCGTAAACCGCGTCGTTTATAAAAACAAGTTACCCCTTTAACAAAATCAAGCGTGAGCCAGAAAAGTCAAAGGGGCAACTTTATAGCAGCAATAGTAGTGACTGAAGTCAAGAAGCGACAAGTGTAGAGAATGCGAAACTCGTTCGTAGAAATTCACAAAATCTTGTTAGCGCAAAGAGGGAAACAGCAAACTGACAATTGAGGCTGGTGTTTCCGACATAGGTAAAGCTACCTTTGTCTCAACTCTAGTATTTGGGCTAATTCCTGCTATTAAGTGGAGTAAGAAAGTGATGATGGCGGCTTGCACAAGTTTTTCTAGCATGGCAGGTCTCCCTCTGAGTGGACAGCGTTTCTTGATAGAATCGGTTACTCTAACTACACCCCGTACTATTGCATTACCGGAATTTGGTAAATATTCCGGATAATTGCTCATAGTAATATTAAAGAAATGTTTAAAATGTTACCAACACCTGACAAAAATCCACCAACTAGGTGGATGTGTTGATTACTTTAGTCACCACGCTACAAAGGTTGTGCAGCAAACCCTGAAACTTAAGGGTTGGTGAGCGTGATTAGGGGATACTGGCTAAGACACATCCCACAGTAAAAAAGTGCCCGTCGAAATTACAGTAATTTTCTGTAAGGTAGACATTGGCAACTTATATCTCAAATGTTTATTCCATAAGCTTTTCTAGGCAATGCCCACCTAGGATTTGGACTCTATTCATGAGAAAATTGCTCTCATCTAAGCTGTAAAACATAGATTAGATGAGTTCTACTGTAGTTAGGGGCAGCAATTAGCTGTTGTCCTCGATAAAATGGACTTAAATAGCTACAAGTAGGCTGCATGATTCCTATAGTCATTGAACAATCGGGTCGCGGCGAACGCGCCTTTGATATCTACTCACGGCTGTTGCGTGAGCGGATTATCTTTTTAGGACAACAGGTTGATAACTCCATAGCGAACTTGATTGTTGCCCAACTACTGTTTTTAGATGCTGAAGACTCGGAGAAAGATATTTATTTGTACATCAATTCTCCAGGCGGTTCGGTAACGGCAGGTATGGGCATTTTTGACACTATGAAGCATATTCGCCCTGATGTCTGTACCATTTGTACCGGATTAGCTGCCAGTATGGGCGCTTTCCTCCTCAGTGCAGGTACTAAGGGTAAGCGGATGAGTCTACCCCATTCTCGGATTATGATTCATCAACCTTTAGGTGGCGCGCAAGGACAAGCAACTGATATTGAAATTCAGGCGCGGGAAATTTTGTACCACAAAAAGCGGTTAAACGACTATTTAGCCGAACATACGGGTCAACCCCTTGAGCGCATTGCGGAAGATACTGAACGCGACTTTTTCATGTCGCCAGAGGAAGCGAGAGACTACGGCTTAATTGACCAAGTTATTGACCGTCATTCCGCAGGTAGCAGGCCAATGGCTGTTGTTTAGTCATTGGTCATTGGTCATTTGTCATTAGTCATTGGTCATTCGTTTTAATTGACTAGTGGTGATAGACCTTCGTCGAGCCCATTCATCCCCCCTTCAAACCTCTTTACCAATAAGGAAGGAAAGTTAAGGGGGGTCTTTATTAATGAGAAACGACAAAGGACAAAGGACAAATGACAAATGACAAATGCCAAATCAATCAAAATCCCATAAACGGATCTTTTGGTGTCGGCTGAGATTCCAAGTACTTGAGAAATCCGTGCAATTCATCTTCGGTAAGCAAAGTCCGCCCGCGCTTACCATAGGTTTTAATTAAATGCTCCCGTCCTTGTTCTGGTGTCCAGCCTAAGCGCTGAAGTTCGACATCGGTTTTGGCAATGACATCAGATAAGTCTACAGGTTCGCTTTTCTTCTTTTTCTTCCCCGTTGCCGTTGGCGTTCCTACATCTTCTGAGGAACTGTAACTGCGGGGTGTAAAAGGTGTGACATTACTAGCGGTAATGCCTGATAAAGGTGGATTTTCTGGCTCGTCATCAGATGTGATACCTAAATTTTCGACTGGGGTATCAAATTGGGCTTCCAAGTCAGTATTTATCGGCAAATTTTGATCTAAGTCTGGGCTGTAAGTATCAGTTTTACTTGTACTGCGGATGTCGGTGGTAAGGGTATCTGGTTGGCTGTAATGTTCACGTTCGGGCAATATTGATACCTCTTGATCATTGCTTACTGACCACTGACTACTAAAAAAGTCTGGTTCTTTAGTAAGAGAATAAGCAGACTCATTAAACTTACTAGTTTTATTCAAGGAAGGGTTAGTCTGCACCTGCGATGTGGGTGGTGGAGAAGTTACCACTGTTTTCTGAGGCGCGTTTGTTATTCCCAAAACCATTAGCGCTCTATTCCTCGCTTGGTCTTCTGCTGCTTCCACTGTTTCTGCGGCTGCTAAACCAGTGGCGCGGGTTACACCTTCTAGCTGGACGCTAACACGGACAATATATTTTCCTTGAAAAATTTGCACTAACTCAGAAATAAGACTACCTTTGGGATACAAGCTCTGGAATTGAGCCAACATAATACTGCCACCAATTTTAAGTCTGTTTAATAAGGGGGTTGATACTACCTATGTATACAAGCTAGTACCGCTACAAAGTAAGTAAAAGCCACAAGAATTGTATTTTGGACTGATGAGACTTTGTGAGATGCTATGTTGATTTCCACAGTGATGTACTAGTGCCATTACGCGGAAGTCAAAAGTCAAAAAGCTTATTACGTAGGCTTTTAGTCTATTTTGAATAGTAGCTTTATTTGGTCTTACTGTACTAGTATTGCGCCAAAAAAATATTAGAGGTATGTAGTGAGTGCTAAAGCACTCTCGTTAGCACTGACGTGCTGACTACGTACTGGGTAAAGCTATTTTGGTTAACTATAAGTAATAGACATTTTCTCCCAACAAAACTTCTCATGCAGCTTGGCTGGAGTGGAAACTCTGGCTGTAGATCGCTTACTTTGTCATGATCTCATTGATCAAAGTACTGTTCTTACCTTACTCCTGTGTCCTGATTGTAGCAGTAGCTCTTTTGCAAGAAAATTTTTGGCTACTGAGGGCTAAATCTGAGTGGGATCACCTTCAATGCTATACTAATTACCCAATTCAATATGCAGAACTATTTTTTGGAAGTGCGCTCTAAATCTACAATAATGAAGATAAGGTTCGCCCTCACTGTATCTTAAGCTGCTTACCTAATTGTTTCCGATTCTACATATGGCAAAATTGGGTTTATCGGCAGTTTCTCCTAGGTAAAAATCAGAGTCTAATGGCGTAAAAGTACCTTCAGTCTAGACAATTAAACACCTGTTCCCCTGCATAGCGTTTTTGAGCAGCATGGAGAGTTATACCAACCAAGCATCTCAAAAATCGGTCGCGTAATTTAATGGGGCAAAATCTGATCAGGCGTGCTTTGTCAGTTGGACTGGATGAAAGAACTCAAACGCAGGCGAACTCTGAGATTGTCGTGCAGTGAGAATGTAGACACTTCTGCGCCTTTTCGCAGGGTGAGTCAGCTTCCTTCCCTTGGAACTTCAGAATCCCTGCTTAAGGGTATTTAGTTTCTAGCTCGTGTCTGTAGTCCGTGAGGGTATACAGGAAACAACCAGATTAAAAGAAAAATGATGTTTTGACCAAAGGTCGGTTCACTGCATGGAATTTTCAATCGCTACACTCCTTGCCAATTTCACCGATGATAAATTGGTAGCTCGTAAAGTTTTGGAAAAGAAACTTGGCTGCGAGGATGAAAATAGTTTACAAAAACTTCACATTGCCTTAGACATATTAGAGAAAATCGGAATTTTAGTCAAAGAACGTGGCAAATATCGCCGGCTGACCGAAGAAGGATTGATTGAAGCTAAACTTCGTTGTTCTAGTAAGGGTTTTTGCTTCGCAATTCAAGATGTGGAAGGCGCTGAGGATATCTACATCCGTGAAAGCCATCTCAGTAATGCTTGGAATGGCGATCGCGTTTTGGTGAGAGTCCTCAAAGAAGGCAGTCGTCGTCGCTCCCCGGAAGGCGAAGTCAAGCTGATTCTAGAACGCTCTAATCACACTTTACTGGCACGGATTAAGCAAGTAGAAAGCGGTTTTCGTGCGGTTCCTCTAGATGATCGCCTGTTGTTTGAACTGAAACTGCAAACAAATGGCATGAAATTGGAAGAGGCGCTCGATCACTTGGCCCATGTAGAAGTGCTACGTTACCCCCTAGCACAATATCCCCCACTGGGTCGGGTGGTGCAAATCCTGGGTAGCGATGCGGAAGCGGCTGCTGATATAGATTTGGTTACTTGTAAACACGATTTAGCCCGTAATTTCTCTGAGACAGTCCTGGAAGCTGCTACCAAGTTATCCAAAAGGCTATTAAAAGCAGACCTGAAAAATCGCCTAGATTTACGCAGTTTGTTTACTTTGACGATCGCGGGAGCCAATGGTGATCCCAAAGTCGTAGAAAATGCCTTTAGTTTGGAAAAAACTGCCAATGGCTCTTGGCGTTTGGGGGTACATATTACCGATGTGTCCCACTATATTCAACCAGACGAAGCACTCGACCGGGAAGCAATGAAGCGCGGCCGGTCTGTGTATCTGGGAGAATTAGTACTGCCGATGTTGCCAGATCCGGTAGCCGATCGCTGTTCTTTAGTTGCTGGAAGCGATCGCTTAACCCTGTCATTTTTAATTAACATCGACCCCAAATCCGGAGAGGTCTTAGATTGGGAAATTCAACCCAGCGTCATTCAGGTAGATACTGCCCTAAGTAAACAACAAGCCGAGGCAATACTTAATGGTGAATCTCAAAAGGAACCTGAGCAGATAGTCCAGACACTGCAAGACCTCGAAGAGTTACGGAAAGCCGTGAAACAGGTGCGTTTGGCTCGTGGTAGCTTGCAGTTAAATTTGCCGCCTAATCAAAACCCCTACTACGATGAGGGGATTTTGGGAGCTGTGGTAGTCAATGATTTACCTGTACATTCGCTGTTAACAGAGTTGGTGCTATTGGTGAATCAACTGATAGCTACTCACCTGGGCGCATTAGGAGTACCCGCAATCTGGCGAGTTCAAGGTACACCCGATGCTGAAGATGTCCAAGAAATGCTGAAATTGGCAATCAATCTCGGTGTGGAACTTGCTCTAGAACCGGAAGTAGATATCCAACCCCTAGATTATCAACATTTAACTAGGGCTTTTGTGGAATCTGCATCGGAGCAAGTGCTGACCTACTTGTTGCAAGATACCTTGAAGCCATCCAGTTACAGCACTACCAAAGGGACGCACTTTGGACTGGCACTACCGCAATATCTCCACTTTACTGCCCCCTTACGGCGCTATCCAGATTTGCTTTTGCAGAGAGTGTATTACACATTACTCGAACATGGACGCGATCGCCGCAACACCCGTGTCAAAGAACGTGTAAACCTCCGCCACTCCTCTTCCCACGAGGAAATTAACTGGAACGTTTTACCCCCGGAATTGCAACAAGAACTCCAAAGCGATTTGACGCGGGTAATTATCCAAATTAACGACAGGGAAAAAGAAGTTCAAGAAGCAGAAGCGGATTTAGCTGGACTACAAAAAGCCCAACTGATGAAACAGCGCATCGGCCAAGTTTTTCAGGGCGTAATTACTGGTGTACAATCCTACGGGTTCTTTGTAGAAATTGAAGTCCCAGCCGCCGAAGTCGCAGCTAGCGGTCATTTGGGCATACCATTGAGAGTTGAAGGGCTAGTACACGTCAGTTCCCTCAAAGACGACTGGTACGAATATCGCGCCAGACAACAAGCTCTGTTTGGACGAAAAAACCGTGCTTCTTACAGATTAGGCGATCGCGTCTCTGTACAGGTTAAGAGCGTCGATTATTACCGTCAGCAAATTGATTTAGTCACCGTTGGGAGTGATGGCGTAGCCAAAGGCTTGGATGTCAATACCCCAAATGAGGATTTATCAGACATTTATTTAACAAACCATCTCCATCCTGATGACTTGGAACCTTACGATGAGGATGAGTAAATCCTTATAACAGTAGCGTGTCAACTAAGACCTATCCTCTGATTTTAGGCGTATCAGGCGCATCTGGTCTGATTTACGCCGTTCGCGCTCTGAAGTTTCTGCTAGCAGCCGACTATCAGATTGAACTAGTGGCCTCTAGATCAACTTACATGGTTTGGCAGTCCGAACAGGATATTCGGATGCCCGCCGAACCAGCTGCTCAAGAGCAATTCTGGCGCGAACAAGCTGGCGTGAGCGACTCTGGTAAACTCTACTGCCATCCTTGGAGTGATGTGGGAGCAGGGATTGCCAGTGGCTCGTTTCGTACTTTGGGCATGATTATCATGCCATGTAGTATGAGCACCGTTGCCAAACTCGCAGTAGGCTTAAGTTCAGATTTACTAGAACGGGCGGCTGATGTCCAACTCAAAGAAGGTCGAAAGTTGGTGATTGTTCCTCGTGAAACTCCTTTTAGTTTGATTCACCTGCGTAACTTAACCGCTTTGGCTGAAGCTGGAGTCAGAGTTGTTCCTGCCATTCCCGCTTGGTATCACCAACCCCAAACCATTGAGGATTTAGTTGATTTTGTAGTAGCCCGTGTTTTAGATCAACTTGATATTGCCTGCATTCCAATTCAGCGATGGCAAGGAAGGAAGTAAAAAGGTAAAAGTAAAAAGGTAAAAGAAAGATAGAGTAATTTTTGCCTGCCAGTTGCTACCCAGCACTTAGCAGTGCTGGCTACTTTTACCTTTTACTTTTTACTTGACATCAATCCACTTTTTACTTTTGCCTTTTACCTTTTGCTTGTTATATGAATGTAATTCGCTTAATTCTTTTAGTAGTTATATTGGGGGGGCTAACGCTGTTGTTAACCCAAAATTGGTCCCCTGCTATATCGTTAGTATTTTTAGGTATGCGGACTCAAGCCTTGCCATTGGCGATGTGGATGTTATTCGCAACAGCAGCAGGTGCTTTAACATCTGTATTCATTACAAGTTTGTTTAAAATATCTAGTTATTTTGTTGGACAGCCACGCCAAACTCGCTTCAAATCCGCAACAGCCTCACCACGTACTAAAACAACCTTTAGAAAAGAACCTACTCCTCCTGCTAGTCAGCCACCGCCAGCTAGTAAAACAGAAAAGACTTCCAGCGATGAATTTGATGATTGGAATACAAATAATCAAAATGATGACTGGAACTTAGATGAAAATCCACGCGAAGTCTCTAATACCAGACAGCAATCTCAAGAGTTTTCCGACTCTAAAACCTACGAACGTCCTCAACAACCTCAAAGTTCTTCTCAATCTGGTTCAGTTTATTCCTACAACTACCGCGAGCCAAAAAATACTGCTGTAGGAAAGACTGAATCAATTTACGATGCTGATTACCGAGTCATCATCCCCCCTTATCAACCCCCGACTCCCAATCAAGCGAATGATGGTGATGATGATGATTGGGGATTTTTTGATGACGAAGATGATTTCCAGGATGAGGATAAGCGTCCCCGTAAGTAGGGACTAGGGACTAGAAATGAGGGGGATAAATAACTCTTGACTCTTGACTCTTGACTCTTAACAAATGACAAATGACAAATGACAAATGACTACTTAATACCGCAACGCTCACGCGACTCCTGTCTGACATTACCATTCATAGCGGCTTCCTGCAAAGTCATGAAAGCGTTAAAATCTTCCAAATCATACCGAGTGGTCAACAGATGCCTTAATTGATTTTCTGCCTCCACAGTTAGATAACCACTTGCTAAAGCTTTTTGCACAACGTCACGAATTCGAGTCATGGTTCGCACCTCATACATACCACATTGATTTTTCTGGACTGACTCAGATGAGATTTACAGTAGTTTTTGTGACTAAAGCATTAAGTTGGCAAAACTTTTTTGTATAATATTTTTTTGAAAATGAGTCATTATTTACACCTTTGTCTGCTAAATTGAGAGAAGAAAGCTTGTAAGAACTCAATCTGAGAATGCTTACGCTGTGCTAGTAGAAACACAGTATTATGTTTATCTAAAATTGCTTAACGAGAGACAATCTTAGCTATTTGGGTTGACAGTATTTGTGCGCTTAAAGTTTCAAACAATCTTTATTAAATTTCCGTTAAGCATAAAGATAACTAAGCAATAAGTGCCAAGTCACCTAACGGATGTTATTAAATTCGTTATAAATTTATCGTTAATTTAATCCGATTTCATAGAAGAATCGTTAGTATATTGCGTTAGTTACATTAATTACATAAATAACGCTAATGGCAACCGATGGTTCTACTCGAATGGAAGATGATTTTATAGAAGCTAAAAATTATTGGGAGTTAGAAAAGTTATACGTAGATTTGGCTTCAGCTAAGGGAAAAGCTTTGACACCTGTAGAAAAGAAATTCCTCAGAGGTCTACTTTGTGGTTGTAGTCCGGCGGAAATTGCCAAAGTAGTTTACCAAAGCGGAAGTAGCAGCACTGTTAGAGTTTATCTATCTAATGGATTATATAAATATATAGAGGAAATGCTAAGTAATCAGGAGGGAGACTCAGTAAAAGTTAAAACTTGGAGTAGGGTGACTCATTTGCTAGAAAAAGCAGGTTATAAAAAAGGTTGGTTTCACTTACAACCAGTAATTAGTCCTATAAAAACAAACAGAGATAGAGAATTTAGTTTATCTTCCCATAAATCAGCACTTATACAACATGATGATGCAGCAATAAATATTACTATGTTCCACGGACGAACGCAAGAACTTGTGCAAGTTCAAGAATGGATTTTGCAAGAGCGCTGTCGATTAGTGGCTATCTTGGGTATGGGTGGAATTGGTAAAACTGCGTTTTCTGTCAAGCTGGTAGAAGAAATCCAGGATCAGTTTGAGTATGTAATTTGCCGATCGCTAAATTTTGCCCCGCCGATCGAGATACTCTTAGAGCAACTGATTCAACTTATAGCCCCAACTTCTAATCCAAATAGCCTAGAAACCCTAGAAAGTCGAATTTGGCAACTGATTGATTGTTTACGCACATCTCGTTGTCTGATTGTATTAGATCATGTGGATGCGATTTTAGACAGTAGCGATCGCGATCGCAGCACAGGTACAAAAAATGCTGCTAATTCCCAGATTTCTCAAATTCGATATCGTCAAGGACATGAAGGTTATGGAGAGTTAATTAAACGATTAGGAGATTTAAAACATCAAAGTTGTATACTTTTGAACAGTCGGGAAAAACCTCCAGAAATTGCTGCTCTTGAAGGAGAAAGATTACCTGTTCGGTCTGTAAAATTAAGTGGTTTGACTCAAGAAGAAAGTATTTTAATACTCAAAGCCAAAGGCTTGATTCCTAAATCATCACCAGAGGAATGCAGCGCATTACTTGAACGTTATGCAGGTAATCCATTATTTATTAAATTGGCAGCTACCACGATTCAAGAATTGTTTGCTGGTAATATATCTGACTTTACAAGCCAGGGAACTGTAGTTTTTGGAGAAATACGAGCGATTTTAGACCAGCAGTTCCATCGTTTGTCTCAGGTAGAAAAATACCTCTTGTACTGGCTGTCTCTCCATCCAAATTTTTTGTCAATCACGCAGTTACAAAAAAATACACTACTGCCAGGATTATCGCCGCTAACGTCACAAAGATTAATCTTAGAAGCAATGGAATTATTACAAAACCGATCGCTGATTGAAAAACAAGTATCCCGCTTTTCCCTAAGTCCAGTGTTAATTGAGTATCTGGTTGAACGATTAATTGAGGAAAACTTGAATTTAACTCAACAGAAAGATAGCTATTTAATCATGAGTCAGACAATTTTGGCAGAGAACTTAAAAAATTTTATTAGAGATAATTGCCTCAACGCGGATATTTAATTGTCAGAGGTAACAGGAAATTCACATATTAATAGTTAGTTTCCTTTTCCCCAATCCTCAATAAACAGTCCCCAGCCCCCAAGGTGCATAACCCCTAAGTAATGAAATCTTGATAACTGATAAAGTTAGGATTTAAGAAGATTCATAACTCATAATTGGAGCGCAGCAACTGGTGAGTAGTTTATTGCAAGGGGTGAACCTGTACTTAATTGGGATGATGGGTAGCGGTAAAACGACAGTAGGACGTTTACTCGCAAAGCATCTATGTTATGGATTTGTAGATACTGATGATGTCATTGTTCAAGTAGCAGGAAAATCTATTAATCAGTTGTTTGCTGAGTCAGGAGAAGCGACGTTTCGTCAGTTGGAAAGCGATGTGTTAGCACAAGTGTGTTCTTTTACCAAATTGGCGATCGCAACTGGTGGAGGTATTGTGACGCGCCAAGAAAACTGGAGTTACCTGCACCACGGTTTAATTGTTTGGCTAGATGCACCAGCAGAGTTACTCTCCCGCCGTTTGCAAGCGGATGACACAAGACCACTTTTGCACGATGTTGATCCTCAGGAAAAATTGCGATCGCTTCTCGAACAACGAAAGCCCCTTTATTCGCAAGCGGATTTACAAATCACTATCCACGAAAGGGAAACACCAGAACAAATTGCTACGAGAGTGATTGAGGCGATACCTAGCATACTGAAAACACCAGTTTTTCACCACAACTAAGTATAGGATTTCATAAGTTCGTAGCAAAATTAGGTTTGTAAACATTCTGCGTAGCCTTCTCTTCTCCTGCAGAGAAACTACGCGAATGGCAAGCTGCTTTGAGTCAAGCTCTGCCCTTACCTCCATCTTCCTCTGTTCGAGCTTGCATCTTTATTGGGAGATTTTGAGTATTCTCGTCCTTTGGCGTTGAAGTTTCGTCCTGCACTTTCAAACTTCATTAAGACCATTGAACCGCAAACAGTTCCCATAAAGCTGGTGAAACGATGATGTTTTATCCCTCTTTTATCACTTTCGGGAGAGAATAATCTGGGATGCTTACAGAATAAGACTTTTACCAAAAACCTTGATTTTAGGCATTATGTTAGAAAATAAACGTTCAAATGCCCGTTCTGTGTGCGGTTAAAAATTTGGCTCTTATTTTTCTTTTCCCAGAGTAACAAAAGAGGGTTATAGCGTTTCCCAGGCTACTGAAGTACACACGAACCTTTTATATCAAAATAAGTAGCTTTAAAAACGTACCTCACTAGATTGAGAAACGCTATAATCCCTCTTTTATCACTTTCGGGAGAGAATAATCTGGGATGCTTACAGAATAAGACTTTTACCAAAAACCTTGATTTTAGGCATTATGTTAGAAAATAAACGTTCAAATGCCCGTTCTGTGTGCGGTTAAAAATTTGGCTCTTATTTTTCTTTTCCCAGAGTAACAAAAGAGGGATAATAGCAATGTTATATCAGTATTACGCTCAAATCTGATTAGTTCGTTTATCTGACATAGCTGAAAGAATTGCTCATCTGTAAGTTGAATAACTGGGTTAAGATTGAGAGTTATAGCATCCATTATCGCTCTTATAAAGAGATAAGTTACTAAGTGCTGTATTTGCTCAATACTTATTAAGTATTGATTATTGTATCCGCAGCAACAGTTAAAATTTCATCCATCCAAGCATTTATGCTTTTTCCAGCTTTTTTAGCAGCAATAAATATTTTGCGGTGGTGTTCTGGAGTTGTGCGGAATGGAAGTTTACCAGAGAAGGGTTTATCAGGCTCTTCTCCTAGTTCTTCACAAAAAGCAAGATAATCATCAACAGAATTTTGGAATTCTTGACGCGCTTCCTCTACAGTTTTTGCCTTAAAGGTAATCACGTCATTAATATCTAAAACTTGACCAAAAAGTATTCCTGCTTCTACATCTACTTCTAGGCTAGCTGTGTATCCCTTATAAGTCATCATATTTCAATTCCTGCCTTAATCAAAAATTCTCTAACAGATTTGACTGCTCCTTTATCTGTCTCATTTTAAGGATGCGGTTCGTGAAAAACAGCTTTCACATCATTTAATTTCACACGAACCCGCGAACCTCTACCTTGAGTTACAGCAGATTGCAAGTTGCTGAGGTACAGATAATTGTAAGGGCACGGCACTGCCGTGCCCCTACCCGCGTACCTCATTTACCTGAAATACGCTGTATATCAGCACCTAGCGCTATGAATAAACTTTCAATATCAATGCACGTACAAGGGGAATACAATTCCAGCTTACCAGAAGTAATATTTGAGAATCAACAAGTAGAAAATAGCCAAGGAATAGAAGAATTAGCAGTAAAATCACCCAAAGAAATTACTATCACCTACGGTTATTCCCGTGACCATCGGCCAGACTTAAAACAATTTATCATAGAACTGATATGTTCAGGATATGGAGACATACCAATATTTTTAAAACTAGCATCGGGAAACCAATCAGACTCATCATGTTTTGGTAAAATAGCAGTAGAGTATCAAAAACAATTAGAAGTTGATAGTCTGATAATTGCAGACTGTGCCTTATATACAGAATCAAATCTGAAATTGATGTCAGAATTACGCTGGCTATGCCGAGTGCCATTAAGTATTAAATCAGCACAATCACTAAGATCAACATTACCAGAATCGGAATTTATTGAGAGTAATTTGCCCGGATACAGATTTGTTTCAAAAACAGTCACTTATGCAGAAATAGAACAAAAATGGTTGGTAGTACAAAGCCAAGATAGAAGAGAATCAGACCTGCATAGACTCTCACAAAAAATTATTAAGGCGGAGTCAAAAGCTCTTCAGGAGTTGAAAAAGTTATCACAAGATAAATTTGCTTGTGAAGCTGATGCTATCAAAGCATTATCAAAACTATCAAAACAATTTAAATATCACCAAATTCAGGAGAGCAAAGTTACGGAAATCATCTCTAATAAAAAAGCTAATCAAGTAGGCGCATCTTACCAAATTTCTGCCACATTATCTAAGAGGTTGTTTGAAAAGTGGTTGGCTGTGATTTTAGGTACTCAGAGATCCCCCCTAGCCCCCCTTAAAAAGGGGAGAACCGGAATCAAAGTCCCCCTTTTTAAGGGGGATTTAGGGGGATCTAAAATGTTTTGATACAGACAAGAGGACTTTTCAAACATCCTCTAAGAATGAAGGTAAAATTAATACAGAAATTCTGAGTGCAGGGCGTTTTATTATTGCCACAAATGTTTTAGAGTCAAGTGAACGCGCTAATTGATAAAAGGGGACAATCCCAAAGTTTTTGATAACGTGTACTCACACCATAATTTGACTATCATCCCTAAATTTGGCTATTTTTAAAGGTTCTTGTAATGGTGATAAACCAATTGGTTCTAATTTACCTATTGAATTCTGCTTTATTACCCAACCTGTTTTCTCCTCCAACCAACCTTTTGAAAGAGCTAATTCAAAACAAGTAATTTCTTCATCTTGCGTAATAGTCCATATAGACTTGTTTGGATTTCCACTTCTTCGATGAGCAGGATTGATTTGATAAAATATTTCCTTATTATCTGTTTTAAAGGAAGCATTACCACTAAAAGACATTAAAAATTACGCTCTATTGATTAATAAGTATGCGTAAAATTACTATATAAATACTTGGAATAGAGTATAATTTATTATAGATTAACATAAAAGAGCAAGCAAATGCTCTGTTATAAATAGGAAAATAAATGGCTATTATGGGTTATACAGCTATATTTGGTATTATTACTAATTTCGTAACTGCCTAGGTAGTGGGATTGGAAGAAAAGAAAACAGAGAGATTGCCTTGTA
>JAVRCF010000084.1:0-38199 GCA_034530935.1 Aulosira sp. DedQUE10 | reverse complement strand
TTTACTTGAATATCTGGCCCTCTCTAGCAAACTTTGCGGTTCTAGAAAAAAATGGGTGCGATTGCGCTCCGTACAGTGCCAAAGGCGATCGCACCCCTGCTTTCCTATAAAGAAAAGTTAAGAGTAATGGTGTAAGTCCCTTCTTAGGCTCAAATTCCGGTAGTTTGACTTTTTTCGCCCCCTTTCAAGCGAACGAATCCCCCAAAACATTCATAAATACTTAGGTTTTAGGCTGAAAGTAAAGCTTTCACCTGACCGAAACGGCGATCGCGTTTTTGGTAACTCAATTCTGTATACGCCATTTGCCACAACAGAAAATTACTCAAGCGCATCTCTCCATTAGTACGAATTAGTAAATCTGGTGCTGGAGTATCTGTTGTGTAGAGATGTTTATTAAGTTAGTATTTCGTCCTAGTACGGAAAACCCTGGTACTCGCTCTCGTGTTTCGCTCAAACCAATCCTATCCAAACTACGGTAGCTGGAATTACTCGTTGTAAAATCCTGCCATAAATCTTCCAGTTCCACTCTACGATTACTGCTGACTTATTCTAAAATGTTGACATCAACAAACAAGTCGCCTAAAGGAACCCAATGGTCTATTCCCCAAAGCGCCATTGTACCGTGCAAGTGTTGGATATCATCGTGAGTGCGCGATCGCACTTGCTGAACTAAAGCATCTATTGAATTAAGTGTTGTTAATTGGTCTTTTTTTTTAAACAGGAGTCAGTTCTTCTGGAATTCCTTGCAAAGCGATCGCATCACAGCCACCGTTATAAGCATCTTCATAAGACCGACCAGCCCCTAGTTCATCATAAAAACCAACTGCAAATTTAATCGCGGCATCGTCTCCTATTGTACTATTCATGCCGATTACATAATCGATATATTGGGCGATCGCGTTAAATGCAAACACACCATATCAGGCATTAAGAGATACAATGCTGTAGCAGCATTGTACAGAAATCGCATTGATGATTTGGACGATCATTTCATGCTCACTGCCACCGGACTCTGGAATTTATACTTGATGGCTGCATAAGTTGATGAGTGAAGTTGAGAATTCCATTTCATCGTTTTTTAGGCCTTATTTAGTGACAAGTCTATTGTTGAACACCTAAAACTCTATCAAGAAACTTGCCAAAACCAGAGTGAAGAAATTATCGACCATGCCGAAGAAATTGATTTGGAATATCTCCTGGAAGATTTACCAAAAGTGATTGATTCTATGACAATGGCGTGAGACAGACTCAAAAATGTTAGCACTAGTTTACGCTGACCTAGAGGATAATCTTGTTAAAATTGCCATTGCTGATAATGCTAAGGGGATGACTCCAGAAGTCAAACAAAAAATATTTGACCATTTATTTACGACAAAAGCTGTCGGGAAAGGCACGGGATTAGGATTAGCGATCGCACGGCAAATCGTTGCAGAAACCCACGGCGGAAAATTGTCTTGTCACTCTGTTATCAATAAAGCTACGGAATTTATGATTGAAATTCCCGTATAAATTTTTGTGATGTCATCAAGATAAGTTGATATCTCTGGGAATACTAAATCGAGAAACTTTGAGGATAAGCGTAGTATGATCGGTACTCTTGCCAGTATTCCCGGATATTGTATAACTGAAGAACTCTACAATGGTTTCAGAACAAGAGTTTACCGAGCAGTTCGAGAAACTGACTCATTACCAGTAGCGCTTAAACTACTGAAAAATCCTTATCCCAGCTTTCATGAACTCTTATCGTTTCGCAATCAATACACTATTGCCAAAAATCTCAACTCACCTTTGATTGTTCAAACCTATAGCCTCGAACCTTACCAAAATGGTTATGCACTGGTAATGGAAGATTTTGGCGGGACTGCTCTCAAAAATTATTTTGACCACGTAGAGACGTTACATATAACGTCTCTAGAGGAATTTTTACTTATAGCAGTGGCACTGTGCAACACATTAGATATACTCTACCGCGAGCGCATTATTCATAAAGATATTAAACCCGCCAATATATTAATTAATCCCCAAACCAAACAAGTTAAATTAATTGACTTTAGTATTGCCTCTTTATTACCACGAGAAACACAAACTCTAGTTAATCCCAATGTGTTAGAAGGAACACTAGCTTATATTTCGCCAGAACAAACAGGAAGAATGAATCGCGGGATTGACTATCGCACAGACTTCTATTCAACTGGTGTAACTTTTTATGAATTACTCACAGGAGAATTACCTTTTGCGTCAAATGACCCAATGGAATTAGTGCATTATCATCTTGCTCAAACAGTACCATTAGTACATGAAATCAATTCCGAAATTCCTGCGGTCATTTCTAGAATCATCAGCAAATTAATGGCGAAAAATGCTGAAGATAGATATCAAAGTGCATTGGGATTGAAATACGACCTAGAAAATTGTTTAGCGCAACTCCAACAAACTGGTGAAATTCAGAGTTTTGAAATAGCAACAAGGGATGTGTGCGATCGCTTCCTCATCCCCGACAAAATTTATGGACGAGAAGCTGAAGTTACAACCCTGCTGCAAGCCTTTGAAAGAGTCAGTCAGGGTGCAACAGAAATGATGCTAGTTGCTGGTTTTTCTGGAATTGGCAAAACAGCCGTTGTCAACGAAGTGCATAAACCAATTGTTAGACAACGCGGCTATTTTATTAAAGGCAAATATGACCAATTTCAACGCAACATTCCCTTCTCTGCATTTGTGCAAGCATTCCGGAATTTAATGGAGCAGTTATTAACAGAAAGTGATGTCCAAATTCAGCAATGGAAAACTAAAATCTTAGAGGCTGTTGGTGAAAATGGGCAGGTAATTATTGAAGTTATTCCCGAACTGTCAAGAATTATTGGTGAACAACCACCAGCGATAGAATTATCAGGAACTGCGGCAGAAAATAGATTTAATTTATTATTCCAAAAATTTACACAAGTCTTCACCAGTGCATCACATCCATTAGTAATGTTTTTAGATGATTTGCAATGGGCAGATTCGGCATCGCTCAAGTTAATGCAGCTATTAATGGCTGATACAAGTCATCTTTTCATCATTGGTGCGTACCGTGATAACGAAGTCAATCCAGCACATCCATTGATGTTGACTTTGAGTGAGATTGTTAAATCACAAGCAAAGATTAATACGATTACTTTAGCACCACTGAGTCAAAATCAAGTAAATAAGTTAGTAGCTGACACACTCAAATGTTCAGAAGATGTAGCATGGAATCTTTCTGTATTGATTTATCAAAAAACTAAAGGAAATCCATTTTTTGCCACACAGTTTCTCAAAGCATTACATCAAGATGGATTAATCCCATTTGACTTTGAGTTAGGCTGTTGGCAATGCGATATATCAGAAGTGACGGCTCAAGCAGTTACAGATGACGTTGTAACTTTTATGAGTTTGCAACTGCAAAAATTACCGCTATCAACTCAAGATGTCTTACAGTTAGCAGCTTGTATTGGCAACTCTTTTGATTTAGCAACTTTGGCAATTGTTTCACAGCAATCGGAAATTGAGACAGCTGCGGCTTTGTGGAAAGGTTTGCAAGAAGGGTTGATTTTACCAATTGGTGATGTTTATAAGTTTTATGTCGGGCAGGAAAATCAAGCACGTACATCGGAAAATCAACTGATTGTTACATACAAATTCTTACATGACCGAGTACAGCAAGCAGCTTATTCCCTGATTCCTGATGACCAAAAACAGACGACTCATTACAAAATCGGACAACTGCTGCTACAACAGATTTCCGCACAAGCAAGAGAAGAACGCATTTTTGAAATCGTCAATCAATTAAATTACGGCACGGCTTTAATTAACGAACAAACTCAACGAGATGAACTAGCACAACTTAATCTGATTGCATCTTGCAAAGCCAAAAATTCCACCGCCTATCAAGCAGCGCGTGAATATATCACAGTGGGATTGTCTTTGTTAGGAGAAAATACTTGGCAGCAGCAGTATGAAATGACCCTCGCCTTGCATGAATTAGCGGCGGAAGTAGCATTGCTAAATGGTAGTTTTGAGGCGATGGAACAGTTCATTGATACTGTCATTAAAGAGGCACATTCTTTATTAGAAAAGGTGAATGTTTACTGCATTAGAATTCAATCTCAGATTTTCCAAGGTAAATTGACTTCAGCGATCGCGCTTGCTCAACCAGTCTTACAACAGCTTGGTGTCACCTTTCCTGAAACACCGACACCATCATATCTGCAACAGGAAATCCAAGAGATTGAGGAACTCATTGGCGATCGGGAAATTGCCGATTTGGTTAACTTACCTGAGATGAGGGATGCAGAAAAACTCGCTACTCTCAAGATTGTCAATATCATCAGCCCAGCAGCTTACCTCACTGGCTCAACGTTGTACCCATTGCTGAATACTTTGTCCGTTAAACTCTCGATTCAGTACGGTAACACATCGACTTCTACTTTCGGCTATGCGAACTATGGCAATATTCTCTGCAATTTCTTCCAAATCGTGGATACAGGAACACAGTTTGGTTCCCTGGCACTTCAGATTATCTCAAAACTCGATGCCAAAGCCAGTAAAACAGAGATTTTGATGATCTTGGGGATATTTATTGTACACCGCAAATCTCACATTAAAGAAACACTACCCATGTTGCAAGAAGGTTACACCAGTGCCCTAGAATTTGGAAACCTAGTACTTGCTGGATATAATGGGCACACTTTTTGTCTCAATTCTTTTTGGTGTAATCAACCCCTGGCTACCTTAGAGCAGGATATTTGCGCCTACTGCCATAGTTTGATGCAAATAAATCAATTGACAACCGCAAATTATTGTCGGATTTATTGGCAACCGGTTTTAAATCTACTTGGTTTTGCAGAACATACCACCCTTTTGTCTGGAAAAGCCCTTGAAGAAACAGAATTTCTCCAGCAGCTACAATCTACCAATGATGGATATGGATTGTATATTTTCCATTTGTATAAATTAATGCTTTGTTTCTTGTTTGGAGAAATTAAGCCAGCGAAAAATCATGCTATTGAAGTCAGGCGCTATTTTATGGCTGGTGCGGGATTAGTCAGCGAACCAGTATTTTATCTTTATGATTCTCTGCTGACTTTGGCACAATTGAATCCACAGTTAGAAGAAACATCAGCAGCATTGCAGAGTGTAACAGAAAACCAAACCCGGTTACAGCAATGGGCGCATCACGCACCCATGAATTACCAGCATAGGGTGGATTTGGTAGAGGCAGAAAAATACCGGGTATTAGGCAAAAATTATGCAGCAGGGGATTATTATGATCACGCTATTTCTCTTGCTAAAGCCAACGGCTATATCCAAGAAGAAGCCTTAGCTAACGAACTGGCAGCTAAATTCTATCTTAACTGGGGTAAAGTAAAAGTTGCCGCAGGCTATGTGCAAGAAGCTTACTATTGTTATGCAAAATGGGGTGCAAAAGCCAAAGTTGCCGATTTAGAAAAACGCTATCCCCAACTACTAGCCCCCATATTACAGCAAACTCGTTCGACCCTTTCAATTAACGAAACCATCATCCCTTTAGGGACTGTCACATCCACCAGTGGGGCCACTTCTAGCAGCAGTGTCTCAGATACCCTAGATTTAAAAGCGATTCTCAAAGCTTCCCACACGATCTCCAGTGAAATCGAACTGGAAAAATTGCTTTCATCGTTACTCAGAATCGTCATTGAAAATGCGGGGGCTGATAAATGTGTGTTAATGCTGTTACGAGACTCGCGCCTGTTAATCAAAGGCTTAATTACCCAGGGAACAAAGCCAGTTGTGTTGCAGAGAATTCCTGTTGAAGATAGTCAAGATATTCCCCACAAACTAATTTACAAAGTCAAGCACAACAATCAAACTGTTGTCCTGATGGATGCGACAGCAGATCCGCTTTTAGCCAATGACCCGTACATTGTGCGTCAACAGCCTCAAAGTATCTTGTGTAGCCCGATTTTGCATCAAGGCAAGTTGATGGGGATTTTGTACCTGGAAAACAGTTTAGTTACAGGGGCATTTACTAGCGATCGTGTTGAACTACTCAACTTACTTTGCGCTCAAGCCGCAATTTCTCTAGAAAATGCTCGTCTTTATGAGCAAGCCCAACAAATGCTAGCAGAACTGAGCGCTAGCAAAGCCCGCTTTCAAAAGCTAGCGGAAAATCTTCCTGGCATAATATACCAGCTTCGCCTCGCTCCCGATGGTTCTGTTTCAATTCCCTACGTTAGTCCGGGCTGCGCGACTCTATATGAAGTGCCGCCCGAAGATTTCTTGACAGGCATCACAGATTTTCGGATGTTGGAGCATCCAGAAGATCGCCCAGCCCTCACCCAGGCGTTCATCCATTCTGCCGAGACTCTCACGGCTTTTGAGCAGGAATGGCGCATTATTACGACCTCTGGCACTGTGAAATGGGTGCAGGCGGCATCACGACCAGAACGGCAAGCCGACGGCTCGATTGTCTGGGATGGCGTGATGATGGATATTAGCGAAAGGGCGCGGCTTGAAGCCGATCGCAAACAAGCAGAATTTGCCTTGCAACAAGCGCAATTACAAATAATTCAAAGTGAGAAAATGTCTGCTTTGGGTAACTTAGTTGCGGGTGTGGCTCATGAAATGAATAATCCTTTAGGTTTTATTGCTGCCAGTATCAAACAAGCTCAACCCACCTTTGCTGATATTTTTGAACACTTAAAACTCTATCAAGAAACTTTTCCGAATAAGAGTGAAGAAATCGAAGACCATGCCCAAGAAATTGACTTGGAATATAGCTTAGAAGACTTGCCTAAAATGCTCGATTCCATGAATTTTGCGTGCGATCGCCTGAAAAATATCAGCACCAGTTTACGTACTTTCTCTCGTGCCGATCGCGATTACAAAGTGCCATTTAATATTCACGAAGGCATTGATAGTACAATTTTAATTCTCAAACATCGTCTGAAAGCTAACGAGCAACGTCCAGCAATTGAAATTGTCACTAACTACGGTAATTTACCGCAGATAGAATGTTTTCCTGGGCAACTAAATCAGGTATTTATGAATATTCTTGCCAACGCTATTGATGCTTTAGAGGAGTCGAATCTTGGACGAAGTATGGCAGATATTCAAGCCAATCCTAATCGAATTACTATTACCACTGACCTAGCAGATGATTTCCTGAAGATGAAGATTGCTGATAATGCTAAGGGGATGAGTGAAGATATTAAACAAAAGATATTTGACAATTTATTTACGACGAAAGCTGTTGGAAAAGGTACGGGGTTGGGATTAGCGATCGCTCGTCAAATTGTCGAAGAAACTCACGGTGGAAAACTAAGTTGCAAATCTGTTCTGGGTGAAGGAACAGAATTTTTAATTGAAATGCCAGTGTAATCCAAAGCAGGTGGATACATGAAGGCTAAGAGCAAGAAGACAATTGAGGATAGCTTTTTGAAACGCAAAAACATGGGTGCGATTGCGCTCCGTACAGTGCCAAAGGCGATCGCACCCCTGCTTTCCTATAAAGAAAAGTTAAGAGTAATGGTGTAAGTCCCTTCTTAGGCTCAAATTCCGGTAGTTTGACTTTTTTCGCCCCCTTTCAAGCGAACGAATCCCCCAAAACATTCATAAATACTTAGGTTTTAGGCTGAAAGTAAAGCTTTCACCTGACCGAAACGGCGATCGCGTTTTTGGTAACTCAATAAAGCCTGATGAAATGCTTCTGTATCAAAATCAGGCCAGAAAATATCAGTAAAGTACATCTCTGTATACGCCATTTGCCACAACAGAAAATTACTCAAACGCATCTCTCCACTAGTACGAATCAATAAATCTGGTGCTGGAGTATCTGCTGTGTAGAGATGTTTTTCTACAAGGCTTTCATTGATTGCTTCTGCACTGAGTTTACCTTGTTGCACTAGTTGAGCTACTTGACGACAAGCTCTAGTGATTTCATGACGACTACCGTAGTTGACAGCAACAGTAAAGTGAATTGCTTGATTATTCAATGTTTCTGTCATTGAACGTTCTATTTCTGTTTGCAGAGATGGGGGTAAAGCTGACAAATCGCCAATAAAGGAAATTCTCACTCCTTCTTGATGCATCTGGGCTAACTCACGGCGTAGTAATCTCTCAAATAACAGCATGAGGAAATCTACTTCTTCAATGGGACGTTGCCAATTTTCAGTAGAGAATGCGTAGGCTGTGAGAGCTTTGATTCCCCAATCTTTGCAGCAGCGTAATAGTTGTTTGAGAGTTCTTGCACCTTGGCGATGTCCGGCTATGCGTGGTAGTCCTCGGCTGCTTGCCCATCTACCGTTACCATCCATGATTACGGCTATGTGTTGGGGAATTTTTTCGGGGTTTAGGTCTGTAGGTAGGGAGTTCATGAGATTTTGGGCTGAATAAAGTTTCGAGCAAAGGCGCAAGAGGGTTATCGGGTTTTTAGTAGATTGTTGAGATACTCAAGGGTGAGGCTGTTGTTCCATCTCCAGAGGCGGTGCATGGTGTAGGTAGAGGTGTATAGCAGGGTGGCTTTGTTGGTTAATGTCCAAGCATTCCAGTTGAGTGTAGCCATCATGCGGTATAGGGTACGGATGAGGTTGTTACGTTTATAGGTTTGGGAGCGAGTTTTGATGAGGGTGTTTCCGACTCGTATCAGTCCAGTATCAGGGAAAGCCCAAACTCCAAAGCCCCAGAATTTTGTCATGTGGTTAATTTCGTCTTTGGTGAGTTCTTCAAGAACATCTTGGAGTGCGCCGATTGTGTGCGCCATGAGCCATAGGTAAAGGCAGGTTGCACCATATTCTGTAGCGACGCGATGTAAGCCGTGGCGATATAGGTCTTCATGGGGATCATCTGTGGGGAGGTAGGCTCTGACGGTGCGGTGTTTGGGCGTGATTTTTTCGCCTGTTAATTGGGTGTAAACCTTCATTAATGCGGGTGCGTGTTGGCGTTCTTCTTTTTCCCACAAACCAATTTCTTGAAGTTCGCCGTCTTCACCGACTCTTCCACCGACAAACTGCGCCATCTGAGGATGTAATTTCTCTAAATACTGGCGGCTGGTTTGGGTGTAACACCGAATTGGGGCTTCTGTGTCCATTGCACCGATTAAGATGGATAAAAATACTTCTGGGTTTATGCCGATAATTTGATTGCGGTTAATCGCTTGCCAATCAATGGGTTTCCAGGGACGTGGTTGGGGATTGCTAAATTGTATTGGTAAATCTTGCAAGCGTTCATGTAGTTTTTCGGTTGCAAGATGGTTATCTATCAAGGAGCGAAGACGATGTTGTGTTTGCCAGTAGTTAGGGATGGAATAGCTTTGTTCCGCCGATACTTCTATTTGTGCGCTGGTGATATCAAACATAATTTTTATACTTTGACTTTATGCCCAATAGCCTAAGCGATCGCACTTTCTTTTGTCAGTCGGCTGAAGTCGGCAGTTTTATATGATGTAGTGGGGATAGTCAGGGAAAAAGCCGGATTTGAATTGTGCTGATTTGATATTGAGAATTGGCTAATTAGATCAAAACAAATATTTTTAAGTATAAAAAACAACAATATATTTTTAAGCTTTTAACACATATTCATCTTAATCTTTACGAATTATTTAGAAAAATTAGAATTTTTGCTGAGGTGGTTTTCCGTTTCCGAGTTCACGATAGATAAAGAGTCTTAGAAGCTATTTATTTAAAGGGAAACCAGAAAATGTCTAAAACACCAAAACCACCAAAACCACCCAAAGCACTTAAAATACCTAAAGTAAAAGTTGTTAAAGCCTACATCAAGAAAGATGGTACTTTTGTCAACCCTTACATTAAAGGAATGCCTAAGATTTAACTAGTCATCTTTATGTCAGCTATGTCAGCCCTCATCCTAAATTTCTAGGTGAGTGCTAATCTATTGTTAATAACAAATATTAGTAATCGTCCCCTTACGCTTCTGGCAGTTCACCAAATTGCTGACGATAACGCTCAAGTTGTTGTTGCACTAATTCAAGCTGCTGGCGAGTTTGCTGTTCAGCTTCTTCTGGAGTTTGATAGCGATTTCCTTGTTGGTCATACCAATACAAAACCTGACGCTGGATATTACCAGAGACGTATTGCGATCGCCCAATTCCCAAACCAATTTCTTGCATCCAAAAGGGTTCACCAATTTGCAATTGATAGCTACCATCTACTAAGCGATAAACTTCAAAAGGTTGATGACGGTCTCTTTGCCAATATTCTGGATTATAAATAATGTAGTACAGTACCCCTAGCTTGCTATAAATGTCTAATTTTTTGTCATATTCTCCACCAGGAGTTAAAGAGACAATTTCTAACGCCAGAATAGGTACAATATTGTTTTCTTCCCAAATTACATAGCTTGTACGGGATTTCCCTGATTTGCGCCGTTCTACACCCAAGCTCAAAAATCCGTCAGGTACAACGGGTACAAGTGGACTGATACCTGTGGTATGGTAAACGCCCATATCTACGCTGAAAAACCAGTCATTACGGTTTGCCCAAATATATTGCAGCAAGAAGAGAAGCAGGTTCGGAATAAAGTTCTGGTCTTCGTTATCCACAGGGGTATCGTCTGAACAAGGAAGTTCAGCACTGCTAGGCAATTGACGGGGGTCTGATTTCACCATAAGTAATGATGGTGCTGATGTTACCTAATGACTTTTATTCTATTAGATGAGAAAGCTTAATTCGGAAAAGTCGGGAAAAAAGTCGGATTTACAGAATCTTATCCGAAAATTGGGCAGGGGGATTGTAGATTAATCTATAGTTCTTAAATTTAACTACCCTCATCGTTACAGAATGGACGCTGAAGCAGCATTAGCATGGTTAGACACCATAATTCCTGCTCAGACCGGGGAACGGTTGAGCGATTTGCAAAAAGTTATTCTTGTGCAAGTTTGGTTGGGTAGAAAATACTTAGAAATTGCCCATGCTTACGGTTGTACGGAAGGACACGTTAAGGATGTTGGCTCACAGTTATGGAAGTTACTGTCTCAGGTACTACGAGAGAAAATTACTAAAAATAATTGTCGCGCTACTTTAGAACGGTTTCTCAGAAAAACTACGGCTATATCAGGTTTGATTGATTACTCAAAATCGCCCCAACCTCTCACCCTCAAAGCAGAGGATAGCAATTTTTTGGGTAGAGAAGATGCGATCGCTCACCTGAATGCTTTGGTAAATCAAGGGTCGAAAGTGATTGTCATCCAAGGCGAAGGCGGTTTAGGTAAAACTACTCTAGCACAGCAATATCTGCAAACTCAGGGTTTTGAGTTGGTTTTAGAACTGTTGATGGCGAAAGAAACCCACAACATCACCTCGGCCCAACGGGTGGTAGAGGAATGGCTCAAACAAGACTTTGGTGAAGAACCAGGAGTAGAATTTGGGGTGACTTTGGGACGACTTAAGCGCCAACTCCATCATCGCCGGGTTGGGGTGTTAATTGACAATCTCGAACCTACTTTGGATCAACAAGGAAAGTTAATTCATCCTCACCGCAACTATTTAGAACTGTTGCGGATTTTGGCTGATGTCAGGGTACAATCTGTAACGCTGATTACCAGTCGCGATCGCCTGTGCGAACCAGATCTGAATGTGCATCATTATCGGCTTCCGGGTTTAGATCAAAGCGCATGGCTCAAGTTTTTTAGCAACCGTGGGTTAACTATTAACCTTCCTACCTTGCAACAAATACATCGTACTTACGGCGGTAATGCCAAAGCAATGGGTATTCTCTGTGGTGCGATGCAAGAAGATTTTGGCGGTGATATGGCGCTTTATTGGCAACAAAATCATGGCGATCCTTTAGCCGCAACGGATTTAAAAAATTTAGCAGTTAGTCAAATTAATCGTCTGCAAGCCCTCGACCCCCAAGCCTATCGTCTGCTTTGTCGTTTAGGTTGTTATCGTTACCAAGATATACCTACCATTCCATATCAAGGAGTATTTTGTTTATTATGGGATGTTCCACCTGCTCTCCATCGTCAAATCATAGCTTCCCTGAGAAATCGCTCTTTAGTAGAGTGCGATCAAGGTGAATATTGGCTGCATCCAGTAATCCAAGCCGAGGCGATCGCTCGTTTACGCATTAGTGATGAGTGGAAAATTACTAACCACAAAGCCGCAGAATTTTGGACAGCTAGTGTTCCCCAAATTGCCACCTTTCAAGATGCTTTGCAAGCTCTAGAATCATATTATCACTACATAGAAATTAATGAATTCGAGTTAGCCGGCAAAGTTATTCTCAAGAGTCGTAATAATCAATGGCAGCAGTTTTTACCTCTTGGTAGTACGCTATATCGTATGGGTTTAATTCAGCCTGTACTGGCAGCAATTAATCAAGTAGTCAATAATATTGAGTTTGAACACAATATTATTGAATTACACAATATTTTGGGTGATTTATATTGGATAACGGGGAATATTAATCAGGCGCTCACTTGTCAAGAAAATACTATAAATTTGGCAGAAAAGGCACTCAAATCACTTATGCCTCAGCCAGAAAATAAACACCAAGTTTACTATTTGAGAATGTTAGAAGTAGATTCCCTCTTAAGCACTGGTCTTTACAAAATAGATTTGTGGGAACTAGAAGCAGCCGTAGATTTATTTCAACAAGTAATTTACCTTGCTCAAAATACCGCTCATCATCGCTGGGCGGAAAAAGCTTCCGTGTGTTTAGCTTTAGTTAATTCATATTTAGGGTTTTGTGATACTTCCTATGAATTAGCAAATGTAGCCTATGAAAATATTAAAAATGAAAAACTTCTGAAGACTGGAAGATTTGCTTATTTTCTGCAAATTTTAGGTCAAACCTATGTTAATTTAGGTGATTTCTCTAAGGCCAATCAAATGTTTTATCAAGTATTGACTTTTGCCGAAGCCAGCCATTATATGCAGGTCAAAGCAAAAACACTAAATGGTTTAGCAGAAATTTATCGCCAAAAAGCAGATTATCAATTAGCTCTTGCTCATCATACAGAAGCAATCGAACTTTTGGATAAAATAGGAGCTAAATATGACTTAGCAGAAGCTTATTTTCAATTGGGTTTAACTTATCAAAAGTTGGCAAAGGCTGATGTAAGTCAAATGTATTTTCATCAAGCAGTTCAGTTATTCACAGAAATAAAAGCTCCAAAACAAGTTGCGAAAATCTTTATAATTGCTAGTGGTTAAAATAATTTATAACACAAGGCGTAACATGAATATGGATGATGCGTTACGGCTAATTATCATTATCTCTAAGTATAAAATCCTTTCATAGCCTTAATTAACACATCCTAGTTTTGTTGTAGGGCTGGGTGAGAATCAGAGGTGGCAGGTGGAGCGATCGCACCCCTTAACAAGCCGCCACGCGTCTACGCATCCAAAGCGGGTATAAGGACAGTTGCTTTCAAAAAGGACAACTAAGCTGCCAGAACCAACTGTATTTACTTCTAGCGTAGTTTTTGAATCTCGGCGTTAGCTGTCGTATATCGGTCAAGTTGTTTTTGCTCAAAGGCAAGTTTTGCTGCCTTTTGTAAATCTTCTATAGCCTGTTGTTTGTAGCCTAATTTGGCATAAGCACGCCCTCGACTCATATAGTAACTAGGAAGATAAGCTTTGGGATCGTAGTCGTCCAAAAGCTCAGGAAAACGTGATATTTTAGCCTTTTCAATTGCATCCTCAGTGACCTCAATTGCTTTAGTAAAATCCTGAATTGCTCCGGGAATATTTTTGATATGAACGTAAGTCAGTCCTCTGAAGTGATAAGCTTCTTGCTTATATCTGGAAAATGAATTGTCGTCAATAACTTTAGTAAAATCCTCAATGGCTCCCTGAAAGTCTTTGAGTTTGTCTCGCGCAACTCCTCGGAAAATGTAGGGAAGATCTGTACTTGCTAAAGGTTTTTGACTTAGTAGAGAATTAAAATCTGCGATCGCGGCTTGAGAGTTTCCCAGGTCAAGATAGGCTCTACCTCTCTGAAAATAAGCATTTGCAAGATAATTTGGCTCAACAATAGAATGAACTTCCGGACGGATCTGAATTATCTTGGTGAAATCTTGAATAGCAGCTTGTTTTTGTCCTAAATAATTAAAACGGGTTTCACCGCGCTCAGAATAAGCCTCAACGAAGTTGGGATTGACTTGAATCGCTTGATTATAAACTTCAACTGCTTCTAAGGGTTTATTTAACTGTCGAAGAATTTCTCCCTTTTTAATGTACGGCTTTTCGAGCTTCGGGTCTTCAGCAATAGCTTTTCCATATGCGTATAGTGCATCCTGTTTCTTGCCTTGACCAGCCAAAGCCAGTCCCTCATAGTAGTGAAACAACCCTGTCGATTTGGAATTAGGGACGATCTCTTGCGCTTTACGAGCATCCTGAAGCGCACCTTCGTAATCTTTATCTCTCCACCGAGCAAAGCTCCTCTGTCCGTAAATAAATGCTAACTGCTGATTAGGAGCCATAACTCGTTTGAAGGTCACCTCAAATTCACTCGTTCCTTTGCGAGCAAGTCGTAAAGTCAGGGGTGTATTAGCTTCACCCTGTAGGAATTTCTGTAATTGAGTATCGGTTTTATTGACTGTTGGTTGACCGTCTATCGCCAAAATGCGATCGTTTTGCCTCACTCCCGCTAGAGCCGCAGGCAACTTATAAGGAACATCAGTAATGATTGGCAGTTTGGTGTTGGGATCGATACTAAATTGGATACCAACTTGCGGTGTAACAGGTTTTAGATAACGTAGAGCTTGCGTATAGTCAGCGATCGCTTTCTTGATGGAATCTAGATCGAAAGATTTACTATGACTATATCCCCGCCAAAAGTATGCTTCACCATTTTGGGGTTGAATTCGCAGCAGCTGGTTCAAATCTGAGCTTGCCGCTTCATAGTCTTCTCTGTTAATTTTTTCTCTAGCTTGTTCAAAAAGGGCTGAAGCCTGAGCGTTTTGCTGATTATTCTGCCAGGATGCAATTCCCAACCCACTGAGCAGAACAACAGTCAGCCCTCCAGCAACTATCAGCCAGACTCGCTGAGGCAACTGGCGCAAGCGTTGAGCCACATTCACCGACTGTTTTGCTCTTGCAGGCAAAGATGAAGGTTGACGGGTTGGTATCTTCACAGTATCTCTCAAAGCTGTCAGTGCGTCTGTGGCGGTCTGATATCGCTGACGGTAGTCCACACGCACCATCCGATCAACAATAGCGGCAAACTCAGAACTCACCTGAGTATGATTATGCCAAATAATCTCACCAGCACTAAGATTATCGGGGTCTTTCAGCCTTAATAGATCATTGATTCCTAAGCCTGTCAGGGCTTGAATCCCCATAATCCCAAGAGCGTAAATATCGCTACTATATTGGGGATAACCATTCAATTGTTCCAGAGGCATGTACCCCCTAGTGCCAATTGCCACTGTTGAAGTCACCTGTCCTTGAGAATTAACGGTTTGTGTAGCAATTTCTTTCACCGCTCCAAAATCAATTAATACAAGCTTGCCATCAGACTGGCGGCGGATTAAATTAGCAGGCTTGATATCTCGGTGTATCACTCCTTGTCCGTGAACAAATGTCAAAATTTCCAAGGCTGCAATCCCCAATTGGCGGACTTTTTCTTCAGTCCAAGGATGTCCAACTTGAATTTCTGCTGCCAAAGTAGAACCAGGAATGAATTCTTGAACTAAGTAAAACTCTTGTTGTTGCTCAAAATAGGCAAATAATCTGGGTATTTGTACGTATTCCCCCAATTTTTCTAAAGTTTCTGCTTCTTTAGCAAAAAGCTCACGAGCAATTTTTATCGTATTCGGGTCTTGAGTAGGGGGACGGAGCTGTTTAACAACACAAATAGGATTACCAGGACGCTTCGTATCTTCCGCTAGATACGTATGTCCAAATCCTCCCGCAGACAAGGAGCTAATAATTTTATAACGTCTGTCTAAAAGTAGACCAATCACAAACTTTGGATTTTATAAATTATAGGAATTACAGCCTGTATGATTTCACTTTTTGTCACTAATATTGCTAATATAACTCATCGTTCGTGTCATAGCATTTAACTAAGCGGATGTTTGTAACTGTTGGAAACTAGCTTTTTTCCATGCTCTGAGAGCACGTTCATTGAATGCTGCCAAGGTAATGCGAAATGCCATTTGTCTTCTCTTACAAAGTTCTGAGCGGAGGAAACCTCCGCTCAAACTTCTCTCCGCACGGGGGTGGCTCAGGAACGCAGTGGCTCGACTTTGCGCTTTGTCATTGTTCATTGCTAAGGGTTTCAAGCCTATTTACGTTTCGTAACATAGTTTTGTTTATTTCCACCGACTTACTTAGTGAGGTTTTAATATCAGTTCCAGAAAACATTGAGGAAGCTAACGTTCTGCTCACCGGACGGAAATAAATTCCTCGCAAAAACAAGTGTATATTATCTGGGTTTGGTCTGTGCCAATCCTCGTAAATTAGCAATGGTATTGTTCCAGCGAACCTGAGATCAACCCGGATTTCTCACTTCTCAAAAAATTTGTAGTATGGCCTTGACATCTTGTAGTGCATACATTACATTTGTAATATAAATACTTCTGATTGAAGTTGCAATGACCTCAATTAGAGTATCGCAATCATGCTTCCTTGGGTCTGTAGCTCTAATGGTAGAGATCCCGGATGTCACTTGTGCCCTAACAGAAAAAGCTTACATACTAGCTCAATAGTAGAGCAATCGTCTCTAAAACGATAAGTTGCAGGTGCGATTCCTGCGGTGTTACCACAGCTTTTTCAACTCGCATGAGGTGTGAGTGTAACTCTCACAGGGAGGGTATCGGTTCAATTCCGATCAGATCCACTAATACAATTAGTGATGAAAAAAGGGGTGATGATAATGGTACATATTAGATTTGAAGGACGTTCTGTTGATGTCGCAGAAACACAGCTAGGAATTAGCGCCGGGATGAATGATGTCGCTCTCAAGGAGCAGGTTGCTCGACATTTAGATGTAAATAGCGATCGCCTGGGAGCTTACATAATTGATCGCCGTCCTAGCGGTGATTTGATTATTCGTCCTGAAGCGGTTTATGGGTGAAGAAGGCAGAAGGGGGCAGAAAGTTTAAAACTTTAGTTTTTGCCTGACTTATGACCATTTTCCGTGCCCCAATATAAGAAGCATACATACACATTGATAACGGCCCTAAGGTAGTAAAATTCGAGCGATCGAGCTAGCGAAGCACGATTTCTAAGTCTCTTGTAGATTTAGCGTGCGTGCCCACTGCCAATATTTGGTAAGAGCGGCCGTGCTGTAAAAAGCTTCTTTAACTTGCACGGAATCATTTAAGACTTAATTCCGCGCCCTAACTTGTAAAGCATACACACCATCCGGCAACGGATATGCAGGTTCAATTCCTGTCGCTCCCTTGGATGGGAGCGTAGCCAAAATGGTAAAGGCAACTGTGAAAACTGCTTTGCTAACTTGTGCGGAATTCCAATTATTTTAATTGTATTTATCAATTACTTGAACTCAATCACATATATGGAGGTGAATTTAATGATGTCCGCTAACTTATGTATCCCAACGACTCAATCTGTACAACTATCTTTCAACAACATAAGTTATGAGCGAACATCGTTTGAACGAAATAGTGATTGAACGTCCTCGCAATGGGAGACGAATTCCTCTTAAAAAGCAGACAGGCTATAAAAAGCAACTATACAAACTCACCGAGGATGCAATTGGGGATGGATTGTTGAATCCTTACCTGATTAAACCTAGACATAAATCAAAGTATCTTTCCGATCATCTTGGCCCTTTGCGCCGGCTGTTGCTCTCCAAAGTCGGACAGCCTTGGAACGACGTTTACAGCGAACTCTGCCAAAGATTAGATCACAATACAATGACAGGACAGCATGTAATCGGTCATATATGGGATTACGTTGAACGCTATGTAGAAATCATTGATGGTGTCGTTTGTAGGAAGGCTTACCGAGGTTATCAACTTCCGTTAGATCAGAGTTACCGCGATCGCTTCTATATCCATCCGGAAACAGGAATTCTTTGTGCAGTCGAGAAAGTACCTCGAAAGCACAAGCAAAAGCAGCAACAAACTGATATTGTGATTGTTGATAATTATCATCAATACCACAAGCTGAATGAGATTTGGTATCTAATTACCTATGAAGATTTTCCACCGCCACCAACTGATTATGTGACGGATGTTTTCAAAGGTTTAATTCACCGTTCTAGCGCAACTTATAGAGGTCAGAAAATTTACGCTGCTAGTAAACAGCAGTGTAATAAGAAAGAGATTCGATTTATTTTAAATCAACTTTCTAAAAAGTAAAATTTTCACTTCGTGCCCTAACCGAAAAAGCTTACATACTAGCCGAATTGGAACAGGCACTTGACTTAAGATCAAGCTATTACAGGTTCAAATCCTGTGTGTGAATCAACAGCTTTTTCAACTTGCACGAGGTGATTTTATTCATTATCAACTATGAGTTAACCGCAACTCATTGGAGGTTGCCATGTCTGTGAAAACCCTAGAAATTTTAGAACAACTCAAGTCTCTAACTGTCAACGAAACTGCTCAACTAGTGAAGCAGATTGAAGCAACGTTCAATGTTGATACTTCTACACCGAAGCTCATTCGGATTGATAAACGAGATGAAGATGAGGTTCAACCCCAGATTCAGACGGAATTTGATGTCTTGTTGGTATCGGTTCCAGCAGAGAAAAAGATTGCCTTACTCAAGGTCATCCGCACGCTGACTGGACTGGGACTAAAAGAAGCAAAAGACTTTGTGGACTCTCTTCCGCAAGTGGTTCAAACAGGATTGGATCGAGAAGCGGCTGAAACACTCAAGCAACAGCTAGAGCAAACAGGAGCAGTCGTTTCTCTCATATAATTTCGATGTTTATTTCTCTGTGCCTCTGTCTTGAAAAGTTCAGAGCGCCGGCTTCCGGCGCTCCGACTTTTCGCTGCGTGAGATTCTTTTTTAAACATAGACGCGTTCGCGGCTTCCCGCAGGGTACCGCAAAGGCGCGTTCGCGAAGCGTCTCGTTGGCGCAGCCTCTCGTAGAGAAGAGAAGGACGCGAAGAGAAGAAAACAGACAGAGAATTTCACAAATAAATTAGATCAAATTTATTAATTGGCAGTTGTTGCCGCGCCCCGATCGCAGAAGCTTACATAACTCTGAATCAGTTATACACAATGCTTCTACAACTTGCGCGGTGACTTTATCACCCCGCGTGCAACATCTGCCTCCTCATCCAACATAACTAGAGGAGGTTCTTATGAACAACGCAGAACGTGACCTGCGCTTAGAAATGCTCAATAGTTTGCTGACAACTCCTCACCGCAAGCTTGAGCAAGTCGCAGAAATTCACAAGTTAATTGTTGAACTCGATCCGCTTTTCTACGGACATCTAGCAGTTTGGTATCAGCGTCATGGTGATGTCCGCGACCACAAGGAAGTATTCGTTGCTCACTTGCTAACTAGCAATTTGATTGAACACCGAGATGCGGGATTTATCATGCTGCAAGAGTTTCCACCCTATCAGGTGGCTCGTGTGGTTGACTTCATGAAGCAGCAGCAAAATAAACTACCTCGTTCGGCTCGGACTGCGGTGCGGCGTTACCTAAAGGCGCGAGAAAGCAATCCTGCACTGTTCGATCGCGCGGCGCTGCGGGGTCGTAAGGCTATGAAGCACCTGTATGCTTCACTGCACATTAAGCCAAATGAACGGGCAAATGCGATTCTCTTCCGCGATACTCCGCCAGAAGGTTCTTTAGCAAATGTGCTGAAGCAGCTTGCTAAATTGGAAACTGCCGCAGAACAAGCACAGTTAATTGTGGAATTCAACATTCCCTACACGATCGCAATCGGTGCAATCAAACAACTTACACCAGTTGTGCTTGTAGCGTTGATCAACAGCATGACTCCCCAGGAAGCGATCAACAACCTCAAGTCACTCCAAGCTAGAGGTGCAATGGATCACCCAGAAGTCAAGAAGCTGATTGACTCCAAACTGGAAGCAGCATCTAAGAGTGGGCGTGTGTCAGCTTTCAAAGCACAGATTGCCGCAGATGCCGCAGATTTAGACGCAGACACCGTTGCCAAGTTGGAAAAAGTGACCAACGAGCAGGTGAAACGGCGTGGTGCGATCGCTCGTCCAACCGCCTTACTGGTGGATAAATCTGGCTCAATGGAGAATGCGATCGCAGTTGGTAAGCAACTCGCTGCCCTCATCTCCGGTATCACCCAGGCAGAATTGTTTGTCTACGCCTTCGATACCATTCCTTACGCTGTCACCGCACAGGGCAAGGAGTTAACCGACTGGGAGCGTGCCTTCCAGCACATCAACGCAGGTGGTGGTACTAGTATTGGCTGTGCATTGGAAGCAATGCGGAAGAAAAAGCAGATAGTTGACCAAATCATCATAGTGACTGATGAAGGCGAGAATGCTGCTCCTTACTTCGGTGAAGTCTACAAGACCTATTGCCGGGAGTTGGCAGTAATCCCCAATGTAGTGATTGTCCGTGTAGGTACTCATTACAACTGGCTGGAGAGCCAACTGAAGCAGCAGCAAGCACCTGTAGAAACCTTCACTTTCGAGGGTGACTACTACAGCTTGCCGAACCTTGTCCCACTCCTAACGCGCCCCTCTCGTCTGGATTTGCTGATGGAGATTATGGATCTGCCGTTACCAGTGCGAGACGATAAGTAAGGTTAGAATATGGCATTGCTTGTCAGTATAAATGATGAGCAATGCCATCGATTCAATTACGAATTTTTAAGATGACGATGACAACACCGCTCAAAGAATGGTCTGAAGAAACTATCCTCTCCATAATTAAAGATGGCGTTCAGGAAAACCTTGAACTTGATTATAAAGAATGTGCTGCAATTTTTCCACTTACTGAGGGCAAGAAAAAAGAACTTAGCAAAGATGTCTCAGCTTTTGCTAATTCTGCAATTCTATTTTTATGAATGAATAGAAATCATTTTAATGCTTTGAGTGCGATGAATTGATCTTTCTAGTTTTTCATTAGTAATAAATTCCGTTGCTCCTACAGATATAGCGGACGCAATATGTAAAGCGTCCATTGCCCCCACTCCAAATTTACTTGATTCTTCATAAGCTGTTTCAATAATTGTATTGATATCCTTTGCCCAATAGGAAACTTCATCAAAAAATGCTTCGTAAAACTTAACTTCGCTTCTTTGTTGATTGTAAATTGCTTTTGGCAATACTTCTAATTTGAGAAAAATACTAGAAGCAAATTCTCTGTTTTCATCCTCCAAAATTTGTAAGGCTTTCTCAGCCATATCCCCTTGAGAACGAGCAGCGTAAATTAAAACACCAGCATCAATGAAAGTACGAATCATATCAAATCTTCTCCATAGCCACCCCGACGTTCTACTTTTTCTCTATCTGCTTCTTCAGCCGTTAACAAAGGAAGACCAGAATCAATAATTTCTTGACGAATTTGTCTTAATTTTTTACCTAACTTAGAGCCAGATTTTAGCTGCTGCTTTTGATGTTCAAGTGAATCAATAAATGCTAAAACTTTTTCTTGTTCATCTGCATTTAAAGCTTGCAATTTATCCAGTATTTGTTCGGTGGTCATATTGATTATCACTACGATTACCAAGAATACGCATACATTTATATTGTACTTCCCCAGATTTTATGTGCATCAACAGTAAATCAACTACCAAAATATATTCTGGAAAATAGCAAATTTATATTGTAGTATAATGTAATATATTTCTTGCGTGCCCTAACTCGTGTGAGCCTACATACTAGTACGAGAGGAAAAGTAACACTGTCAAAACCAGTGGGCGTGTGTGAACGGGGAGTGCGAAGAACCTGGAAAGTCGGCTTAGAAGTAGCCATCTTTAAAAGAATGTGTAACAACTCACCAGCGGAGTCCCCCTAGTAACTGAGAACACGCAATGCTCCACCAACTTGCACGCGGGAAATAATTATATAAACTCTCTTGATAAACTCTTCTTTGCGTCTTTGCGCCTTTGCGTGAGCTATTATGCCTGACATCCGTAAGCTAATCAATCAAATTGCTAGTGCAGAAGCCGAGTTGTACACTACCCAATTTCTTGCACCATGTGTCAAAGGTGGACGAGTTCGCACAAAGGTAGCTGAGATGGTCTACATCTTCACACCACAGCTTCGTCAATTTGAAGGTTGGGGCATCTTTCAGCCTATAGATGCGAAGACAGCAACGGTTGTGCAAGAAGCAGACTTACCCCAAGTAGCAGAATACCTGCAACATTTTCCCCAAATACGGCTGCGGTTAGCACACCAACTGCGGGGACAAACTTGGTTAGCATATCCTGTGAATGAAGTAGATATGCGTCAACGGTTGAAAGTGGTAAAGCCGATCGCAGTGCATTTAGTAACTGAAGGTGTCGCCTTTGAGCAAATCATAACCCGTTGGAATGGACAGTCATGCTGGTTTGAGGAGATTGATCGCCGTACCGATCCGACAATTTCTGAAACTATGCAATCTGCGATTCAGCAATTAACTCCGGCTGAGGAATTGCAATTCAAGGGTATGACTCCAGAGATTCGCACAGTGTATGAATTAGCCACTAAGCGGATTGAGAGCTTTAGTCAACCCCAACAGGATGAAAAACGATTGCGAAAAGCGTTACAGCAAGGAGGTGGTGAATTAAGCCAATTCCAAGATCATGGTGATTACTGGACAGTTAATTGGCGAACTGCTGATGGTATTCGCCACACCAGTGCGATCGCTAAAAGTGACTTGACGGTGATTAGTTCTGGTATTTGTTTGAGTGGACGCGATCGCGATTTTGATTTGCAATCCTTAGTGGGTGTGATGGAACAACAAGAGTGGTGAGGAGAATGAGTATCTTTTTTCACGAACAGCTTTACCGCACCAATGCTGTAATGGCAAAGCTCAAGGACTATCATATAACCATTTGTGGGGCTGGAGCTTTAGGAGCTAACATTACTGAGAACTTGGCTCGGTCTGGTTTTGATAAAATTACCGTGATTGATTGCGATCGCATTGAGGAGCGTAATCTTTCAACTCAGCCTTACTACCGTTCCGATGTTGGAGCATTCAAGGCGAAAATATTGGCGAATAATTTATACCGAGCAATTGGTACTAAAGTTGATGGCAAAACAAAGGAATTGACACCAGCAAATACAACCCAACTCCTCAAAGATAGCCAGCTAATTATCGATGTTTTTGATAACAGTATCGCACGTCAAGCAGTTAAGGATTATGCAGAGCAATTCAATATTCCTTGTCTTCATGCTGGGCTAGCAGCAGATTATGCAGAAGTGATTTGGAATGACGTTTATCGCATTCCTTCTGATGTGAATGATGATGTCTGTGATTATCCCTTGGCGCGAAACTTGGTAATGTTAACTGTTGCTGTGGCGTGTGAAGCGGTGATTTCCTTCATTGCGATCGCACAACAGCGTAATTTTACCATTACCCTCAAGGATATGACAGTTCAACCGCTGTTTCTGTAGGGTGCGAGGATTCAAAAAATTGTCTAACCTGGGGCTAATTTAGCCCATACCTACATAAAAGTTGCAGCTTTGCGATCACTAGGAAATTCACTACAACTAGCGGGTGGTTTTGAGGAATCGCAACAAGTTCTCCAACAAAGTATAAATATCGCCCAAAACCTTAAATTACCCCAAGATGTGAGTATTGGAGAATTTAGCTGGGGTAATACCAAAAGAGCACAAGGTAATTTTGAAAGTGCGATCGCTTCATCCAGGTCATGATTTACCAAGACAAAAGTGCATCCTGTATCACGCCACAATCGCAGGAATTCAGCACCAGAAGTAATGGCAAAGGCTTAGTTTGTCGTCATGAGTGTGTAAGTCCTACTAAAGAAGCGATCGCTTAGTTAACTAACTCTTTGAGATAATTAATCACTGTTTGAGGAGTCAGATGAGTCATACAAGGATGATTTTGAACTAAGCAGAACTTGTTTTTAAAATGATGCTCCTGGCAGATGGTACACTTAAAATCTGAAAGGGCTATCTTTATATAGGGCTGTCGGGGTGCCCAAAGTCTAATTGGGCTAGCGCCGTCACCATCTGCATCATTACCAAAAATCGCCACTGTGGGACAGCCAACAGCAGCAGCAATGTGCAAAAGCCCAGTATCGAGTGTAATACAAACTTTTGCCTGATGGCAGGTTCCAGCTAATTGAGTCAGTGAAGTTTTTCCTCTGAGGTCAATTAAGGGAGTTTCTTTTAATAAATCTTCTTCAGTATTATTCGAGTAATATAAAGTCTGCTGAATTTTTGGGCTGCTACCGACTAAACCAACTGTCAGACCTCGACTTTCACACCACTTAATTATTTGTTTCCAATAGTCCACTGGCCACATTTTGGCAGGACGCGTGGATGTAACACTAATTATAACATCAGGTACGGTAAAATGAGGTTGCTTGCTAGGTAATTCTAATTTAAAAAAATCAGTTTCTACATAAGCAATCCGGCAAAAAATCTCACTGATATAGTTACTACTAAGAATCTGTTGATGTCTTTGTAAAAACGCTTGACTGTTCCAATCAGGATCGCTGAGGATTTTCTGTACAGGATCATGACTAGCATCTAACTTGAGGCGAAAATCTTCCGATAACGCACCTCCCGCTACATAAGTAGGGCGGATAGCAGTAACAATGACTAAGTTAATTTCACTAAATTCATCACAATTAATTGCTAAATCATAAGCACCAGCAAATTCACAACGTTGACGAACCGCTTGAGTTAGGTTTTCTAGAAAGTCTAGACTGTCAGTATAAAGAGAAAATCGCCAGTCAATATATGGACTGTGAATTTCAAAGTCTTTGGTAATTTCACTCCCAAAAAAATCTAATATACAGTGTGAATATTTTTCTTTAAGACCTCTTAAAAGAGGTGTGACAATAACAAAATTTCCTACCTTGGTAGATGAAAAAATAGCTATATGGGGATTTGAGCGTAAAGGTTGATTAGAAAAAATTTTCATAAATTATAATAATAATTATAGGTACGTAGTTAGCACTTAAGCGCTGAAAATAAGGACTGAACCCGCATTTTTCACAAGCAGTAGGGGCGGGTTAACAGATATGATCAATCAGTCACGAATATCTTGCTCAACCCGCCCCTACAAACTCTCTCACCAAGGGAAAGCTTCGATTTGAGAAAAGGAGTGAGAAATCCGGCTGAAATCCTGACTACAAAATTATTTACTAGTAGTTTTTTGAATAATAACCTGATACCCCTGATGAATAACCTGAATCTTATCGCAAAAAACGGTTAAAAAGGCATCTATAGCCAGCTTAGGATGTTGAATCAGATTATCCGGAAATTCCGGCCAATTGTAATCATCAAATATTATTATTCCTTTGACTTTTATTAAACGCCAGCCCAAGACAACATCTTCAAGAACATGAGATGCTAGATGAGAACCATCAATGTAGAGAAAATCATAAGTATCTATAGGAAGTGTTCGCAAGACTTCTTGAGATATTCCCACAATTTTTTCAACTTGAGCAGCCGCGCCTGTTTGAGCTATATTAAAATCAAACCTTGTTTCCAGAGATTTGAGGGAGTCTTCATCTAAACTTTGATGTTCAATATTTCCTTTAAATGTATCTATACAAGTAATTTTGGCTGATGCGTGAGTTAAAATATTATCAAGCAGCCAACAAGTTGATCTTCCTTCCCAACTGCCGATTTCTAAAAAATTGAGGTTTGGTAAATGTGCAAAATTTTTTAAAACTTGTTGCCAAAGAGAAATATGAATACTAAACCAATCTTGGGAAAATTGATAACCTTTAAAAACACATTTTTGGAAATATTGCTGGCGTTGTAAATATAGAAAATGTTCTTCCTCCACTTGATAAGCTTGCTTCAATAAGTTCGGATTTATATGATATGGTTCTTTAGTTTCACCTGGCGGTAATTGAAATTTCGCTATTTGTTTATCAAAGGCATTGTTAGGATATCTAATATATTCAACTGTTTTTAAATTAGTGTTACCAATTGTGAAAAATTTTGCTAGCAAAGCTTGATAAGCACAATCTTCGGTTTTGGTTTGTCTGTGTATATCATCTTCAAAAAATCCCTCAATAAACTCATGACACTCTCTCCTGACGCATAAATTTAGAGGTAGACTATTCTCAATAGCCTCTTGCCAATATGGATGAATTTTATCTTGAGTTTTTACCCCAGACCTCATTACATCAAAAGGCTGTTCTGCTAAGTTAATTTTCAAGTGATAATTATCGCTCACAAGGTAAAAAGATGATACATTTGCAGACTTGCCTTGTAACAGCATAAAGCAAACATAGATATGTTCTGGCAAATATATATCGTCACCATCACAAAAAAATAAAATTTCACCCTGAGAATTTTTTACGCCTGTATTTCTAGCTGCTCCTGCACCGCGATTGCTGATATGACTTACTACCTGAATAAAAGTATGTTTATCTGCAAACTCATGCACAATAGATAAAGTATTATCAGTGGAAGCATCATCAACAATAACTATTTCCGCATTAACTGTATATGAATGAGGGTAATTTTTCTGAAAAAAATTAATACTTTGGCTAATACTTTCTAGAGTTTTAATGACAACATTTGCACAATTAAAGGCTGGTACAATAACCGAAAAGGAACTGAGCATATTTAATGGACTGAATGTGCATGAGCTTATTCAAAAACTATATCTTCGTATTGGTATTATGCAAGAGGTATATTAATAGATGGCTACGCTGCAAGCGCCTGAGCCAGTTTTTCTTTCACCTGATGTAAAACACTTTTCCAATCGCCTCGACTCGTTTGGCGGAATAAACGCATGGTAGGATACCAAAGCGTGTCCTCACCTTGTAATTGCCAACGCCAATCGGGAATGAATGGTAATAATACCCACACAGATTTACCCATTGCGCCAGCTAAGTGTGCTACGGCTGTATCGATGGTAATGACTAAATCTAGTTGCTGAATAACGCTAGCTGTATCCACAAAATCACTTAGGACAGGACTCAAATCATGGATGCAACCACAATTTAGCCAAGGTTGAATTTGCGGCGCATCATCTCCAACTTGCAAGCTATAGAGAGATACATTTCCTACTTTCAGCAAGTCTATCAATAATTCTGGTGAGCATGACTTTTTTTGATGAAACTGAGGATTAAGTTTAGCTGCTGACCAGACAATACCAATCTTATAGGAATCAGATGCAGGAAGAATACACCGAGAAGGTAAGGGATTTGACGCAAAGATATAAGGAATAGTCCTGGGGATGGTATCAAGGGTAGTGTTAAAAATTCGCGGTAAGCTCATCAATGAAGCATGAAAATCATAGGCATAAATGTTACAAGAATTTTTATTTACCACTTCAAATTTTTCTTGCAGATGTTCTTGAAACAACGCCATTAAAGCTGACTTGATGCAAAAGACAACCTTAGCTCCTCGCTCTTGCAGTAACATAGCATAGCGAGAAAATTGAATCGCATCACCTAACCCTTGTTCATTCCAGAGAACAATAGATTTTCCCTGAATGTCTGAACCATCCCACATGGGCTTTTGCGGTTTTACATGGAGAAAAGTCTCTGTTGCGAACCTCCACTCTAATTCTGTAAAACCTTCGTGGAATTTACCGCATGAGAGTAAGACAATACCAAAATTTGTGTGTGCTTCCGCAAAATTAGGTTGTAACTTAATTGTCCTTTGATAAGCTGTTATAGCTTGAGGTAATTGCCCTTGTTCATGATAAACAAACCCAAGGTTGTAAGAAGCATTAACATCATCAGGCTGAAGTATCAGTGCTTGTTGATAAAGCAAAATAGCTTGTTGAAAATTTCCTCGCTTTTGATAGAGATTACCTAAGTTAATGTGGAATATAGCGGATTCGGGATTTATCTCTAGAGATTTATTAATGAATTCAATAGCAGTTTGTTCTTGATTTTGTTGCTCTGCAATTAATCCCAAGAGATGCCAAGCGTTAGCGTTCCCCGGTTGCTGTTGTAGTACTTGCTGAAAACAATCTTCTGCTGCTTGCAATCGTCCAGATTGATAATGGGTGATGCCTAATTCAAGCTGCTTGTAGATTTGGTTATCATTCATTTGAACCTGGTATGTCCCATTTCTAGACAAAATCGAATCTTTGATGGATCACCGATTTTACCTCCATTGAGATGTTTCATCTTTTGGGAAATATCATCTATTCTCAATTCTCCCAATCGCTTGCAAGATTTATCAGAAAGTCAGCAAAAACAACTCAAAGATAAAAAAGGTTCTCTTGATTGAGGGGTAAGAGTATCTTTAACAAATGCCTATCGGCACTTATTTTACCCTGCTAATGACCCTGTAAAAGCTTTCAAGGGGTGATGCACTATAGGTTCTGCTTCTACATCCACAGGATGCTCTGGAAAGGCTTGCTTGATTTCTGCGATCGCCTGTTCAATTTCAGGTGTCATTGGTATCTCCTATGAGTTGTCATCAGGTGCGGTGGCGCGGAACTTTTGCCCCTCATGCAGCGCCACTGAGCCATAGCCTCAAACCTTTGCAGGGAAAGGGAAATACACCAAATACATAAAAACGCCTGAAACCCATATATATCAACAAACAAAGCAAAATGATGTCAAAGTCTTGTGGTATATGCGTTTGAGGTTATTTTGTCGGTGTTTTTTGTCTAAGTCCCATTATCAAGTGCAAGCGATAACTTCTCTTTGAGACGCTGCGCGTAGCTTGCTTCCCTTAGGGGTACGTTAAGCTGCGCTAACGCATCTGTAAATATCATACAGTAACTTGATAGATTTACCGTATTATAGAATAGTCCAACACAGTACTTCCCCTTCCTCATCTCCTTATTCCCCACTTAAGAAAGGAGTTCACCATGTTAGAACCACGTTATGGTATTTGGGCACCTGTTGGTGGTAACTTTGGTCCTCTAGATACCGAAGAGGAGCCTGCCGATGCTAGTTATGAGCGATCGCGATCGCTGATTTTAGCAGCTGAACGCTTGGGGTATGCGACAACTTTGGTGGCACAGCACATCGCCAACCCACGTAGTTTAGAGTTAGAGCAGCTAGAAACTTGGACTGCTTCTGCGGCCTTAGCTGAAGCAACAGACAAAATTGAGATCATCGCCGCCATTAAGCCTTTGCTATTCCATCCTGCTGTTTTGGCAAAGATGGCGTTAGGGATTGATGCTATTAGTCGTGGACGTTTTGCCATTAACTTGATTAGTGCTTGGTTTCGTCCAGAGATGGAACGCACAAATATTCCCTTTCCTCCCCATGATGAACGCTACCGCTATTCTGGTGAATGGTTACGGATTGTGAAAGCCCTCTGGAGTGGGGAAAGGGTTAACTTCGAGGGAGAATATTTCAAAATCGCAGATTTGAGCTTACGTCCTACTTCCATCGCCCAACCTCATCCCCGGATATACCTTGGCGGTGCATCTGAGCCAGCCCAGATTTTAGCGGCAGAACAAGCGGATATCTACTTTATCAACGGTCAGCCATTAGAAGATGTACGTCAGGTGATTAAACAAGTTTTGAACCGACCGCGATGCCAAAGGCGGGCTACGCCTACGCTACCCCAACCAGTACGTTTTGGTTTATCAGCCTTTGTCATTGCTCGACCAACTGATGCAGAAGCGCAAGCAGAACTACAGCGACTCGCGGAACTTCAGAACAAAGAAGGACACTTGAAATTAAGTGTTGCTAAAGGTGTTGATCCAGAAGCAGTTATGTTCCGACTCTTCGCTAAAAATCCGGCTGTTGGTGGTAATGGTGGGACAGCCGCCGGCTTGGTTGGTAGTTACGATACAGTTGCTACAAGAATTGCAGCCTTTGTTGATGCAGGTATCGATACATTTATGCTGCAATTTAATCCCTTTGCACAAGAAATGACCCGCTTTGCCGAAGAAATTATGCCCCGCGTCCGACATTTACAGCCTTTGCAGAGGGCATGAATATCTTGTAGCCTGTGTTAGGCGAAGCCGTAACGCACGATTTTTTAAGAGGGAATTTTATGTTTATGGGATCAATCTAAAATCCAAATATTCACAATATTGAAATAAAGAGAGGAGACGAAATATTGTCCCAATTGCCAATACAATCTCTTATTTTGTCAACCTCTCAAAAACCTTGGGTCTTGTTAGGTGTTGGATTAGGGGTGTTCATGTCTACCCTAGATGTGGGCATCATCAATGTGGCATTACCCACCTTGGTGCAAAGCTTTCACACTAGCTTCCCTATGGCCCAGTGGGCTGTGTTGAGTTATCAGTTAGTCAGTTCTGGTCTAGTTTTAGGAGCAACTCGCCTAGGGGATATGTGGGGCAAGAAACCCCTATATCAGGCAGGGCTGATTGTATTTACCTTGAGTTCACTGTTGTGTAGTTTTGCACCTAGCATTGAGTGGTTGATTGGCTTTCGGGCACTTCAGGGACTTGGTGCAGTGTTCATCTCTGGCCTTGGTTTGGCAATCATCACAGAAGTCTTTCCTGCTTCCGAACGAGGACGGGCTGTTGGCATTATCGGTAGTGTAGTGTCACTGGGAATTGCTTTTGGGCCTTCTGCGGGTGGGCTGTTGTTGAACTTGTCAGGTTGGCATACTATATTCCTGATCAATGTCCCTTTGGGGATCATAGCTAGTTTCGTTGTCGCTCGATTAGTACCACCGTCTATCCCTAGTGAAAGCAAACAAGCATTTGACCCATTGGGAGCTTTGTTAGCTTTATGGACTTTGGGTAGTTTTGGGCTAGGTATGACCTTTGGGCAAAGCGAAGGTTTTACCAGTATTAACACCTTAGTATTACTCTCCATCGCCGCCCTGAGCTTTGTAACTTTTTTGGTAGTAGAAGCCATCCTCGACCAGCCACTACTAGAACTGCACCTATTTCGCAATCTTCAGTTGAGTATGAGTTTGCTGAGTGGCTGGCTAGCGTTCACCGTCATTGGTGGTTCCCTACTCATTACACCTTTCTTTTTAGAGCAAGTTAAGAACTATCCCACAGTCAAAGTAGGGTTGTTATTAGCAGTTTCGCCTATACTCAGTGGATTAATTGCCCCCATTTCTGGTATACTTTCAGACCACTTTGGCGCTCGATTGATTAGTTCAATTGGGCTAGGGTTGATGATTGGTGGCTGTTTGGGAATCAGTACCTTTGATGCTCAAATTACTGAGTTAGGTTATATATCGCGTTATTTTATTTACGGCATTGGCCTAGGTTTATTTCAATCGCCTAATAACACCACTGTGATGAGTGCAGTATCTCGCGATCGCCTAGGGATTGCTTCGGGATTACTATCTTTATCACGTACCTGCGGTAATACCGTCGGCGTTTCCCTTATAGGGGCAGTGTTTGGCGGCTTAATCGCTAGTGTTTCTGCTGGTGCAGATGTATCTGTGGCTCCTCCCGAGGCGATCGTTACAGGATTCCAAGGAACTTTTCGCTTTGCGGCACTAATTCTGTGTGCGTCTGTGACGGCTTCAGTTTTGAGGCTACGCACAAAAGATTCTCATGAGTAGTTAAACATTATTATCCCTCTTTTGTTACTCTGGGAAAAGAAAAATAAGAGCCAAATTTTTAACCGCACACAGAACGGGCATTTGAACGTTTATTTTCTAACATAATGCCTAAAATCAAGGTTTTTGGTAAAAGTCTTATTCTGTAAGCATCCCAGATTATTCTCTCCCGAAAGTGATAAAAGAGGGATTATAGCGCTTCCCATACTGGTGAGGTACACCAATAAAAAATTAACCGCCGATGGAAGAGGATAAACGCCGATAAACGCCGATAATTTTGTACTTCACTAGACTAGGAAACGCTATAATTACACAAAGCCATTGCGCTACTTAAGTCTATCTACTGGCGGCTTAAAGCAGGGTAGCAATTGGTATGAAAACCTAAATTTTGGATTTTGAATCTTTTCATCCAAAATCCAAAATCTAAAATTAATAAATAGATGCCAAGACTTGATCGGCGGCGGCACGGAATGCAGTTGCAGCACCAGCACTCATATCTCGTGGCGCACAGATGCGATTTCTCACATAGGCAAGTGTAATTGCTCCAATCGCAGCAATCTTGGGATCGATACTATCCTTACCACCTGTGCGTCCACCTGGTAGGGGTGCGCCATTACCATTAATGAGATAATCAGCCAGGAGTCTCAGGTGCAAATCAACCACTTCTTGAACTGCAAAGACATCATCATCTACAGCTAGGGCTTGCACACCAGAGTTTTTCAAAATATCGCCTATAGCGACTTCCCGATTATCACTCAACCTCTCCGCTGCTTCAGCGCGAAACTCTATAGCTTCGCTCTCTGCTAGATCGAGAGGTAAGGGATTTCCAATCGGTTCTACACCCCATCTGCGGCGGAGAAGTAAATTGTTAGTAATATTATCCGATTTCACACGGTGATAAGCAGGACGTTGATTTAGTGCTGCAAACCAAGCGTTGATTCGCGGGTAACGGGGATTACTTTTGATGTGATACTGTCGGTAAACAGGTAAGTTAGCCGCCAATCTATCAAGATGGGGGCTGTAGAGAATGTCTAACAGGCTAAAGCTGCTGAGAAAATAGGGGCCAGGATATTTAGCCAAGGTTTGTTCAAGCTCATCTAACTTGGCTTCAAACTCTGCTTGCAAGTCAGCTAACTCATTAGCATCTGCAATTTTTTCTCTGAGAAATTTGTAAGCAATATCTCTAAAACCGTTAGTTTCTGATTCCTCTACCCACTGTCTCGCAACAGCATTTTCTTCTGGATTTTCTGGTAGTAGGGCTGGAGTAGGAAATCTTTCCTCTAAAGCTAAGAGAATATCTTTCGATTCATACACCAACTTTCCGTCAATTTTTGCACCAGGGACAAGGGTTGTGGGAACTAGGTCAGTGTACCATTTCGGCTTGTTACTCAGATCGATAAACTCTGTCTCAAAGGGAATTTCTTTTTCTTCTAGAACAAACCAAACTCTCTCGCAGAAAGGACACCAAGAGTTAGTATCTCGATAGAGCAGAACTGGTGGTGCGGTGTCTGGGGGAAGTTTATGCAAAATACTGGGGATAGGTGCAGTAGATGGAGACTGTCCTGGTCTGCGTACCCGTCGCGCTGGAGTATTTTTCCGAGCAATTTCTAACAGTTGCTCCCAATTAGATACAGCGTCTTGAATAGACATTTTTGACACCTATTTGAAAAAAATATGCTGGACAAACCTTAAAAACATAAGTAGATTAAGGATTTGAGCAACTCAATACTCTAGTAAAAATCCCAAATCCTTAATCTCAAATCGTATTACCTGGCTTTATGGGGAACACCAGAAAATACGAATAATTGTTGCTCTTTAGGTGCAGGTAAATTTTCACCAACGTAACGATTGATACCTATGCCCATGTCTCCTGTAGCGGTGAGTTTGAACTTAACTTCTTCAAATTCCGATGCTTGCAACACTTTCCGCACAGTCTCAGAGTAGGGAATACCGTTAGAGTGTCCGCGAGTCCAGATGACAAAAGCACCTTCTTTACTCAGAAAACTCAAGTTGTCCAGCAAGCGTTTGAGTTCAGCTTCATCAGCAAGATTGCCGAAGACACCACATACAATCACAATGTCTGCTGGTACTGCTCCTACATAGTTGGCGGAGATAGTTGCATCACCATTAATAAATTCAATTTGCTTTGCCAAACCCAATGATTCTATAGTTGCTTTTCCACGTTCAACTAAATTCGGGTTTAGCTCAACGAGCCTTGCATATACATCTTGGGCGCGGGTGTGATTTGCTAAGGTTCCTAGTAAATCCCGTCCATCACCAGCGCAAACACTAACTACACGGATTCTTCCAGGTGGAAATGCATCCAAGCTGTAGGATATGTATTCCTGCACGATTTCTAGGCGCTGTTGTAATTTCGGTTCCGTATTATAGAGATCGTGCCATTCAAACCAATCTTTTGGCATAAGGGGTGATTCCCATTTCTTGCAGACTGTGGCTTTGCAGAGTGAACAAATACGCTGTACACTAATTAACTACGTTAAATCTATCAATTAACAGTAGTTTTGATAAACGCACAGTATCATAGAAATACATTTAAAATCAAGCTTGCTGGCAATACTCCTCGTTAAGTATATTTAGAAATGTATAGTTATAGTCAGGAGACTAAATAAGAAAAGTTTTCTAAGTAAAGGCTATAAAACGCTTGTAGTCAAGGATTGAGTTAGCCAATGCTGAGTAAATTCCTGGCTCAGTTGTGGCTAATATCAGGTTCATAAATTGCGCTCATTTAGTAACTTCTAAGATATTCAAATAATTGGTCAGGGTTATCTAGCCAAACAGGAGTGTGAATTTCTGCCAGATTAATCCCGTACTCTTGCTCATTCTCTTCATCCATCCCTTCAAAGCTTATATATTCGTCCTCGCTTAGAATGTACCCCGCAGAATCCCGTTTTTCAAAACCGTACAATTTACCTTCCTCCTCAAAGCAAGAGTCAGCCGTACCATCATCAAACACGCGAAGCCTTGCCCAAGTTAATTTATCTGGCAAATCACATTCATGCAACCACCACTCAATAGCCACAATGTCTTTACTCCAGTAAAACTCTTTCTTAGTCACGATATTTCAGGCTTATTTAAGCTTGCCAATTTAACTTTTCAAAAATAAAAACTGGGATGCACCCCTCATCAAAGTTATTACGCTTAAAGAAAATTTAGAAGAATAATTTTTTTAACCAAAGACACCACTTCTCAATTTCTGTTAAATTGACTAACTGCTTTTCTAAGTTTACGCAAGTTATACAAACATTATTTTCACAATAAAAATTGGATTCACGAATTATCTGATAACCATTTGATTGATAAAAATCTACTGATGATAAAGATGATATTACATCAATAAGTTTATATCTATTCTGAATAGCTATTTCTTCAATAGCAATAAGCATTTTTGTACCTATACCTTGACGTACAAAATTTGGATTAACATATATACCACCTATCCTAGATTGCTGATTAAGAAGAGATGCAAATCCAACTATTTCATTCTTATATTCTGCTACAAGTATGATCTCGTTTATCTGTAATCTGGCTAATCTTTGATTTTTTATTAAAGACTCAATCTCACTTAAATTATAATTTGGTGATAATGCTCTAAGTGAATCAGCCTGTAGTTTCAGAATATTCTCTAAATCTGAAGATTTAGATAAACGAATTTGCACATCCATAAAACTTTACAGTACGTTGTGTCCGAAATGAAAATAATAACCTTACATATAGTCTTCCCATAATACTTGAGCGACCAACACTCCAAAGCAAAGGACGATAACCCATGCTTGGCTCATTCGACTCACTATTGTCAAACAGAGAACGCAATTGTGCATTATTCAACTGAGCGATTTGTGAACTGAGCTGGAAGTATTTCTTCCTTCTGAGTTCTATAAGATTCTTAGCCATTTTCTCGCGTCCAGCTACAGCATGAGAAATCGCATTAATTAGGATACCAGCAGTAGAGCAAGCACACCAATGTGTTTGTTTGACAAGGCAGCGATTGAAGCTACTTAACTGTCGCTATAACTCCATCTCATACCATTTCACAAAAAATATGATACGAATGTAGGTTGGGTTTCGTCCCTCAACCCAATACCTTAAAGCCTTGTAATTGTTGGGTTTCACTCCGTACCCCTACGGGGAAGCAAGCTACAACCCAACCTACGCATCTGTTTCATTTTTTTCTGGAATTGGTATCACTAACGGAATATCAAAAATCTGTTGGTTTACTGCAAGCTATGCCGGCAGAAAGTACGCCTACGCTGTGACTTGTGCTTTTACAATTGCTTGCTATGGGGGCCAGAAAAGTTTTTCAACAGCCTACACTGATGTCATGCATACAGTGTAGGATATGTCACATGGTTATGCCGTTGTCATTGCTTGGCTTGCTAAAGGTGAACTGTCATAGTGTGTTAAAAAGTCAGATGGGTCGTTGTAAATAGCGATCGCATCCTCTAATTGACTATCATCAAAACCACCGCAATGAAGCGCAATCACGCTAACACCAGCTTTATTTGCAGACTCAATATCATAAGGAGTATCGCCGAGCATCACTACCTGAGATGGTTGTATATTCAGCCTACTCAAAGCAGCTTCGACAATATCTGGAGATGGTTTGGAAGCTTCGGCATCGTTAGATGTTGTCGCCTCATCTTGACTGAGTAGCTCATCAATTTGTGCAGCTTTTAGCAATACTGAAAGTTCTTGACTTGTTGCCGAACTAGCGATCATTAGAGGCAATCATAAGGGGAGCTTCTTCAATATTAGTTGCCGCGCACCATTGGTAGGAGTCAGATCTTTACCAAACTTGTTGATGATGAGTTCTTTGCGTTTATCGGCGATTTTCTGGCCTTTTCCTTGTTTATCCGAAAGCCCTGGCACAAATTTAGAAATAATCTGGTCACCTCCCATGCCAATCAGCGGTCGGACTTGCATAAACTTTACTTCGTAGCCAAATTCTGCAAATGCTTCTACCCAAGCTTGAGCATGGGCATCATTACTCTTAACAAGCGTCCCATCTACGTCCAAAATTACAGCTTGATATGCCATTGAGAATCTCTAGGTTACTTTAGTGCCTCTACTCTAGTGAAAAGTTGTTGCCATTACCTCTACCTCGATTGTTACTTCCATTGGCTGTCCTGAAAAATGACAAAAACGGCATTGACCTGAATGGCACGAAGAAAAGCTGGGGGGCTGGGGAAGCCGGGGGAGTAAAGAGTAATTAATAGTAACTTTTATTTTTGAATTTTGAATTGTTAATGTTTCGTCCCGTTCTCTTGCCCCAAATATAGCCTAGAAAGGAGTTTACCGAAATTATTCTCTCATGAGAGTGATGGCAATAGTTGTCGGTTAAGGCGAAAATGGTAAAATATCCGAGGTGTGGCTTGGCAGGGAAGTACTTAATTAATTCATGAGATCATCCGCTTTACCTTTGCCGTCAGCAATGCTCAATAGTATTAACTAATTGCTGCTTTTGCGCGCCCCTACTTCCTTAATTCCAGAACTGAATTTTACGAAAAATCAAGTATTACTTATTCATTTAGGTACCCTTATTTATGAAAAAGTTGATTAGAGGTTTGCGCGAATTCAAAAGTAGTTATTTTTGTGCTAATGAAGAACTGTTTGAACAGCTTTCTCATGGTCAAAAGCCCAGGGTACTATTTATTACTTGTTCAGATTCACGTATCGATCCAAACCTGATGACACAAGCCGGGTTAGGTGAATTGTTTGTCATCCGCAATGCAGGCAATATTATTCCACCATTTGGTGCTACTAATGGCGGTGAAGGAGCAACAATTGAATATGCTATTCAAGCATTAGATATTCAACAAATTATTGTCTGTGGTCACTCACATTGTGGTGCCATGAAAGGGTTAATGAAGTTAGACAGCTTGCGGGTAGAAATGCCGCTTGTACATGACTGGCTCAAGTATGCAGAGGCAACCCGCCGTTTGGTGAAAGACAACTACAGCAACTACGAAGGGGAAGAACTCTTAGAAATAATTATTGCTGAGAATGTACTCACCCAAATCGAAAATCTACGGACTTATCCGGTGATTCGCTCTAAGCTCTACCAAGGGCAACTCAGTATTTATGCTTGGATTTATCAAATTGAGACAGGAGAAATTTTGGCATACGATCCACAAACGCACGCCTATGTCTTGCCCCAAAATCAGCTTCTCCCATCGGAGATAGATGAGACTTTACTTAACCCACCTTTAACTAGCAATGTGGAAATACATTATGCTAAAACTCAACAACGAGGGTTTCAATTGCCCCAGGAAGTCCCTATCTCTTCAGATCAAGGGTTTCCAATGACAGTGCTTTCTCCAGAGCAAATGGAGCGAATTTATCGAGGCTCAACAACAAAGTAAAAATCGACCTGTCCACAAAGATAAAATGCCTGCCTAATCAATCAGTAGAACTGAGTGTTTGAGTGTGTAAATTACTCAATATAGCGGTTATCAATTGCATAGAATACAGACCATTCGTAGGGGCACAGCATTGCTGTGCCCCAGTTAATTCGACAGTTTCTTGAAATTACACACAATAGATGGTTCTGCAACAGCTGGCGTTGCTGAAGTATAAGATTATTACGCCCAATTTGGAACGAATAATCAATGGTTTTACCTGCCAATTCATACAGTATTTAGGGCTTGCTGAAAAAGTATGAAAAAGCAATTTTAAGGGTTGACCAGTTA
>JAVRCF010000083.1:0-38683 GCA_034530935.1 Aulosira sp. DedQUE10 | reverse complement strand
TCCATTTCCTCTCCCCTTGACAAATCCTGCTTTTCCTTAACTTGTCACGAATCGCTAAAGGTACATTATGACCAACTTGCTAGAGTCATAGATACCCACAGAGGAGTCCCACAAGCGGGACTAATAAAACATCTGAACCCTATTATCAGGGGATGGGCAAACTACTATGCGACCGTAGTAAGCAAGGTTACTTACTCAAAACTAGATTACCTCATGTACCAAAAGCTTAGAGCTTGGGCAAACCGCCGTCACCCACAAAAAACGGGCTGCCTGCTCATCTCTCAACAAATATTCATATTTATTTGTTAAATTTAAAAATATTTCATTTTGTTAAACTTACGTCTTTCTTTATTAATTTTTTATTTTCTGGATTTAAATTTGAATCGTTGGGATTAAGCCAATGATGAACCTGCGTGTATTTAGTGGATTTAAGAAAACAGGAATTTTATGACAAACTGTCCTTGCTGTTCAAATCAAATGCTCCATCACATTCGGTCGCGTAAAACCTACTGGTTCTGTCGCCACTGCTGGCAAGAAATGCCTAATTTAAGTTCAGAAAAAAGCAAGAGTATTTTAGGTTTAAATAGAACAAGTAGATCAATATTACAAGTACGAATTTAATAATTTTAAAGTTGGATTTTTTCTCGTGCTTTGAGAGTAATGATTTTGGGTTAATGGCTGACTTCCATAAAAAAAATAGTAAAGAATTGGTTTAATATTTGGATAGGATAAATTAAGCAATAAGGAACATTAAAGCAATATATTATAAGATTAGATAAGATTTTTACATAACAATTTATTTTCTAAATGCAACAATCAGACTCACTTAAGTTTCCAGAATTTGTGACCTCAGAACCTATCGATTTAACCAATTGCGATCGCGAACCGATCCCTATTCCTAGTTTGATTCAATCGCATGGGGTGTTGCTGACATTGCAGGAACCACAACTGGAGATTTTGCAATTTACTGAAAACATTGAGCAAGTATTGGGAATTACTCCCAAAAATTAGCCTCAGCCGCATTATTACAGAACTGCTAAACAATGTCCGTAAATATACTTCCCAAGAAGAAACAATTTCGCTAGCTCTCAGAGTCATTACCACCATCTTGTGCGAGATCACAGCCGTTATTTAAGCAATTTTATCTTTAACCTAAAATCATTAAATATCATTCTTTTGTACAGTCATAACAATAAGATTCTTTGCATTCTCAGAGCAAATTGCAACAAGTTTTGCCTGCTAGTAATCTAACTAAACGTTGTGAAGAATTAATACAAATCTAGATACACAACACTACAGTAAATAGTATCTTTAACATAAGTAATTCAAGTCAATAAAACATAAAACCTAAGTATGGGAGGCAAAAAGCAAGGACATTTTGTTTCCAAATTTTGTGGGAGTTGCTACCGCTTTAGACACCTCCACATTTAACTTGCATACAGCCAACCGCCAGTATAGCTATCAACAAATTGGTTGTTCATTTTAAAAGCGAACTCGAAACAGGCAACAAGTGAGTCAGGTTAATAGTTCCCTACGCCGTTGGCTCAGCCTCTCGCTCCAGAAGGGGTTTGTGTAATGAGCGAATTTTGAATTGCTTAGCATCTCTTTTTATCTGGGAAACTCAGCTAAATCAAAAGGAGAAAACCCATGAAAGTTGGTATCCCAAAGGAAGTCTACCCTGGCGAACAGCGTGTAGCTGTCACACCAGACACAGCCAAGCGTCTACTAAAACTTGGCTTTGATGTACTTGTAGAAACAAATGCGGGTTGCGGGGCAAATTTTGCCGATGATGCCTATATGCAAGCCCAATGCCAAATTATGCCCGATGCTGCAACACTCTGGGCAGAGGCGGATATTGTACTGAAGGTGCGCCCACCTCAAATCAACCCAGCCTTAGGCAAAGATGAAACGGATTTGCTACGTGAGGGAAGCACACTGATTAGTTTTATCTGGGCTGCTCAAAATCAGGAACTGTTGCAAAAACTAGTAGGGCGCAAGGCTACAGTGGTGGCGATGGATGCAATACCACGCATTAGTCGGGCACAAAAAATGGATGCTTTGAGTTCAATGGCCAATCTCGCTGGCTACCGGGCTGTAATTGAAGCGGCTAACCACTTTGGACGCTTTTTTAACGGTCAAATTACAGCTGCGGGCAAAGTTCCACCTGCGAAGGTATTAATCATTGGTGTGGGTGTAGCTGGGTTGGCCGCCATTGGTACGGCTAAGGGATTAGGAGCCATTGTGCGGGCATTTGATACGCGCTTGGTGGTAAAAGAGCAGGTAGAAAGTCTTGGTGCAGAGTTTTTGGAACTCAATTTTGCTGAGGATGGTACTGGTGAAGGTGGCTACGCCAAGGTGATGAGCGATGAATTTATCAAAGCAGAGATGGAACTGTTTGCGGCTCAAGCCCAAGATGTTGACATCATTATTACGACAGCGCTGATTCCTGGGAAAAAAGCACCCGTACTGATTACTCAAGCAATGGTTGAGAGTATGAAAGAGGGGTCAGTGATTGTTGATTTGGCAGCAGAACAGGGGGGTAATTGCGCTTGTACACAGCCTGGGGAAATCTATCGTTACAACGGAATCACAATTGTCGGTTTAACGGACTTACCCAGCCGCATGGCGCAACAAGCTAGTCAGCTTTATGGTACTAATCTTTGCCATATTTTAGAAGAAATGGGTGGGGCGAGTAAATTCCAAGTGAATCTTGAAGATGAGGTGGTGCGAGGTGCTTTGGTAGTTCATGCAGGCGAGATTACCTGGCCACCCCCAAAGGTTGAGAAAAAAGTCGAGAAAATAGAGGAAAAAGTCAAAGAACCTCTGCAAGTCTTACCAACAGCCCCAACTCCCAACCCTTCCCAAGGTGGGGGTAACTTTCTCTGGCTGCTTGTAGTCGGTTTAGCCTTGATTGGTATCGGTATCACTGCGCCGCCAGAATTCCTGGCACATTTCACCGTCTTTGTTTTAGCTTGCTTTATTGGTTGGCAAGTAATTTGGAATGTGAAACCTGCTTTGCACACACCACTGATGAGCGTCACCAACGCTATTAGCGGCATCATCATTATTGGCGGGATGGTGCAAATATCGGGAGCATCCAGCTCAGCTACTACTATCCTAGGCGCGATCGCAATTTTAGTGGGAACAATTAATATTTCCGGCGGTTTCCTAGTCACGCAACGAATGCTCAAGATGTTCCAAAAGTAAAAGAAATTTATGTCAAATAATTTACTGACAGTGGCGTATATTGTGGCTAGCGCCTTATTTATTCTCAGTTTGGGGGGACTCTCTGACCAGGAAACCGCGCGTAAAGGCAATGTTTACGGTATTGTGGGGATGTTGATTGCTTTTGTCGCCACTGCACTTTCCCTAGATACAAACGCCTATGGCATATTAGCTTCAGTTGTTATCCCCGCCGCTATTTTTGGGGCAATTGTGGCTTCACGGGTAGCGATGACTTCCATGCCAGAACTAGTGGCAATTCTCCATAGTTTCGTAGGGGCTGCGGCAGTTTTAGTAGGCATTGCTAATTATCTCCAAGAAACGCGATCGCTTACTTCTGTAGAATCCACAATCCACCAAGTAGAAATTTTTCTCGGTGTATTTATTGGTGCTATCACCTTTACAGGTTCGATAGTTGCCTTTGGTAAACTGCGGGGTATCATCAGCAGCAAACCGTTATTACTACCAGGGCGGCACTTACTGAACTTGGCTATGCTTGTAGCTTCCGTATGGCTGGGTATCCAATTTGTCGGCACAGAATCTATTGATGGATTAAAACTGCTATTAATCATGTCTGCAATTGCCTGCGTTTTAGGCGTTCATCTCGTCATGGCAATTGGTGGTGCAGATATGCCAGTAGTAATTTCCATGCTCAACAGCTACTCAGGATGGGCTGCCGCCGCTGCCGGTTTCATGCTATCCAACGATCTACTGATTATTACAGGTGCATTGGTGGGTAGCAGTGGCGCTATCCTCAGCTACATCATGTGCAAAGCCATGAACCGTTCCTTTATCAGCGTCATTTTGGGAGGTTTTGGCGCTCAAACTGCCGCAATAACTGAAGGTAGCGAACAGCCAGCAGGCAAATTCACCGCCACCACAATTGAAGACACAGTTGAACTTTTATACCGTGCCAAAAGTGTGATCATCGTCCCTGGTTATGGTATGGCAGTAGCGCAAGCTCAACATGGAGTTTCAGAAATTGTCAAACAACTGCGCGATCGCCGTGTGAAAATTCGTTTTGGTATCCATCCTGTAGCTGGGAGAATGCCCGGACACATGAACGTGCTGTTGGCAGAAGCGAAAGTTCCCTACGACATCGTTTTAGAAATGGATGAAATTAATCACGACTTCCCAGACACAGATGTAGTTTTGGTAATTGGTGCCAACGACACCGTTAACCCCAGCGCCTTAGAAAACCCCAACAGCCCAATTGCCGGAATGCCAGTCCTAGAAGTTTGGAAAGCTGGTACTGTCATCGTCATGAAACGCAGCATGGCTAGCGGCTACGCCGGCGTAGAAAATCCCCTATTCTACAAAGACAACACCCTAATGCTGTTTGGCGATGCCAAGAAAAATATTGATGGGACTGTTGCCAAACTCACACAGTTAAAAGAGGAAGCGGCAAGTCTCAATTTAGCAGCAAAAACAGTATTAACGTAATGGGCATGGGGCATGGGGCATTTGGCATTTGCGCGTTTGTCCCCTGCCTCTTTTCCCAGAATACATGAGAAAAGTAGCAGTTTGGGAAGAGCAGCCAAACTGCTACTGGGAGCAGAAAGAATCAAGGTTCTTAGCTAATTGGCGTGAGCGATTTCTTTTGTAGCGGCTGAAATATTGATCGCTTTTACCAAATCAGACACCACATCCTGTAACCTCTGGGCAATTTCTGCATCTAGTTGAATACTGCCATCAGCTTGTACTTGAATTTGCTTATCTATACTGTAGATAGTACTGAGGATATGCCTAGCTCCTAATTCTGATAGCACAGGTTTTAAAGCATATTCTATTGCCAATAAATGCGCGATTGTTCCACCTGTAGCCAGTGGAAGTACAACTTTCCCAGCTAAAGCTTTTTGGGGTAATAAGTCCAAGAATGCTTTTAAGACACCTGTGTAGGCTGCTTTGTAGATAGGTGTAGCAATAATTACACCATCAGCTTTTTCTAAAATAGCTTTCGGTTTTTCTAAAGCCGGACTATCGTAACGTCCAAATGCTAAATCTTCAGCCGGAATGTCGCGTACTGAGATGATATCTACCGTCACACCTTGTTGTAAAAGAATTTTGCTTGCATACTCCAGTAAAGAGTAGGTGCGGGAAGGATGGGAAGGACTACCTGCAATCGCTAAAATATGAGGCATTTTCTGAAATTCTCCTCTTAATACTTTTTAGTTAATCGACAGTCGCGGCTGTTGCTTTATTAACTTGTTGTTTGGGAAACTCGCGATTGGCAACTATTTCGCCAAACGGACTTGTCATTTGTGGTTCTATAACAGGTAAATTTTCTAAAGGCAAACGTGGGAAGAGTAATTCCGCGACACGATACGCTTCCTCTAAATGGGGATAACCAGAAAAAATGAAACTCTCAATCCCCAAGTCTGCATACTCCAACATTCTTTTGGCGACAGTATCAGGATCGCCTACTAAAGCAGTCCCCGCACCACCGCGCACTAAACCAATTCCTGCCCATAAATTCGGGCTAATTTCTAAAGCGTCACGGTTACCTTTGTGTAATTCTTGCATCCGGCGCTGTCCTTCTGAGTCCATGCGGGCGTATGCTTCTTGAGTTTTGGCGATCGCATCTTCGTCTACGTAGCGAATTAAATCATTCGCCGCATCCCAAGCTTTACTTTCGGTTTCCCGCACAATTACGTGCAGGCGAATACCAAAGCGGATTGTCCGTCCTTTTGCTTCTGCTAGCCGACGAACTGAGGCAATTTTTTGGGCAACTTGTGCAGGTGTTTCACCCCAAGTTAAGTACACATCTATGTGCTTGGCAGCAATTTCTTGGGCGATGGGAGAAGAACCACCAAACCATAGCGGCGGATGAGGTTTCTGTACAGGCGGAAATAGTATCTTGCCATTTTGAATGTTGAGATAATCGCCTTGAAAGTTAGTAACTTCACTTGCTGCTATTTGTCGCCATACTGTCAAAAATTCGTCTGTGAGTTTATAGCGATCGTCATGGGAAAGATGCAAACCATCCCCCGCCAACTCTACAGGATCGCCACCTGTAACCACATTAATCAGCAAGCGCCCACCAGAAATCCGATCAAACGTCGCAGCCATCCGCGCCGCAACTCCTGGTGACATCAAACCCGGGCGAATTGCTACCAGAAACCGCATTTTTTTCGTATGAGTTACTAGCGTTGATGCCAAAATCCACGCATCTTCACAAGAACGCCCTGTGGGTAATAAAGCACCTGCAAAACCCAAGTGATCGACAGCTTGGGCAATTTGTCGCCAGTAATCAAAATTTACTGCCCTCCCGCCTATCGCAGTACCAAGATAGCGTCCTTCTCCGTGTGTGGGGATAAACCAAAGTAGTTGCATAATCCCTATTTAATTTGGCTGCAAAATCAGATTCTTTTAAATACTACGGCAATTCTATCTATCTACCGTATTTATTTGTTATCTAAAAGTATTACATAGGTGGAGGGGGAAAGCAACAACTTTAAAACTCAAGGGTCAAGGGTCAAACGTCAAAAGTTATTTGCACCCTTCTCTTGTGCCATTACCCATTACCCATAATCGCCTCAATTCGTCTTGGTTTAAAATCTTGCCTTGTCCGTTGCCGCTCACCTTCATTTTGACCACCATTCGGGCATTACACCAAAGCATAAAAACGTGTAATTGATAACCGAAAGTATTGTAACTCCGTTGGTGACACCAACGCGATCGCTTCCCATCAATTCCAACTTATGAATCGCAATCGTTACAACCCTCATTCTAACGTTGGCTGATTAAACCTGCTTATGATTGCAGCACGTTGACCAAATCCAGGTATGATATGCTCACAGCTTGGGAGCCAACGCATCTATTCCCCTACCAATGCTAATGCAAGATTTATCACGGGATCTGATAAATACATTCCACACTGGCGCAATTGTTCTAAAACGGGACGTGCCGCTGGAATTACCCCTCGTTGTTTGGCAGTAATCACAATACCTAATGTCCCCCGTACCGGGATTCCTAAAGTGGTAGCACAACGACGGGCTGCTAAATCATCTAGAATTACCTCCGTTCCAGGATTTACGTAGCCCCAGGTTAGTACGGCTGACTCACCTAGACCCAAATCCCAGTTTTGAATCACATTTGGGACAGGTGGTATTTCTTGTATAACCAACCAATCAGTATTATTGAGCGCCACTGCTGTTACGTCTGCTGAACCATACGCCTGAATTTCTGTGGCTACAGCTGATGGAACAATAATTGATGATCCCATTAATAGCAACAAATCTTGAAAGCCGCCCTTGGTCAAAAAAATTAGTGGGGATGTGTTGATAGCAGGCAGTTCAGCCACGGTTTAACTCACTCTGCAAATCATCAAAGTCAACAGCAAAGACATCTACTTGTTCACGGGCTAGGACAGCTAGAAAGTCTCGGCGGTTTAACCCAGCAACGTTGGCTGCTTTCTCCATTGAGATTTCCTGCTTCTGATACCAGTAGATAGCAGCAGCAAGGCGCATATCTCGCACAAATTCTTCTGGACTCAGGCGACGGGCGCTAAATACTTCTTCTGGCAGGTTAATCGTGACTGACGACATAATTTATGTCCATTATTGCTGCATTATGCTGCATTAATAATATCAACCATTTCTTTTAAAAGCGATCGCTCTGCCCTCTCACGAAAGTTCTGCTACCACCAACCACCTCTGAGATCACACCCGCTCTGTATCTATTACCCATTACCCATTACCCTTATCCGCACTCAATGCCCTTTTGCCCAAAGACAAGCAAATTGCATCATTCTGTGGGGTATGGATGCGGCTACAAAGAACATCACGATAGTGTCTTTCTAAAGGGTTATGCCGCGATAAGCCAGGATTACCAATCAGTTCTAACCCTTTTTCAACGGCGCGAATGGCGTTATTTGTGGTGATATATTTTACAGATTGTGCTTCTAAAGCCACATTGTTGTCATACTCGGCACGATCAATATCGTTAGCTAAACCATAAATTAGGCGATCGCTAGCGTATAGTAAAGCTTCAATTTCACCGATCGCAGTTTGAAACCGAGGTAGAGTTGCTAAACTAGCTCCTAAGTTAGTAGGCGATCGCTCATTTAAATAACTTACTAGCCAATCCCGCGCGGCTTTGGCTACACCTTGATACAATGCACTCAGCCAAAGACTATTACCAGCTAATTGCAGTGGATCTGGCAATGACCAAGCTGACAATGGGCGAATATCCAAAGCATACTCTAAAGGAATCACGACATTTTCTAAAATCAGATCGTGGCTACCGGTAGCCCGCATTCCCAAATGATCCCAAGTTTGTGAAATCCGGACACCAGGAAAATCATCAGGTACAAGAAAATTACCTACTAGCGGTTCTGTCTCTGTTGTGCGCGCCCAAACAACGAAGTAGCGCAAAATCGGGCTGCCTGTAGTGTATATTTTATGACCATTTAACAGCCAACAGTCGGGGCTTTGTTGGGCAGTCGTTGCAGGTAATCCACCCCTGGCTGGTGTACCTAATTCTGGTTCAACACGGGCCGCATTTAATAAAGCAATACCTGCAACCGATTCACGACACAACCGTTCATAAATCACAGCCGGCCAGCGACGTGTGCGGCTAGCATTGGCGTGTTGGAGATAATGCATTGTCAATACTAAAGCTGTAGCAGCATCCCCAGCAGCTATTTTTTCGATCACCCGACTGACAGCAGCATATCCTAAACCTTGACCACCAAACTCTTTGGGAACAGTCAAATTCAATAGCTGCGCTTGCTGGAGGGCGGCAAAATTCTCAAAGGGGAAAGAACCCTCGCGATCGTGGACTGCGGCGCGAGTAGCAAAGTCAGCAGCTAGGGCGGTGACACTCTGAAATAAATCAGTGGTAGCTGTCACTGGAGATGTATTAAGTTTGACCATATTTACTTCTTCAGTGTTTACAAAGGATAGCAGGGCAGCGATTTATTTATTTTCATACAAATTTGACTGTGCCAATTTTAGATTTTGGAGTCACTGCGTTGGGGAGCCTGTTGCGTGATTTGGGATTGGTTAAATGAGATACCATCCAGAAATGTTTGGAATTTGGGTGGTATGGCAGCCCTAAATAATTTGTAAATTTTTCCTGTTAAGAGTTCCCTACCTCAACGAGTATTGTCACAATTCATTTAGGATTGCTATCAAAGAGGGATATTGATGATGCGATCGCAATCCAGGTTAACCAGAAAAAATTTATCTAACCATTTAAATAACTGGGATTCCATTGCAACCAGTAACTTTCTAACGATCTGGCAATCACATCTGCTAGTTTGCCAAATAAGGCGTATATCAAAATGCTTAATACTACAACATCTGTTTGCATAAATTCTCTAGCGTTCATTGCCATATAACCAATTCCAGAATCAGCAGCTATGGTTTCAGCAACAATCAATGTCAACCACATGATACCCAAAGAAAACCGGACACCCACCAAAATAGAAGATAATGCGCCAGGAAGAATAATTCGCCAAAATAAGCCCCAGGTATTTAAACCATAAACTTTTCCCATTTCAATTAACCCAGCATCAACACTCCGGATGCCATGAAAAGTATTTAAATAAATGGGAAACATTACCCCTAAAGATACAAGAAATAATCTAGCTTCATCCCCAATACCAAACCATAAAATCACCAAGGGGATTAATGCTAAGTTGGGAATATTACGCAACATTTGAATAGAAGTATCTAATAATTTCTCAGCAATGGGAGAAATGCCATTAACTAAACCCAAGATAAAGCCAATACTTCCACCCACTAAAAACCCAGAAATTGCCCTGGCAGCACTAATACCAATATTTCTAAATAATTCACCAGTCTGAGCTAAATGAATAGCAGCACCTACAACACTTAAAGGTGCAGGTAAAATTCGGGTAGGAATGATACCTATAGAAGATAGTAATTGCCACACAGAAATTATTAATATAGGTACTAACCAGGGAATTAAGGATTGAATTTGGCGATTTTGGAAGATTTTATATTTTAATTTTTGCTTTTTCATGCTCTGCCTTGATGCGAATTTATTAGGAGTAGAAGAGATAGTTTTCATAACAATGTTGTAGTGTTGAACAATGGTTAACGTAGCGCTGAATTAATGTTTCCAAGCAGCAATTACAGTAATAGGGAGTTCTTCTGTAAATCTGCCAGAAGGCTCTACTTGTAACAGAGATTCCTTGAGGTCGGCTTCAAATTTCTGCCGATGTTCTCCTACAAAAGATGGTAAACAAAAAGCTGTAGAATAAAGATAGCCAATGTATGAATCAATTGTCCAATATTTTTCGTATTTAACTTCATAGTTAGCTTGGCGAACAAATGATGATTTCGCTATAATTTCTTCATGGGAAATCGCCAAAGGTTGCCATACACCTTGACCACCCTGGCCAGTGCGGCGTTGTTCACCTAACCAGCGTTTGACAACTGAAATTGCTGTTTTTTTCCACGGATGGTCACTATTCCAGGGGTCTTCATAAGTTTTGATAATAGCAAGACCACCATCATTAGAAAGTAAATTGTATATGTGTTCTATTACTAATTCTCGCTGCATCCAGTGAAAAGCTCTACCAATTGTCACTAATTGGAATCTACCAACAGCAGGAGAGATATTTTCTGCTTTATCTTGTACCCAACTAATATTTGTTGTGCCCACTTCTGCGGCTTGCTGTTGCGCTTCTAGAAGCATATCTGCATCAGGATCTAAACCGATTACCTCTCGAAACTTATCGCGTAAAGGAATCGCAATTAACCCCGCACCACAACCCAAATCTAGCAGTCTTCCTTGACCATCTAATTGAAATTTCTCTGTGAGTAAATCAAATAATACAGGCGGGTACTGTGGTCTATAACGAGCATAGTACCAAGCTGCGCCTTCAAATAAAGTAGGGTCATAAGTAGGAAGTGTTGTCATATATTTAAGTTCAAAAATATGTTTTTTGGTGAGTGATTAACCGCGCTCATTTTGAAAATGATATTTGTAGTAAAAACTTTACCTTTATTCAATCAAAACTGTTGCGGTTATTCACCAAGAATCTCAATTATTAAAAGGGACGGCTTCCAGCTAAACTCACACGCTTCAATACCCGTCTTTCATTGGGATTAAAGGGTTGTCGGTGGTGTAAAGTAGCTTGATTATCCCAGTAAACAATGTCACCCACAGACCATTTGTGTTGATAATAAAACTGCGGCTGATTGAGATGCTGGCGCAATTTAGCAATTAATTCTGCTCCTGTTTGCGGTTCTAAGCCAACTACTTCTACTTCTGTAGCGTAATCGAGGTATAAAATCTTGTTGCCACTTTCTGGATGTGTGCGTACCAGAGGATGAGGAAAGACAGGGCTGACTAGCGGAATACTCTTATCCAGACGATAATTGGAACGAGGTGCATTACGGTCTCCCAAAAATGGATTATAAGTAATCAACTGTAAGTCTGCTATTCGCTGCTTGGTAGACTCATCTAACGTCTCATAAGCCAAATTCAGATTCAGCCAAGAAGTCTCGCCACCTTGGGAGGGAACTTCTAAAGCATAGAGTAGAGAACCACTAGAGGGGTAGGGAGTCCAATGATGATCAGCATGAAAAGTTAATTCACCTGTACCTGTATAACCACCATCGACATTAGAAACAGGAATAATCACTGGTGTAGCTCCTGTTTCCGAAGCCAACACTGGGATATCTTCTGGCGGTACAAACAGGGAACCAAAGTAAAATGCAAAGTTCAAAAATTGCTGATCAGTCAGCTGTTGATTCTTAAAGATCAAGATATGGCGATCGCGTAGTGCTTGTTTTAATTGCAAAATTATCTCAGGTGCAACAGCTTGACTTGCGTCCAATCCCGTCACCACAGCACCCAAAGGTGCATTTAAGGGAGTAATTTTAACTCCTGTTAACGTTAATGTGGCCATAGTATTCTTGTATTTTGAAAATTGGTAATTAATAATTGGTAATTAGTAATTGGGAGGAGGATTTGGATATCCTTATCTCCCTTATCTTCTACTTACTGTTTGGCTAACACATCTTGGGGTGTAATTTTTTCATACTCTTCAGGTTTCAAAAACCCATCTCTGACATTTACCTTTTTAGGTATCAGTCCCAAGCTGTACCATTTGTCAGCTACTTCTTGTTGTTTGCTAATGATTTTATCGGTAATTGGTTGCAAGGAAAAATCATATTTCTTATGCATTGCTTCTAAAGTTGGTACATCCAGTTGTGTCACAGGTGCAAGTAACTCTGCGATTTCTTTGGGATGTTGTTTAGACCAAATTTGGGCTTTTTGTAGTTCTTCCAGAAAGGCTTTAATTGCATCTGGATTTTCCTGATAGAATTTGCTTGTTGTCGAGTAGAAATTGTTAGTATCCCGCAACCCATTACCACCATCTGTCAAAACACGACCAACTTTTTTCTGGACATTTCTAGTAACAAATGGCTCCCAGACAAACCAAGCATCAACTTTACCTTGGCTAAATGCTGCATTCGCATCTGCAGGTGGGAGGAAAACTGACTGTACATCAGAAAGTTTTAAACCTTCTTTTTCTAAAGCTCTGACTAACAGATAATGACCAATGGATGCTTTTTGAAAAGCGACTTTTTTACCTTTTAAGTCTTTGACACTTTTAACAGTTGAGTTGTTAGGAACTAAAAGCGAAACTGCTCTACCATCAGAGGAGTTAGCAGCTAAATAAACTAAAGGTGTTCCCGCAGCTTGGGCAAAAACAGGGGGTGATTCTGCGGTAGAAGCAATATCCAGACCGTTGGCATTTAATGCTTCTAATTGTTGTGGACCCGCCGCAAACTCAGGCCATTCTAGCTTGTAACCAAGTTCTGCTAACCTTTTTTCCAACTTGCCTTGTTTTTCAACAACAGCTAGGGCAGTTAGTTGTTTAGAACGTACAATTCTCAAAACTTTCTGGTTGCTAGATGTACTAGCGGTAGTTGCAGTATTAGCTGTATTAGCTGAAGATGAATCTGCTTGTTTTTGAGTATTTTTCTCTGGTGTACTGCAACTAAATAGTGTTGTAGATAAAACTAAGCTGTAACCAACAGCAAATAACGCTGAACGACGAGTAATGCGTCCGCTTTTCCAGGATTCAAATTTATGTTTCAGTCCTTGCATTAATTGGCTCTCCTCTACCTTAAAAATCATGACAAAAGTTACAAATCTGCCTAACTCAAAACCTACTATCCTAAGGGCTTCGGTTATATATAATTTTTTTTCGCTTTTGAGTGCGGATTTCATGGAATATTTTTAATCTGATCACTGTCTAATATAGAGATGTCTTAATAAAAAGAGAGTTGTGGTTTATTTGTGATTTTCTAATTGAGGAATTAAGGTGGAGTTACCCACCTTAAGATAGATTCATTAGAGGGCTACTGTGATGGAAACTTGTATTATGAAAATAGTGGAGAAAAAATGTTTTGCTGATCTAGTACAGCTTGGTGGAAATAAAGCTATAGCGTTTCCTAGTCTAGTGAAGTACAAAATTATCGGCGTTTATCGGCGTTTATCCTCTTCCATCGGCGGTTAATTTTTTATTGGTGTACCTCACCAGTATGGGAAGCGCTATACCATTTCAAAAAACAAAAGCCTTAATATATAAACCTTTTGACTTTTGACTTTACGGTGGTACTAGTCAATTGAGTTTGGATTTCACATTCAAGGCAGATTTTAGGAAAGGGAAGTGCCACGTTATTACCTTGAAGAATAGGCATTTACACAACGCTTCCCCGGCGGAGGCAAAATATCCAATATTGTTGTACGGGTAATTAGAAATAGAACTGCGTGCAGTTTAACCCGTACCAAAAGAGTGGGTAGTAGATCTTATTGAACTATTTACCACGAGAAGCATCAGGTACATTTTTTTGGAAGCAATCAAAAATTTTAGTCCCACCCACTTAAAATATTCTAAGAATATGGATGGTAATGAAGCGAAAATTCCTTACACTATCATAGATTTGAAGATCAGTGATTGTAATCCTGGTTCGCGCTCTTGTAGACCCATCACTCGTTGTAAAAGTTTCTCCACTGTCTGAGCTAGTGCAACATCTCCCCTAACTCGTGGACGTGGCAAATTAATCTTTAAATCCAAGCCAATTTGACCGTTTTCAATTAGTAATACTCGATCTGCTAGTACAACAGCCTCTTCCACATCATGGGTAATCAGTAATGCAGTAAATCCTTGCTCTTGCCATAATTGCTCTAGTAATTGCTGCATTTCAATGCGAGTTAGTGCATCCAACGCGCCCAGCGGCTCATCTAACAGCAATAAAGCTGGCCTACTTGCCAAGGCTCTTGCTAATGCTACCCGTTGGCGTTGTCCACCAGAAAGGACAGAGGGCCATTCGTGCGCTCTATCTTCTAATCCCACAGAGCGCAAAACTTGCAAAGCTGTTTGCTTGGCATAAACTTTCGAGTTAGCACCTAATAAACCCAACTCCACATTTGTTAGTACTCTTTGCCAAGGTAGTAACCGCGCATCCTGGAACATCATGCGGATATCTGGGGTAATGCGATGATGGGAATGCTGATCATTTAAAAACACACCGCCCCCAGTTGGTGCATCTAGTCCTGCAATCAGCCGTAACATTGTACTTTTACCGCAACCACTGCGCCCGACAATGGCGACAAATTCCCCAGGCTGAATATCTAAATCAATATCCTGCAAAACTGTCTTCGACCCAAAGGTCTTGCTTAGTCCTTGTAGTTTTAAATGCATTCCCCGTACTTCAGATGTCATTCTACAAATCTCCTGTTTTTGCTCTCACATCAGTAAGCTTACTAACTGTCTCTATGTGGCAAGAGTTGCCTCGTAGTCAAAAAAATACCAGCAAAATACACTTATATAGTCTTCATTAACTGTTCTCATCCGATTCATGCGGTTATGAAGACCAGTTACTTACGCGAACGTCTGAAAAGAATGTCATTAACTAGGGCTACAACAAGATTTTTTGAGTGACATTGCTTTTCCTCCCTTAAGCTTCGGTAATCTCAAAACCTTTCTAGAAAACACTTACACCAATAATTGTCTAATTGTTGATAATTGATTAATAAACTACGGTAAATTGGTCGAACTTTAGTAGTATATTTCTAGTAGTCTCACATAGGTGGTGCAAAAAGGCAAGTAGATTTTTATAAAAAAACTGAAAAAATGTGTTAATAGCTACACAATTTAGAAATAATCTCTAAAATGAGGCGATCGCATTCTTAGAGGTTGTTTGAAAAGTGTTTCACTGTGACTTTAGGCACTTTTAGATCCCCCCTAACCCCCCTTAAAAAGGGGGGAACCGGAATCAAAGTCTCCCTTTTTAAGGGAGATTTAGAGGGATCTAAAACTTTTGATACAAACAAGAGGACTTTTCAAACATCCTCTTAGCTCTGCCGTGAGAAGATAAAATACATTCAACATAGAAAAAACCTCCTTACACTATGTAAAGTTGAATCTTCAGAAGGAAATAAATTAGGAGTTAGGACAATCGCGCATAAATTTTCCGGGCAAAAAGTATCGGAAATCTTTAAATACAAAAAAAGTAGTATTAAACAAGCACATCTTTCTCAAGGCTCACCCAGTTGGGAAGAATTTAGCGACATGATCTGGGAAGAAATTGAGCAGGGTGCAGAAGAAAATATTCCTGGGTTTAAAGTAGTTCGTAAATTGTTAAGTGACAGGAGATGTAATAAATGAAAAGAAGTATATTTGACAAACTAATATTATTTTTACAAAGTCTGGAAAAACAAAAAATCAGCTACACAATAATGCATCATCGTGATGAATCAATTATGGTAGCTGTAGCTGTACCTGGAGAACGATGGGAAATTGAATTTTTAAATGATGGTTCTATAGAGATCGAAAAATTTATTAGTAACGGCGATATTCATGGAGAAGAAGCTATAGATGAACTATTTACCCAATATTTAGAACAGGAAGAGTTAAGTGCAGAATATCATCAAAATTCTAAGTTAGCATCTTTGAAAAAATCGGGTTTCAGGTAGTTTAGAAAGGTTATAAGTGGAATTAATAACTGCTATAGATATAGAATTTGAAGTAGAATTAATTTTAAATCATTCCCGTCCTTTACGAAATATTGTGGTAAGATGGCTAGATTTTCCAGCTATCGATTTTGGGTTAACTTCAGATTCTACGATTGGTAATTGTGCAATTGAAGCACTAGATATACCACCCAGGATACTTGATAAAAATGGATATCCACGGCTCGATTTACTAAACTTTCGGCTTCGTAACAGAAGCGAATGTTTACAGTTTCAGTGTGGACAAAAAGTGTTAGTCAAAAATATTAGGATTAAAAATTTGCCCCTACTTACTGAGTTTTACAGCAGTTTTCATGTATTTAGACCACACGCCGATATCTGTATTTCTTTCTTCCTTTGCGCCTTCTCTGCGAGACGCTACGCGAATGCGCCTACCCTGCGGGAACGACTCCGTCGAATGCGTGAGATTTCAAAATGTGGTTCATTTACCTGAAAATCGCTGTAAAAGCAGAGACAATACTCAACACAGACGTAGCAAGTAAAGCCTGAAAAATTAACGCAGTTCAAAACCCAAATTATTCAAAGCTTCCCGCAAGCGATCGCGCCCCGATATAGACTGAGCAAAAGCGACGCGTTTAGCAGAATGTTCTGTCCAATCCCCAGGGACATTCATCTTCTGAGACTGGTAAAAAGCTTGCATTGCTTGGTTATAAACAGCAATATCCTCTTCTTGTTCTGCTAGTTTATAGGTTTCGCGATGTAACACCGTCGTCTGGGGTAGGCGTGGTTTAATGGCTGTTTCGACAGTGCGATCGCTATAACCCACACACAAACCAAAAACGGCAAATACCTGTTTTGGTAAACCTAAAACCTCCGCCACCTCTTCTGGTTTGTTACGCAACGCCCCAATATACACAGTTCCCAATCCCAAGGACTCTGCTGCTACTACAGCATTTTGCGCGGCTAATGCTGCATCAATCGCCGCCATCAAAAACAGTTCGAGATAATCTAAACCTTCATGGGCTAATCCCCGATTTTCGGCAATATACGCCAATCTCGCTAAATCTGCCAACCACACCAGAAATAACGGAGACTGGCGAATATGGGCTTGATTACTAGCCAGTTGAGATAGCTTTTCCTTGCGGTTTGGATCTTCTACCGCTACTACACTCCATGTCTGGAGATTTGAGGATGTAGATGCTGACTGTGCCGCCGCTACTAAGGTTTCTAAGGTTCCTGAAGGTAAAGCGTCTGGTAAGTAAGCACGAATTGAACGGTGAGATAACAGAGAACTGATTAAGTCATTTTGAGGTAAATCTGTATTGACTGGGCTAGGGCCATAACGATGATTCAGCAACTCGGTAAAATTAGGCATAAGTTACTAGTCAAAGGTGAGGTTTTTGCTGTTGGTGAGCGATCGCTGTTTCTCCAATACTTTTGGGATAAGCACTTTTCATATCCCTTATGGTTTGGGAAAAGGATGAATTAAAACCTTTTCCCTTCCCCTCTTAACCTAACCGAGAATTAATGATTTATGATTGCGTCGCATAGGGTTGTGGCTCAGTCACCCCCTGGTGATTGTGTTCCCGACGATTTTTAGCAATGGTTTGATACAACTTCAACCGGGAGGTATTGATACTACCCAAAGGCTCATGTTCTGGTAGAGTGTGCCAAGGCGAAAAGGAAAGACCTTCATCAAATTGTTTGCGATCGCTAGTGTCAAATTCCTGAGCCGGGACTTTGATAGTTGCCACTTTGATGTATGGAGAAATGCTTTCATCCCAGAGGAGGGTTGGATCATCAACCCATTTTGGATCGTTATCAGGCGGTAATTGAATCAAGAAATCAAAATAAATATCCCGTTTTTCAACAGTGAGAGTATCGATCAAGGCTTCGCGCAAATAGTTATCAGAGTCTGGGATGGGTAGATCAGCAGCATCTATAACTTGTGGTTTGGCAGAAAATTTAATCTAACATCAGGGTTTTTATCCGATTGGAGTTGACCCTGACTTAAGGGGCCAGATGCGTTAGAAAATCGCGCCCAGATTGGATAGGTCTTGACCTTGCTAAAAATACCAACTTGCAGATTTTCTGGGATATTATCGGCGATCGCAAATTCACCCCAGACACAGCCATGACTTTTGGCATGAGCTTGACGTAAGCCCGGTGCTTTGGCGGCTTGGTCTTCAACAGCACCTGCAACAATTTGGTCAATTATTTCACTATTGGATACTTGACTCATGGTGATCTTCCTGAAGAATTTAGGATCACTATATAAGATGGCTATTTGCTGTTGAACATATGCGTGAGGCGAGCAATGTCAACCATATCAGGGTTTTAATGGGCATTGCCTACCGTAAACTTTAGCTTCAAATGTACGGAATGTTTTCAACAATCAAATAACCAAGTGGTACTAAGTTTAGGCCCCGATAAGAGGGACAAAGAAGAAAATACACTCTTGCTCCCTCATCTCCCCCAGCTTTTCTTCCTACCATTCAACCCTTACCCTTTCCCCAAACGACTGAGCAGCATTGGCAGTGGAGAAATTTTAAATGGTGACTTTAGTACCATCAAATTTGGTGAATGTGAAACCTTCAAATGTTTCGCGGAACGTTAGTTTCTCATCTTTGAGAATGCCAATTGCGATCGCTTCCCCAAGTGCCAACGATGCAGCAGCATCTGTACGCCAGTGAATTCCAGCACTATCACGACCCAAGCCAATATTTGCCGCTAGTTTATTTAATTCACCACCCACGGTCAATGGTGGCCCTTCATAAGGAATCAACTTGGTAGGATCTTTGGGATCGGGCACAGCTGGATTGGGAATCACATAATTCTCATCAAATAGTGCCTTCAAAATCGTGACGCTAGCACCAGCAGACACCGAAGCCCCCCCTGGGTAAGAAGAATGGAACGGTGCCCCCTCTGGAAAAGCTTGCGGCAGCAAATAGGATTTGTATTTGCTGTAGATGCGATCAAGGGCTTCTGATTTTAATACCTCAGAGTGAATCGGATAGTTCGTTTTATTTACCTTGTTGTTGTGAACCAACCCACCATAAGCCTCTGCCCGCAAACGACGGTGAACATAGTACTTCTGCCAGTAAGCTGCTCTAATTGCATGGGGACTCACCCAACCGATTAGAGATTGTGCATACCCTGGGCCAAATGTCCCCGAACCACCCACTTGAGTCTTTGACTTGTTATAAGGATTGCTGGGATTGTAGGGTGAGCCAACGCCACCACCTAAGGGGTTATCTTTGACTGGCTTGGCGAGGAGAATTAAAGCAGCATTCGTATAGACAGGCGGCGGCGTGTGGGCAATCTCTGATTGATCGCGTCCATTGATAAAGTAGCGGCGGGTTGAGTCAAACTTAATCGTTCTACCAGACTCGCCACCATTTTGTACTAACAACCATTCGTCATAAGTGGTTTGGAAACTGTTCTCCGGAATAGCTAGAGGAATCCGGTTCAGTTGAGGATAACTATGTGTTCCAGCAGGCACAGGACGCAGTAAAAACTGGGAGACGTAAGGGCCTACCTCTACCCCTGGTAGGGTGTGGTAAATGGTTTTACCAGCAGCATCAGCGTAAATTGCGGTGCCTCGAAATAGGAGTTCTGGTGTTACCTTGCCATTCTGTTTCGGCCCTTTAAATGCTGACAACCGATTGAGATCCTGAATTGCTGCCAAAATCAGCGGGTTAGTTGTATCATTGCGGAACTCGCTAAAGGGTACGTCCTGCAAGAGTTGTTGCCAAGCAATTTCGAGGAATTCTGCCGCTTGCTCTGCACTGTCGAGGGTAGGGGGCACTGGAATCGCCAATTGGCAAGTATTTACCCCACTCAAGCTAATCGCTAATGGTGTGAGTGGTTGTACCAGCTTCCGTTTGCCACCCAAGACGATCTTTTCATACTCGTTAGGATCGCCGGAGTTGAGGGCGTTAATAAAAGATTGATAAGCTTTCAGATCCACTTCCCCCAGCTGGTTATGGGGTAATCCGCGTGTATCTGTGGCAATTTTGTTGGCGTACTTCGCTTCATCCCCATTGGTGGGATGGGGCGGAACGGGAATTTCCCGATTATTTTTTGCTGCTGTTGTACGTACTTGAAAAGCTTTCTCACGTAGGTTGCTATAGTCAGACTTTCCCGCAGGTTCCGCAGCCTGAACAATATCTTCTTCCTTTTTGGCGGTAATGGGTGAACCTAAAACTCCAGCAACCACACTAGTGGTAGTAAACAAACCAACACGGCCTAGAAAAGAGCGTCTGCTAGCACCACCAAAAAAGCGTCGGGGCCGTTTAAATTTTGGTGTTTCGCTAGGAACTAGAGTATCCTGTTCGGAATCTTGGTGAGAATTGGGATCTACTGGCATGAGATGTCTCCACTGGTAAAAAAATCATCAAAAAATCTAATTACTAATTCGTAATCCTCGCCATTCGCGTAGCGTCTCGTAGAGAAGGCGAGAAGCAAGCTACGTAATTCGTAATTTAAAAACTCTTAAAAGTCCAAGGGTTTCAGGCGGAGTTGGACTACTGGAAGCTAACTTTTACTTTGGTTTTTTGCTTCCGACGATCATTTAGGCACTTAGTGCTGCTCTTCAAAGCGCGATCGCATCACTGTTATGCTTATGTAGTTTTTATCAAATCGATAGTATGTTGCTGAGGCTAAAGCATAACTTTGATTACATAGCTATAACCAGCAAGTTTTTTCGAGTTGAAAAATTAAATACTTAAATTTTATCGATTTGCCGTATTTTGTTTGTTAAATCAGACTTTCGCATAAACAAGGCTGGAAATCAAGTAGTCTTTACATCAATTTCTCAGATTAAAGGTAAAAATTTATATCCCCGATTTCTCATAGAAGTCGGGGATCTAGATAGCGCCAAATTTCACCAATTAAATAGGATCGCCATATCTATGAGTCATGCCTATATTTTTGGTGAAAAAGCTGCATATTGTTCTGGTGAAAGCATTGCTTCCTTCACATCAAGTTGCTTGGGAATCAATTTTAATTCATAGAATTTATCAGCGACTTTCTGCTGTAGAGCAATCAAATTGCTATCAATGGGTACGACACCAAATTTTCTCCGCTGTGTTGCTTTTTGCATTGTTTCTAAATCAATGCCTAACACAGGTGAAAGTGTAGCGGCTACTTCATCTCGATGTTTATCTGACCAATCTTCTAAGCTCTTAATTTCTTCTAATATGGACTTAATTGTTTCGGGATTCTCGGTAGCAAATTTGCGACTAGCTAGATAATATCCTCCTTGTTTGTTAATTTCTGTGCCATCAATCAAAACACGAGCATTAATTGCTTTTTGCGCTGCTGCATAAAATGGGTCCCAAATTACCCAAGCATCTAAGCTTCCCTTAACTAATGCAGCGCGTGCATCAGCAGGTGGTAGATAGATTGGTTGAATATCGCTGTATTTCAAACCAAATTTTTCTAACACTTGCAACAGCATATAATGAGCGCTTGAACCTTTTTGAAAGGCGACTTTTTTGCCTTTCAGGTCAGTTACGGTTTTAATTGGAGAATCTGGAGGAACCAGAATAGCTTGACCCGCCGGACTAGGCGCTATTCCTGCAATATAGGTTAATGATGCGCCCGCAGCTTGGGCAAAAATTGGTGGTGATTCTCCGGTATGTCCAAAGTCAATACTACCAACATTCATTGCTTCTAAAAGCTGCGGCCCGGCTGGAAATTCTATCCACTGTACAGATACTCCTTGAGGTTGTAAACGCTTTTCTAATAAGCCTTTACTCTTGAGAAGAATCGCTGATTTTTGATAGCCAAACTTGACTAGTGATGTTTTGGATTGATTAGAATTATTAGCAGATGTCGTATTATTGCTGGCATTATTAGCTGTGCAAGATGCAAATAACAGGCTGAGACATAAGCTAGTAATAAAAGCCCCAACCACGGGAAGACGCACGAGGGAGAATATGCTATTTTGGCGCGCAAATTGCGCCAATCGAAGTCTCTTCAATACGGCAAACAATCGCTGAAAAATCGAACTCATCATCAGAATTTACCTACCTGAGAGTTAGATTGTACATTAAATACATGAATTTACCGTAGTTTTTTTTGATAAAACTGCGATCGCAAATTGAATAGGTAATATTGTTCAAGATGACTAGATATGTGGTCAAAACTGTTAATCCAAAACTGGGTGATTACTCTTAGAAAGTAAAAGTAGTACGGAGCGCGCCTACCCAAATTGGATCGTTATTAGCATTAGCTTCTGGGTTAGTAATGACAAACAAAGTTGGGGTAACGCTAATGTTGTCATTCACTCTATAAGTATAAAAACCCTCTATATGAAAAGAGGTATCATTGTCTCTACGAGCCGCTACATCATTACTAGTAACTTTTGGTGGTATACCAAAGACAAACCCAGCGAGATTACCTTTTTTAAACAAATCTGGAAGCGCCAGAGTCAGCGCCGCGTTAATGATACTAGCATCATTACTAGTGCCCTCTTGATGGGCTTGTGTATAACCAAACCAACCACCTATATGGAAAGCATTACTAGCTTTCCAGTTCAATTGCAGCCCAAAGTTATCAGATGAGGTGGGCGCTAAACCAAAAGGACGAGCAGCGTTAGCAGTACCTGTACCACCGGTAATGTTATAACCAGAGCCAGGGGCAACAGTTGTTGAGCCGTTGGGGCCTGGAGACACTGGGGTAGGGAAGTATTTACGGGCGTAGGCAAAACTAATATCTAGACTGCGACTAGGAGAAAAGGTTAACTGTGCCAATGCTTCATAAGCATTACCAAACAATCCTCCCGCATTAGTAGCGTTTCCCCCAGGATTACTACCTAGAGCATCATCTACGATGTAACCTGCGTTGAATTGGAGTTGATTGCTAAATTTATGAGCAAAAGCTAAACCCGCACCGTCAAAACCAGGTCGGTAAATTACAGGGTTAAAGAGTCCAAATCGTGATAGAGTACCAGTCTGGGCGTTACCAACCAAGGGATTGAGAGTAGGCGCAAAAGTCACCGGTTGCAGTTGTCTGGCACCTACCCAGACGTTAGTGTTTTTCCCAAATGGGAAGCGATAGAACAATCTATCAAGATAAAGATTACTGTCTGCTGCATAACCAGCGCTTCTTTCTGTGTTAAACCGGGTTTGATTAGTTCCAGTTAGAGGTGTTCCGCCAACAACAGTCGCACCGCCTAAAGGCACAAAGTTGGATGCCGTTAAACTAGTTGTTAACTGATCTTTGCCAGTAAAGCTAGTTTGTAGAGCGAGGGTTGCACGATAGCCTAAAAAAGTATTGGTACCATCTCTATTTGTACCAACACGATTACCAAAGGTATCAGCGATAAAGAATTGTGCCAGCCCTTGCAGTTTGGTTGTTGTAGAAAACTGGCTGGCTTCTAACTTGGCAGAACGAGCTTCGAGAGAGTCTACTCGTCCCCGCAAGGTGGCGAGTTCGGCGGAAAATTGTTCTTGTAACTTTTGTAGGGTATTTAAGTCTTCTCGCCTAACTAAATCAGCAGTGCTAGTTGCAATCAATTCGTTGAGGCGGTCAAGGGCTGCATTTAAACCTGCGGCAAATTCATAACGCGTCAGGGCCCGGTTTCCTTTGAATGTGCCATCGGGATATCCAGCAATTACGCCATAGCGTTCAACTAGAGATTGTAGCGCCTGAAATGCCCAATCTGTAGGCTGAACATCAGATAGTTGCGAGACAGAGGTAACTTGTTCTAGGTCGTTATGAGGTGCTGGAACGGTTGCCTGTGAAACTGGAACTGGTGCTATGGGACTCAAGGGTGCTGTCTTAATGACAGATGGCTTTGATTCTGGCTGAGTCTCTTGATTGGCTGGGGCTGTTAAATTAGCCTCAACCACAGCCTTGTCCAAAGCAGGTAATGTACTTGATGAAGTTTCTGCTTCTGGTTGTGCAGGGGCTACTTGGGCTAAAGTTTTCGCGCTAGCTGCTAACAAAAGCAGCACTACAAACGTTGGTAAGGTCAGCAAGAAATTTCCAAAAAATCTTTTCATGTTGATAGAACACACAATTCGGTCTAGGACAAACACTCTGTACTTCTGCACGCATCAGCCAGATGACATCAGTTAAATTTTCTTGAAATTTTCCGCTTCAAGTTGGCAGCGTCATCATCTTTTGAATTCCAGCTTTTTATCTGGAGATTCTGTTAAATCCTCATGAAAATTTTTCTCTTCTAGGCACAAAATCCAGCAAGAGAAAATTGCTTTGTGGCAATAACCGAATTACCTGCAATAAACAAACTCCGGTAATTTGGTCGAATTTTAGTAGATTTAATCTTACAGGATACCTGTATTTCAGAAAAACTGTAGAGAATGAGTATTTTTAGTTACATACTCTTTATATTTTAAAATTTAAAAAGTCAGCTTGTTTCTCAGAGTAATGTCTGGTAATATACGTTTTTAGCAGTAACTCCGATAAATCGGTAGATTAAAAGTATTTAAAAAGATTTTCTAAATCTATCTGTAGGTTAAATCCAAAATTATTTGACGGTTTTTACTTTTGATGAAATAAAAGTAATTAAGGAAATTGATGCAAAAATTATGAAATATAACCAACTCGGCGATAGTGACTTAAAGGTTTCGGAAATTTGTTTGGGAACCATGACTTACGGGCACCAAAATACTATTGAAGAAGCCCATCAACAGTTAGACTATGCAATTGCCCAAGGGGTCAATTTTATTGATACGGCGGAAATGTACCCAGTACCGCCGCGTGGGGAAACTCAAGGAAAAACCGAAGCTTACATTGGTGAATGGTTGAGGAAACAGCAGCGAGATCAATTGATTGTGGCGACAAAAATTGCTGGGCCTGGTCGTCCATTTAAATGGCTGCGAGATGGAAATATCAAAATTGATAGTAAGAATATTCAGCAGGCAGTAGATGATAGTCTTCAGCGATTGCAAACAGATTATATAGATTTGTACCAAATTCATTGGCCCGATCGCTATGTTCCCACTTTTGGTCATACAGAGTATAAACCGGAGTTAGAAAGGGAAACTGTGGCGATTTCTGAACAATTAGCAGCCTTTGCAGATGTGATCAAAGCAGGTAAAATCCGCTATGTAGGTTTGAGCAATGAAACTCCTTGGGGTGTAACTAAGTTTGTTCATGCTGCCAAAAAGCTAGGATTACCGAAAGTAATCTCCATTCAAAATGCTTATAATTTGCTAAATCGCGTGTTTGATTCCGCCTTAGCAGAAGTTTCTCACTACACAAATGTTGGTTTACTCGCCTACAGTCCACTAGGATTTGGTTTGTTATCAGGCAAGTATACAGACGATAGCAAACCAGAAAATACGCGCTTGAGTCTATTTCAAGGTTTTGGACAACGTTATCTCAAACCAAATGTGAATGAAGCTGTAGCAGCTTATGTGGAAATAGCCAGAAAACATAATTTAACACCTGCTCAATTAGCTTTAGCCTTTGTGCAGAGTCGCTGGTTTGTGAGTAGCACAATTATTGGTGCTACATCCCTACAACAACTACAAGAAAACATCGACAGTGTAAATGTAGTTCTTAACCCAGAGATTTTAGCAGAGTTAGACGCAGTTCATACACGTTATCCCAACCCAGCCCCATAATTGATGTAAAAACTTGTAGTTAGCACTTTAGTGTATAAAAGCTCATCTAGAAAAGTCCTGAAGTGCTTACTACCCAATCGTCTCTATTAATCTTGAACGGCGCTAAAATATTTTTTTTACACCTGCGCTAGGTGGTTTTTTTGTAAAAATTCATGAATCTAATCATATATTTAGTATTTAAAGCAATATAACAAAAAACGGACAAAATCCGTAATTTAGCTAAAATATGCTGATTTAAGACTGAATATTCCTATATTAATCCTGAAAAAGCCAGCTTTTTATTGAGAGTTTGAATTTTAATAAAAACTCCCTCTTGCTTTTTTGAAAAAATTATGCAAGGCTTTAATTGCAAACAAATACAGTAACTTGACCGAGTAACCGTATTTTATGGTATTGTAAATTCCAGTGCTGCAACAATATGGATTGAACAACTATATCTAATGACCATACTTGCACTTAGCAAATGGTGTCTTGATTGTGTGATTATCCAAGTTTTGCTGTAGTTTGTAAGCTTAAATATTGAGGCGAGGAATTCAATGAGTAGTCCCCATTGGCGATCGCAGAGTTCATCTACTATTGATGTTGACCACAACTTGCAGACAGATGTTTTAGTAATAGGTGGTGGCCCGGCTGGTACTTGGGCTGCTTGGAGTGCTGCATCTGCTGGCGCAAAAGTGGTTTTGGTCGATAAGGGCTACTGCGGTACGAGTGGCTGTGCAGCAGCATCAGGTAATGGTGTGTGGTATATACCTCCTGATGCGGAAGCTAGAGAAGCTGCAAAAGCCAGTCGCGAAGCTTTGGGGGGATTTTTAGCCAATCGTACCTGGATGGATCAGGTATTGAATCAGACATATACCAACGTCAACCTATTAGCAGAGTGGGGTTATCCTTTTCCTGTTGATGAAGAGGGAAAACCTTATCGGCGCAGTCTCCAGGGGCCGGAATATATGCGCCTGATGCGGAAACAAATTAAGCGGGTGGGTGTCACAATTTTAGACAATAGCCCTGCCTTGCAATTATTAGTAGACGCAGAAGGTGCAGTGGCTGGGGCAACAGGAATTAACCGCCAGACTGGTAAGCAATGGGTTGTACGTGCAGGTGGAGTAATCATTGCAACAGGCGGTTGTGCTTTTTTGAGTAAAGCCTTAGGTTGCAATGTCCTGACTGGGGATGGATACCTCATGGCAGCAGAAGCGGGTGCAGAGATGTCAGGGATGGAATTTTCTAACGCTTATGGCATCTCTCCCGCCTTTTCTTCTGTTACCAAAACCCTATTTTATAATTGGGCAACTTTTACATACGAAGATGGCACACTAATACCTGGCGCAGGTTCCCAACGAGGGCGTTCAGTTATTGCCCAAACGCTGTTGACACAGCCAGTCTATGCCATCTTGGATCAAGCGAATGAAGAGATGCAAGTACAGATGCGGAAAGCACAGCCTAATTTCTTCTTACCCTTTGATCGCGCCGGGATTGATCCGTTTAACCAACGCTTTCCTGTTACCTTGCGTTTAGAAGGAACAGTACGCGGTACAGGTGGGATTCGGATTGTCGATTCTACCTGCGCTGCATCAGTTCCCGGACTTTATGCAGCCGGTGATGCTGCTACTAGAGAATTAATTTGTGGTGGCTTTACTGGTGGTGGTAGTCACAATGCAGCTTGGGCAATATCTTCTGGTTACTGGGCGGGTAAATCTGCGGCTGAGTACGCCCAGAATTTGGGAGAGTGGGGAACGCAGCGCCCTGTGCAAGCAGTTGGTGAAGCTGGATTGATCGGTGGTAGTCAACAACAAATCAAGCCTGGAGAAGTTATCCAAGCAACTCAAGCCGAAGTCTTCCCTTACGATCGCAATTTGTTCCGTAAAGAACAAGGTTTGACTGGATCGTTGCAGAGATTAAATCACCTCTGGCAAGAGATTCGTAGTAGTCAAGCTGGGGATACACATAATATTATTCAGATGCGGGAGGCTGCTGCAATGGTAGCTACAGCGCGATGGATGTACAGCAGCGCCTTGGAACGGAAAGAAACTCGCGGTATGCATAAACATCTGGACTTTCCAGAGATGGATGCTAACCAGCAACATTATTTAGTTAGTGGTGGTTTGGATCAAGTTTGGGTGAGAAGTGAAGGATTAAGGACAGAGAAAGAATTGGTGGGCGTGTATTCTTAATTGTCTTTTTTTCTCACGCAAAGGCGCAGAGGCGCAAAGAGAAAGATAAGAATTATTCAACTTCTACAATGCGCCTTATTCCCCAATCTAAAATCCAAAATCCAAAATTGTATGATTGAGTTAGTTAGTGCGTCGCGGTGTATTCAATGTAATATTTGCGTGAATGTTTGCCCGACAAATGTTTTTGACAAAGTGCCAGATGCACCACCTACTATTGCTAGACAGAGTGATTGTCAAACCTGTTTTATGTGTGAATTGTACTGTCCGGTGGATGCTTTGTATGTAGCACCACAAGTTGATCCTCTCGATTCAGTAGATGAACAATTACTCAAAGAGGCTGAACTTCTGGGAAGCTACCGGAGAAATATTGGTTGGGGACGCGTTGGCAAAGCCCACCGAAGGTATCGCAATTCCTCAGCTAAAGAAGATTCTACACACCAAATACTCAAGCTGATGAAATAGCATTTTCTTCTCTTCTCTGCGTCTTGGCGGTTCGTTTTCCATGCTTAAATTACCAACTCTGGCTATATCTGCTTTATTATTTTTCAACACTGCTTGCAGTTCTAATCAGACTGTTTCCCAAGCTGTATTAAATCCCATAACCACAACTAAGGCGGAAGTTAAGACTTCTACTTTGCGTTTGGGTTTTATTAGTAACGGTAAAGTTAAAATACCTACAGGGCCGACAGGCTGGGCAATGCATCAAGGTAAACTTTTACCAGAATTGCAACAATTGGGGATTACAGAAATCAGGACGCTGAATTTTCCCAACGGCCCCAACCTGAATGAAGCCTTGGTAGCTGGGGAAGTGGATGTCGGAATCTATGGTGATACACCTGCGCTGGTTGGTAAAGCCAAAGGATTACCCACACGTTTAATAGGTCAAGAACAAGTAGGGACAAATGCTTGGTTATTAGCCAAGAAAGACGGCCCTCGTTCTGTAGCGGAACTCAAAGGACAGAAGGTAGCGACTTCCAAAGGTTCCTATATGCATCGCTATTTAATTGGATTATTGCAAAAATCTGGGATTAGCGATCGCGTCACTGTCATCCATATGCTACCTAGCGAAGCCCAAGCCGCATTAGAACGGGGAGATGTGGCGGCGATCGCGGCATCAACTGGAACCGGGCCGCTGTTAAAATCAAAAGGCTATCCCGTGATTGATGAAGCAATTCAACACCCAGACTTACGCGGAACCAGCGTCACTGTAGCGACAGAAGATTTCTTGGCTAAACATCCAGATTTACCGCAAAAGTGGAATCAGATCAAACAAGCATCTGTTAAAAATATTCAAGCAAACCCAGAGGCTTACTACAAATTCCATGCTGATGTATCAGGATATTCTCTTGATGTGGTGAAGGCTTCTTTCCCAATTACACAATTCCCTCTAGAACCTTTGCCAGATCAAGGCGTACAACTTTTAGAAGGGACAAAGAAATTTTTGGTCTCGCAAAAATTAGCTCAGTCTGATTTTAAATTGAATGATTGGATTGTGACGCAGCAAAAGCAGTAAAAGATTTAAAATATCAATTCAGCAAAAGGTTGCAACTGATGAAAAAATAAGATTAATGAAAAACTCAAAAGCTATTCTGGAAGAATTTAGCGAGTTTGGCACAAAGCACTATTTCAAACTGACGAATGGGCAAGTCTATCAAGGGTGGATAATAGAAATCTTTGACGACATAATCAGTTTCGCAGACTCAGGGCCGCTAGCGGCAGAAGAAAACTTTGAGATTGCGCTTGCAATGGTAGATCTAGCTACATTATCCCACTGGGATGAAACGCAACGGCGTTGGCTTGACTCTCATTGGGATGTTGCTACACAAACATGGTTACATACTCCTGCCAGATGATCAATCTAAGCAGGGTAAGAGTCATCATATATAAAGATTTCCAAATTAGACCAGCGTTCTTTTAGTATCTCAGATAGTGAACTTAAACCCCATACTTCGCTACGATGATGACCAACTGCGATCGCACTTATCTTAGTTTCTTTTATTGCTTCTTGAGCTGGCTGGCGAATTTGTCCTGTTATATAAACATCAGCACCACGGGCTGCTGCTTCACGTACTAATGCATCTGTCATTGCACCAACAACAGCAATGCGTTTTACATCATTATTAACTGCTGGTAATACTTGTTCTTGTTTGCCAAAAATTTGCGTTATACAACTGCATAACTCTACAAAAGATTGAGTCGGTATTTTTCCAATCATTCCAATGGCTCTATTTTCTTTTTTTCCCAATACTTCTAAATTTGACATTCTCAAAACTTGAGCTAACCGGAGATTAAAACCCACTGTCAAGCACTCATCAAATGGTAGATGGTAAGAAATTACTCCTAGCTCTTGCGGAATTTTATTTGCTGCTAATTTCCAAGGTCGATGTAAGAATACTGCATCTAAACGGTTATCAATCAACCATTGCTGTAACTGTGTCCCAGGTTCAAGTGCTAGCCCTAAACGTTCCACAGGATTTGATGATGGTAAATATATACCTCCTCTCTCGCTGGCAGAAAATCCCTCAACAGTAAAGAAGCTATTCAGGAACTCTACTATTTCTTCTATATAAATTGAATTGCATTTAAACATGATTGAAAAATTGTAATTAATAATATCAGCAACGGGGATTTCGACCCCAACTGAAACCACACCGCCTGTAGACAAGAATTGTTTAACCAAAAATTACGAATTAGTACAATAAACTCAGATCTAAATGGAGTAAGCGACTATGAAGCTAATTCTACCAATAGAAGTTGCTGATGAGATTAAACCGCATCTACCTAGCGATATAAAATTTGTCCGAGCTGATGTTGATGGCAATATCGATGGTGATGCTAGCGATGCGGAAGTATATTTTAGTTGGCTTTATTATATAAAACCGACGACTTTACAGAAAGTCCTAGAATCAGCACCTAAATTGCGTTGGCATCAAGCAACAAATGCAGGTGTAAATAACATTCTGACACCACAATATTTAGAGCGTGAAATTCTCCTGACTAACGGCGCAGGACTTCATGCTATTCCGATGGCTGAATTTGTCATTGCTTATATTTTATCTTACGCCAAAAATTTTCCCAAATTGCATGAACTACAAACTCAAAAGAGTTGGCAAAGAGGCTTTAGAAATGAAGAACTACTAGATAAAACATTATTAATTATCGGTGCAGGTGGAATAGGGCAAGAAATTGCTAAACGTGCTAAAGCTTTTGGTTTAAATATTTATGGTAGTCGCCGTAATCCGCAACCATTACCGAACTTCGATAAAGTGGTAGGTGCAAATGAATGGAAAGCACTTTTAGGTGAAGCTCATTATGTAATTATTGCTACACCTCTTACTAAAGAAACCAAGGGCATAATTGATGCAGAAGTTTTTAGCCTCATGCGTCCAGATGCTTATTTAATAAATATTGCCCGTGGTGCAATTGTCGATGAACCTGCACTTATCAAAGCCTTACAAGAAAGTAAAATTGCTGGTGCAGCTTTAGATACAGTTTTTACAGAACCGCTACCACCAGAAAGTCCCTTATGGACGCAACCGAATCTTTTTCTTACACCCCATTGTTCTGGCCATTCTCCCAAAACTAGAGAGCGAGCGATCGCACTTTTCCTCGATAATTTCACACGCTATTACAATGGTCAATCCCTGCGTAATGTCGTAGATAAAAATGCTGGTTATTAATAATCAGTAACGGTGCGATCGCTTTCCTGCTATTAAAAACCTATGTGGTAAGCTTCGCTAACGCGCAATTGTGGAAGCAGGGATATTTTGCTGCGTTGAAGCCGTTAGCCGTCGAGGAAGAATCACATCAGGTGGCTTAAAAGAGGAAGGACTATAGTTGCATTGGTGTCAACTTAACGTGAAAGGCTTATCAAGACGTAATGCAAGCGTTTTCTCGCTTCCCATCAAGATCCGCGTCACCCCACAAGAGTTTTGTCTAAAGCCAAAACGTCCCCTCCCCGCAGGCGAAGAGAAGTTGCGTGCGGGGGTTCCAAGAGTTGAGCAAACTTCGGGGGAGGGGATTAAGGGGTGGGGTAAAACGCCTGTGGGATAAGCGTTTGAGCTTAAGTTGACACCAATGCTATAGTTGTCCCCCCTCCTTGTCCCTTGGCTCCTATTAAAAACTAACTCAGCCAAGGAATTTCTTCTGGTGCATAACGAAAAGCACGAAAGACAGAATTTTGTTCTCCCCTAGCGACTAATGCTGATTCCCCAGGAGCATTTTGCGGTGCAAAGTAGGGATTAATATATTCCCAAACAACTTCTCCTGTGGCTGTCACTTCAAAAATCCTACCAAAACCACCTTCGGTAATTAAAGTATTACCATTAGGTAAGCGTTGCGCTCCCGAAATGTAGGAACTAAAAAAGTTGTGTGGTGGGTTATCGGTGTATTCCCAAACTATCTCTTTTGTTTCTCTATTCACTTCAATAATGCGGGAAAAATTCAAAGCTGCTTTCTGCCGATGAGCGCCATTATCAAAAATTAGCAAGTTACCGTTGGGTAATTCATTAGGAAAATGTTGTTGAGCCAGCACATCATCTCCTAATTCCCAGATAATATTGCCTGTCTGACGCTCAACAATTACTACTGTGGAAATATTACGGAAACTCAACACAATATTACCATCAGCAAGCTCTCCAACGGTGTTGCCATGTGTCCATTCATGGCGTTGATCTTGTTTTGTAATTACATATTTTTCAGGGTCAAGATGTTCGTATGTGTGCCAACTCCAAACTATCTCACCTTGTGGAGTTACTTCATGAATAACATCAGCATAGATATCACCATCTACTTCTGTCCCTACTACACCACCTTTAATCTGAGGAACTAAAGATTTTGGGATTTTTTCTAAAGCTAGTAAAATTGTGTTGCCATTACGCAGACGACGACCATCATGATGGTGATCTGGATGATGATATTCCCAGACAATTTTACCCTGTGGATCTACTTCTAAAACTACGCCACCTTTAAATAAAGACCATACAGGAAAACGCGGCGGAATCTCTGCTATTTTACCATTATAGAAAAGGTTGCCATTAGGTAAAATATAGCCATATAAACCTGGAGGATATGGTAGTTGCCATTCATGTACTACTTTGCCTTCCAAGTTAATTAAGTAGACTTCACCTTTACCTGTTAAGGGTGTAAACAGTGTGTAGCCTGAAAAGACTTTTTCTGGATTATATGCTTTTAAGCCAGTACCACGGCGACGAATCGTATTTTGTTCAACAAAGGTAGTTGCTATTGTCATAATTCTGCTTTTTTTCAATGCTTGAAGAATATGGAAAGCTACTCATAGCTACTTTCCATATAGTCTTTACTTTAAAGTACACCAAACTGATAGATAATTAGGTGTTTGTAAAAACAACTTTGATTTTTATATATATGTTCAGATAGCAAGCAGATAAAAAATGATTTAAATAGCCTAAAAAAATAGAAAAAGTACACCTTAACTCAGGTGTACTTTGAAACGATCGCAAATCTAATCGCCAGATTTGCCTATACTAGTTATCCAGTCAAAAGTCATTTTGGTAAAATTGTAACCGAGCTACACCAAGAGATTGACCTTCTGTACTCTGATCTGCGGGAGCAGCTTTGAGATGAAATAAATAAAATCCTTCGTAAGCAGGATTACGGTAAGGCTTGAGAGCGATTGTTACCGTCTTACCTGGTGGTAAAGGCTGCGCGAACTGGAGTGTCACAGTATCATCTTGACTTGGGTTGCTAGCGATCGCAAATTGTAGATTTTCGCCAGCATGATCGCTTGTTCCTAGAAAGGCGCTACTTTGTTTGGCATCAAACTCAATATTTTCACCACCTTGAATCTGCTTCAGCGTCACCTGTTGAAAGGGTTTTGTTCCAGAAGCAGGTACAGCAACAGTGAAATAATATGTTGCTGTCGAGACATTCGTTTGATTGTACGTAGTCCTGGCACTAAGAGGTGCTTGAAAATCGGTGTTAGCATTGGCATAGGTTTTGGAAATAGGCAGCAAACAGATTCCAAAACTGAAAGCCAACACAGCTTTAGACAAGATAGAAATATTTTTCATGACATTTACGGGATGGATATTTAATTAGGCTTTAAAATTAGCAAATCAATTGAAAAGTATCCTCAACTTATAGCCAATTTATGACTAAAAGCTGATGCCACTTTTGTTGATATGCCATAAGTATGCAGATGACAAAACTATGCCAGATTAATATATCTGACGGTTTCTCACCTTAATGAATACTTCATCTTCACCAGCCTAATTTTCGGAACATGGCAAATATATTCTGGCTTAACTATTGATATTTTTACAAGTAAAATACATCAATAATTAAATATTTATTCCTATTGAAAACACCCCTAATCCCATGTGATTTAGGGCATTTTGATTGGATTCAGAATTGAGAAAACAATATTTTAATCCAGCATTACTAAAGTAGTTCATAGGCATTTTTTATCTAAAATAGAGTTGTAAGTTTTTCATACTTGCGTTTAGTTTCTCGTATTTATAAGATAAAACCCCGCTAATAATCAAAGCAAATATTCTTTCTTTTTAAATTGATAAATACAAATTATGATAATTCTACCTTCTGTCCCTGGCGGCTGGAAATTGCGGCTTTACAAGTAAAGCCCGCCTACGCGGGCTAATAATTATCGTACTGAAGAGTTTAGTCTTTGATTTTTTAGCACTTGAGTGCTGACTACAAATAAACCTCTAGCTATCACTAACAGCGCAGCGAAACCCAGTGAAAACCTGACGTACACTGGGATAGTACCAATTGCGAAAACTAGGGCGCAGTACCCACGGACGAGTTGCCCAACTACCGCCCTTTAAAACACGATGCTTCTGGTCAAAATAAACTTGTGAGTAACCTGTGTAAGGATAACTTTGAAATCCTTGATAGCCATCAAACCAGGAAGCTGTCCACTCCCACACATTTCCCAAGGTGTCGTATAAACCATAGGCGCTTTGTCCACCAGGATAAGCATCTACGGCTGTCGTTTTACCAATTAGGCGATCGCAATTACAATTCTCAGTTAGTGCTGTTGCTTGGGCATTCCACTTAGCTGCTTTTTCCCATTCGGCTTCTGTGGGTAGCCGCTTCCCAACAAACCGTGAGTAAGCTTCTGCCTCGTACCAACTGACACCACAAACTGGGTGATTATCCCAACTTAAATCTTCATGCCAATAAAGCGGTTGAGTCACCTGCTCAGTTTGCAGCCACTCCCACCCAGCCGTTGACCACCAACGAGAATTTTGATAACCACCAGCCTCCATAAATGCCCGATATTGCCTACAAGTTACAGGATAGCGGTCAATATAATAAGTATCTAAATATACTTTATGTGCTAGAGATTCGTTATCCAGCGCCTCAATTGAGTTGTTCCCTTGCTCAAATTCACCTGCGGGAATTTGAATCATTTCTTCCAGGCTATCGGGTGAAGATGGGCTAACAGCATCAAAGTGGAGTGAGTTGTTGTCTGATAGGGGAATTTTTACTAATTCCAACACCATGCTAATAATTTCACTGTGTTGGCTTTCGTGCTGAATCAAAAAGCGCCATAGACGTTCATTTTGCTCAACATCAGCAACTGTTAAACAATGCAAGACTTTACTTCTCACCGTATCTAGGTAATCACGAATTTGTGGCAAGCCAGGTAATTCCACACGCTTGGCTTTGGGTAAACCATCAGCCGCAAACAGCTGACGGTATTGCGGAAACAAACATGATAAGCCTGCGCTGCGTTCTAGCAGCCACAAAGATTCAGTGTAAGCAATATGACCTAAGTGCCAGCCAACAGGACTAAAATCAGGATGGGGTTGACTACAGAATGTCTCTTGATCCATACCCTCAAACAGTGTCAGAGTTTTCGTGCGACATTCAATAAACGCAAGAGTTATATCTTCTCTGACACTAGATTTGCTCAACTTGGATAACACGGTCTTCTCCCACACTGATGATGCTATTTTCTGGGCAAGCTGTCCAATTACCATTAAATAGTGGTTCAGATGCAATAATTACCGATTCAGGGAAAGTTGGATCATTTTCTAACCAGTAAAGAGACGGCGCAGGTGATTTGGTACTAAAGCGAGAAGCAATTAAGCGATCGCCATCACTTACAATCACGTTGGCAGAAACATCAGTTTCATATTCTGCTGCTAATTGCAACAACTGAAGTAATGTCACGTGTAAAGCCTGCTCTATACTCTTACCGGGGTGAGTTTGTAACTGATGCAGCAGTAAAGCAAAGATATGTTCCGAATCTGTACTTCCCTGAATTGATTGGTAAATTTCATTGCTGAGCTGATTGCGAATCGGTCTGTATAATGTCTGGCGGAACTTCTCGATCCTTCCATTGTGAGAAAATAACAGCTGCTGATACCGAAATGGTTGAGAGTTACTAAAATCTAGAGCTTGGCCAGTTGTCGCACTACGAACATAGCCTAAAATTCGCCCTGATTCGATATAGCGGCTAAGATTTGGCAGATTTTCGTCATTCCAAATCGGCAAAATATGTTTGTAGATAAAGGGTTCGGTATCCTTTTGAGCATGATACCAACCTATACCAAAGCCATCAGCGTTTACTACTCCAGAAAGCATTTCTTGAGGTTGATAACTCTGCACAATCAAAGAATGTTCTGGTGTGTATAGTAAGCGTTCTAAGGAAATAGGCGAACCGAGGTAAGCAAGTAAACGGCACATAATCTATAATCTTCGGTACTAAGCGAACTTGATTATAATCAGTTGTCAAACAAGCGTCTGCACTCAGTAGCCCGAATGCCTGCTCTCTTTCGGTTCTTTCATGAGAATTGCCGATTAGCTAGCAATAAACTTCAAAGACACACCATTCATGCAGTAGCGCTTACCAGTGGGTGCAGGGCCATCATTAAATACATGACCGAGATGTCCACCGCAGCGATGACAATGGACTTCAACTCTAGTCATAAAAAACGACTTATCTACAGTTGTGCCAACTGCGTCTTCAAGAGCCGCGTAAAAACTCGGCCAGCCTGTACCACTGTTAAATTTGGTTTCTGAGGAAAATAAGGGTAAATCACACGCTGCACACACGTAATTTCCCGCTGCATATTGCTTATCGAGAGGACTTGTACCAGCGCGTTCCGTGCCATGTTTACGCAGCACATGAAACTGTTCTGGTGTCAAAGTCTTACCCCATTCTTCCTCGGTTTTGCTGATTTCAAATTCATTCTTTGCAGTTGCCATAACTTCTTGCTTCCTAAATAGATACTTTGATAACCATGCCGTGCCAAATATAACGGCACTAGCTTCTAGAAAATAACGCCTTTTCATTACCCAATTGCCGACTTCGCTTATTGATTCATTAGTATGAGCCATTACCCTGAATTAGCCCTGATAGCAACATGAAAATGCTCTCAGAATCATATCAATTGGGTACATCTTTATGAGCGTAAATCGCTCTCAGGCTGGAAATCACTGGCTCAACAACAAAGCCTGCGGCTCGTATAAGTCTATGCGGGCGGGGAGTCCGGTAAGTCTTTCTTGTCGCTTTGTAACATTCTGTTGAATTTTGTTTCAAAACTATATTCTAGCGAGAACAGGCAATATTAACAGAAGCAAGTGGTGAGTCCTGAGTCCTGAGTCCTGAGTGGTAAGTCCTGAGTTGTGAGTCCTGAGTAAAAGAAGAGAAATTTTAGTGATTTATTATAGTTAGTCTCCTTGTCTCCCTTCACCTCTGCTTCCTTATCTCCCAATGCCCAGTACCCAGCCCTTATCTAGGGGGCATCACCCCTCAGGTCAGCTATATTGGAAGAGCATACACTTGATTAATCAATTTTATTTATTAAAACAAAAACTAAAAATAATTGCTTCTATCGTTTGAAGTCTCTAAACTAAAAATAAAATAGTCAACCAAATGTTGATGAGCGAATTTCTAGATTCAGCTATTGGTAAAAAAGTCAACAGTAAATACAAATCTTATAAATTTATCATATTACGCCTGTGGAACTCTCTAACAAATCTGAATACGCACTTCTAGCTCTGTTAGAGTTGGCTAGTTGTTACCCTAGTGGTGAATCTCTACAGATTCGGCAGATGGCGGTGCTGCAAGATATACCGAACCGCTATTTAGAGCAATTGCTAGCAACTTTGAGGCGTAGAGGTCTAATTAAAAGCATACGCGGAGCCAAAGGTGGCTATGTTTTAGCACGAGATCCTCGAAAAATTACTTTGTTAGAAGCTTGGAGCAGCATTGAAGGAGTAGATGCTGCTGTGCCTAGCGTTGAGCAAAATGCCAAAACACTAGAAACTCAAATTATTAACGAAGTCTGGCAGGAAGCACGTCAGGCGGCTAACGCGGTTTTAGAGAAATATACGCTGCAAGACCTTTGTGAGCGACGACTCAAGCACCGAGAAAAGGAATTGATGTACTATATCTAAGCAAGTTGCACTTCAGTACGACAATCTCAGAAATTAACGCTGTGATAGCCAAAATTAAGCATAAATTATCAATGATGAAGGGGAACAAGGAAAAGTCACCGACTAATCCTGTTCCCCTTCCTCTTTATTCTGTAATAAACGGTATTAACCCAGACTCACAACTCAGCACGGGCTAAACGCCCCGAAGAAAGCTCTAAGAGGTTGTTTGAAAAGTGGTTGGCTGTGATTTTAAGCACTGGTTGATCCCCCCAGCCCCCTTTTTAAGGCAGGGCCGATTCATTCCCTAAAAGGCTTTAAAAATCAAGGGTTCAGGAG